>DAOUFG010000203.1:0-16890 GCA_034430115.1 Thermoflexales bacterium | reverse complement strand
GCTGTGTGATCATGACCGACGCCGATGTGGACGGCAGCCACATTCGCACGCTGCTGCTCACTTTCTTCTTCCGCTATATGCAGCAATTGATCGAGGACGGGCACCTGTACATCGCGCAACCGCCACTGTATCGCATCGAGGCGAAGCGAGCTAAGGACGTGCGCTATGCCTACACCGATCCGGAGCGCGATACGATCCTGGCCGAGATGAAGGGCAAAGGGCTGGACACGACCGACACCAAGCAAGTGGTGGTAAACCGCTATAAAGGTCTGGGTGAAATGAACCCGGAGCAACTGTGGGATACCACGATGGACCCGCTGAAGCGCACCATGCTGAAGGTGACAGTAGATGATGCCGCCGAGGCCGACCGCACCTTCGACATGTTGATGGGCAACGCCGTGCCACCGCGCCGGAAGTTCATCACCACGCACGCCAAGGACGTGCGCAACCTGGACGTGTAGAGATTTTCGATTGTGTTCTCACCGCAGAGTCGCGTGGGACGCAGAGGGGCGCACGATTGTGCGCCCCTTTTACCATAGGGATAGTTATGAGCAAGAACCGCAACAAGCCTCACAAAACGCCCGCTTTCTCGCCCGAGGTGATGCTACGCCCACGCTTTGATCAGTTATTCACCGACCCCGTATGGCTCTCACAGCCGGATAAGACGCTGGCAGCGGACTTGGACAAAGTCACACAAAACTGCAAACCCGATGCCGTGGTGGCAACAATCCTTGGTGCTTGCCTTGCTATACAGCAGACTGCGCGGGCACGCCTGGAACAAGTGATCCCGGCCTGGCTGGCACGAAATGGATATGTACCTGCCCTGGAAAAACTGACAGCAAATCAACCGATAGATACAGAGCAGCGCGCCCGCGCAACGGCCTGGTTAACGGCAGTGGGAGGGAAGGCGCTAGTCCCGCAATCCGCTACTACGGATTGGTTCTATCGGGCATTCCATGTGGCGAACGAGTGGCAGTCTGAGGTGATGGTGCTCTGGTATTCACACCCGAAGCGCAATCGTGTAAAAGGTTTTGGATTCTTGATTGATCGGAACCCACCCTGGGAAGGCGCCATGAAGGATGTGGTGGAATTCCCAAACCGAGAGCCTGATGTGTTATTACACGAATTCCTGGAGCCCCAACATGCTAATGCGGGGTTAGATTTGCAAGAAATCAGCGCCGCTCAAGCGAAGCGTGAAATTTTGATGGCCTTGCAGTGTAACCGTGCAGAAGCGATTCGCCTGCCGCGTGATTTGATCGCCGCGCGCGATCTTTTTCTACGTCACGTGCTGACCTTACCAGACGAGCCAGACACTCCGCCATTCAATGCAGCACATTTCAGTTACCTGAGCACTCATGGCCGGCCGCCCGAATCTATCTCGCATTTTGAGCACAACGTGGGCCGGCTTGTGCGCCTGGAGGACGGACGTGAGGTACTGGTAGATCCTTCATACGCAGAGTTGGATGATGACGAAGATGATGCAGAGGGTTGATCATGTCCTTAGGCGGCGAACCAACTGACAGGCTAAAGACACTTACACAAGACTGGTGCTGGAATGAGGCTAACCACGAATTCGCATGTCAGGCAGGATCGTTTCTCTTACAGTCTGTTACCCAACCCAGCACGAGTCTGGTGGCACATGGTGTATCTTTCCAAGCAAATAAATCCAAGATACCGGCACAGGACATGGGGGATATCCCCCGAGATTTGAAACCAGCCCCGATATGTGGCATCGGGGCTTACATCTAACAGCCTGACTGATTAGCATCTATAAGACACGATCATAATGTTGGCATTGACTTGTCCAATGGTCAGTCAATGTGACGATTGAATTGGTAACTCCAATCGCTTGATCTGCGGCAGAGAATGACCTGCCATTCCTTGCATATCACCATACATTCCAGAAACATTTTCAATGACGAGCTCAATCTGTTTTTCGCGCTTCGCCCATTGCTTTTCCATCATCAACCTTTCTCTTGCCAGGTCATCTCTCATTGAGCTAAAGGCTTCCACGATTGCTTCAACCCTATGTCTAAACTCAGAGCTTGAAAGGTATGCATAAAGCATTTCCATTTTCTCTTGCTTACCTTTGGATGAAATCCTCAATAAGGCTACTTGAATAAGATTTATTCTTAATGCAGTAGCAAGACAGATGGATAAGGGAAGTTCTGCGATCCATACGCCATCTATCTGGCCAAAGAAATGAAAATCTTTTGGTAGAGCTGCCGAAACTAACACTGCTAATTCAGCCTTCTCTCTGCGTTGGTCGGCACGCAGCTTACTTAGCCACATCTTGCTCCAACTTCTCGTGTTTTTTAATTCCCAAATGATCGTTCCACAATATGCCCCATCAGCGGAGTACACCTTGTGGAGTACATCTCCCCCGGATCTACCATTGGGGACAGGTTCAACAATATCGTTAGGGAAGGCTTTCTTTAAGGCATTCTCAAGTTCAATCTCAACAACTTCACCTTGCTCCTTTTGCGAGCTTTGTTCAAGTTTGCGCTTGAGATCAATTGCTTGCCGTTTGGCGTCGCTCAATTTCTTTTCAAGTTCGAGTTCATGTATGTGATGCTCAGCCTCTACTTTGTTGGTAATATCTTGTTCAGCTTTGCGCATCATCTTATCAACACGGCGCGATACCTCAATATCAAGGGCTTCTTCTTTTGCCTTTAGCTGGCCCTGTTGCTTTTGCAACTCTTGTTTAAGCTTGTCAAATTCTGATATTTGTTTGGTTTTCTCCTGGAGTTCTCCTCTCAGGCTCTTAAGTTGTTGAGATATATCTTTTTGTGCCTTGGACTTAGCCTCTGTCTCGATCCTTAGGCGCTCTTTTACAAGTCTCTTATCAAAATCTGCCTGTAGCACATTTTCCCGCTTCTGTGCATTAGCAAGCTGCTGCTGAAGTTTTATTAATTCGGCTTCGGCAGCTTCAGAAGCTTTCTTTTGGGCCTCTTTTTCAACGCGAGTAATTTCTAATGAGAGCTTGTAAGCGTAGTCATCCTTCAGCTTTTGTTGTTGTTTTTTAGCATCATTTTCATAGGCACGCCTTAGACCTGCTTCAATCTGTGCTGTCAAGGCCTTAGTCACTGGGATGCGCTTGCCACAGTTTGGACAAATAATAGTTTGTTCGGCCATTTAATACCCCCTTGCATACATACAAGCTCGGACATACCTCTTACCTTTCATTAAAAAACAAGAGCAATGGCAATTAGAGATCGCTGCTCACGATATCTATAACACTACTAGTTAGTGTAGTACTAATGCGTCTATTTGCTAATCATGTGGCTCTAAGATCAATAGGGGCTTCAATACTTCCACGCCACAGACTCCGGCACTGGGCGCTGCCGCTCAGCATCCCAATCCGACGCGACGGTCTGTGCCACGCGGCGCGGGCGGATGGGGCAACGGCTGCACGGTGGCGCATCTTGCTTGCCCTCGCGCAGAAAAGCCGCCACCACCTCGAAACAATCGCGCAGGCGGAACAACTTCACCCGGCTGGTCCCGATCAGCACTTCCCGGTCCAGCCCGCGCGCAGCCATCTCTGCCGCGTAGGCGGTGTGATCGGTCAAGGGGCAGGCCCGCTCGCGCCAGCCCCACGTGCGGCCTAGCACCTCGCGCCCATCGGGCAGCACCACCGGGTAAGCCTCGGTACGCAGGCCCAGGCACGGCGCGCCGGTGGACATCTCCACCACGTGATGGAACGTGTTAGAGCCATAACCCACACCCATCAGCAGGCCAAAACCGTCATCCGCGAGCAACAGACCGAGCGGCGATTGCGGGCCCATCGTCAGGGTGCGGTGATGAAACTGCGTGTATCGCCGCGCGTGCCGGCCCCACGCCGCAAATGGGTGCGTTGGGTCCAAGCTGCGCCGCACGGCGGGCATACGCCAGAAATGATCGGGGATCGCGCCGTTGATGGTGGGCGTCTCTGCGGGGTGATAGTAACCGGGGCCGCCTTCCTCGAAGGGCGTGCCGTGGTTGAACGTAGGCATGAGCAGCGTGCCCTGCGGCGTGAGCACTTCCATGAGCGCCTCGATCACTGTGCGTGGGCCGCCCTGCACCTGCCCGAAGCTCTTCAGCGACGAGTGCACCATCACGCCTGCGCCGGTTGGCAGGCCCAGCGCGCGCAGCCCGGAGACGATTTCGCTTTGGGTGAGCATTGTGTAGGGATTGTACTGTGACATTAGCAGGGACGAACCACACTACAACGACATAGTTATACAATGCCGATAGTGTGCTAAGCCCCAAACAACACGGCCTAGCGAAGATAGGCTACCACCGAATTATCGCTTCCGCTTTCCATTTTTAGCAGTACTGGGCCATTCAAGAATATCGGCTCATCATTGCTCGCACTTTGTAACATCACAAAATGAGTGCACAGGATCATATCCTCTCGCTTGACCATGTTCATAGGATCGTAGCCGCATATCAACCCGGCAAAGGCCGTTTCCGCACGAGGAACATCAGTGAATTGACGCAGCCTATTTCCCTTGTCGGCGACATATTGGCGGAACATCTCGCCAACTGCGTCACTCATGTTTGGGATGTTGCCCGGAATGCCGTCAAACGAATAGGTGTCTGTTAGCTGGCTGAAATAAGTCTCGTCGTTGGACGCGCCCGGATTGAGTTGATACCCATTCTCAAAACATGAAAGGAAGAATAAAACGCCCACGTAATAGGAAATTCTTCTAATGTCGAACTGATCCGTGGTCAGAGAGGATAGCTTCGCCGAATATTCCCCGATCCTTGTCTTGTACTTATCCTCTGCAAGTTGCTTCAGCGCCATGGTCCCGTTGTATTCCGCCAATCCTTCGGCCGTCTCGGCAAGGAATTCCTGGTTGATTATTTCGCCGATCCTACTCATCCGTTGCTTTCGGATTCCAACGAATTTCAGGAAAGAGTCTCTGGAATGCAGCGCCTTGGACAATTCCACATTCTCCTGATACTTCATCCAGTAGTTCAACAAATCGTCAGGATAATTCAGCAGATGGAGGTCGTTCGGGAATCGCTTATCGTGATTTTCGTACTGAAATGCGTGGAACATCTCATGTACCAGGTTTGACGTCAAAACATCGGCGTCAACATCTTCCTTTTCATGGCTCATGTCCCAGATCGCGATGTATTCCCCTTCATACGCAATAGAGGTGTTTCCCAAAAACCTGCGGTCGTAGGGAATAACGCCATCTTCCAGATACACGTTTTCGTGATCATATAACGCAAACCGATGTGCTTTGAAGCCACTCCATAGGACCGAAAAGTCTATGGAATCGAGCCGTCTTTTTACGGCGATAGCGTAGTCCTTGATTTTCATCCTGCCTCACCAGTTGGATCGAGGTGAAAGAAAGACGATTTCACCACTTGATAGACTTAACACCCCCGGCTTTGGAGGGCTGTTGCCTGCGCCGGCAAGTCATATGTGCCTGCATGTTTCAGCTTGGCGACTCGCCCTTGCACAAGATCACCTCACTCCCTGACCAGAATTCAGAGCGTCACTCCATGCGGGCGGAACGCTTTCCGGCACGGCTCAATAGAGTTATACATCATTCACCAAATGAACCGCCTGAGAAGTGGGCACTTTCTCCCCCTGCACATTTGTTTTACATTTGCAGGGTATTCGGCAAGCTCCTTTGATAGCCTGTGCCTGAGAGGAAGATGCAGATGGACTTTCTGAGCAGAATGACCGAGGTTGTGGACTACATCGAAGACCACATCACAGAAGACATGGACATGAACGACATGGCGAAGATCGTCTGTTGCGGTGTCTATCAGTTCGGGCGGATCTTTTCCTACGTCGTCGGCGTGTCCTTGTCCGAGTATATCCGGCGCAGGCGTTTGTCGCTGGCCGCCGTCGAATTGCAGAGCGGCAATGTCAGGGTCATCGACGTGGCGCTGAAGTACGGCTACGACTCGCCGGACGCCTTCACCCGCGCGTTCAGCGCCTTGCACCAGGTCACGCCGAAGGAAGCGAGCACCCTGGGAGTGAAGCTCAGAATGTACCCGCGCATCTCCTTCCATATATCAATCAAAGGAGATACTGACATGGAATATCGCATCGTCGACATGGGCACGATCAAGTGCGTGGGCATCGTGAAGAACTTTGGCAGGTGGACGTCCAACAAAGAAGGGAAAACCTGGAAGGAGAGAAGCGGAAAGGTGTGGACGTACTGGGACGAGTTTCTCGACGGCGGCATGAACGAAATCATTCGCGACAAGTACAAGCTCTACCGCCCGCCGTTCTATCAGGTCGGGGTCACCCACACCACCGATGCGGGTGAGACGATCATCTCAATCGGCGCCCAGGCGAAAGAAGGCGAAGTATACGCGGAGCTGACGCCCTTCGAAGTGCCTGCCGGCACCTGGGCCGTGTTCACCGCCAAGGGCACGCTCAGCCAGGCCACCCACCCCGTTGAAGCGCTGATGACAAGAATCGTGGCCGAGTGGTTCCCGTCCAGCGGGTACGTCAAGGCGATGAACTACGAACTGGAGATTTACGGTCCCGGCGACACGCAGAAAGACGACTACACGTGCGAGGTCTGGATCCCAGTGAAGAGGCAATAACGCCTGAGAAGAACCGGCATGGCGGATGCCCGCCATGCCGGTTTAAGGCTGATTAACCCAGGTTCTTCGTCACGAAGTCCCAGTTGACCAGGTGATCAAGGAACGCCTGCACGAAGTCGGGCCGGCGATTCTGGAAGTCCAGGTAGTAGGCATGCTCCCATACATCCACGGTGAGCAGCGCCTTCTGCCCATGCGCGAGCGGATTATCGGCGTTGGGGGTGCTGATGATCTTCAGCGTCCCGCCATCGTCGATCAGCCAGGCCCAGCCGCTGCCGAAGCGACCCACTGCCGCGGCCTTGAATTGCTCAGCGAACTTTTCGTAGCTGCCAAAGGTCTCCTCGATGCGCTCGGCGATCTTCCCGCTTGGCTTGCCGCCGCCCGGCTTCATGCAATGCCAGAAGAAGGTATGGTTCCAAACCTGTGCCGCATTATTGAACACGCCGGTTTTGCTGGCGTCGGACGCGGTGGCCTGGATGATCTCCTCAAGTGACTTGCTCTCCAGGTCGGTGCCGGCGATCAGCTTATTGAGGTTATCCACATAGGCTTTGTGGTGTTTGCCATAGTGGAAACTGATCGTCTTTGCTGAGATGAATGGCTCCAATGCAGTGTCTGCCCACGGTAGTGACGGTAATTCAAACGTCATGGTTAAGTTCCTCCAATACGCCTAATCTCAGGCGCAAGATAACGAGCCCATTGAACAAAACGACGAATCACGACGCGTAACGATCCATGACAACGCTTGCACTATTGTCCACCTTTTTAGGGGTGAGTGCAACGTGCAATGAAGGTATTTGACACCCCCTCACACCTGTCATACGACAGAAAGCACACGCCCGGGCCACTCTACGAGGAGCCTCACGGGCCAATGCTCCTGCGTATCGGCGCGGCTGCGGTTGCATATCGCGCCTCTCAGGTAATTCTCATCATCAACTTGAGGCCTGTTAAGCCCCGGCCTGCATCATCGCTTATATCGTCCACATAAGCGCCCATTCCCGCCTCAAAGCAGCCCTCTGTGCCACGTTCCCGTTTCCATCCTGCAAAAGCCAAACGCAGATAGTTAATGATGAATGAGAGGAAGAACGATGAATTATTTCCAAAGGTACCTGGTGGATGAGTTCCTGGAAGACTATAGCGAAGGCCGCTTGACGGCGAGCCAGGCGCTGAAGATGATCGGCGGCGTGGTGGGCAACCTGACGACCGCCAGCGCGCTGCTGGCCGCCTGCACACCAGCGCCCGAAGCCATGGCTATCGCCGGTGAGCGCTTCCAACCGACGCAGACGCTCGCGCCAACCAGTGGCACCCTGGCTGCGACGGCGACGAGGGCCTCCGGCGCAACACCGACCGAGTTCCCGTCCACCCAACCTGCACCCATGCCCGGCACCGCCATCAACATCCCGGAGGGTGACCCCGACATTCAGGCCGGCATGACGGGCTTTACCAGCGGCGACGCCAGCGTGATGGCCTACCTGGCGCGACCAGCCGGCGACGCGCGCGCGCCGGCGGTATTGGTATGCCACGAGAATCGCGGGCTGACAGAACACATCAAAGACGTGGCGCGCCGCCTGGCCAAGTCGGGTTACGTAGGGCTGGCGGTGGACTTGCTGTCGCGCAAGGGTGGCACGTCGGCGATTGCCGACCCGACCCAGGTGCCGGGCCTCCTGTCGCAAACGCCCACCAGCCAGTTCGTGCAAGATTTTGAAGCCGGCTGGCACTATCTGCAAAGCCAACCCTACGTGCGGCCCGACGGCGTGGGGATGGTGGGCTTTTGTTTCGGCGGCGGTGTAACGTGGTTAGTCGCAGCCCAACTGGCGGACCTGAAGGCGGGCGTTCCATTCTATGGTCCGCTTCCGCCGCCGGCGAATGTGGCGAGCATCAAGGCGGCCATGTTGGGCATTTACGCCGGCAACGATGCGCGCGTGAACCAGGGCATTCAGCCGGTGCAACAGGCCATGGCGCAGAATCATCAGACCTTCGAGCAGATCATTTACCCCAACACCGATCATGCCTTCCACAACGACACGGGCACGCGTTATAACCCCACCGCCGCGCAAGACGCCTGGGCACGCACGCTGGCCTGGTTCGCCAGGTACCTGGGCGAGCCGTAAGAGGGTCGCGGGCGGAGGAATGAAATCCCCCATTCGGGAAACAAGTCCGGCGCAGGCCGGACATCGGACCGAGATCACACAGAAAGCCTGCCGATTTTGGTTGTAAACTTCGCCCACCAGCCGATGTTCAGGGTGAGAAGGATTGAGCCGGGTGTACACTCTCCTACGCAGGAGCGACAGGTCATGCACATCATCCATTGGCTGCTTCATCTTATCTGGCACATCGTGACCCTCCCGTTGCGCATTCTTGGGGAGATCATCAAAATGGTGATCCTCGGGCCGATTGTGGCAATCATCACGCTCATCGCACTGGTGCTGGGCTGCCTGGCCCTGTTCGCGCCATGGACCTTTTCGTTCGTGCACATCCAGCCGCCCGACGTGGGGGGCTGGATCAATTCGCAACTCTCGCGCATCAGCGTGCCGGACATCTCACTTCCCGCCGCATCCACCGCCACGCCCGCAGCTGGGCCGATCCTGGTGACGCTGGATGTGAAAGAGGATCGGATCGTGGTGAGCTGGTCAGGCGGACAGGCCGACGCGCAGTGGTACCAGGTGTTGCGTAAGGCGGTGAGTGAAAAGACCTGGCGACGCATCGCCATCGTGCCGGCCACGCCGGGGGCAAATGGGCACTATGAATATGCCGACGCGGAGTTGGTGCACGGCACGACCTACCTGTATGCCATCACCGAGGTGGGGCCGTCCGGCGAAGAGAGCCCACCGGCGCAGAGTGCTTTCCAGGTCGTCGCGCCGTAAAGAGTAATTGAATCCCTTTGCGTGCTTTGCGGTGAAATCACAGGAATAAACAGCACAGAAGCGAAGATTACGAATAAAACCTCGGCGGCTCTGCGGTAAATTCTTATTTCTTAATCTCCGTGTTCTCTGTGTCTCCGTGGTGAAACCGCATCTCCGTGGCGAAACCGCACCTCACTCGATCAAATCAGCCACTGTGCCCTGCGTGACGCGGATGAGATGCGCCGGGGCAATCAGAATCTGCAAGCCGCGCTGGCCGGCGCTGACGGCGACGCGCGCGTGCGCGTTCACCGATTGGTCGATGAAGATGGGATACTGATGCCGCCCACCCAGCGGCGAGACGCCGCCCTTCAAAAAGCCCGTCAGACGCATCAACTCGCTCACGTCCACCATTTCGGCGCGTTTACTGCCGGTGGCCTGGGCCAGCTTGCGCAAACTTAACGTGTGCGGCCCCGGCACGATTGCCATCACTACGCCACTGCGGTCGCCACGCGCCACCAGCGTCTTCCACACGTCCTCCGGCGCCATGTTCATCTTCTGCGCCGCCTCCTCGGCGGTGAACTCCGTCGCCTCGAAGGTGGTCAGCTCATAAGGGATGTTGGCCTTATCCAATATTTCAATCGCTCTCGTCTTTTTCATCGCAAAAAGAGATTTGATAGCAGAGATTAGAGATTCACTTAACGACTGAATTTTACGATTAGATGCGCGAAGAATGAAACGTGATGCGTGAATCTGGATGCCGGCGATTGTGAGCACTGTGGGGATCACGCATGATGGACAATCCGTGGTTCCCTTGAATCTCCAATCTCATATCCCGAATCTCTCCATTTCCATCCAAATTTACAATACCCTGCTATATGGCACCTCGTATACTCATTGGTCTGACGGGCAACATCGCCACAGGCAAGAGCGCCGTCGCGCAGCGATTGCGCGAACTGGGCGCAACCATCATCGATGCCGACCAGACTTCACGCATCGTCGTTCAAAAGGGCCAGCCAGCGCTGGCGGAAATCGTTCGCGCATTCGGCGCGCAGGTGTTGCAGCCCAGCGGCGACCTGGACCGCAAGGCGCTGGGCGAAGTCGTGTTCAACGATCCGCAAAAGCTGAAGCAACTGGAACAGATCACGCACCCGGCAGTGCACGTGGAGATTCAGCGCCAACTGGACGAGTTGCCCCCCGATTCGGTCGCGGTGATCGAGGTCATCAAGCTCATCGAGAGCGGTTGGGCCGACCGCTGTAACAGCGTCTGGGTGACTCATTGCCCTCCCGAAGAACAGGTGAACCGCCTGATGCGCTCGCGCGGGATGAGCGAGGCCGAAGCGCACGAGCGCGTAGCTGCGCAGAACCCGCAGTCAGAAAAGCTGGCCCGCGCCGACATCGTCATCGACACGTCCGGCACCTTCGCCCAAACCCGCGAGCAAGTAACCCTGGCCTGGCAGAAGTTGATGGCCCAGGACGATCCACCGCCCGCCGCTGTTACCGCCATCGTCCCCATTGCGCCCAACCTGGAACAGGTGCACGGCCCGGCATTGGAATGGGTCGATTGGCTGGTGCGCCTGGTCGTCTGGGGCGTCAGCGTCGTTGTTTTTGCCGGCCAGTTGAATACGGTGCTCAGCCTGAGCACGGTAGCCGTGGTCGTGGTATTCGGCTTGCTGATGGCCGGGTTCCTGGTCGCCAGCGTCCGGCCGGTGGCGGTACATTTGTTTGGTGCCGCGCGCGTGCAACCACTCGTGCTGGCGCTATTGCCGCTCGTGTTGCTGTTGCCCTATGCGTGGTACTCGCGCCAGACCGGCAACTTCGACACCGGCGAATTATTGATAGCCGGACTGCTGTTTTCGCTGCCGGCGGCGCTCGTGATGCTGAACACACCGGCGCTGAACCGTGCCGATGCGGTGCTGGGGTTGGCGGTGGTCGCCACGCCGCTGGTCATGCCGATCCTGCGCTATGAAACGTTAGCAACACCCGCCATCCTGTTGCGCCTGGGCGCTTTTGCGTTGCCGGTGCTGTTGCTGCTCTTCAGCACGGCCGAGCAGAAGCGCAGGTTGAACTTTCTCTTCATCAGCGGGGTGTTGTCGTTGTGGTACGCCGTCGCGTTCGACGCCTTCCCCGCCAGCACCTGGCCGGTGTTGGGATTACAAATATCCTATTTCCACCTCGCGGTGCTCCCGGTGTTTCTCTATCTCCTGGCCGCCGCAGGCCGCTTTGGTGCGTTGGGGTTGTCGTTCCAGCCCTTGCCGCGCGACGTGAGCACCGTGGCGACGAACCTGGCGCTCTTCGCGTTAATCGCCATTCCAATCGGGCTGATCACGCATTTCCTCACACTGCAATATGCCTCGCCCACGCTGGGCGAGGTGCTGGTGCAGGTTCTGGCAATCTATCTATTCATCGCGCTGCCCCAGGAAATTCTGTTTCGCGGCACGCTATTGACCTACCTGGATGAGACGATGCGCTGGCCGATCACGACCACGGTAATCGTGTCAGCGTTGCTATTTGGCGCAGCCCACCTGGGAACCGCGCCAACCCCAGGCTGGCACTTCGCATTGGCAGCGCTGGCCGGGGTATTCTACGCGCACACGTTCTTGAAGACGAAGAACGTGGGCACCGCCGCCACGCTGCACACAGCAGTGAACCTGATCTGGATGCTAATCTTCGGCGGGTGAGGTAGTGCCGATCTGCGCGTTCAGTTGCCGGGCCAGCGCCAGCGCTTCAGTGGGGGTGTTGATCTCGCCGATCATCTGCGCCTCGCGCACGGCGTTTAAGATTTGCCCGATGCGCGGCCCCTGCCGCACGCCCAGCGCCATGACTTCCTTCCCACCGATCAACGGTTTGGGCGCGACAGCGGGGCTGTAGTGCGCGTAATATTGCTCGATCAACCGCGCCGCGATGGCGCGCCGGCGTTGCATATCCTCGGCAGAAGAATCCGCCGCGGCCTTGCCATAGCCATCTGCCGGGCAGAATAGCGCAATTTCGGGAGCGCACATGCCGGTGGCTTGCATGTAGCGGTGAATCGTGTGTGGAGAGGGCGGGTTCTCGCGCGCGATGCGATTGGGCTGGCCGTGATGTTGTACGGTGATGCGCACCTGATCGACCTCATTGCCGCTCAGGCGTAACGCCTCGGCGCGCGCTGCGGCGATGCCGGCACCCGCCTCCTCGTGGCCGGTGAAGTGAATCCGGCCGTCTTCGCCCACGTAGCGCTTGAGCGGCTTGGCGCTATCGTGCAACAGTACCGCCAGGCGAAAGGTTGCGCCACGGGTGCGCTCGCCGGTCGTGGGGGCGTCCAGTTGCGCCAGAAGCGCCGAAACTTCTTTGGGTTGCAAACCCAGGAGGTTTTGCAGGCCGCGCAAACTTTCGATCAACATATCCACGTAATCCAACACCACAAAGGTATGCTCCAGCACGGCATAGCGATGCGGCGGAGATTGCGTGCAGTCGCGCAGCGGCGTAACCTCGGGCATGATGGCGCTCAACAAACCCAGCTCGTCGAACCAGCGCACGGCACGCGCGGCATTAGGCAACCCCAACGCCTTCATCAGTTCATCGCGCACGCGCTCCGGGCTAGGTTTGTGCAAAAGCGCTGCGGCGGCGCGCGCGGCTTGTGCGGTCGCCGGGTCCAACGTGCAATTCAGCGCCAGCGCGATGCGCACGGCGCGCAGGGCACGCACGGGGTCATCGGTCACCGCGTGAGGAGTCACCTGGCGCACGACGCGCCGGGCCAGGTCGGCCTGCCCACCGGTTGCATCCAGCATCGCGCCCGTCTGCATGTCCAGCGCGATGGCGTTCAGGCTGAAGTCTCGCCCAAAGAGGTCCTCTTCCCACGTATCGCCCCGGCACACGGCAAAGTCCAGGTAAAACGCGGGCTGGCCCTGGCGCGCGATGATCACGCGCGCCGTGTTGCGCTCGGCGTCCATCAAATAGAACGCCCCGCCCAGCGCATCGGCCACGCCACGCGCGAGCGTCTTCGCGTTGCCCCGCACGGCAAAATCCAGGTCGTGCGCTTGCTTGCCAAGCAGCATATCGCGCACGGCCCCGCCCACCAGGAGCAGCGGCACACGCTGCGCCTGGGCGACCTCGCGCACGCTGCGCACCAGCGGGTGACCCAGCAACTCGCTCATGCGTAAGTACGTTCTCCAAAAATCGCGCGCCCGATGCGCACCAACGTAGCACCCTCGGCGATGGCCGGCTCGAAGTCGTTCGTCATGCCCATCGACAGGTGCTCCCACGTGACGCCGGGGAATCGTTCGCGCAGCGCATCGCGCAACGCGCGCAGGCTGGCAAAGTAGGGTCGGGCTGCGTCGGGTTGCTCCACGATGGGCGCGACGGTCATCAGCCCGCACACGCGCAGATTGGGCAGCGCGACGATCTTTGACACTTCCTGCGCAAAAGCGTCGAAGCGGGCGACATCGCGCTCCCAGCCGGCCAGGCCGAAGCCGCTCTTGGCTTCTTCACCGCTCACGTTGCATTCCAGCAGGATGGGCTGAGGGTTAGGGCTTGGAGACTGGAGACTGGCGATGCGCGTGTCAAGTTGAGTCGCCAGCTTCAAGGAATCCACTGAGTGAATGACGGCGAAATGCCCCACGGCATCCTTCGCCTTGCGCGATTGTACGTGCCCGATCAGGTGCCAGCGAATCTCCGCTCGCTGATCTCCAACCTCACCAATCTTCGGCAACGCCTCTTCCACGCGGTTCTCGCCAAAGTCGCGCTGGCCGGCGGCGATTGCCTCGACGACGGCCTGGGCGGGGAACGTTTTGGATACGGCGACGAGCGTGACATCTTCTGGCGCACGCCCTGCACGCAAAGCGGCCTCGGCGATGCGTTCACGCACGCGCGCCAGTGATTGCTGTATGGATAGGCTTTGTTGTATCTCGGCCATAGTAGCCATGATTGTAAGGCTACCTGGCTGGAACGGCCTATTTCACGGTGCCGAAATAATGACTAAAGAAGCGCTCGGCGCTCACGTCCAGCGCAACCTCGTGCCGGCCCGGCTGAGCGCCCGGCTGCCAGCGCGTTTGGCCCAATAGCTTCGGGTCGGCCACTTCGATGTCCACGTTGCCGCGCTCGAAGGCGCAGATCGAATCGTCAAAGATCGTCGTCGCCGCCAGGGGGTCGTGGAAGGTGATCTTGTCGGCGTTCTTGAACCACACCTCGGCGAAGTCCAGCACCGGGCGCAGCAGCGGGGTCTGGAACTTTTGACGCACCTCGGCGGCGGGCATCGTCACGCGGCAAGTGACGTCCAGCCCAATCGAGCGGTGAACGGCCACCGGCGCGCGATAGACGATTGCCGTGGCGTGCGGGTCCAGCATAGCGTTCCACTCCAATGCAGTATCGACGGTCTTGGTGGTGAACACCCCGCACATCAGCACAAGCTGCTTGAGCAGATAGGGGATTTCCGGGTCCACCTTAAAGAGCAGGCCGATGTTAGTCAACGGCCCGATGGTGAGCAGGGTGATTTCGCCGGGATGGCGGTGGATCGTCTGGCGCAGGAACTCGACCGCCTGCCCCTTGGGGAAGAGCGTGTCGTGATCCCACTTATCGAGCGCGCTGGCCTGCTGCGCAAGGGGTTGCTTTTGCTCCACCACGAACGGCGTATCCGCGCCGGGGTAGATCGGCACCTGCTTGCCGGCCACCTTGCATAGGGCGCTGGCCATCATGGCGCGCTTCTCCACCTCGCCGGTGACGGTGGTTATGCCCAACAGCTCGCACTGCGGCTGCGCGAGCAGGTAAGCCAGGCAGACGGCATCATCGATGTCGGAACCGATATCAGTGTCTAGAATGATCTTGGTCATCGTAAGTTGTCCCTCTCAACCTATTCTATGCGGATGCTATAATTTTTTGGTGCCGGCCTGCTGGGAAAGCCGGCGCGATCATTCCGGGATATATCTTTCGCGTAACGCAATAAGCATGAATGATGGCCAATCCATGACGCCCGTGTCAGAAAGCAGCGCGCTTGTCAACGCAGTGACGCGCGTCGCACCATTGATGCAGTTGCCTGCATTATTGTTGAAGGCGTTCCTGGGGGTGGAAGGCGCGGACGTCAATAGCGCCGACGGCGTCTTGCAAGTGACGCCCACCACGCGCACCGCGGTGATTGGGCGCATCCCGCGCGCATTGAAGCTGGCTGCGCTGGACACGCCGGACGACCCCGCACTGAGCGAAGCCGATCTGAATGCGCGCTTCGCCCAGGCCTACACGGACAAGAACCTGCCCGTGCAGGTGATGACCGGCGCACAATATATCCAGGAGCAACTGAGCCAGTTCAACGGCTTTGTGGCGCTGGCCGGGCTGGCCTATAACGCCGGGCCTGCCAAAGCGCGCGCCGTGATCAATGATTTCGGCGGCGACCCGCTGACGACGGCGCTGCAATACCACAAGCGCATCGGCACAGGCGTGGAGCAGGTGACGGTGCAGGACGGCATCACCCAGACGGACCCAAGCACCGGCCAATCGTGGGTGCGCTACCCGGTCATCGCCAACGATTCGGGCAAAGAGATCTTCCAGTATCTCTACATGCGCCAGGTGCCCGGGCGCAACTATGGCCTGCTCGATTTCATCTTCCGGCCGGCGCTGCTTGCGCTGTACAACCTGTATCAGAACGACGTCGCCCCGGGCGAAGATACGCACGCGCAAGCGTTGCTCATCCTCGACGGCCAATTCGTGCTCAAATCAGCCGACGAGCGCAAGACCTATTTCCAGACCAACCCACTCTCACAACGCGACCCGCAGTGGAAGGACCTGACGCTTGGGTTTGGCGACGCGACCTCCACTATCGGCGCCTACGGTTGCACGCTGGTGTGCCTGACGATGATCGCCAACGGCATGGGCTGCGACGAAACGCCCGCGACGCTGAACGATAAACTGAAGGCGTTGGGGCAAGATGTTGGATACACCGGCAGCACCGGCAACCTGCTGGTGTTCGGCGCTATCTCGAAAGTCTTCCCCACCATCACGCTGGCGAATTTCGTGCGCTGCCGCGACGTGCCCGCGCCGATGGCCGACGTAGACGCAGCATTAGATGCAGGGAACCCAGTGCTCGCCGAGGTGGACTTTTCGCCCAGCCCGGGGCTGCAAAATCACTGGGTGCTGATCTATGCGCGCCAGGGCGGCGATTACCTGATTCACGACCCCTGGCCCGTCCCGGTGGAGGCCAGCGCCTCACTGATCCAACGCTATGGCTTCGTCGGTAGCCCGGCCCAGATCATCACCACGGCCGTCTTTTATAAAGGCCAGGCATCCGCGATGCTGCAAACCTACGCCGTGGTGGTGGACGACAACCCGGAGATCAGCGCCGCCGGTGGGCTGGCCCTGCGCGACGCGCCGATCACGGGCAACATATTGGCGCGCCTGCCGGCGGGCACCGTTTTGCAACTGGCCGAACCCATCAGCAGCGCGCGGCGGAAGCTGGATCAGCCCGGCCAGTGGTTGGCGGTCAGGACGCGCGATGGGCAGGCGGGAAACGTCGCGGCGTGGCTGGTACATGCTG
>DAOUFG010000202.1:0-13071 GCA_034430115.1 Thermoflexales bacterium | reverse complement strand
TGCACAGAGAGACATGGCTTGAGCTGTCATTCCGACGAGCGCAGCGAGGAGGAATCTTGGTTGTGTAAGGTGCCTGCTTGGGACAACGCTCAGATTCCTCGCGCGCTATTAGCCCCTTGCATGATTTCATTCGTTGGCGCGCGCTTCGGAATGACGGGGCTGCGGGTCATGGGGCACCTCTTTTGTATCAACGATCTATCTCTCAGGATGACAGCACAGCGGGCAACGTGCATCTCCGGGGTGAAGTTGGAGCAATGCCGTTATCGATGCACTACGTGCGCGAAATGCCCAACACACATACCCTTTCAAAACACCTTCTAACGCTCATCCCGAACCTGTCGAGGGACGACAAACTCACCATGGTCATCTTTGTGTTCTTCGTTGCTTGGTTGCTTCGTGTGAATCCTTCTCCATCCACTACGGCATCTGCCGAATCAGCCTAGAATAACTTCAGCTTCACACACAAAGCAATTCTGCGCTGGAGGACACATTCATGGCGAAACGCAAGTCCGCATCATCAAGTCCGATCCGGGTAGGCGTCGTCGGCGTCGGGCGCGGGCAGACCTTTATGCACCAGGCCCCCCTGGCCGGCATGCAACTGGTTGCCATCTGCGACACATGGGAGGAGCGCCTGCACAAAGTGGGCGACGAATTAGGCGTCGCCACCTATACCGACTACGACGAATTCCTGAAGCGCGACATGGACGCCGTCATCACCGCCAACTATTTCCACCAGCATGCGCCGTTTGCCATCAAGGCGTTGCAGGCGGGCAAGCACGTGATGAGCGAGACGTCGGCCTGCAAGACGTTGGCCGAAGGGGTGGCGCTGTGTCGCGAGGTAGAGCGTAGCGGCAAGATTTACATGTTCGCCGAGAACTACCCCTACACGGCGGCCAACATCGAGATGCGCCGGCTCTACCAGATGGGCGAAATCGGCCAGGCGCTCTATGCCGAGGGCGAGTACAACCACCCGATGTCGTTGGAAGATACCATGCGCATCTCGCCGGGGCTGAGGCACTGGCGCAACAATCTGCCATCCACCTACTACTGCACCCACGCGCTCGCGCCGCTCATGAGCGCCACCGACACGCTGCCCATCTCCGTCAATGCGCTATCCATCGCCTCCCCCGAAGGCTATCGCCCGCTCAACCCACGGCGCGGCGACCTCGGCTCGGTGATTTTGTGCCGCATGGACAACGGCGCGGTGTTCCGGCTATTCCAAACCGGCGTCCCAGGCCACAGCATCTGGTATCGCATCCACGGCACGCGCGGGCTGATCGAACATACGCGCGGGCCGGGCTATTGGGGGCCGGGACAATTGCGCATCGTCCACGACCCGTGGGATGTGCAACCGGAGGAAGTGTGCGAGCGCACCTACCTGCCGGACTTCCCCGTATGGGCCCGCAAGGCTGGCGAGGCCGGCCACGGCGGCGGCGATTACTTCACCACCTACTACTTCAGCGAAGCCATCCGCAAGGGCAAGCAACCCTACCTGGATGTGTATCGCGGGGTGGCGATGTCCATCGTCGGCATCCTAGCCTGGAAGAGCGCCCTGCAAGACGGTGCACCATTCAGTGTGCCGAACATGCGCCGCGAAGCGGAACGCAAGGCTCACGAGAACGACGCATGGTCGCCCTTCCCCGAGGACGCCGGCCCCGGCCAGCCCTTCCCAAGCATCAAGGGCGACCTCAAGCCCAGCACCGCAGCGGTGCACTTCGCACGCAAGGTCTGGCAAGGCATCGGTTACGAAGGCAAGTGACGTAAATTGATCTCGCGGGATGCGCCGGCGACACTCGGCGCATCCCCAGGAATCCTTTCATCGCGTATCATTCAGCCTGAATGGCAGCACAACCTGGCGTCCAAATCGCAGCGACCACGCCGTCGCGCAAGCCCGTCCCGATGGACGGGAAACGCAACATCTTCGTTTTCATCGGTGACGCCGTCACGTTTCTCACCGGCCTGTCGTTCATCCCGGCCACGACGGTGCTGGTAGGGCTGGCCAGCAGCCTGACGGACAACAAGGCATTGATCGGCGTCGTGGCCATGTCGTGGAGCGTCGCCTGGCTGATTCCGCAACTGTTCGCGGCGCGCCTGGTACACGGCAAACGCCGCCAAAAGCCCTACCTGATCATCCCCAGCATCATTGGGCGGCAGATGATGTTGCTGTTTGCCATCTGGCTGGCGCTCAGCAATGCGCAACCACCGCTCTTCACCGTGTGGCTGCTGATTGGCTCGGTAGTGGTGTTTAACTTCTGCGACGCTATCGCCGGCATTTCCTATTGGGACATGCTAAGCCGCGTGCTCACGCCGCAACGGCGCGGGCGAACCATCACCACCGGCCAATTCTTTGGCTCCCTCCTGGGGGTCGGCTCTGCGTTGATCGTGGAACGGGTGCTGGCGCCCGGCGGATTGCCATTCCCGCTGAACTACGCGCTCATCTTTGTGTTTGCCTGGTTGGGCTTCATCGCCTCGCTCATCATCATCTGCTTTTTGCAAGAAAACCCGCTCTCCGAAGAGGCGCTGGCGCAAGCGCACGAAGAAGGGGCGTTCTTCACGCATGTGCACGAGGCGCTACGCTCCGACGAGATCTACCGGCGCTTGCTGGCGGTACGCCTGTTGACGGGCGTGGAGAGCATGACGGCGGCCTTCTACGTGGTGTTCATCAAAGAGCGTCTGGCATTACCAGACTCGATCATCGGCATCTTCAGCGTGGCGCTGATCATCGGCGGCATTGCGGGCGTGGCGTTGTTCGGCGCCATCTCCGATCGGTCTGGGTCGCGCGGCGTGATCCGCTTCGCCGCCTTCTTGCAACTCCTGGCGCCGCTGCTGGCGTTGGGGATGACCGTTTTGCCTGGGCTGATGGAAGCCGCACCCACCGTGGTGGTGGCCGTGTTCGCTGTCATCCTGGCAATCGACGGCGCTATCGGGCGATCCACCATGCTTGGCTTCAGCAGTTACGCGCTGGACCGCGCGCCGGAGCGTCGCCGGGCGATCTACGTAGGCGTGTTCAACACGCTGGGCGGCATCGTTGGCTTGACGCCGGTATTGGGCGGGTTTTATCTCGATCAGACGGTTGGCACATTAGGCAACACACCCGCCTATGCGTTGATGTTCGGCGTGGCGGCACTGTGCGCAGGCGTTGGCACTCTACTCGGCTTTACACTACCCAAACCGGCGCTGATGCCCGACTAGCCGCCAACTTCGCCAGTAACGCCAGCGCCGCGCCGGAACGGTCGGGCATCACGCGCGCCAGGCAGCTAAAGTGGCCGCTGCGCAACCGAACTCTTTCTGCCATCTGCTCGATGAGCGCCGCATATTGGTGCTTATCGGTGGCCTGAGACACATCCCGGTTGATCTGCCAGGGTAAATCCAAGAAATTCCAACCCTTAAAACAAGAGCCATTCGGCGCAATGCTGGCGGCTGCCACCGCCGGCGCCAGGGCTTCTTGAGCCCGGCCTTCCACCCACAGCGACACGGCCTGCACCGCAGCCGCGCGCCCCAGCCCGCCTGCATAACGTATTGGGAGCCACATCTCCGTCGCAGCTTCCGCCCTGGCACGGGCGCGTTTCGTCTCACCGTCGAGCAAGGCCAGGTTTGCTTCCTCCAACCGCACGTGCCCCAGGGCCGGGTCGCCGGTGAAACATTGCTGCGCCAGCCTGCAATTGCGCGCAGCAACGTCATGTTGGCCCTGCTCGCGCTGGGCCTGCGCCAGCCGAAAAGTCATGAACCCGATGTGCATCTTGTCGTCAGTCAGCCGTGCAACACGGCACATGAAGCGCAGATTCTCCTCCGCCATGCCCAGCAAGCGCTGCTTTTCGGGGTTTGCGTCGTCGAGCCGTTCGGCCAGGCTCAATTGCGATAAGCCTGCGATGTGCTGGTGCATCGTGTGAAAGCCATGCGTCTTCTCCAGCACAATCAGTTCGTCCACGGCTTGCAGTGCTCTTACATAATCCTGACGATCATAGGCTGCCATGCCCTTGAGTTGGAGAAATTCCCGCTGCGTCTGCACGTCCATGACGTGGCTGTAGGCTCGTTCTACGCGCAGAACCTCTTGCCCTGCCCGCGCCAGGTAGCCCAGGTTGATATACTGCTGGATGATCTCGCACCCCGCCAATGCCGCCAGGGTGGAATATCTGCCAAAGGCCAGTTCGGCCTGGGCAAGCAGTTGCAAAGCGGTGGGGATATCCCTTTCACGGCGCAAAACGTTCCAAGCCCTACTCAGCCATTGATAGCCCGTTTCGATGTTTGAGGAGGCGCTGCGCAAAGAATGTGTCACTTCATCAACGGTTGACGGGTCCCCCAACGACACTTCCACCCCTTCCAGGTCTAGCCAGGTCACCCATTGTTGGCATTCCGCAGGCCCCATGCTCGACTTTAAAGCGTCGTACAGCCTGATCGCCGTCGCCATGCTGAGGGGTTGATCTTTCTCCAGGAAGCGGCTGATCACGCTGCGGTTCACGCCTGCCAGCCGCGCGAGATCACTCTGGCTCCTGCTGTGCTCCGCCAACCATGCGCGCAGACCTTTGCGTGCCTCAGCCCAATGTGCCTCCCTTAACGAAGATGAACTCATAACGGCCCTTCTCTCCGCGCCCAGTTATACCATCCTATGGCGCGCGTAGCGCATCGATCCGCGCATCCGGCGACCTTTGCAGGCGATCGTCATTGCAGTTTCCTGCGCTTCAGGTATAGTGAGCCCACCCGCGCAAAGCGAATATCAACCATCACGCACGCGAGTAAACGCCATGCCAGAGACCCAATCACTACCACAATCCAATGAGCCTGTAACGGCCTCAACATTACCCACTTACAAGCTCAACTCACGCCGCAACTTCTTGGCGTTCAGCATTGACATGCTCAGCTTTGCCACGGGCATCGCGTTCATCCCCGCCACAATCGTGCTGGTTGGGTTGGCAAGCCATCTGACCAGCGACAAAACGCTCCTGGGTGTGGTGGCCATGACGGGCAGTGTGGCATGGTTCCTGCCGCAAATCGTCGCGGCGCGCATCGTGCACGGCAAGCGTCATCAGAAGGGTTACCTGGTGGGGGCCAGCCTGATTGGGCGCCAGGCTTACCTGGTGATGGCCATCTGGCTACTCGTCACGCAGGCGCAATCCCCTTTGCTGACGGTGTGGCTCCTCATCGCCTGCATCGCCACCTTCCACATGTGCGACTCGTTAGCAGGCGTTGCGTGGTTCGACATGCTCAGCCGCGCGCTCAGCCCGCGCGTACGTGCGCGCAGCGTCACAATCGGCAACCTGATCGGCCTGGTCGGCGGCATCGGTTCCGGGGTCGTTGTGGAGCGCGTGCTTTCGCCGGCAGGTCTACCGTTTCCCACGAACTACGCCGTCATCCTGCTGTGCGCATGGGCATTTTTCATCATCTCATTTGTGGCGATCCTGTTCATCCAGGAAACGCCCATGTCAGCCACCGAGCATAGCCAGGTAGCCGAGTCGCACTTCATCCAAGATTTGCGCGAAGCCCTGCGCACCGACAAAACCTTCCAACGCCTGATCATTGCGCGCTTGTTCACCGGCATTGAAGCCATCGCCATAGCTTTTTATGTCATCTTCCTGCGCGAAAGATTGCAAGTGAGCGACGCGACGCTCGGGCTGCTCACCATCGCCTCGGTGGTGGGAGGCATCGTGGGCATTGTATTCTTTGGCTGGCTCGGCAACCGCTTTGGCTCGCGCTGGGTTATCTGGCTATCGGTGATGCTGCAAGTTATGTCTCCAGTGCTGGCGCTGGCCGTCGCGGCCTTCCCCGCCATCACCCAGGCAAACCCCGCCCTGGGGCTGTATTTCTTCATGGCGGCCTTCGGCATCGACAACGCCGTGGGCCAGGCAGGCATGTTGGGGTTCCAGAGCTACCCATTGGACGCGGCACCCGAGCGGCATCGTGCGATGTACATCGGCGTGCTGAATTCCGTCGGCGGGGTGGTCTCGCTCACGCCCGTGCTGGGCGGGCTGCTACTCGACTCGCTCTCCAGCGTCACCGGCAGCATGGCGGCCTACAGCATCGTCTTCGGCATCGCCGCGGCCAGCGTCCTGATCGGACTTGTCTTCAGCCTGAGCCTGCCCAAGCCGACGCGCGCCGGCTGAGCCTGTCGCCCCCCCGGATTTCCCCGCTAGTCCACTGTATTACCGCTCTACTGCAACTCCGACAGGGGAGGGGTGTTATGAATATAGTTATAATCGTCAGGGAGATTTGATTGGCATATTTACCTCATCACATCGTCACAACTAAGCGACGCCTGGAGGAACATTTGTGACCTCGTCACCAACAAACAAGCGCGTCGACGTTGTCATCCCTGTCTATAACGAAGAACATGATCTGGGACCAAGCGTCACCCGTTTACAAGAATTTCTCAAAGAACATTGCCCATATCAGTGGCGCATCATGGTGGCCGATAACGCATCGAAAGATCGGACACTGGAAATTGCACAAGAGTTGGCTGCACGTTACCCTGGCAAGGTGACCTACATTCACCTCGATGCAAAAGGGCGCGGACGGGCATTGAAGGCAGCCTGGCAGGCTTCCGATGCAGATGTCGTCTCATACATGGACGTGGACCTATCGACAGACCTGCGCCACTTCATGCCGATGATCGATCCGCTAATGCGCGGCGACTATCACGTTGCCACCGGCTCGCGCCTGATGCCCGGTTCGCGCGTCAAACGCCAACTGAAGCGCGAGATCATTTCGCGCTGCTATAACCTGATCGTGAAGATCATGTTCCCCGCACGCCGCTTTTACGACGCACAATGCGGGTTCAAGGCGATCAGCCGTAAGGCTGTGCAGGAACTCATCCCCTACATCATCGACAACAACTGGTTCTTCGATTCTGAGTTGCTGCTACGCGCAGAACAATGCGGCTTTCGCGTATGGGAAGTGCCCGTAGAGTGGATCGAAGACCCGGATACGCGCGTCAAAATTGCCTCTACCGCGCTGGAAGACCTGAAGGGCCTCTGGCGCGTACGAACGACCCAATTGCACTGATTTTGGATTTGTGATTTCTGATTTTCGAACGGGGAACGCGGCAAAATCGGAAATCATCAATCTAAAATCGAAAATTATTGTGAGGATACATGCCAAACAGACGAGTTGTCATCACTGGAATTGGTGCAGTGACGCCGGTTGCCCTGGATATGCCTACTAGCTGGGAGAAAATCATCAATGGTTGCTCCGGCGTGGCGGGCATCACGCGTTTTGACTCGAGCAAGCTGCCCGTTCACGTCGCGTGCGAAGTGAAGAACTTTGACCCCACCCAATCGGTGGACCCCAAGGAATTGCGCCGTACCGACCTGTATGAGCAGTATGCCCTGGCGGCCACCAAAGAGGCCCTGGAACAATCGGGCCTGACGATTACGCCGGAACTGGCTGAAGATACGGGTGTGGTGATTGGGTCATCCATCGGTGGCCTGCACTCACTTTTGCAACAATACGACCTGATGAACGAGCAGGGCGCGCGCCGCCTGAACCCGTTCTGCATCCCGATGGTGATGGTCAACGGCGCATCAGGCATGGTGGCAATCATGCTGGGCGCACAGGGGCCGTCCTATTCGCCCGTCTCGGCCTGCGCCACCAGCAACGACGCATTGGGCCAGGCATTCGAGTTGATCCGCCGCGGCGCGGCCAAGGTGATCTTCGCGGGCGGGGCCGACGCCACCGTCAGCATGATCGGCATCGCCGGATTCGACCGGCTGGGCGCGCTGAGCCACGACAACGACCTGCCCTCCAAATCTCCGCGCCCGTTCGACAAGAACCGCACGGGGGTGGTGATCGGCGAAGGCGCCTGCATCATGGTACTAGAGGACCTGGAATTCGCGCGCGCGCGCGGGGCGAACATATTGGCCGAGATCGTCGGCTACGGCCAGACGACGGATGCCTTTCACGTCATCGCCCCGGCCGAAGGCGGCGCCGGCGCGGCACGCGCCATCCAGCGTGCGCTGAACCAGGCCGGCGTGCAGCCCGAGCAGGTCGATTACATCAACGCGCACGGCACCGCCACGCCGCTGAACGACATCGCCGAAACCAAAGCCATCAAGACTGTGTTCGGCGACTATGCTTATAAGGTGCCCGTGAGCAGCACCAAGAGCACCACCGGGCACTTGATGGGCGCAACAGGCGCACTGGAAGCTGCCGTATGCATCTACGCCATCCAACAAGGCATCATCCCGCCGACGATCAACCTGGCGGAGCCGGACTCACAGTGCGACCTGGATTACGTCCCCGGCGAGGCGCGCAAGAAACGCGTGAACATCGCCATGAATAACTCGTTTGGGTTTGGCGGTCACAATGCGGTGATCGTGCTCAAGCGGTTCGATGATTAAAGAGAGGTGTTTTAATTAGTCTCATGCTGCCGGAATTTAATAATCAGGAACTACTCAAACGCGCGCTCACGCACACGTCGTATGCCAACGAGCACATGACGAACGGCGGAGCCATGATGGATGACAATGAACGACTGGAGTTCCTGGGCGATGCAATTCTGGATTTCGTCGCCGCCAAGTGGCTCTATCATCAATTTCCTGAACTGGACGAGGGCCGCCTGACCAGCCTGCGTGCGGCCCTGGTGCGCGCCAGCACACTGGCGCAGTTCGCCGAAAGTATCCAGCTTTCCGACTATCTGTTGCTGGGCAAGGGCGAAGCGGAAAGCGGTGGGCGGCATCGCGCAAATATCCTCAGCGACGCGTTCGAGGCACTGATGGGCGCGCTGTACCTGGACCAGGGCTTCGACGCGGTGTGCAATTACTTCGAGCAGATGATCGAGCGCGTCGCGCCGGTGGTGTTGAACGAGAACCTGGATCGCGACCCGAAGAGCCAGTTGCAGGAGTGGAGCCAGGCGCGGCTCTCCATCACCCCGCACTACAGGTTGGTAAACGCCGAGGGCCCCGACCACGCCAAGACCTTCACGGTGGAAGTGTGGTTGGGCGATATCGTGGCGGCAGTGGGCACGGGCAGCAGCAAGCAAGTGGCCGAACAATCCGCAGCGCGCACGGCATTGAACAGCCTGGCTACGACCACCCAGGAAGTGAAATAGGGCTCGTTGCGTGCCATCGCAAACGTGCCAACCAATCGCAGGCGTGCTTCGTTCACCGAGCGTCGAATTTGTAATCCGACGAGATGACCTGCCAGAAATGTCAGACTTCTGCGCCGGGTACGGCGCTTAAAAAGTCTGACATTTCGTAGCCTACCGGCTGGTTGCCACTTTTCTGAAATGCCCCCAATGATCCATTGATTCGCGCTTGTGTAAATGGCCAATCTAAGTTATCATCTACCCTCGCGTCAGATGGTGGCGAGTAAACGTCACAGGTCAGGGCCTGTGCTTCATAGTTCGCCCACTAAAGTCATATTGAGGTCGCGTAATGAAAGTCCTATTAACCCAAGATGTCTATAACCTCGGTCACGCCGGGGAAGTGAAGAATGTGGCCGATGGTTATGGCCGCAATTACCTGCTCCCGCGCGGCATGGCTGTATTGGCCACGGCCGGCTCTATGAAGCGCGCCGACGCCGTGCGTACCGCCGCAGTCAAGCGCCGCGCCCAGGAGCAATCCGATATGGAAGCCGTCGCGCAAGTCATCGGCGGACAGATGTTGCATTTCCAGGTGCGCACCGGTGAGAAGGGCAAGCTCTATGGTTCCATCACCGCCGCCAATATCGCCGAAAAGATTAGCCAGATCCTGGGCAAAGAGTTCGATAAGCGCAAAGTTGCGCTACGCGAGCCGATCCGCGACATCGGCACACACGCGGTCACCATTCGCCTGACCGCCGACGTCACCCCCACCGTGAACGTAGTCATCACGCCGGAAGGCGTGGCTGCACCGGTGGTTGTTGCCCCGACCGCTGAAGCGGAAGCCGCCGTTGAGGAAGCCCCTGTCGCAACCGAAGCTCCTGTAGCAGGAGCCCCAGCCGCCGAGACACCGGCCGCGAGCGAATAAAACACGTTTGGCGTGATCCAATGACGTAGAAATGCTGTGGCGCCGGCAATCGCACGGTTGCTGGCATCACAGCATTTTTGTTGAAGTTGCTGATCCTCCCCCAAAGCGGGCATGCTCCGGTTGTCTGCCCCCTGTTCTGCACGTTTCCGTCGTGGGCCAAGCATGGCCCTTCGCGTCCAGTAGCGCCGGCGACGTACATGCTACAATCATTGCGAAATGTCTGATCTGGCACAACGCATCCGCGCCGCGCGCGAAAAGATGGGCGTCTCCATCGATGAAGTCGAGCGCGCAACTAAAATCCGCCGTCGCTATATCGAGGCGATTGAAGCGGGCGATTTTGACCGCCTGCCCGACGGGCCCCCTTCGCGCGGATTCATCAAAAATTATGCCAGATACCTGGGCATGGACCCCGAACAGTCGTTGACCGATTTCGAGGCGGAAGTGGGCGTGCCTATTTTGCAGCTCAATGAGTTCATCCCGCCGCCGCCTGCCCGCCAGCAAGCCATCTCGCGCTATACCCAGTTGGTGAAGCTGCCGCAGGTGCGCTGGAAGGGCGAATTGCCCGCCAGCGAAGAAACGGAACTGGATCTGCTGGCCGATAGTGAAAACGGGAGCGACGGCCAGGCGCTGCAACAGGAACGCCAAAACGGCAACGGGCGCACCGTCTTGCGCCGCACCGAAGTGCCTCCCAGCCCGCCAAACTCGTTCAGCTTGCGCGAGCCCAAGGTAACTCAAACCAGTGACGTGCGGCCCTTCCAGATGGGGCACTCGCCGTTTAGCCTGCGTAACCTCACCGGACCGCTCAGCAGCCAGGCGGCGGCACAACCGTATCGCATTTCGCCGATGTCGATGAACGAGCCGGACCATATGCGCACGCTTTTGATGTTCGGCGCGGCGATCGGCGGTCTGGCAATCGTGGTGGCACTGGTCGTGCTGGTGTTGCTCCCTGCGATCAACGGCAACTCGCAAGCGGCCGTCCCATCGCCCACCCAGGCGATCAGTATTTCGTTCATCGGCGCGACCCCCGACATGAGCAATGCGCCAAGCAGCGGAGTCAGCAACACTGTTACGGCGATGAATGCAGCCGGTGGACTGGAGGCACTCACCACGCCGGCGCCGGGCGGCAATGAGGCCGGCACCCCCGAAGCCCCAACCGCAGAACCCACCCAGGAACCGGCGTCAGTCGAACCGTTGCCGGGCGGCGGCGTGCAACTGGTGCTGGATGCGCACGAACATGCCTGGGTGCGCGTGTTCGTAGATGGCAACGTGGTCTATGAGGGCATCCCGCCCATCGGCCCAAACTCCAGTTGGCACGGCCAGAACACGGTGGGCATCGAGACGGGCAACGGCGGCGCATTTGATGTGATCTTGAACAACGTGCGCCTGGGCCCGCCCGGTCAGCACGACGCCACCACCAAAGTGACCTGGGACACCACGGGCAAGGTCGTTCCCAATTGACGACCTGGAGATTTTGGATTTTCGATTGCCGATTTTTGATTAACAATTGCGGGAGCGTTATACCATTCACTTCGTTGCGTCCTCCTTACACGTACACGTGCGTCCGGCTGGTTTACAATCTCCAATCTCAAATCCCTAATCTCTAGTCTCTGATCTCCGGTCCACAATCGGAAATCCAAAATCTAAAATCCAGTATGGCTCGTAAGTCTTATTATTTGTTGTCGTTGGGTTGTTCAAAAAATACCGTTGACTCGGAGAGCATGGCGCGGCTGTTGAATGAAGCAGGCTACAAAGGTGTGGATGCGCCGGCGCGAGCCGACGTGCTGCTGGTCAATACGTGCGGGTTCATCGGCCCGGCGCGTGAAGAATCGATCAGCAACCTGCGCACACTGGCGAAGGCCAAGCGCAAGAACCAGCAACTGATCGCCGCGGGCTGCCTGTCACAATTGTGGGGCCCTCGGTTGGCCCAAGAAGTGCCGGGGCTAGACGGCATCATCGGCACGCGGCGCTGGATGGACATTGTGGACTTCCTGGGCACGTTGCGCGGGCGCAGCAAGCCTGAGCCGTTATATCACCTGCCCGTTGAGGCGCTCACTGTGGGCGAGGACGAGCACGGCGCGATGCGCACCGCCCTGCAAGGGGCCAGCGCCTATTTGAAAATCGCCGACGGCTGCCGCCGCCCGTGCGCCTTTTGCACCATCCCAACGATCAAAGGTACCCTGAAGAGCCGCGCGCCGGAATTAATTTTGGACGAAGCGCGCAAGCTGGCCGCCGCCGGGCTGCGCGAACTGGTGCTCATCGCCCAAGACCTGACCGACTATGGCAGCGACCTGGGGCTGAAGGACGGCCTCTCCACGCTGCTGGAAGACGTCTGCCAGGCTGCGCCACAGATCGACTGGATCCGCCTGATGTACGCCTACCCCGGCGCGGTGACGGATAAGCTGATCGAGACGATGGTACAACACCCGCAGATTTGCCATTACCTGGATATTCCGCTGCAACACGCCCACCCGGCCACCCTGCGCCGCATGCGGCGACCCTCGAACCTGGATTGGGTGCACCGTACCGTGGCTAAGATGCGCAGCGCCATCCCCGACCTGTGCGTGCGCACCACGTTCATCGTCGGCTACCCCGGCGAGACGGACGCCGAGTTCCAGGCCTTGCTGGATTTTGTAGACGAAATGCAGTTCGACCGCGTGGGCGTGTTCACCTATTCCTATGAGGCCCAGACGCCCTCGGGCGCGCTGCCCAACCAGGTTCCGCCGGAGCTACAGCAGGAGCGCCGCAATGTGCTGATGGAGAAACAGCAACAGATTTCGCTGGCGCGCAATCAACGCCTGGTGGGCAAGACCCTGCCGGTGTTGATCGAAGGCCACGATAAGGGGCTGAGCTTTGGACGCACCTACCGCGACGCGCCGGAAGTGGACGGCCTGGTGATCGTGGATGGCACGTTGCCGGTGGGCGAGATGGTGCCCGTGCATATCGACGGCGCGCTGGAATATGACCTCACCGGTTCGGTGGAAACCGAGCCGTCATTGATCGTGTTGTAGGGCATCCACGAATTTGCGCGAATCTTATTAGCCGCCGATCCACGCCGATGAACGCGGATGGAACTCTCTATCTGCGTTTATCGGCGGTTTCATGAAAGCAACCCACACAAAGCAACCACGTCACA
>DAOUFG010000201.1:0-10746 GCA_034430115.1 Thermoflexales bacterium | reverse complement strand
TCCTGGGCGTGATTGGGTACTCGGGCGCGGGGACCCTGATCGCCAGCATGGCGGCCAGCACCCGCGCGCGAGAGATTTTCCTGCCGATCCTGCTCTTTCCGCTCTCCATCCCACTGGTCGTCGCGGCGGTGATCGTGACGAGCGGCTTCCTGGACCGTCTGCCATTTGCCGATTTTGGGTCCTGGTTGGGGATCGTGGTCGCTTTTGCGATCATCTTCTGGACGGCAGGGGGCCTTCTCTTTGACTTTGTTGTAGAAGGCTAACCGAAGGGTATTTTGCCGCAATAATGCCAACTTGACGCCGAATCACACCGCGTGGTATTATTTACAGTTGTTTTGTTAGCACTCTAATAGTGAGACTGCTAAGTTGTTTGCATAACTATGGATGAGGAATATCAAGAGCTGACCCCTCGTCAGCAAACAATATTGAACTTAATTGTTCATACATATGTCGCGACGGCGGCGCCCGTCAGCTCCAGGGCCCTTCTAGAGGCTGCGGGGTTGAACGTCTCGAGTGCCACGGTGCGCAATGACATGGCGCTCTTGGAAGAACTCGGCTATCTGACCCATCCCCATACTTCTGCCGGGCGCATCCCTACGGATAAGGGATACCGTTATTTTGTGGAGCGCTTGCTTGGCGACGTGGAATTGCCGACGGACGAAAAGAACACCATCCGGCACCAATTCCACCAGGCGAAGCTGGAAATGTCGCAGTGGATGCAACTGGCGGCGGCGGTGCTGGCACGTTCCGCGCGCGGCGCAGCACTGGTGACGGCTCCGCAATTGGACCAGCCGCGTATCCGGCACCTGGAACTCATTTCAACCCAATCACACCTGGTATTACTGATACTGGTATTCCAGGGAGGCAATGTGCGCCAACGCATGTTGACGTTGAGAGAGCCTATGGATCAAAGCGCCCTCAGCCAGGCAGCGACCAGGTTGAACGGCGTATTTGTGGGGTTGGATTACAACACTATTCGAAACAAATTGGTTGAGCTAACCGATTTTGAATCGGATGTGCGGAATCTGCTGGCAGAGTTGATGGCTGATGATGCACCCACAACCCAGGAAGTGTATCGCGATGGGCTGACGGAGGTGCTACAACAACCCGAATTCCTGAGCCAGAGCGACGCCAGAGCACTGGTGAACGCAATGGAGGAGCCCAACTTCCTGAAGGATGTGCTGAGTTCGCGCGTGGGAACGGTTCAAGTGGTAATCGGCGGGGAGGGCCGTTGGCGTGAACTGAGCGCGTGCAGCATGGTGTTGGCGCGCTATGGTGTTGAGGGCTTTGCAACCGGCACTGTCGGCGTGCTCGGTCCGACGCGTATGCCCTATGGGCGGGCCATTAGCACTGTGCGCTACGTGGCGGATCTGATGAGTGACCTGGTAAGCGATCTGTATGCTGACTGATAAATGATATTTTGCGAGTCGGAGATGAGGTAAATGGAGACAAACACACAAGATACCGTGGGGACAACCACTCCTGCAGACCAAACCTCGGCAGAAAATGAGGCGGAGACGACACAACAGCAACCGCCCGTTCCCGAGGTGGATATTGATGCATTGAAGAAAGATCTGGATGCAAGCAAGGCAAAGGCAGCCGAGTATCTGGATGGCTGGCAGCGCTCAAGAGCGGAATTTGCTAATTACAAGAAACGCCAGGAGCTTGACCTGGCGAACTTGCGCACGATTTCGGCCAGCACGTTGATCGCCAAGCTGTTGCCGGTACTAGATGACTTCGATCGTGCCACCAAGACTTTGCCGCCAACCTTGCAAGATTTGACCTGGATTGCCGGCGTCATGTTGATTAGCCGTAAGCTGCAACTGATCTTGGAGGGCGAGGGCGTCAAGCCCATTGAAGTGAAGCCGAATGACGTGTTTGACCCCAATATTCACGAGGCGGTTAGCCACGATGAGGCGGAGGGCATTGAGAGCGGTCACGTAATAGAAGAACTGCAAAAAGGTTACAAGTTGAACGATCGTGTTGTACGTCCTTCTTTGGTGCGCGTTGCGCGGTAAATAGATTAAGGAGCAAGCAATGGCTAAGATTATTGGTATCGATCTCGGAACGACGAATAGCGTTGTGGCAGTGATGGAAGGTGGCGAATCTACAGTTATCGCGAGCGTGGAAGGCTCTCGATTGATTCCCTCCGTGGTGGCTGTGAACCCAAAGACCGGAGAGCGCATGGTGGGGCAGGTTGCGAAGCGACAGGCGGTCGTGAACCCAGAGAACACCATCTTCTCCATCAAGCGCTTCATGGGGCGCAAATTCACGGACCCGGAAGTGCAACGCGCCATCAAGATGGTGCCCTATAAGGTGATTGCGGCACCAAATGGCGACGTGCGCGTGGTGCTGGGCGGGAAGGAGTATTCACCCCAGGAAGTCAGCGCCATGATCCTGCAGAAGATCAAGGGCGATGCCGAAGCCTACCTGGGCGGGCCTGTGACGCAGGCGGTCATTACGGTGCCGGCATATTTCAACGATAGCCAACGCCAGGCCACCAAAGATGCCGGTAAAATCGCCGGGTTGGACGTGCTGCGCATCATCAACGAACCGACGGCCTCTTCGCTGGCTTACGGCCTGGACAAGAAGAAGGATGAGACGATCGCCGTATACGACCTGGGCGGCGGCACGTTCGATATCAGTGTGCTAGACGTGGGCGATGGCGTGTTCGAAGTGAAGGCCACCAACGGTGACACCTTCCTGGGTGGCGACGACTTCGATAACCGCGTGATGAATTACCTCCTGGACACTTTTAAGTCCGAGACCGGGATTGACGTTCGCAACGACCGGCAGGCGCTGCAACGCTTGAAGGAGGCCGCCGAGAAAGCCAAGATCGAGCTCTCCACGGTGATGGAAACGGAGGTGAACCTGCCTTACCTGACGGCGGATGCCACAGGGCCCAAGCACCTGGTGACGCGCATGACGCGCGCCAAGCTGGAGCAACTGACGGAAGACCTGGTGAATCGCAGTATTGCTCCTTGTAAACAGGCGCTGGCCGATGCGAGCCTGGACATCAGCAAGGTGAATGAAGTCGTGATGGTGGGTGGCATGACCCGCATGCCTGCCGTGCAAGAAGCCGTGCGCAAGTTCTTTGGCAAGGAACCAAACCGCAGCGTGAACCCGGATGAAGTTGTTGCCATCGGTGCCGCCATCCAGGCGGGTGTGCTGGGCGGCGAAGTGCGCGATGTGTTGCTGTTGGATGTTACGCCGCTGACGCTGAGCATTGAAACGTTGGGCGGCGTGGCGACCCCGTTGATCGAGCGCAACACGACGATTCCAACCAAGAAGAGCCAGATCTTCAGCACCGCCAGCGATATGCAGACCAGCGTGGAGATTCACGTGGTGCAGGGCGAGCGCCCGATGGCCGCCGATAACAAGTCGCTGGGTCGCTTCATTTTGGACGGCATTCCGCCGGCGCCGCGTGGCGTGCCGCAGGTGGAAGTGTCATTCGACATCGATGCGAATGGTATTTTGAATGTTCAGGCGCAAGACAAAGCCACGGCTAAGTCTGCGCACATCACCATCCAGCCCTCGTCCGGCCTGGCGAAGGATGAGATTGAGCGCATGGTACGTGAAGGCCAGGCGCACGCGGCTGAGGATAAGACGCGGCGTGACCGGGTGGAAGCGCGTAACGAGGGCGACAACGCTGCGTACCAGGCCGAGAAGTTCATCAAGGACAACGGCGACAAGATCCCGGCTGAGAAGAAGACCGACTTACAGTCGAAGATTTCCACGGTGCGCAGCTTGCTTGAGTCGGAGGACCCGGATGCGATCAAGCGCGCGACGGAGGAACTGAAGACGGCATTCTCGGCCATTGGCGCGAGCATGTATCAGCAGGCGGGTGACGCAGCCGGTGGGGCGGCCGCCCCTGATGCGGATGGCGCCGCAGGAAACACGAACGGCGGGCAGACCCCTCCAGACGGTGACGTCGTGGACGGGGAGTACCGTGAGACGAAATAATTAGAGACGAGTGAAGGGGAGGAATCGAGGCTTGAGAGATCAATGCCTCGATTCCTTTGCGCGACAGGCCCATATGCGGGTATCTGAGGCTCGATGGGTGCTGAGACTTGAGTTGGCCTAGCCCGGCGCTGACCGGTTGAAGCCTCAACACCAAAAGAGCGGGGACATCAGAAGATAACCGCTCGAAGTAAAAACGCGTGTTTCGTCGTTAGGAGCACGAGCGCTTGCGTAATAATACGCGAGTGACCAATAGTACTAATCGGATATATGGCTGGTAAACAAGACTACTACGAAGTCCTTGGAGTCTCACGTGACGCGGGACAGGACGAGATCAAAAAGGCTTTTCGCAAATTAGCCCGGCAATACCACCCGGATGTCAATAAAGAGCCGGCAGCAGAGGCTAAATTCAAAGAAGTGAACGAAGCCTATGAGGTGCTTAGCGACGAGCAAAAGCGCGCTGCGTATGACCGCTATGGGCATGCCGCCTTTGGAAACGGCGGCGGGTTCAACGGCGGCAGCCCTGCGGGCGACTATGGCAACTTCACCGACATCAATGACATCTTCAATGAGTTCTTCGGTGGTTTTACGCGCGGCGGGTCCGCACAGCAGCGTCGCAGCCCCCGGCGTGGCGCTGACCTGCGCTATGACCTGAAGCTGGACTTCCTGGAGGCCGTCTTTGGGACGGAAAAGGAAGTGACCATTGTTCGCAATGAGACCTGCCCGCGTTGTTCGGGCAATGGCGCAGAACCCGGCACCAGCCCAAGCCGATGCCGCACCTGTAATGGCACCGGGGAAGTGCGCCGGATGCAGCAGAGCATCCTGGGGTCGTTTGTGAGCGTCACGACCTGCCCAACCTGTGGCGGGACGGGAGAAGTGATCGCTGTTCCCTGTAAGCAGTGTGGCGGCAAGAAACAGGTGCGCACGCCTCGCACGCTCTCGGTGAATATCCCGCCCGGCGTCGATAACGGCACCCAAATCCGCCTGAACAATGAAGGTGAGCCAGGGGTGAACGGCGGACCGCCTGGAAACTTGTATGTGATCGTCAACGTGACGCCGCATCAGTATTTCCGGCGCAAGGATCAGGATATCATCATCGGCGTGACGGTGAACATCGCGCAGGCGACGTTGGGTGACGAGATTGAGGTCCCCTCGGTAGATGGCAAAGAGAAGCTCGTCATTCCGCCGGGCACGCAAAGTGGGAGTGTTTTCCACATCAAGAACAAGGGCGTGCCGCATTTGCGCCGCAATGCGCGCGGCGATGAGGTCGTCATTGTCGATGTCGGTGTGCCGCAAAACTTAACACCCGAGCAGCGACGGCTGTTTGTGGATTTGGCGAAGACACTTGGCAAAGAGGTCATCCCGCAGCAGGAAAAGGGCTTCTTTGATAAGTTGCGAGATGTTTTTGGGTTATGACCGATCAGCGAAGACAGACAAAGAATCGACAGCAACGTCAGACAGTTGTTCCATTGCGCAATGCCGTCAAACGCATTCTGTTTGCGTGCCTGGCGCTGCTATTACCTTTTGGGTTGATTGGGTGTGGGGCTTTGCCCGAAACTCGGCAAGATAGCTTATTTCCATCCCCGGTGGCGTTTGTCACTGCCGGTGCACTGCCGGAGGCCAGCCCAACAGTCACCCTGCCGCCCGTAGAGGAGCCAACCGAGGTGCCGGCCACCGCAGTGCCGAAGAAGCTGCCATTGGACAGTACTTCTGCCATCGGGCTATGGAACGATCAGATTACTGATGCGAAGGCCTTCACCGGCGTGGTAGACCTGGCAGCCGGCGCAGGGGCAATAGAATTGGAAAAGACCAACCTGGCGCTGGTGAGCCTGGCCGAGAGGCAGGTGTATCAGGGCTATGGCAGCACCATTACCGATGTGGTCGCAAATCACCCAGCCTGGCTTCTGTACGACAAAAACGACAAGGTGGCCTATGCCCAAACGGGCAACCAGGAGCCGCTCCTGAATATCGGCAACGATGAAGTGAAGTCCGCGTTGGTCGACGACGTGGATAAGATCATCCAGTCCGGCCCATACGATGGCATTGTCTTGGACGGCGTTGGGGCGGAGTTGATCCGCAGTAGCTCGTCGCCAGTCTATACAGGGACGAAAGCCTTTACGGATGATCAGCGGCGCAGCGCAGCGGAAGGGCTGATCCGAGCCATCCGGGCCAAGATTCCCTCGAAGCTCATGATCATCGGTGGGTATGCCTGGAAAGATGGAACCGCCTATGCTGACCATAGCTCTGAGGCGCAAGATTTGGCCAACTTGGGCGACGGCGTGCACATTGATGAGTTCCTGCGCGCGCCAATCAGCAGCACCAGCGACTATAAGTCCGAAGCAGATTGGAAGAAAGATGTGGATTACCTGTCGGCGATCTCGCAAGATAACAAAATCGTGCTGATTACGACGCGGATAAGCGCCTCTGACGCGACGACTGATACGATCATGGCGTGGCTGAAATATAGCGTGGCGTCGTATCTATTGGCTAAGAACGGCACGCATACCTATTTCCAGTTTGATGTACAGGGGGCGTTACAATATGCCGCCGACCCAATCTTGAGTGCGCCAGTGGGCGCGCCTCAGGAGGCATATACCAAGCTCAGTAGCGGCATCTATCGGCGCCAGTTCTCCAATGGGATCGTCCTGGTAAACCCGACGGATGAGGAAAAGGAAACCGAGCTAGAGGGGCAATATCATCTGTTGAATGGCTCCGAACAGATTGCTAAGCTCACCCTGCATCCATATACCGGCGAAATTCTTATCAAGGCCCAGTAGCAAAGCCATTGGCCGGATGCTGGTACACTGAGTGAAACGCGATCTCCGCTCGAAACGGACGTCCATTGCGCTAAGGAGTGTGAGCCGCGGGAGGTTTTTGCATGACGCGCATTCCATTTAGCGTATATGCTCAGCATGAGCAGCAGCAGTCTTGGGAATGGATTGACGGGGCGCTTGATCTTTTACCGCCGCTTTCGCAAAGCCAACAGAAAATGCAACATCGCCTGCTCGATTTGATGGGCGGATATGTGGAGCAAAATGAGTATGGGTTAGTGATCCCAGGGCCATTTGCGATTCGGATGCCCGAAGAGATGCGGCGCGGGCGAGAGCCGGACCTGCTATATCTGCCCAATGAGTTCGTGGAGACGATGCAGGACAGCTACGTCAATAGCCACGGGGTAGGGCTGGTGGTGGAAATCGGCGATGGCAACACACGCCAGCGTGACCGGGTGGACAAATATCATGAATACCAGATGGCGGGAATCCCGGAGTACTGGATCATCGACGTGGACACGCGCGAATCTTTGTTTTACGTGTTAAAGGATGACAACCGTTACCACATCGTTGAGCCGGACGCCAAAGGGGTTTATCATTCGTCGATCATCAAAGGTTTTGCATTCCAGGTGGCGTCTATCTGGCTGGAATAGCGCGAATAACATTAACGACAAATCATGAAATTCCAAAGCGTCAAGGGAACACAAGATATATTGCCGGAAGCGGAGCCCTACTGGGCTTTTGTGACCGAAACGGTGCAGGCGCAGGCCCGCCAGTTTGGTTTCGAACGGATCGACCCGCCGATGTTTGAATCGACGGCGCTATTTGCGCGCGGTGTGGGCGAAGACACGGATATCGTCTCGAAAGAGATGTATACCTGGTTCGACCGCGGGCGGGATGGTGAGCAGGGCGAGTCGTTGACGTTGCGCCCGGAATTTACCGCCGGGGTCATGCGCGCTTACATCGAGAACGGCTTCAGCTCGCGGCCACAACCGCAGAAGCTGTATTCCGTCGGCCCAATCTTCCGGCGCGAGAAGCCGCAAAAGGGGCGCTATCGCCAGTTCCACCAGTTCAATGCCGAGATCATCGGCAGCGCCGACCCAATCGCCGATTTTGAGATACTGCTGCTGTCACACACGTTGTATCGCCAGGTAGGATTCAAGAACCTGACCTTTCAAATCAACTCCACCGGTGACCCAACCTGCAAGCCGCGCTATGTCGAAGCGTTGAAGGCCTACCTGGAACCTTATGCCGATAAGCTGGCCCCAACAGACCGGGACCGCCTGACACGTAACCCGTTGCGTGTGCTGGATAGCAAGGAAAAAGAGACACTGCCATACCTGGTGGACGCGCCGCACATTCGCGACTATTTGTGTGACGACTGTCGCAAACATTTCGACGAAGTGTTGAGTTACCTGGAGGCGGTCGGCATTCCCTACCAGATCAACCATCGCCTGGTGCGTGGTTTGGACTACTACACCAAGACTGTGTTTGAGCTTTGGGGCGAAGGACTGGGTGCACAAGCCGCGTTGTGCGGTGGCGGGCGATATGACGGCCTGGTGGAACTTCTCGGCGGCCAGCCGACGCCTGGGGTGGGGTTTGCTACGGGCATCGAGCGCATCATCATGTCGATGCAAGACCAGGGCATTACCCCGCCGGCTTTGAAAAAACCGCAGGTGTTTGTGGCGTATCTGAATGACGCGGCAAAGCCGGCGGCTGTGAAGCTGGTCACCGATCTGCGCAACGCCGGCATCGCGGCGCGCGTGGCCTTTGGCGGGCGCAGCTTGAAGGCGCAGTTGAAGGACGCCAATCGTACACAGAGCCGTTTTGCGCTCATCCTGGGAGATGATGAACTGGCGAACGATACTGTCATCTTAAGAGACCTGGAGAAGAGCGAGCAGATGGTGGTCTCACGGGGGCAGGCCATTGCGAGTGTGGCGGACGCAGTCTCGCATGCCGTGCCGCAGGCCTGAATACGATCATGATAAAACATGTCGGCGTGCTCAGTCACCCCAAGATTGCAGAAACGGGCGAAGTGGCGGCCCGGGTGGAGGGTTATTTGCGTGAGTGGGGAGCACAAGTATACCGGGCCAGCACGTGGGATACCCCTTCCATCGAAGCCATTATTGACAAGTTGGAACTGCTGGTGGTGCTCGGTGGTGACGGCAGCACGTTGCGTGCTGCGCGCATCGCTTCGGCGCATGGCGTGATGGTTACGTCGATCAACATGGGGCGGCTTGGGTTCCTTTCGGAAATGCAACCTGATAATTGGCAGACGCCCTTGCAGCGCATGGTGAACGGCGATTACTGGGTGGAAGAGCGCATGATGTTGCGGACGGAGGCATTCCGAGAGGGCCAATCGCTGGGCATTCATGAGGCGCTCAACGATGTGGTGATCAGCCGCGGGACGCTTGCGCGTATGGTTCGCGTGCGGGCCACGGTGGATGGCAGCTTGTTTACCACTTATGCCTGCGACGGGCTGATTGTCTCCACGGCGACGGGGAGCACGGCGTATGCCCTGGCCGCCGGCGGTCCGATCCTGCCGCCTTTGCTGAAGAACATCGTGCTGGTGCCGATTGCGCCGCACCTTAGCCTGGACAAGCCAATTGTGCTCTCACAGGGGTCGGTCGTGGAGATGGTGGTGAACACCGATCACCAGGCAATCTTGACGAGCGACGGGCAGAATGAGGTCACCTTGAAGAGTGGCGACCAGGTGGTGGTGCAGGCTTCACCCTACGTGGCGAGATTTGCACGCGTGCAACCCAGGAACTACTTTTATCACACGCTGATGAGCCGAATGAAACCGGAGCCTTGTGAATAGATGAACGCCCTCAATGATTACATGCAGGCGCAATTGCCTGCTATGACGGATTTGCTGAGTAAGCTGGTCGGCATCGAGTCGCAAACCGATGACAAGGCCGGGGTGGACCAGGTTGGGCGATTGATCGCGACGCAACTGGCCACGCTAGGCGCGCAAGTGACTCGATTTGAACAACCCGTGCGGGGCGACAACGTGTTGGGCACGTTTAACCAAGGCGCGCAAAACACTGTCCTGCTGATCCTGCACATGGACACGGTGCATCCCAAGGGGACGCTGGCTGCCCGGCCAATCCGGGTCGCGGACGGGAAGTTCTATGGCCCCGGCTCGTATGACATGAAAGCCAGTCATGTGATCACGTTGTTTGCCCTGCGTGCTTTGAAGGACCTGGCGCTGTTCCCAAACAGAGAAGTCCGGGTGTTGTTCACCTCGGATGAGGAGACGGGAAGCATCACTTCGCGCGAGTTGATCGAGCAGCTTGCGCGTGGCACGACGTTAGCAATGGTGATGGAACCGGCGCTGGCGGATGGAAAACTGAAATCATCACGCAAAGGTGTCGGTGATTTTCGGGTGACGGCGCATGGACGAGCGGCACATGCCGGGTCCGAGCACAAACTGGGTATCAATGCCATCCAGGAACTGGCATACCAGGTGTTAAAGCTCCAGTCGTTGACCGATTATGAGCGTGGCATCTCGTTCAGCGTGGGCGACATCCGAGGCGGCGGGGTGACCAACGTCGTGCCCGATTGGGCCAGCTTGCAGGTGGACACGCGCCTGATGCAAGTGAGCGATGCGCAATGGGTGACCGAGCAAGTGTATGGCCTGACGCCGGTTTTACCGGGTGCCAAGCTGGAAATTGAAGGCCAGATCAACCGACTACCGATGGAGTGCGACGCGCAGCGCCTGGCGATCATCGAACGCATCCGGCAGATTGGGTATAGCGTTGGGCTGGACTTGCAACATGGACCCAGCGGCGGAGGGAGCGATGCCTCTTTCACATCCGGCATCGGCATCCCGACGTTGGACGGCTTTGGGGCCGTGGGCGATGGCGCGCATGCGGTGCATGAGCATGTGATCTTGTCGAGTTTGCCTGAGAGGGCGGCGTTGTGCGCTGCGGTGGTGCAGGCGTATTAGGAAAAGAGTGACGATGAGCAGGTTTGTCAATGCCCTCGTGTGGCGAGGGCATTGACAAGCCAT
>DAOUFG010000200.1:0-15110 GCA_034430115.1 Thermoflexales bacterium | reverse complement strand
GCATGATCTTCACGCAGACGATCCACTTGCTGCTCCAGCGCGACAATCCCCGCCGCTGCCAGAATGCCTGCCTGGCGCATGCCGCCGCCGATCATCTTGCGGCGCTTGCGGGCCAGGCGAATGAAGTCCTTGCTGCCGCACAATACGGAGCCGACCGGCGCGCTGAGCCCTTTGCTCAGGCAGAAGGTGACGCTGTCGGCGTGGCGTGCCAGTTCCTTTGCTTCCACATCCAATGCAACGGCTGCATTAAAGATACGCGCGCCGTCGATGTGCAATTTGATGTTTTGCGCATGTGCCAGGTCGGCCACTTGCCTGGTATATTCCGGCGTCAGCACCGTGCCACCCATGCGGTTGTGCGTATTTTCAAGCGCAACCATGCGCGTGACGGGGAAGTGGTCATCCTCTTTGCGAATTGCGCCTTCGATGTCGTCCAGCTTCATGCTGCCGTCGGGTTGGTTGGGGATGGTGTGCGGGTGGACGCCCCCCACCGCGGCGGAACTGCCGGCCTCGTAGTAGAAAATGTGCGCCTGGTCACCCAGGATGATTTCATCACCGCGCTGGCAGTGCGTGAGCACGGCCAGCAGATTGCCCATCGTGCCGCTGGCGATAAACAGGCCTGCTTCTTTGCCCATGCGTTCGGCAGCCATTTCCTGTAACTTATTGACGGTTGGGTCTTCACCATACACGTCGTCGCCAACGGTTGCTGTTGCCATCGCCTCGCGCATTGCCGGCGTCGGGATGGTTAACGTATCGGAACGAAGATCAATATAGTTATTAAGGCTCATAATGTCACTCTTTCGTGGTGCCATCATTGTAGCCTGTTAGCTCGGGTAGAAGGGTGTAAAGATGCGCAAACTGTGTATTATTCTCAAGCTATGAACTATCGCACTTTGGGCAAGACGGGTTTGCGTGTTTCAACATTGAGCTATGGCGCTTCCCCGCTGGGAAGTGTGTTTCAAAAGATTGACGAACAGGCTGGCATCCGCGCGGTGCACCTGGCGATCGATCTGGGCATCAACTACATCGACGTTTCGCCGTTCTATGGCATCACAAGAGCCGAGACGGTGCTGGGGACGGCGCTCAAGGATATTCCGCGCGACAAGTATTACCTGGCGACCAAGGTGGGGCGCTATGGCCATGCCGACTTTGACTTTTCTGCTGAGCGAGTCACGCGCTCGGTAGACGAAAGCCTGAAGCGTTTGAATGTGGACTACGTAGATGTAATCCAGTGTCACGATATCGAATTCGGGTCGCTGGATCAGGTGGTGCGCGAGACGATCCCGGCATTGCGCAAGGTGCGCGAACAAGGCAAGGCGCGTTTCATCGGCATCACCGGGTTGCCGCTGAAGATATTCCCGACGGTGCTGGACCAAATCGAGGCGGACACGATTCTTTCCTACTGCCATCACTCATTGAACGACACGACGTTGGAATCGCTGCTGCCCTATTTGAAACAGAAGAACGTCGGCATCGTCAACGCCAGCCCGCTCAGCATGGGGCTTCTGACGCAGCGCGGGGCACCCGATTGGCACCCCGCGCCGGCGGAGATTCGCGCGGTCTGCGCGCGCGCGGCCGATTGGTGTAAACAGAAAGGGGTGGACATTGCGCAGTTGGCGATGCAATACGCGCTTTCTAACCCCGACGTGCACACCACCTTGAGCGGCACCGCCAACCCCGACAACTTGAAGAAAAATGTGGCGTGGATAGAGCAACCGATTGACACACAACTGCTATCTGAAGTGCTCGACATCTTAAAGCCCGTCCACAATCAAACCTGGCCTAGTGGCCGACCGGAGAATAACTAATTATGAAAACTGTCATCCTGGAGAAACCATTCCAATTTTCCATCGGCGAAGCGGCGCAGCCTGAAAAGATCAACGAGGGTGAGGCATTGGTGCGCGTGCATCGCGTGGGCATCTGCGGCACGGATATTCACGCCTTCCGTGGGCGACAACCCTTCTTCAGCTACCCGCGCATCATCGGCCATGAATTAGGCGTGGAAGTGGTTGACGTTGGCGCCAATGAGCGCGGCATCCAGGTGGGTGACCGCTGCTCCGTGGAGCCATACTTGAACTGCGGGCATTGCATCGCTTGCCGGCATGGCAAGAGCAATTGTTGCACCGACCTGAAGGTGTTGGGTGTGCACGTTGACGGCGGCATGCAAGAGTTCATCAAAGTGCCGGTGAACAAGCTGCACAAATCCGACAAGCTCACGCTGGATCAACTGGCGTTGGTGGAGACCCTGGGCATCGGTTCGCACGCTGTGGACCGCGCCATGCTGGGCATGGACGAGTATGCGCTGGTGATTGGCGCGGGGCCGATTGGCCTGTCGGTCATTCAGTTTGCCAAGCTGGCCGGCGTGAAGCTGATCGTGATGGATGTGAACTTGCAGCGCCTGGCATTTGCGCGCCAGCAATTTGGCGTGGATTTCACGGTGGATGCGAATGATAAGCCATTGGAGCGTGTCACCGAGATCACAAATGGGGATTTGCCCACCGTGGTGTTTGACGCGACCGGCAACGCCCAGTCCATGATGGGGGCATTCCAGTATGTGGCGCACGGCGGGCGGTTGGTTTTCGTGGGCCTGATGCAGGGCGACATCACCTTCAATGACCCATTCTTCCATCGCCGCGAGATCACACTGTTTTCTACTCGCAACGCGCTGCCGTGTAACTTCACGCGCATCATCGCGTTGATGGAGTCGGGGCAGGTGAGTACCACGCCGTGGATCACGCATCATACATCGTATGCAGACTTGGCCAGTTGCTTCCCGCAGTGGTTGCAACCCGATTCCGGTTTGCTAAAGGGCGTGGTGGAGTTTTAGCGTTTACAAATGGAGATTTGAGATGAATGTGTGAAGCATGAAACGTGAATGGGTGCTGTCTATCTCCATCTCACGTTTCACTCTTCAATCTCCAGTCTCTAGTCTCCACACCCGTGCCGTTAATTGTTCAGCGTGACTGGTTTGCCCTCAAGCGAGGATTGCAGCAGCGCGACGATAGTCGCTACGTTGGCGCGACTGTCGGCCAGGCTGATGCGCGGGGCTTTGCCGTTCAGAATCGCATCTGCGATATCTTCCACCTCGCCCAGGTACAGCACCTCGCGATCACTCGTCACCATCTCCACCGCGTCACCTCTGCTGAGCGTGACCTGGTCCTGGTCGTTGGGTTTGAACGGGCGCGGGATGGTGATGATCCCTTCGCTACCTACGATTTCGATGTGCGTGCGGAATGGTGCGCGGAAGCCGCTATCGAACTGTGCATAAACGTCGCCAGGGAAGCGCATCTGGCCCACGAACGTCTCGTCCACGCCGCTCTTGCTGGTGACCTGGCGCCCAAATACTTCCACCGGCTCGGCACCGATGATGTAGCGGGCATAGCTGATCGGGGAACATCCCACGTCCCAAATGCTGCCGCCGACCAGCGCCTTGTTCAGGCGGATGTCTTCTTCGCGCGCAATGCTGAAGGTGAATGACCCGCGCACCAGGCGCAGCTTGCCGATGGCGCCGCTCTCAACCAGTTGCTTCACCTTCAATGTCTGCGGATGGTGCCGATACATGAATGCCTCGGTGATGAAAACGCCTGCCTGTTTTGCTGCGTTGGCCATAGCGTCCACCTCGGCAGGCGATATGCCTAGCGGTTTTTCACACAGGACGTGCTTGCCGGCCTGGGCCGCCTTGATGGTCCATTCTGCGTGCAACCCGTTGGGCAATGAGTTGTAGATGACGTCGATGTCGGGAGCGGCCAACATAGCTTCGTAGCTGCCGTAGGTGACGGGAATTTCCCACTCTTTTGCGTATGCATCGGCACGCGCCTTATCTCGGCTGGCGACCACGACCAACTGGTTGCGTGGTGAAAGGCGCAACGGCGGTATGATGGATCGGTTGATGTGCGCTGTGCTCAATAGGCCCCAACGTAAAACTCGGCTGCTCATGCTTGCCTCCGTTCGTAACATGTATTGACTTGGTGTGATTGTATATTCCCCCCGCTGAAGCAATTGCCCAACAACACCAGGGGGCATCCGTTCACTCTTCGGCATCACCATCGACTGGCTCGTCTTCCGGTTCGGTAGGTGGCTCCGGCGAAGGCGCTTCTTCGGCGCTAGGCGTAGGCGGCGGCTGGAAGGGGGCCGGCCGGATGATGGCGCGCGCGAAGATCAAATAGCCCGTGTGCGCGATCATGCGGTCGCGTGGGCGCAGCCGGTCGGGCACGGGCTTATAGCCACGCAGCATGATCTCTTCCACTTCGATCATGCCGAAGGCCTGTTCGCCGAGTGCGTCCATCGCTCGCAGAATGTCTTGCACCTGGTTGGTGGTGGGCACCAACGAGCCGAAGAACCCGCCGTTCTTCAGCACGGCGCGGGCCTGTGCCAGCACAGTTTGCGGGGCGGGCATGTCGATGAATACGGCATCCACCGGCTCGCTCACCTGTAGCCCTTGTGTGGCGTCGCCCAGGATGAAGGTCACGTAAGGGTCCAGTCCGACGCGCTGCATGTTGCGTTTGGTGAGCGCGAGGAAGTCTTCACGAATTTCCTGGCTATAGACCATGCCGCTGGGCATCACCGCCTGCGCCAGGGCGAGCGTCAGTCCGCCGCTGCCGCAGCCGCTTTCCAATACGCGCGCGCCGGGTTTGACGTTCAGGCGCATCAAAATGTAGGCACTGTCTTTTGGGAAAATGACTTGCGAACTGCGCTTGATATGGCGGATCAGGTCGGCGGTGCTGGGAGGCACCACCAGGTAGGGGTGTCCGATGGAGGAATGAATGATCGACCCCCATTCGCGACCAATCATCGCATCGAAAAGGATGAACCCGTGGTGCGTCTCGAACTTACGCCCGGCCTGGATGATGATGAGGTGTTCTTTGCCGGCGTTGTCGATGACAAGCGCGGTATCGCCATTGTTTATCATAGAAATTACTGCTGCTCCAACAGGTTGCGGATGCGCGCTGCAACCATTTCGATTGCCACTTCGTTGTAGCCGCCCTCGGGGATGATTACATCCGCGAAACGCTTGCTGGATTCCACGAACTCGATGTGCATGGGACGAACGGTGGTCAGATATTGGTTGATGACAGATTCAAAGGTGCGCCCGCGCTGTTGCACGTCGCGCTCCAGGCGGCGGATCAGGCGTATGTCCGCATCAGTATCGACGTATAGTTTGATGTCGAACATGTCGCGCAGCTTTGGCTCGGCGAAGATCAGGATGCCTTCCACCAGGATGATGGGCGCTGGCTCTACGTGGGTGGTCTTGCTGGTTCGCAGGTGGATGGTGAAGTCGTACACAGGGATGTCCGCCGCCTTCCAGGCCAGCAACTGCCTGAGGTGTTGGATCATCAGCGACGTTTCGAGCGAATTGGGATGATCGTAGTTCGTCTTGCGCCGTTCTTCCAGCGAGAGGGTGCTTTGATGTTTGTAATAGGCATCGTGTGGCACATAGGCGATATGTTCCTGGCCGATGCGCTGCAAGATGCAGTTTGCCACGGTTGTTTTACCGGACCCGGTGCCGCCTGCCACGCCAAAGATTACAGGACGCATTGCTTCACCTGCCTTGAGTTGTTTTGTGTGTCGCGTTGGTTGCGAGCGGTTAGCCGGCGGCAAGCACGGTGTTCAAGTCTTTATCGCCGCGCCCGCTCAGGTTCACCAGTAAGACCGTCTCTCGCGAAAGGCCGGGAGCGCGCCGAATCGCTTCGGCCACGGCGTGCGATGACTCCAGTGCCGGAATGATACCTTCTTGCAGGCACAATGTGTGGAAAGCATTGAGCGCTTCCGCATCGGTCGCGCTGGTATATTCCACGCGTTCCAGGTCGCGCAGGTAGACGTGTTCCGGCCCGATGCCCGCATAGTCCAACCCGGCTGAGATGGAATGCGTCTCAGCAATCTGGCCATCCTCGTTTTGCAAGACAAACGTTTTCATGCCCTGGAATACGCCCACTTTGGCGAGTGGGAAGGTGTTCGCTTCCTCCGACAGGCGTGCGGCGTGCTTGCCCGACGTGACACCCAGGCCGCCGGCTTCGACGCCGACCAGCCTCACTGGGTCGTTCAAAAAGGCCGTAAAGATGCCGATGGCATTGCTGCCGCCGCCGACGCAGGCGATCACCTGGTCTGGCAGGCGGCCTGCCTCTTGCAATATCTGTTCGCGCGCTTCCGTGCCAATAACGGATTGAAAGTCGCGGCACATCATGGGGTAGGGGTGTGGCCCGAGGGCGCTGCCGATGACGTAGTAAGTGTCGTTGACGTTGGCGACCCAATCTCGGATCGCCTCATTCACGGCATCCTTCAGCGTCTTGGTGCCGCTTTCTACGCCGCGCACTTCTGCGCCCAGCAGACGCATACGGAACACATTTGGCTCCTGGCGTGCCATATCCACCGTGCCCATGTACACCACGCACTTCAAGCCCAGCAGGGCACACGCCGTTGCCGTCGCCACGCCGTGTTGGCCGGCGCCTGTCTCGGCGATGATGCGCTGTTTGCCCATGCGCTTCGCCAGCAGCGCTTGCCCAAGCGCATTATTGATCTTGTGCGCGCCGGTGTGCGCCAGGTCTTCGCGCTTCAGGTAGATTTGTGCGCCACCCAGTGACGCGCTCAACCGGCGCGCGTAGGTGATCGGCGTTGGACGCCCGACGTATGTCTTCATCAGGTGATTGAATTCTGCGCGGAAGGTAGGGTCGTCGCGCAGTTCCTCGTAAGCTTCGATCACGTCATCCAGGGCGGGCATGAGTGTCTCTGGCACATAACGCCCGCCATATTCGCCAAATTTACCGTTGGCGTCGGGTAATTCCGTAGCAAGAGGGTCAACCGCTGATTCGCTTTGCATGATGGTCTATCTTACCCACAAGATGGAGATTAGAGAATAGGGATTCGAGATTGGATGGGAACCACGGATAGATGAATAATCCGTGAAATCTGTGTCATCCATGGTTTTATTTCTCCTAATCTCCAATTACAAATCTCCAATCTCAGCTATGTGCCGCTTGAACGAATGCGCGCACTTTGGCGTGATCTTTGTGCCCCGGCGTTGCTTCCACGCCGCTGGACACGTCCACCCCCCAAGGCCGCACGTGTCGGATGGCCTCGGCCACGTTATCGGGCTTGAGGCCGCCCGCCAGCAACAGGCGACACTGCTGTGCAAGCTGTGCCGCCAGCGATTCATCGGCACGCACGCCGGACCCGCCATACAACGTGGGGTGGTCGGCGTCCAACAGCAGTGCTGGGGCGCTGGGGTTTGGCGTGGCGGCATCCAGAAAGGCTTGTGCGACGCCCGGATTGCGCACCGCCTTATAGGCCCGGCCCGCCAGTTGTGCCAGCATGCCGGGCGATTCGTCTCCACTCAATTGTGCCAGGTCCAGCCCGCATGCGTCGAGCGTCATGCGGATAGCCTCGGGCGCTTCATTGACAAATACCCCAACCGTCACGATGCGTGGCGCGCGTGCCCTGGCCTGCCGGACGACCTCTTGCACGGTTGCAGGCGAGACATAGCGCGGGCTCTTAGCATAGAAAATGAACCCCAGCATATCTGCGCCGGCATCCGCGGCGCACAGTGCGTCATCCAGGTTGGTCAACCCACATATCTTTACAATCGTCATCGGTTTAATACTCTAACGTCTCCAGTTCGCCTAACCCGCTGATGGTCATGTCGCGCGGGTGTTCCAGCGTAAAGGTGTATAGCAATTCGCGCCTGGTTTGTGCTGGAATGTCCAATTCCCACTTCAAGATATTCAAATCGCTCTGTTCGGTAGGTTTGGGCTGGGCATCTTGCAAGCGCACCTTGATCGATTCGTCGCGTGCCACGGGTAACTGGTCGAACACAATCAGGTGCGCGGGCTGCGGCAGGTTATTGGCGAGTTTCAATTTGTAGCCAATCGTGATGCGGCGCTGGTTGCCCACCCCCACCAGGCTGCGCGTGGTGCTGCGCTCAACCAATTCGCGCTCCACCTTGATGCGATCTTCCAGGCCCAGTTGGGCCTCGAATTCTTCGTTTGGGGCAACCGAGCGCTTGATCAACATATTACCCACGTAGTCATCGTCGCGGAAAACTTGCGCCATGCCGGGCAGCAACATGACAGTGGAACTGTTCGTGATCCTGGCGCGCAGATACACCTCTTGGGCGATTTTCGGCACGGCGATGTAATCCAATTGGGCATCCAGCGTCAGGGTGGTGATCGCTGATTTGTGCGACGAACCGTCTGATGGAACCGTCACCGGGCGTGGCACGCGATAGGTCACCGCCGCTCCCTCAGAGGCGACTTGCGCTTCTTCCACTTCGGCCATTGGAGGCGGCTCGGGTAATGCGCCGGCCGCTTCATCACCTTCGGCAGATGCTTTTAGCATGGCCGGCATCGGTGCAGCGGCCATCACGCCGCGAATTTGCGGTGGGCGCGGCGCCGGTGGCACGTAGCGGTCGATGTACCAGGGCGAGAGCCGGGGGATGGTGTAGCTGCTGGCCGGGCGCGCCGTGGAGAGCGAGAGCGTCACGCCTGGCCAATCTTCACCACTTTCCTGCTTGATCTGTGCCAGGTAACTCAGGCTCACTTTCTCGGTAAGCAGGCGTAAGTCATATACGGGAGACCACGAGGCATCCGAGACGCTATAAGTGACGTCTAGCTCAAGGTCAGTTTCGGCCAGCGCACCGACGTTCACCACGACTTCCTGCCTGGATTGCCCCTGGGTGGAGCGCGCTTGTGCCAGGCGTTCTTCGGCGGCTTTGATTCGTTTCGCCAGGTTCTGGCGCTCCTGGTCGATCTCACGCTGGCGCGCGTACATGGCTTGCAGCTCTTCGTTCAGATATTGATCGACGGGGCGCAGGCTATCGACGGTGGCTTTGCCGGTCGCCAGCCCTTTAGCGAAGCGCGCGCCGACATTTTCGTGCAACTTCTTCAGCATGTCGTAGCGGTCGGAGTGTTGAGCGGTTTCATCGTCCAGCACCTTATCCATCTGCTTCAGGGTGTCCAGTTCATTCTCTAATGCGGCGGTGGCGGCATTGCTTGTCTGGTCGGCATAGCGCGTTTGTACTTCCACGCCCAGGATTTTGACGCTCTCGCCTCTGCCGCTGGCGCGGATCGAATTGGGATCCAGGGTGACCGGCAGGTTGATGATGCTGAGCGATTGCTCGCCTGGCACCAGGTGGGCCCGGCCACGCCGGGTAACGCGTGCGCAATTCACGTAGACGGTAACTTCCACCACGGGAGCGTCGATTGTGGTCATGGGGTTCCCTCCGGACTGTGACTGATGCGTAGCACACTGGACAAAGCGCGTACCTGCGCGGCGATAGCGCCTGACGTGATAATCGATTCACCCACCAGCACGGCACTAGCGCCCATCGCGGCTACGGTCTGTACGTGCTGTGGCGTGAATATTCCGCTTTCGGATACCAGGACTGGAGGCGGCATATGCTGTCGCAAAATGGCGGCACATTGCGCCGTGGTATGCAGGTCCGTCTTGAAGGTGTGTAAATCTCGGTTGTTCACGCCAATGACCTGCGCGCCCAGCTTGAGCGCTCGTTGCGCTTCAACATCATTGTGTACTTCCACCAGGGGCGTCAGGGTCAGGCTATGCGCCAGCGCATAGAGTTCTGCCAGTGCGCCGTCGTCCAGCGCGGCCACGATGAGCAATACGGCGTCCGCGCCGGCAGCGCGCGCCTCGTAGACCTGATAGGGGTCGATCACGAAATCTTTGCGCAACACGGGGATGCTCACGGCTTGCCGGATGCGCACCAGGTAATCCAGCGCGCCCTTGAAGAACCGCTCGTCTGTAAGCACGCTAATGGCCGACGCACCATTGGCTTGGTAGGCCAACGCCAGGTCCACCGGCGAAAATTCGCCTTTCACCAGTTCGCCTTTGCTGGGCGAAGCGCGCTTCACTTCGGCGATAAGCGCGACATGCCCGTCTGCGCGTTGCAGGCTGGCGGCGAAATCCCGCGTGGGGGTGCGGTTGGCTTCGGCTTGTTCGCGCATCAGCGACGGGCTAACCAGGCGTTTACGCGCCGGCACTTCGGTTGTGCGTTTGTGTTCCAGGATGACGTCCAGAATCGATTCGTTCATACGAAAGACCTTTGTTTACCATGCTACCAGAGGAATATTGGTTTCTACCAATTGGCAAGCCACATGATAAGATACCTCGAAAACATGGCAGAAGAGCATCTGATTGGAGTCATTTCCGACACGCACATCCCGCATCGCATGAAGGAAATGCCTCCTTTTGTTTATGAACAATTGTGCGGCTGTGAAGCGATTATGCACGCGGGTGACCTGGAAGATATTCGTATCCTTGAAGTTTTGAACAAGATTGCGCCGGTTTATGCGGTGCGCGGCAACATTCACTGGCAAGCCAGCATGGGAGAGCACGACCAGGATTTGCCCCTGGCCGTGACGGTGCCCATGGGTGGGCACGTCATTTACATGACGCATGGGCACATGAACTTCGCGCTCACCATGCGCGACAAGGTGGTGCACTTCGCCACGCGCCCTACGCTGGGCGAGGTCAACCAGATCATCATCGATCGTCTGACGCATATCAAGCCGCCTGAAGCCGATATTGTGATCTTTGGCCACACGCACAAGCCTTGTGCAGAATGGGCGGACGGCACGTTGTATTTCAACCCTGGCGCCGTTTGCCAGACTGCCCGACGGTTCCAGGTCAGCCCTTCGATGGGCAAAATACACATTCGTGCGGATGGTCGCGTGGAAGCTGAAATTATGCCCCTGCCCTGAGGAAGTGCGCCTGTGCAGGCGCCAAATTGCCGGGGGATGGGTTTATAGTGACCGTACTTATGAAATACGAAATGCGCTCCCTCAGCGCTTACAATGAATACAAAGCATGTGAACGGCTACAGGCGGAAGTGCTGGGATATGACGATATGGAGATATTGCCATATCAAATATTGCAGTCGTTTGTAAAGTCGGGCGGTGCAGTGATCGGTGCGTTTGATGGTGAGACGTTGATTGGTGCGACGATTGGTTATACCGGCTTGTTGAGTGATGGCACACCCTATCATCGTTCGCAGCGATTGGCCGTGTTGCCGCCATATCGCGGGCAGGGCGTGGGCGAGGCTTTGAAGCGCGCCCAGGCCGACTTGGCGCGCGGCCTGGGGCTGAGATTGATGTGTTGGACTTATGATCCGTTGCGTTCGGTCAATGCGCACTTGAATGTGCACAAGTTGGGCGTCACATCGCATCGCTATCTTGCCAATGCCTATGCCGCAACCACCAGCAAGCGAGATGCCGGTGCGCCGGTTGACCGCTTGTGGGTGGAATGGGATTTGACGGGCCGCCGCATTGCGCCCTCGCCGGAGGATGTGCGCGGCGCGACTGCCGTGTTGCAAGCTGGAGGCCAATTGCCTGCTGTGCCGGACCTTACTGCGGATGGACGTGCCATCACAGTACAGATTCCCTCCGACATCGACGCGGTGAGGGCGACGGCAGTTGAGAGCGTCATTGCATGGCGTAAAGCCACCAGTGAGGTGTTCAATCATTACTTTGCCTGCGGCTACGTGGTGCGCGATTATCTGCGCAGCGTGGGATATGTGCTCACCAGGGATGAGCCGCACACATAGGAGGATCGCTTATGCGTTACCTAGAGGTGCGCCGGCATACGATGCGTGTCAAACCAAGCAAGCATATTTGCCAGGCAGGAGTTACCCTGGCCCGACGTATTGGGAATGAGATGGGGCCATTTGACCGGGTGATCACCAGCGATCTGCCGCGCGCGTTCGAGACGGCGATTGCCTTTGGGTTTGCCGTGGACGAACAAATGCCGGAACTGAACATGATGGGTGACGACGTGGACGATGAGATCGATTATGAGCCGGATTTTATGGGCCTGGCCCGCGCCGTGCGAAAAGGTTCCGCCGCGTCCCGTTTTGCCAAACGCCAGGCCAGGTTGTGGCAGTCCATCGTGAGCAATCTCCCGGCGAACGGGCGTGCGCTAGTTGTGGCGCATGGCGGCGTGATAGAACTGGGTGCCATCGGCTGTCTGCCGGACGCAGACCATGCTGCGTGGGGCGGGATGCTCGACTACTGTGAGGGTGTCCGCCTGGGTTACGATGACAATATGTTTGTGAGCATCGAAGTGTTGCGCAACGCTTGAGGGTTGGGTTAGGCATTCATGATACCGATTCGACTTGAACTGAAGAATTTCATGGCCTATCGCGATGCTCCGGCGGTGGATTTGACCGGGCTGCACGTGGTATGCCTGACGGGTGAAAACGGGGCTGGCAAGAGCACTTTATTGGACGCCATCACCTGGGCCTTATGGGGCCAGGCGCGCGCCAAGCGCGACGATGAACTGATTGCGCAGGGCGAACTGGAAATGCGTGTCGGCTTGGTATTTAAGGAGGGGAGCAATATCTACCAGGTGGTGCGCACGCGCAAGTTGGGGCGCATGAGTGCGCGCGCCAAAGCGCCTGCCTCCAGTGGCAGCCTGGAATTACTGATCGAAGATAACGGCTCCTGGCGCACGATCACGGAGGGCCGCCAGTCGGAGACGCAGGCCAAGATCATCCAAACCCTGAACCTGACCTACGACACGTTCGTCAACTCGGCTTTCCTCAAGCAAGGGCGGGCGGACGAATTTACCCTGAAAACGCCAGGGGAACGCAAGGCTCTGCTGGCGGAAATCTTGAGTCTGGACGTATGGGCGGATTACGAAGGCCGTGTGAAGCAGGAGCAGGCCAAACTGGAAGAAAACCGCAGCGTGCTCGCCTTTGATCTGCGCCAGACCGAGGAAGAAATCTTAAAGCGGCCCACCTACGAACAAGACCTCGTAGCGGCGCAAGTGATTGTGCGCGAGGCACAGATAGTGCTGGCTCGCGCCGACGAGGAGATGACCGAGATCGAGCGGCAGCGTGAACGGGTGCGCGGGTTACGCGCACGACTCGCGCGTGCCGACGATGCGCAACGTGCGATGCAGGCGCAGGCGCAGGACCTGGCTGCCGAGCGTGAAAAGCACCGCCAATTGTTGGCGGAATACCAGGCAGTCATCGCGCAGCGCGACGAATTGGAACGCTGCTTTGCCGAGTATCAGGCGGCGCTGAAGCAGAACGAGGAACTGAACCTGAAGTTGACCAGCCTGGTGGAGCTGAATGCGCGTAAGACGGATGCTGAGAACCGCATCGCCGATGTGCGGCGCAAGCTTGAAAGCGAGCGTGATATGGCCGCCCAGCAGGTGCAGGCATTACGAGCGAATAGCGACACCGGCCTCTTGAAGGAGCAACTGGCGCGCGCGACGGAGCAACTGGAAGCGCTCAAGGCGCAACAGGTCAACCGCGAAGCATTGCAAGGCGAGCTTGTCGAATCGCGCGAGCAGCAGGCGGAGCTACGCGTGCACAATGACGAGTTGCGCGGCAAGATGAAGGAACTCAAGGGCCGCATCAACGCGATTTCATCCGTTGCGGCCCGCTGCCCCACCTGTGGGCGCGACCTGGGCGAGGAAGAGCGCCAGCGACTGCTGACGGAATGGAACGAGCAGGGCCGCCAATGGGGAGATGCTTTCCGTGCCGCTGAAGATCAGATGAAGAATATGCTGGCTTCGCGCGGCATCCTGGAGGAAAAGCTTGCGGATGCTGATCGCAGCTTGGCCCGCCTGCCCGGTGTGCAGCGTGACGTGAATGCGCTGGAAGACCGCCTGGTGCGCGCCAACGACGCCCTGGCACAGTTGCCGCCGGCGCAGGAAGCGCTGGCAACGCTGGAGGCGCAGCTTGCCCGGCAGGAATATGCGCAAGAAGCGCGCGCGGCGCTGGAAGTCGTGACGCGTGAGCTGACCGAGCTTGGGTACGACGCGGAGTTACATCGCCAGTTGCGCGAGGTGCGCCTGCCGCAATTGCGCGTGTATGCCGAACGTAAGGAGCAGTTGGATCGTTCCGCGCTGGGCATCGAGTCGGAGCAGCGTGCGTTGGAGGCCCTGACGCTGCGCGAAGGCGCGCTGGAAGGACAACTGCGCAAGGGCAAAGAGGAACTGGCGGGCCTGCACGCGCAGATGGCCGACTGTGAAAAGGTATTGCAACGCGCGCCGCAAGTGGAGGCGGCGGCCCAACGCGCCCGGCTGGAATTTTTTGCCGCCCAGCGGAAAGAGGCCGAGGCCAACCAGCGTGTGCAGTCGTGCATCGCGCTGGAAACCAAGCGTGGGCGTTTGCAAAAGGAACTGGACGCACTGGCGCAAAAACAATCGCAACTGAACGAACTGCGCACCGCTTTTGGCAAGAATGGCGTACCGGCAATGATCATCGAAGCCGTGTTGCCGGAGTTGGAGGATGCCGCCCGCGACTTGCTGTATCGCATGTCCAACAACCGCATGAGTGTGCGGTTCGAAACGCAGCGCCAGACGCTGAAAGGCGACGTGAGCGAGACGCTGGACTTGCGCATCAGCGATGAACTGGGCGAGCGTCCTTACGAGATGTTCAGCGGCGGTGAGGCATTTCGGATTAACTTTGCCATTCGCGTGGCGCTCAGCAAGCTGTTGGCGAATCGTGCCGGCGCAAAGCTGCAAACGCTTTTCATCGACGAGGGGTTTGGAACCCAGGATGCGCAAGGGCGCGAACGTTTGGTGGAGGCGATTCAATCCATCCAGGATGAATTTGAGTTGATCGTGGTTATCACGCACATCGAAGAGTTGAAGGCTTCCTTTGAGGCGCAGATAGAAGTGGCCAAGGGGGCGGATGGCAGCATCGCGCGCGTGGTCTAATGAGGTTAATATTGATGTGTAACGCTTCATAGGGCGCAATGGACGCCCTGCGGAGCGAGGAGTGATTTGAAATGCGCGTGACACTTGAACGTACTGGTGGATTTGCCGGGGTGCGTCTGACGACGACTGCCGATACCGATAAGCTGCCATCTGACGATGCTGAGCAGTTGCGCCAGTTGGTGGCAGGGTCGCGTTTCTTTGAATTGCCGGAGCGGATTGCCCCACAACGAGCGCAACCAGATCGTTTTCAGTACCGCGTGACGGTTGAGGACGATAGCCAGGTGCATACGGTGACTGTTTCAGAGACGGCGCTCCCACCCGGCATGCGCCCACTCACCGATTTTCTTTCTCGCCAGGCGCGCCGATAGTAAGGGTGAGGCCACAGAACTTGCTCTGATTCAGCGGCAGGGTCATTCCGTATGCGCCGCGTGACGAAAATA
>DAOUFG010000199.1:0-8409 GCA_034430115.1 Thermoflexales bacterium | reverse complement strand
AACGGCGGTCGGAGCATTGGCTGGATGGCCAAAAAGCCCGCGCTGGGTGAAGAATATGGTGACGCCCATGATTGTGGTGGCGGCTATCCCGCCGCAGGTGTTGGGGCTGCTCCTGATCTATTTCCTCGCCTTCAGATTGAAACTCTTCCCTATGGCTGGCGCCTATGACGTTGGCGCGGTGAAGGCGTTATCGCTTACCTTTGCATTGGACGTCATAAAACATGCCTTCTTGCCGGCATTGACCCTCATCCTGGCATACGTGGGCTTTTGGGCACTCAGTATGCGCGGTATGGGTGTTACCGTGCAAGGCGAAGATTATGTTCTCTTTGCGGAACACAAGGGGCTCAAAGAGCGCAGAATCTTCTATGCGTATTACGTGCGCAACGCAATTCTGCCGCAGGTCACGTCACTGGCACTTGCTTTTGGCGGCATCATCTCGGCTGGTATATTGGTTGAGAACGTTTTCGGTTTCCCAGGCATTGGAGCAACACTCTACAGCGCCATCACATCCAATGATTACTTTGTCATCTACGGGGTAGGGTTTATCACCATTTTCATGGTCGCCATTAGTATGTTGTTGGTGGACCTTATCTATCCGTTGCTTGATCCTCGTATTCGCTACGATAACAAATGATATTTAGGTTCATGCGGCGTGTATTCGCTAATTGACGTTAGTTACTAATCAGGTAGGTCATAATGGAACTAGCCATTCCTTCTGCAAAACCAGCAGGTCCAAGCCAACGAACGCTTATCCTGCGTTATCTGCGCCGCAACAAGAGCCTTGTGGTCGGCCTGGTGATTCTCATCTTCCTGTTGGTGTTTAGCATCGGCGGCTCGCTGGTTATCGATACAGAAAAGCTTGCCTATCCATTGGCCGTTGTGCCGCTCCAGGCCCCCAGCGCTGAATTTCCACTCGGGACCGACAAAGACGGGCGCGACTTGCTGGCCGTGATGGTGCGAGGCATCTTGCTGACAGGCATGATCGGTTTGATCGCGGGTACCATCGGCATTGTCGTAGGTGTGGTGCTTGGGTTTACGTCCGGCTTCTTCGGTGGCGCCTTCGACACGGTTGTGCGTTGGGTAACAGAGGTGCTGCTGACAATCCCCAGCCTGGTGTTACTGATTATTATCGCAGGCACCATCGTAGATAAAAACTCGGTCACGGTGTTCACAATGGCCGGCGTTACTGCTTTGCTGGCATGGGTGGGCCCTACGCGCGTGGTGCGCTCACAGGTGTTGACCATGAAGGAGCGTACATTTGTGAGCGTCGCCAAGCTGTCGGGAATGGGCAATATGGAGATCATCTTCAAGGAGCTGATGCCCAATATGTTGCCGTTCCTGGTCGCCAGTTTTGTGGGCCAGGTGATGAGTGCGATTTACGCATCCTTCGGCCTGGAGATTTTGGGTTTGGGCCCTGCGCGAGAACCAACCATCGGTATGACGATTCGCTGGGCCGTGTTCCATTCCGCCATGTTTAATCAGTGGTGGTGGTGGGTGTTGTGGCCCATTGTGGCGATGATACTGATCTTTGCTTCGCTATCGCTAATCAACATAGGGTTGGATGAACTCGCGAACCCACGTGTGAGGAGGACGGAATGACTTCGACGGCTGTGTTGCAGGTGTCAGACCTGCGTGTGACTTATTACACCGACTCGGGCAGAACAAAAGCTGTCGATGGGGTCAGCCTGACGCTCTACGCCGGAGAGCGTCTGGGCCTGGTGGGTGAGTCGGGATGCGGCAAATCCACCATGGCGCTGGCGTTGATGCGCATGATTAAGCCGCCAGGGCGGATCGAAGGTGGTAGCGCTATCGTGGGCGTTGAGGGTGACCAGGTGGATATGCTAAAGCTCAGCGAAGACGAGGTGCTGCAAGCCCGCCTGAGCCGCATTGCATATATTCCGCAAGGCGCAATGAACTCACTGAACCCGGTGATGAGAATCGGCGCGCAGATGATCGACGCGATGAGAGCGCACGATCTGAAGCTAACCAATGAGCAGATGGTGCAACGCGCGGAAGAGGCGCTGGAATCGGTGGAGTTGAAGCGCAGCGTGCTGCGCATGTATCCACATGAGCTAAGCGGCGGCATGAAACAACGCGTGTGCATCGCCATTGGCATTTCGCTGAGCCCAAAGGTGATTATCGCCGACGAACCGACCAGCGCGTTGGACGTGGTCGTGCAACGCCAGGTGATGGAGACAATCTGCCGCGTGCAAGAAAAGCTGGGCGCGGCGGTCATCTTGATCGGCCACGACATGGGGTTGATGGCACAGATCACTAACCGCGTGGCGGTGATGTACGCGGGCAAGCTGGTTGAACTGAGCACGGTGCGCGAAATGTTCACGGACCCGATGCACCCTTACGCACAGGCGCTCATCAGTAGTCTGCCGAACCTGGAGAACAAAGGCGTCTTCCATGGCATCCCGGGGTTAGCCCCCTCGTTGTTGCATCTACCGAGTGGGTGCGTGTTCCATCCGCGTTGTAAGGATGCGATGGAGATTTGTAAGACGATGGCGCCACAACAATCCGTGACCCCTTCGGGGCGCTATGTGTTCTGTCACCTGTATGACAAAGAGGGTAACCTGGTGAAGAAGCAGGCCGAGGTCGGCGGTGTGCCGCATCAACAGATGCCGGTAACAGAAAGATAAATCCAAATGGCTCCACTTCTTGAACTTCGCAATGTTTCAAAAATCTATAGCCAGGGCCTGATCTCGCGTGAGCAGACCATTGCGCTGGATAATATGTCGCTGGTGCTGGATGACACCGTGCCGTCCATCGTGGCGGTGGCCGGCGAGAGCGGCAGTGGCAAGACGACCCTGAGCATGTTGTCGTTGGGCTTCATCCCCCCGACGCAAGGGCACGTGTTCTACAAGGGCAAGGACATCACCAAGTTAGGCAAAGAAGAACACATGCAGTTCCGGCGTGAAGTGCAGGCTGTCTTCCAGGATCCTTTCGCCGTCTTTAACCCGTTCTATACGGTGGATCACCTGTTGACGGTGCCGATTGACAAGTTTAAGCTTGCCAAGTCGAAGCAGCAGGGGCACACGATGATGGAGGATGCACTGAACGCGGTAGGCCTGCGCCCCGATGAAATCTTGGGTCGCTTCCCGCACCAGTTGTCGGGCGGCCAACGCCAACGCATCTCTGTGGCGCGTGCGCTGCTGATGAAGCCCACTTTGCTGGTGGCCGATGAACCGGTGTCGATGGTGGACGCAAGCTTGCGCGCCACGATCCTGGAAAGCCTGCGCAAGTTGAAGCAGGAATACGGCATCTCGATCCTGTACATCACGCACGACTTAACGACCGCCTACCACATCAGCGACAGCATCATCGTGCTGTATCGGGGTGGGGTGATGGAAGCCGGCGATGTGGACACCGTCATCAAGAACCCCAAGCATCCCTACACCAAGCTGTTGATCGATTCCATCCCCTGGCCCGACATCAATATGCGCTGGGGAAGCTCCAACATCCAGGCCAAGGAAGGCGATTATCACTCCTCGACGGGGTGCCGTTTTGCCGCGCGCTGCCCGTTCGTGATGGATAAGTGCAAAACGAAGCAGCCTGACCTGTTCCAAACAGACGCTTCGCGTGCGGCGGCATGCTATCTGTATGACCAATTCCCCGCTATGCCCGAGCGTAGCGTGACGTCGCTGGTTGCCGTGACGCGCTAGAGTGATTGGTCTCTATCTTCAAAGTAAAAAGCCCTGGCTCTATTGAGCCAGGGCTTTTTGTCGGTCACAATGGGTATGTAATCTAGCTGATCTTCTTGAGCTTCTTTGCACGGCCGTCATCTGTGGTGAGATCGATGTTGGTCTTATCGGTAATCTTGTAGTTCCAGGTTGTTGAGCCACTGCTATCGCCAATTTGGATTTTCCCGCTGCCGTTCCCACCTTCGAGAATGTTGTAGCTGCCCTGGGTGACGGCACCTACGTTGGTGATGGATACACTGAAATCGTCTTTGAAGTCATAGCCACTGCCGCCATCGGCGGTATACCAAGAACCGATCAGATCGGCATCTTTGATGCCACTTGCGCCGGGTTGGACACTTCCACCGGAGCTCGTGTCGCCGCCGCCGGCGCTAGTGCTACCGCTGCTGCTGCCAGATCCTCCACATGCGGCGAGCAACATCGCACCGGTGATTAAGATCACGAGAAAGGCGTATAGACGTTTCATGTGTGTGCACCTCTTCTTGGTATGTTGTAAGAAAGACCTGGCTGGCAATCAAGGCCAGTTACTTAATCTTGATTATAAACCGTGACACACGAAAAAACACTGTATTTTTCGCCTATCCTGGGAAATGGGCGGTGCTGGCAAGAGCATTAACCGCCTGGCTGACCAATGACAGAAGCGGCGTCGGCAGGATGCCGAAAGCGAGTGTTGCAATGGCGGTAAGTGCCACCGCTATGCCGCGCGTGGGGTTGGCTCCGCTGAGTGAGGCAGGTTGTGCCGCCGGCTCACGCATGAACATGGTGACGACCACCCGCAGATAGAAGTAGGCCGAAATTGCGCTGGTGAGAATGCCGATGATCGCCAGCCAGGTCAGGCCCGAACCGATTGCGGCCTGGAACAGGAAATACTTGCCTGCGAAGCCCGCTGTAGGTGGAACACCCGTGAGCGAGAACATGGCAAGCGCCATCACCAGCGCCAGGAACGGCCTGCGATGAATCAGCCCGCTATAGGCCACGATGGTTTGATCTTCCCCTGTTTCAGAGCCCATGACGGTCATGACTGCGAATGCCGCCAGGGTAGTTGCCGCATAGCTGGCCAGGTAGAACAATACGCCGGTAGTGCCGAGTGAATTGCCCGCGGCGACGCCAATGAGTACGTAGCCGGCATGGGCGATGCTGGAATAGGCCAGCATACGCTTCAGGTTGGTTTGTGAGAGGGCCACGATATTGCCCACTAGCATTGTCAATGCCGAAAGGACCATGATGACAGGCTGCCAGGTGGCGAGGATGGGGCCCAGGCCGAACAGGAACACGCGCAACACGGCGGCGAAGCCGGCGGCCTTGGTGGCTGTGGCCATGAAAGCGGTGACCGTGGTTGGTGCACCTTCGTAGACGTCGGGCGTCCACATGTGGAAGGGCACCGCCGCGACCTTGAAGCCCAACCCAACCAGGATCAACGCCGTACCTGCGAGCAGCAATAGCGTGTCAGGTATGCTGCCGGCGCTCAGCTTTTGTGCGATGGCAGCCAGTTGGGTGGTGCCGGTGGCGCCATAGATCAGCGCGATGCCATAGACCAGGAATCCCGATGCGAAAGCTCCCAGCAGGAAGTACTTCATAGCAGACTCTTCGCTATCGGCGCGCGGGCGGGCGAACCCGCACAGAATATAGAGCGGGATGGAGAGCAACTCAATCGATACGAAGACGATCAGCAAATTCACCGCGTGCGCCATCAGCATCATGCCGCTGGCGGAGAAAAGCAAGAGCGGGTAGAACTCGCCGCGTTGAATGCCGCGTTCGGCGTTATAACGCAACGTGAGCAGAACGACGATGACGCCGATCGCGGCGATCAGCCCATCGAGGAACAAGGCATAGCCGTCCGTGGTGGTCATGTTGTTGAAGCCGGTGATAGTCTGACCCCACAGGAACGTGAGCGAGGCGAAGGAGAGCACAAACACGATCAGGGCCAGCCAACCGGTGATGACCTTATTTTCAGATGGCACTGCCAGGTCGGCCATGAGGATCACAACTGCGCCAATAACCAATACAAGAGGAGGAAGAACGGTGACAATATCGTTAAGGTTCATAGATCGCTTATTTCACCCGGAAAATTAACTGCTACCAACTTATATCCACCGCCGGCGGCATTATGAAGGTCAAACACCATGCCGGTACGATCACACCAAAACTGACACAGGCGATTTGCATCATCCAGGCTGACCTGGTAGTGCGCCAGACGCAATGTCCCAAAGCGCGTCTCGTGCTCTTCATCACCCAGGCGGGCGTATACCTGGCGCTTCCAGGTTGGCTCGAATGATACGTCGTCTAGCGTGAGCACCCGTAAAACGTTTATCTCGCCCACTGCGAGCGGGTGCCGCCACAACGTGACCACGTTAAACAACGGCGAATTGTAACCGATTTCACAATCGTTTGCCCAGTCATAATCATGGGTCCGGCTGACGTCGTCGATGCGCCAACAGATCGAAGCCGGCCCGTGCTCAAAGTCCACCACAGATTCGCGCTGGCCCCGGGCCGCATGGATGACCAGCCGGGCATAGCCAAACCCCGGACGCAACTCCAGGCCGAAAAATTCGTCGCGCGGTTCGCTGAAGGGCGCGATTCGAACCGTGTCGGTATCGACGCGCACGCCGCCGCCGATCGTTTGAGCGATGCGCCAGCGCTCGTCGGCGGTCACGTTGCCGCCGGCGTCGAAGGATTGGTAAATCCCCTTGCGATTTCCGATTTTAGATTTCCGATTTTCGATTTGCATGCTGACTTAATCTTAGACGCAAAGCTTGAAGCGAGGCACGAGACTAATCCAAAATCTGAAATCCAAAATCTAAAATTGTTAGAATTGGTTCATGCGCACAAATGTCCCTACATCTGACCCGGATGAGTATGACTATGCCACGAGTAAGGCCGCGGCATCGGAGTCGATCCTGCGTGAGGCGCGCGACGCGGGCGTGCGGCTGGTGCGCTGTATGTGGCCGGACTTCTCGAACATCATCCGCGGGCGTGCGATTCACATCGATGCCCTGCGCCAACACATGATCCACGGCATCGGCTTGCCGGCGAACACGATGGGGCTGACAATCACGGATGTGCAGGCGATTCCGGCCTTGCGCGGGCAGGTGCGGCTGGTGCCCGAACCAGGCACCTTTCGGGTGATTCAGTATGCCCCAAACACCGCGTTGATGATCAGCGACCTGTATGAGACGGATATGCAGCCCTGGGCGCTGTGCCCGCGCACCTTTCTGAAGCGGATGCTGGCTGATCTGGCCGACCTGGGCCTGCGTGTGCAGGTGGGCGTGGAGATGGAGTTCTATTTTGGCGTGCGCGCCAACGACGGCGGTTTTGTGCCGGTGGACGAGAGCCTGTATAGCTCGTCGGTGGGTATGGCGGTTGCGGGGAAGGTGATCAATGAAATTGTCGGTTCGCTGGACGAGCAGCGTATCCCCATCGATCACTATCACCCCGAAAGGGGATATGGGCAACAGGAACTGGTGCTCCAGCCGACCGACCCGCTGACCGCCTGTGACCGTATCTTGATGGTGCGCGAAGCAGTGCGTTCCATTGCCTGGGCGCATGGGTGGTATGCCTCGTTCGCCGCGCGCCCCTTCGATGCGCAGCCTCCCAGCGGCCTGCACGTGCACCTGAGCTTGTTGGATCGCTACGATCATAACTTGATCTATAACCCACCCACCAGCCTGATGGGCGAGCCGGCGCTGGCTGACTTAAGTGAACCTGTGCGCCATTTCATCGCCGGTGTGCTGCAACACCTGCCCGGGTTGGCGGCGCTGGCGTGCCCCAGTGTCAATTCTTACCGCCGCCTGCAACCCCAGGCGCCGCTCGCGCCGTTTGCAGCGTGGGGCTTCGACAATCGCCAGACGATGGTGCGGCTTGTGCCGCTCACTTGGCGCGAGGAAAATGCATCGGCGAACGTTGAGTTCAAGCTGGCCGATGGCAGCGCAAACCCCTACCTGATGATGGGCGGGCTGATTGCCGCAGGGATGGATGGCATCGGCACCCAAACCCCCTTGCAGGAGCCGCTGCAGGGCTCGCCCGCCACTCTGGAGCCCGACGTGCGCGAGCATCTGGGCATCCGCTCGTTGCCCGCCTCCTTACCTGCGGCGTGCGATACGCTGGAGGGCGACGTTGCGTTGTGCACGGCATTGGGGGCACCATTACGCGACGCCTACCTGGCGGTGAAGCGACAGGAAGCCAAGTCGTTTGATGGGCTCCCTTCCGCGGTGGAACAAGTCCGCCATTTTTGGAAATTCTGAACGCTCAATGGAGACAAGTAATATCTTACCGGGCATTGTCAGCCTGTTTTTGTTGATTACGCTCAATGCCTTCTTTGTCCTGGCGGAATATAGCCTGGCAATTTCACGGCGTACGCGCATCGCTGAACTTGTGGAACAGGGCAACACGGCGGCCAGGACGGTGCAGCAACTGATGAGCGAGCCGGATCGTTTCTTCGCCACGACACAGATCGGCGTCACGATCATGTCCATTGCCATCGGCATCGTGAGCGAGCCGGCCTTTACCGAGTTGTTTCACGTGTTGTTTGCGTTGATCGGGATCAGTGTGTCCTGGTGGGGCAGCGTCTCCTACACGCTGAGCGCTGTGCTTGGGCTGATGGTAGCGACCTATTTCCAGATCGTGCTGGCCGAGTTGGTGCCGCGCGCGTTGGCGCAGCATTCAGCGGAACGCATTGCATTAAAGGTGGCCCCGCCGATGAATGCGC
>DAOUFG010000198.1:0-26617 GCA_034430115.1 Thermoflexales bacterium | reverse complement strand
CAGGCACCTTACACAACCAAGATTCCTCCTCGCTGCGCTCGTCGGAATGACAGCTCAAGCCATGTCTCTCTGTGCAATGAATCACATGTCATGAGCAGCGAAGCGAGGGAGCTTGGCCGTGCCCGCAAGAGATGTCGCTGTGGCACCCTGGTTCTACCCGACACGTGCGCCAATGACCGCTCAGATTCCTCATGCGCTATTGCAGCCCGGCTCCATTTTCGTGTTGCGGCGCATTCGGAATGACCCCGCCGCCGAATCAGAGCACGTTCCGTAGCCAACGTGCTTTTCAAAATACCCTTTCAAAACAGTCTCTTAGGAATCAAGGTGAGCCTGTCGAACCATGATCGTCCTTTTAGCCATTACGTTCTTGGTTGCTTCGTTTCTTTGTGTGCGCCTTTATATAGGGCGAGGTCGTGCATAATAGCTTCACTTGTGTTGTAGAGGTTCAAGCAGGAACTATGGGAAAGACATTCGCCGAAAAAGCCCTGGCACGTGCAGCGGGCCAGGCTAGCGTTACCGCCGGGCAGATTGTGGACGCACGACCAGATACGATCTTGAGTCACGATAACACCGGCGCTATTTATCGCACGTTCAAGCAATTGGGCATCGAACGCGTGAAGGACCCGCACCGGCTGTGCATCGCGCTGGATCACGCCGTGCCCGCGCCCACCACGCAGCACGCACAGAATCATGCCGATGCGCGCGCGTTTGTGGAAGAGCAGGGCGTGCGCCACTTCTTCGAGGTGGGGCGCGGGATTTGCCATCAGGTGTTGAGCGAAGAGGCGATGGTGTTGCCGGGCCAACTCATCCTGGGCGCAGATAGTCACACCACGCACTGTGGCTGGATGGGCGCGTTCGGCGCGGGCATCGGGCGCAGCGAGGTGGCGGCGCTATGGGCCACAGGCGAACTGTGGTTGCGCGTGCCAGAAAGTATCAGGGTAACGCTGGACGGGGAACTGCCGCCCGGCGTGACGAGCAAGGATTTTTGTTTGCGCCTGATCGGCGACCTGGGCGCCGACGGCGGCCTGTATTCCTCGGTGGAGTTTCACGGCAGCGGCATCGGCGCGATGAGCGTGGCCAGCCGCATGGTGATCCCCAACATGATGGCCGAGTTCGGCGCGAAGAACGCTTATCTGCCGCCGGATGAGAAGGTGTTTGAATTTCTCGCGCCACAGGTGGAGCAGAGAATAGAGAGTGGAGATTTGCGATTAGACGGCTTCGCTCCCTCAGTGACCTCCGACGGTCAATCGTCAATCGCCAATCGCCAATCTCTCATTGCCAATCTCCAGTCTCATTCGCTTTACCCCGATGCCGATGCGACCTATCGCGCCGAGGTGCGCTACGACGCGCGCACGCTGGAGCCGATGATTGCCAAACCGCACCGGGTGGATAACGTCGCGCCGCTGAGCGCGTTGAAGGGCACGCGCATCCAGCAAGCCTTTTTGGGCACCTGCACCAATGGCCGGCTGGAAGATATTGCCGCAGCGTGCGAGGTGGTGAAGGGCAAGCACATCGCGCGTGGCACGCGCTTCCTGGTGATCCCCGCTTCGTCGGAAATCTTGAAGGAAGCCACATCGCGCGGGTATATCAGCACGTTGCTGGATGCAGGCGCAGTGATAGGCGTTCCTGGTTGTGGGCCGTGCATGGGCAATCACATGGGCGTGCCGGCGGTGGGCGAAGTGACCATCAGCACCGCCAACCGCAACTTCCGTGGGCGCATGGGCACGCGCGAGTCGGAGGTTTACCTGGCCTCGCCGGCGGTCGTCGCCGCCAGCGCCATCGCCGGGTACATCGCCTCGCCGCAGGATGTGAGCCAGGGAGCATAGGAGTAGGGGAGCGGAGGGGCATGCCCGGAGTACCGGGCCAGGGAGTAAAGGAGAAGGCGGAGCGCAGAAGAAAATATCTGGCCGTATGGCGTACCAATCAATGGAGCAGTCATGGGCAGAATACAGAGTCACGAAGACCTGGATGTCTACAAGATGGCCTTTGAAAGCGCAATGCAGGTGTTTGAGCTTTCAAAGGGGTTCCCACGGACAGAGGTGTATTCTTTAACTGACCAGATGCGCCGGTCATCCCGTTCGGTGTGTGCCAATATTGCCGAGGCATGGCGCAAGCGTCGCTATGAGGCGGTATTTGTCAGCAAACTTTCCGATGCCGAAAGTGAAGCCGCGGAGACTCAGACGTGGCTTCGCTTTGCGGCTGCGTGTGATTACTTGCCCAGTGAGACGGCCAACGTACTGCACCGCACTTATGACTTTATCTTGGGAAAACTGGTGAACATGATTCACAATCCCAGTCCCTGGCTTTTGACCAAAGAATAACCTGTGTGCTCCTTTTCACCCCCTCTCCCTTGCTCCTCTGCTTAAAATTCCCGCTTCCACATCCGGCCGCCCTCCAGCATGATGCAATCGCCGTTGATGAAGGCCGGGCCGGTGAGCAGGAAGAGCACGATTTCGGCCACCTGTTCGGGGGTGCCCAGCGCGTGCAGAGGATTGGTGTTACGCAGGTTATCCCAGCGTTCGTCGCTATAGGAAGGCGGCTTCAGGATCGGCCCCGGGCAGATGGCGTTGACGCGCACCTTTGGCCCCAGCGTAAGCGTTTGCGAATGCGTTAGCGCCAGCAGCGCCGCCTTGGAGATGCCGTGCGCCGTGTAGGATTCGCTGGGGTAGAACGCGCCTTCGTCCACGATGTTGATGATGTGCCCGCCATCGCCGGCCGTCATTGCCGCGCCGATCACCTGGCTGAGCGCAAAGGGGCCTTTTACGTTCACGTCCAGCGCCTGGTCGAATTGCGCTTCGCTCGTATCCAGGTAGGCCGCGCGCACGTAGCTGGAGGCGCTATTCACCAGGATGTCCACCTTGCCAAAATGGGCCAGTGCCTGCGTGCCCAGGCCGGTGGCCTCGTCCCAGCGGCTCATATCGGCCTGCGCCAGCAACACCCGCCGGCCCAACGCTTCAATTTGCGCCGCCGTTTCGCGCGCGGCATCGGCGCTGCCGCCGTAATGCACCACCATGTCCGCGCCTTCGCTCGCCAGCGCCAGTGCGATGACCTTGCCCACCCGATGCGCCGAACCCGTCACCAAAGCCACTTTGCCAGTCAGTTTCATTTCTTGGTTACTCCCGCTACGTGCATATTCCGCGTGAAGTATACTCATCCGCGTGGTGGTAAGGAGTACAAAAATGAATTTCCTGGAATTGCCTGTTATCTTTCATACGCGGCGTAATCATGGCCTGGAACATGCCACCATCCACGTCTTGAGCGAACGCATCCCCAACCTGCGCGTCGTCGGGCGTTCTCAGCCCAATGGCTTCTTCCTCTATGGCAACCTCAAGACGGAGGAGATTGCCCAGGCGGTGAATGAAGCGATCCGCCGCATGCGCGCCGGCGAACACCAACTGGCGGTGCATCCGGGGTGTGGCACGAACCTGGTGGCTTCGGGGATCTTCTCCGGCGGGCTGGCGTTTCTCATGTCAGCCCTTTCGGGGCGACGCGCACGCTGGTATGAGCGTTTGCCCAACGCCGTCATGGGCGGGCTGGCCGGCGCTGCAATCGCCAGGCCCATCGGCCCCTGGTTGCAAGCCAACGTCACCACCTCGGCAGATATGCGCAGCATGCGCGTGCGCCATATCGTGCGCAGCCAATCTGGCACGCTGGTGACGCACTTCGTGGAAACAGCCTCCTGATTTCAGGTTTTAGATTGACCATCAGTAGAAGAGCCCCGATGTTTCGCAAACATCGGGTTTCTGTGTGCCTTTCGTCGATAAGCCTGGGGTGACTCTGCGCATCATGGTGAGCCTGTCGCCCTTTGGCAGGCCTGGGATGATTTTAGGCCTCCTGCGATTTGAGGGGCGTTCCCAGTTCATTTAATTCGTAGGGCGATCTGCCAACGCTCCGCCACTGCCATCGAGCTTCCTCAGCATTCGTCGCGCGTCCATATCACCCGGGTCGGATTTAGCTGCCAGCCGGAAAGCCGCGATGGCTTCTGTATGTTCGCCGCGGTCCATATAAATCAGCCCGATGTTATAGGCCGCGCTTGGCGCAAAAGGGTCGGCTTGCAAGGCGCGTTGAAAGGCCAGGATGGCCCGCAGTTGCTCATCGCTATTGGCCAGCACCGGGTTCCCCAGGTAGGCGGCGCCCAAGTTGATCCACAGGCGCGCGTTTTCGGGGTGCTGGTCCACGGCGTCTTCCAGGATGGGCACGGCCAGCTTGTGCCGCCCCAGCATGATGTAGGCGCTGCTCAAGTTCAGCGCCGCATCCATATCACCAGAGCTGATCTCGTAGGCGCGCCGCAACAGCGGCAACGCTTCCTTGGGCTTACGCTGTTGCAGTAGCCGCGTCCCCACGATCATCTGTTCGCGAAATTGTTTTTCGTGCCCGCGCTTCAACCAGGATCTCAAGCGTCGCTCCTCTTCGTCGCCGTTACCCAGCGGTTCCAGTTTATTCCAGTTCTTGTTCAAGCTGTCACCTCAGCGAATCGTCGAAAGATTATAGGTGAGATGGCGGAGCAAGCTCGCGCTGAATGTAGCCCTGTATACTGAGCCCATGATAGCGCTGTTGGTTGAAAACCCACTTTTACTATTGTTCATTGTGACGGCGATCGGTTATCCACTGGGGCAGATCAAAGTGCGCGGCACCAGCCTGGGCGTCTCCGCAGTCCTCTTCGTTGGGCTGGCGATTGGGGCATTGGACCCCGATCTGAAGTTACCGGAGATCATCTCTACGTTGGGGCTGGCGCTATTCGTCTATTCGATCGGCCTGAGCAGCGGCCCCGGTTTCGTCGCCTCGTTTCGCCGGGCGGGCCTGCGCGATAACGCGCTTGTGGCGGTCATGCTGGTCCTCGCGGCGTTGCTATCCATCGCAGCCTTCTATGTGCTGGGCTTGAGGGGCACTTTCGTGGCCGGGATGTATACCGGCAGCCTGACCAATACGCCGGCGCTAGCGGCCATCCTGGAATATATCAAAGGCGTGGCCCCTGCTGCGACGCGCGACCAGTTGCTCTCTGAGCCGGTGGTGGGCTATTCGGTGGCCTATCCGATGGGCGTCATCGGCATGTTGCTGGCCATCAACGTGATGCAACGCGTCTGGAAGATTGACTATGCCAAAGAGGCGCGTGAGACGAAAGACCTGGGCGCGACGAGCGAAGCATTGCACAACCGCACCATCCTCATCACGCACCCGGATATTGCCGGCCAGACGATTGAAGGGATTACCCACAATTGCGGTTGGGACGCGATCTTTGGGCGCTTGAAGCGCAACGACATGTTGGCGCTCGCAAACGGCAAGACGGTGTTACAGATAGGCGACCTGGTCAGCGTGGTCGGCACGTTTGACGAACTGGACAAAGTTGCCGGTTGCCTGGGCGAATATAGCCAACAGCGCCTGGAATTCGACGTGAGCGAATTTGAGCCGCGCCGCATTTTCGTCAGTAATTCGCGCATCGCCGGGCGCCGCCTGCGCGACCTGAATTTGCAGCAGGATTTCGGCGCGGTTGTGACGCGCGTCCGGCGCGGCGACGTGGACATGCTGGCACATGGCGATACGGTGTTGGAATTGGGCGACCGCGTGCGCGTAGTATGTCACCGCGAGCGCATGGATAAGATCAGCGCCTTCTTCGGCGATTCGTATCGCGCCATCAGTGAAATCGATCTGCTCACCTTCAGCCTGGGCCTGACGCTCGGGCTGCTGCTGGGCATATTACCCATCCCGCTGCCTGGCGGCGTGACGCTGAAGCTGGGCTTCGCGGGCGGGCCGCTCATCATGGCGTTGATCCTCAGCGCCGTGGGGCGCACGGGGCCGATTGTGTGGAACCTGCCCTACGGGGCGAACTTGCTCTTGCGCCAGATTGGGTTGATCTTCTTCCTGGCCGCCGTTGGGACGCGCTCGGGGTATGCGTTTGTCAGCACGCTTTCGCAGGGCGGCGGCTTAAACATCTTCGTCGCCGGGGCCATCGTCACCTGCCTGACGGCGTTTGGCACGTTGTGGGTGGGCCACAAGTTATTGAAAATCCCCATGGGCCTGCTCACCGGCATGCTGGCCGGGTTACAGACCCAACCGGCGGTGCTTGGATATGCGTTGGAGCAAAGTGGTAATGACCTGCCCAACATCGGTTACGCGGCGGTGTATCCGCTGGCGATGATCGTGAAGATATTGGCGGCGCAGATCATCATCACCTTGTTGCTGCGCTGAGTTGCGGGCGGCTATTGCCCGGCCAGGCGTTGCACGTCGGCAAGTGAGCGAACCGTCGCGATCTTGCGCACGAAATCGCCAAGCGAAGCGGAGTGCTGGCGCAACGCCTGCACCGCCGGGCCGATGGGGTCCTTGCCGGCCTCGGCGGAGCCGCCCGGCTCGGCGTTGTATGCGCCATAGAAAGCGAAGTAGGCCTGGTTCAACTTGCGAATGCGGTAGCCGTGCTGCACGAATATCACGCGGCGTGCCTCCATGTACGCTTCGGCTTCGTCGATCTTGCCGGCGGCCAGCAACTCATCGGTGTGCAGGCGCGTCTGGCGCATTTCCTTGTTGAAGTCGAACGATGGCGCGTTCGTCTTCGCCTGCGGGGCGGCTTGCGTCACCGGCGCGGGCGGCTGCACCAGCTCGGGATAGTAGCGTTCCAGTACGCGCTGGCCGATCTCGTTTTCCACGATGACCGCCGTCGTTTCGTTGATCACGCGTGCCGTCGGGTCCGCGTCGTAATTCAGGCCGACGTAGCTGAAGTAGAGATAGTTGTGCGTCCATTCATGTGCTTCGGTTTGGACGGTGAATACCAATGAGGATGTTTCGGGCAACATCGTGGGATAGGCGCTCAACCCACCGATGGGTGTGACTAACGAAGACACGTCGAAGCGCTGATCCACCTCGCGTTCGATGGCGTCGAACTGGTCCACCGTCAGGCCGTTGGTCAGCTCGCGCTGGTTAATGCGTTCGATCTTGTCGCGGCGCGAAATGATCAACACGTAGGGCAACGGCGTGAAGCGGAAGCGCAATGGAGGAATGATCTGTCCGCCGACGGCAAACCCTTCTTCGCGCAACACGCTTTCCACTTGCTCTTGCAAGATTGCTTCGGCCAGGTTTTGTTGCGCGTCGATCTGTGCGCGCAGTCGGTCGCGCTCCTCGCGTAACGTGGCGCTTGCCTGCAATGCATCTTTCACGGATGGGTCGGTATAAATTTGATCGATCTGATCTTCCAGGGTCTGAAAGTCACTCACGCGCTGCATATAGGCGCGCACAAATGTCGTTTGGTCGGCATCTGTCATTCCGATTTGTGGCGACGTTAATTCTTGGCCGATCTTGGCGAGTGCGGTTTGTGTCTCCCAGGTGAGGAAGTCATATTCCTTGCCCACCAGCATGTGATCGAGTTGCGCGTCTTGCCCATAGGCCTGGGCTACGTCGGTTGAAATGAGGCAGAGGATTCCTGCCAGTAGAATGATTTTCGGCAAAGTGTGGTGATAAAAATAGCACCAGAGTTGCCAGAGGTTATCCACAGTTTCCCACAGCTTATTCACATATCGCCGCCTATAAAAGTGGAGAATATACCTCCAATCCGCCCCTAGATATAGGGGTGAATCCTTCAGAAACTCCTACAGGTAGGAGAAACGAAAGGTTAAGCCTAACTTAAAAGTAGGTTAAGTAAAACGATTTCCTAACATAACTGCACACGTTTTGTGGACAAGTACCCCACTTTCTGTGGATAACCAGGGGCGATTGTGGATAAGTGGTGTCATGGGGATTCAATAGAAACGCAAGAAAGTTGAGCCGTTATGTGCCGTTATATTGGAAATGCTATACACCTCTTGTGCTTGTGATCGTATAACTGCTATGCACGCACTTGCATGTTATCCACAAGGGCGATTGACAGTCCTTCTGTTTCTGCATAGGTGTCATTATAATTTTGTCGTTCGATGGTGAATGAGCCGAGTGCCCGATACGACACACGGCTATCGCAAAATCGAGAGCACAATGTTTCAAACCACCCTCGATACGCCAGTAGGCACTTTGTTGATCGAAGGCACGCGCGACTTCATCACATCCATACAGTACGCTACAAAGCCGGCCGCGGCAGGCAAGTCGTGTGCATTGTTGAACCATGCGCGCAAACAATTGAGCGAATACTTCGCCGGCAGGCGCAAGGTGTTTGATGTGCCCATCAATCTGTCGATGGGTACCGCGTTTCAGCGTGCCGTGTGGGTGGAGGTGATGCAGGTGGGCTATGGTGAAACGATCACCTATGCGGAATTGGCGCGCCACGTGGGCCGGCCCACAGCCCAGCGCGCCGTTGGGCGAGCAATTGCGTGCAATCCTCTCATGATCGTCGTGCCAAGCCATCGGGTATTGAGGGTCAAGGGCAAGCTGGCCGGTTATCACGGTGGGCTGAAAGCCAAGACGTGGCTGCTGCAACATGAGCATGCAGTGCTAATGTAAATATGAAGACGAATCTCAAACATCCGTTACGTGTCGCTGTTGATTGTCGTTTGATGTATTACCGCAGGGCGGGCATTGCGCAATATACGCGCCGCCTGGTGCAGGCCCTGGCACAGAACACGCCCGAGGAGCCGGCTATGTTGAGCGTGCTGCTCGACCGGCGTGACGCTGATACGACGTGGATCCCCGCAGGGGTGCGTGTGCGGCGCGTCAGGACGCCGGCGCATCACCGGCTGGAACAGACGACGCTGCCGCTCGAACTGGCGCTGGCGCATATTGACGTCTTGCACAGCACCGACTTCATTGCGCCGCGTGGGCGGTTCAAGAAAGTAATCACCATTCACGATTTGTATTTCATGGAACACCCGGAGGTGATGAGCCCGGCCGGCGCGCGTTACTACGGTCAGGTGAGCCTTTCGGTTCGCCGGGCGGATCACATCATCGCCGTCTCCGACTATACGCGCCGTGAGATCATGCGCCTGCTGCCTGGCGTATCGGAGCAACAAGTCAGCACGATCTACGAAGGCGCTGAAGACCCACAGCGGCCGCTCTCCGAATATCCATCCGCAGGCGCCGATATGCAGTGGCCCACCGAGAACATCAAGAACAAGCTCCAAAACATGCACTATGCGCTGTTCGTGGGCACCTTCGAGCCGCGCAAGAATGTGCCCACCCTGTTAGAGGCCATGAAGGAACTACCGGCGGCCATGAACCTGGTCATTGTTGGTGAGCGGGGATGGGGGAACCAGAAGCTGGCTAAGCTGGTGAGTGAGTTGGGCGTGAAGGATCGCGTGATCTTTGCCGGGCGCCTGACCGATAGTGAGTTGGATGCAGCCTATCGCGGCGCGCGCCTGTTGGTATTCCCATCGCTATCCGAAGGCTTTGGGTTGCCCGTATTGGAAGCCATGTCGCGCGGGACGCCGGTGGTGTGCTCCAATGCAGGGGCACTGCCCGAGGTGGCCGGCGACGCGGCCCTCTTGCACGACCCGCAAGATGTTGCCGGCCTGGCGCGCGTGATGCGCATGATGTGGTCCATCGATCCGGTGAATGCCGACTATGCCCGGCGCGGCAAGGAACGCGCGGCCCAATTCACCTGGGCCAGGGCCGCCCAACAGACATGGGAGGTGTATCGCGCGTGCAAGGCGTAGGATGCCCCTTGCCCCACCATGTGAGCCAGCCGAGGAAGTGCAAAGTGACTCTTGACGCACAAGACGGAGGTCAATCGTTCGCCGTTCGTCAACCGGCATTTGCCTTTAAGTGACCAATCTTCATTTATCATTGATTTGACCATGCGCATATTACTTCTGACGCCGCAACTGCCCTACCCGCCACGACAGGGGACGGCATTGCGTAACTGGGGCATCCTTTCCAACCTGGCGCGTAATCACGAAGTGTGGCTGCTTTCGTTCGTGGAACCCGGCACCGACTCACAGACGCTCGCGCCCGAATTGGCGGCGGCGTGTCACACGATCGCTACCTTCCCCATCCCGCAGCGCTCCACGGCTGAACGGTTGCGCCGGCTGATCACCTCGTCGTTGCCGGACATGGCCTGGCGCTTGTGGTCGCCGGAGATGGCTGCTTGCATGAAAGAGTGGGTCACGCGCAATCATTTTGACATCGTGCAGGTGGAAGGCATCGAACTTGCGCGCTACGCTTTGACTTCGCCTATCGACACGCGCCATACCAAAATTGTGTTTGACGATCACAATTGCGAATACCTGTTGCAGCGGCGCGCGTGTGAGACGGATATGCTCCAGCCCAAGCGCTGGCACGCGGCGGCCTATTCGCTGGTGCAGTGGCAACGCCTGCGCGGCTTCGAACGCCGCACGGCGCGCAACGCGCAGGCCACGCTATGCGTCTCGCCACAAGACGCCAGCGCCCTGGCGGAACTGGACGCGTCTATTCGCGCGCACGTCATCTTCAACGGCATCGACGTCGCCAGCTACACTGACGTGGACGCGGTGACGCCCGCCGATGCCGGCCCGCAAGACGGAATGCTCGTCTTCACCGGCAAGATGGATTTTCGCCCTAATGTAGACGCCATGTTGTGGTTTGCGCATGATGTCTTCCCGATCGTCAAGCGCAGCAAGCCCAATGTGCATCTGTGCATCGTGGGTCAGCAGCCCAGCCCGCGCCTGAATGTACTGCGCGGCGACCCGAACATCACGATCACCGGCGAAGTGTCAATGCGGGACCTGCGCCGCTATATCGCCATGGCGGACGTCTACATCGCGCCGCTGCGCGTGGGAGGCGGGACACGCTTCAAGCTGTTGGAGGCGATGGCGATGCGCCGCGCCATCGTCAGCACCACGTTGGGCTGTGAGGGATTTGACGTGACGGATGGGCGCGAGTTGCTCATCGGCGATACGCCGCAGACGTTTGCCCAGGCGGTGGTGAGTTTATTAGACGATGACACATTGCGCCTGAGCCTGGGCCGCAGGGCGCACGCATTTGTGTCCGGCACTTATGATTGGGGCGCGATTGTGCCGCAATTGGAGCGTATATATAACAGCCTCATTAGCTACAGAGAGGAAAATAGATTATGAGTTATTCATTGACTGGCAAAACTGTTTTTATTACCGGCGCGAGTAGTGGAATTGGCGAAGCCTGTGCACGTGCATTTGCAGAAGCCGGCGCGCGGCTCATCTTGAGCGCCCGCCGCATGGATCGCTTGCAGAAGTTGGCCGCTGAATTGAAGGTGCCGACCTATTTGATCAAATTAGACGTGCGCGATCAGGCCGCCGTGCAGCGCGCCATCGACGCGCTGCCGGACGAGTGGAAAGAGATCGACATTTTGCTCAATAACGCCGGGCTCAGCCGCGCGTTGACCAAGCTGCAGGAATATAGCATCGAAGACATCGACGAGATGGTGGACACGAACGTCAAGGGTCTGCTCTACGTCACCCGCGCCGTGGCGCCGGGCATGGTGGCGCGCGACAGGGGGCACATCATCAACATCGGCTCCATCGCCGGGCACTGGACGTATCTGAACGGCGCGGTGTATTGCGCCACCAAGGCCGCCGTCAAATCGATCACCGAGGGCCTGAAGATGGACCTGAACGGCACCGCCGTGCGCGTGTCGGCGGTGGACCCGGGCATGGTGGAGACGGAGTTCAGCATTGTGCGCTTCCACGGCGACGAGGCGCGCGCGGGCAAAGTCTATGAAAATGTGACCAAGCCGCTCACCGGCGCGGACGTGGCCGACGTGGTGCTGTATTGCGCGACGCGCCCTTCACACGTGAACATCAACGAAGTGATCCTGATGCCCGTGGCGCAGGCTTCCGTCACCCAGACGCATCGCGGCCCGCTGAACGTGTAGAGAGATTGGGCGTTAGGGATTGGAGACCTGATAGGCGGCACCAAGCGTGCCGCCTGTTTTTTTACAGTAAGGGCATGTTTTGAGAGGGTGGTCATCAGTGGCCGCGAGTCGCTGGCGAACGGTGGGCGTGGGCTTTACGCCCGCGTTGCTCAGGCACTCGTGATTATCCCATCCAGCTCGCGCAGGCGAGCTTCGTTCACCGAGCGTCGGATTTGTAATCCGACGAAGCCAAAGTTGAGTCTTGAGCGTGAGTATGAAACCCGCGCCTACCACCGCATCAACGCGATGCAGCTTTAGACAAATGGCCTGACAGTGCAATAGGCGCAGGCTTTACGCCTGCATTGGGCATGAGCGCAGGTATGAAACCTGCGCCTACCACCGCATCAACGCGATGCAGCTTTAGACAAATGGCCTGACAGTGCAATAGGCGCAGGCTTTACGCCTGCGTTGGGCATGAGCGCAGGTATGAAACCTGCACCTACCACCGCATCAACGCGATGCAACCTTGAACAAATGGCCTGACCGTGCGGTAGGCGTAGGCTTTACGCCTGCGTTAGGCATGGGCTTTTCTTGTCCACGGGATTCGAGATTGAAAATAGAATAAGCCCAACAGGAGAAAAGCCTATGACTTCGACGCTCACTTATCGAGTCGGTTTCTTGGGTTGCCCATCGCGGCCAGACGTGGCGTGGAACCTTGCCAACTTGAGCCGGCTGAAGGCGCTTGGGTTCAACACGATTCAATTGCACATCGCGTGGGGGGCGCGTCCGAACGACGAACCATTGAACATCGAAGACGTGGTGGCGCTCGCGCCGGACGTGGATGCCCGTTATCCGCAACTGGTGCCGTTGCGCAGCGAGCCTTCTGCGCAGAGCCGCGACCGCCGGCGCGCGGACTTGCAACAACGCCTGGCGCTGTGCAAACAATTGGACCTGCGCACCATTTTCCATTTCGGCGCGCCCTATAACGCGCATGCCCGCTATGGCGATAACCCGCCCAATTGCATCATGGACGAGGCGGTGATCCGCCGCTATGAGTTGTTGCTGGAGGCATTTGCCAAAACGTTTGCCGGGGTGGACGACATCCTGATCTACACCTACGACCAGGATGCCTGGTTGTGCGGCGAATTTGGCGAGTGCCCGCGCTGCAAGGGGGTGCCGTTGCACGAGCGCCTGGTGCCTTTCATTGACCGGCTTAGCGCGACCTGGCGCAGGCTCAGCCCACAGGGGCGGCTGTGGTGGTCTCCGTGGGAGCTTTCGGCCGGGCAGGTGTTGCAATGCGTGAAGCTACTGAACCCGCTGGGGCTTGGGTTGGACCTGCACCCAAACGTGGCCGAGACGATGGCGACCATGCCCGTGGATCGCTGGCTGAAGAACGTGTGTGGGCTGGCGGCGGCACGTGACATCCCGGTGCTGGTGGAAAGCTTCCTGGGCGCGGCCAGCGAGGAAGTGGAGCCCTATCAACACTTGGCGCATCCGTTGGTGACGTATCGCCAGATCGCCGCCATCAGCGCCGTGCCGGGGGTTTCGGGCATCAAAGAGTACTACGGGTTGATGCCCGACGTGCCGGACCCCAACCTGGGCATGGCCGGGTTGGGCTTCCAGCACCCAGAGAAAGATGAATCTGCATTACTGGCGCTGCTGGCTGCGCCCTATGGCGCAGTTGCCGGGCAGGTGAGCGACTATTGGCGGCTGTGCTCCACGGCGCAAGAACTCTTCCCGTGGGATCTTTCGTGGTTCGTGCGCGAGGTGGGCAAGTCGGACCTGTCGCATAGTCTATCGGCCGCGTTCATCCGTGGCCAGCAGTGCCATACCCCGGCCTGGGATTCAACACGCGCGGCGATCTTCATGAAGACGGACAGCGCCCAACCGCACCCCTGGCTGCTGGAAGATGCGCAGTTGCGTTTCAGCCTGGCTGCCGAGAAGATGGCCCAGGCGCTGGCGATTGGGCAGGCGATTCAAGATCAACTGCCGCCCGACCTGGCGGGCGCTTTTGGCGCGAGCGTGCAGGAACTTGAGCATTTGCATCGGCAGGTGCTGGCCTACGCCTATCACTTGCGCGAGACGAACCTGGCGACGCTGATGCGCCTTGCGGCCCGGCCCGTGCCACAAGGCTGGCTGGATGAGATGGCCTGCCTGCTGGAGGCCGATGCGCGCAATCAGCAAACGCCCGCGGCAGATATGTCTATGCAAGGCAGCCGCTGGATCTGGCGGCCGGGCGCAACACAGGTGGAGGGCGGCCCGTTTCAGCCGTGTACCTTCCGCAAGCGTTTCGAGCTTCCCGCCGGGAAGGAAATCGTAGAAGCGCATCTGCTCTATGCAAATTCAGAGTTTATTCTGCGCCTCAACGTCAACGGGCACTTGATCGGCGCCGAGCAGGCTTGCGTGTTGCCGTTCTCCCTGGACTTGAAACCTTACCTGGCGAGTGGCAGCAACCTCATTGCCGCGCGCGTCTTTCGTTCGGGAGGCGAGTCGCCGCGATTGGGGCTGGTGGCGAAGTTGCGCGTTCGTTTTCAAGATGGCACATCGCAGACGATCATCACGAATAGCTCATGGCAAGCCACCAGCCAATGCTGTGACGACTGGCGCTGCCTGGCGTTGGATGATGGCGCGTGGACGAATGCAGAGGAACTGGCACCCTTCGGCGAAGGCCCTTGGGGCACCAAGACCTTTGGCGATGGCGGCGCGGGCGTGCAGGGAGCGCTGGCGCTCTTACGGACGGATGTAGAGGCCTTCTTGGCGACCTACTTCCAGGTGCCGCCCGAAGACGCGGCTTCGCGAGGGTTCTTCTCCGTGACGTCGAGATGAGGGTCGGCTCTTTTCTGGGGGCATTGGGCCGGTGCCCCCAGGAAGAGCTGTGAGGGGAAGGTATTACAACGCGCCGCTGCGCACCATCAGGCGTGCAGTGCGGACCCAATCATCATAGTCGGGTTGACGCCACTTGGGCGCTTTGATGATTGCTTCCAATTGTGCGTGCGTGCTATTCGCCAGGTCGCGCACGTTCGTGACGCCGGCGGCGCGCAGACGTGCTGCGTAACCCACGCCGATGCCCTTGATGTTTTCCAAGATCAGTTCCTCATATGGAGCCGGTGTTGCTGCGTCATCCTGCAACTCGGGTGATTCCGATGCCAGGAGTGTCTGGGTCATATCTGCCATGGCTAAGGTGCTGGCTGAGCTACCGTTACCGTTAGTACGCAAGGTCTGTAATTGCTCCATCAGGGAAGCAACCTGGTCTTGCAACGCCACGATCTGGTCGTCCTCATTTTCCTGGGCCGGCGTTGTGACCGGCTCAGGCGTGGGGGCTTCGGTGTCGCCAAAATTCTTCGCTGTCGTCGCTGATGCGGGGGAAGCCATCACCGGCGCTGAAATGCTGCGCTGCTTTGGTGCGCTGGTGTTCTCTTTGGCTATTGCTACGTTCTTCGTCGAAGATGGCACCAGGGCTTCCCTGGGCGCTTGCGCGCGTCGCTCGATCTCGGCTAACCGCATGCGATGTGCTTCGATCTGTGAGCCAAGTGAAAGCAACGTCGCCTGCATTTCGGCAGTGGAGATGTCCGCTTCGGCAATCCGAGCGCGGTATTCGCTCAGTTGTGCATTGACCGAAACGAGTGTGGCCTGCCGTTCGGCGGCCAGGCGTTGTGTCTCGTTGAAGCGCGCCTGCGTTTCGTTCAATTCGCTGCTGATCTGCGTCAGGGCCATGTGGCGCTCCGACGAAACTTGCTCGCACTCGGCCAGGCGCTTGCGCAATTCGTCGACTTGCAAGCGCAGCGCACGCGCCGAAGCGGTCAGTTCCTCCGATTGCTGATCCGAAACGTGTAAGGCGGCCTGGGCCTGATCTAGCTGTTTTTGCGTGGTGCGCAATTGCGACTCGACCAGCGCATATTCCTGCTGCTTGCCTTGCAACTCACGCATTGCGCGTTCACGTTCGTTCATCGCTTGCGCACGTGCCGATTGTGCAGTGTCGCGGGCGATGCGCAGTTGCTCCACCTCCGATTTGGCGCGCTTCTGGTCTCGTCCGGTAATGTACCAGCCGATGAGTAACCCGATCAGTGCACCCAGAAGCAAGGCCCCTGCTGTGATGAGAATTGCCCACCAGGTCTCTATTTCAAATGCATTCTGTAATTGTGGCGAAAAAAGTTGTGCGCGTGAAGATGCGAGGAATATCATTATGCCCATATTGCACCCAAAGAAATGAACTGCTTCAACCCCTATATTCCATATTGACACCGCAAGTCTTAGTGATTTGTGATCTCGCTGCAAGCGTCTTCTATGTAACCAATTGTATATCTTTATTTATTTTACTGTTGGGCAGCCGTTACTTGTCTGTACTTCGGTGTATATGGCGCCAGTACACCCCGGCGGGGTAGCCGATCATCTTCGCGACGTCCCCAACGACGCGGATGATTGGCACGAGCAGAGTTGCTTTGACTCTCTCAATGGTTGAGAGCCTCTTCCAGGCGTGTTGAAGCCTGCGATAGGGTGTGCGGGTATAAAGCGCAATGCCAGACACAAGCGCAGCCGCAAAGAGCAGTTTTAGCGCGCTGTCGTGCGCCAGCGCGATGCCACACACCAGGAATGGGAGTGCAATGAGGTAGGTGGCATAGCGAATCAAGTGACGCTTCAACCACAAGTTCGCTTTGCCGTCTCCGCGTGCATAGAGATAGTATTGTTTGTAGAATGCGCGGAGTGACGTGCGTGGCTGAAAATACACCAGGGCATTGGGTGCAAAGCGGCACGGCCCAAACGCTTCGCGCATGTGCAGGTCAAAGACGAGGTCTTCGCAATAGTCTAGCCATTCGGGGTAGCCGCCGGCCTGTTGCCAGGCCAGCTTCCGATAGGCCACCGAGCGAGAGGAGGGCAAGAAAGTTTGTGGGTTGATGTCGCCAGGCTCCGGAAGGACTGTCGCGCCCATCGCCACTTCAAACGTGCTGTAGGTATCGGGCAGGAAGAAACCACCCACCCAGTTTGGATTTCCGATTTCCGATTTTTGATTTCCGATTGACGTGCGCATTACAGTGCTGTCTGCATCAGCGGGACCGGGAACCGAAAATCCAAAATCCGCAATCCAAAATCGGGTGATTTGTTCCAGCCAATGCGGGTCCAGGCGCACGCCGGCGTCGGTGCAGGCGATGATGTCGCCAGTAGCTGCCGCGATGGCCTCGTTGCGTCCGCGCGAGATATTCGCGCCGGGACATTCGATCACGCGCAGGGGCAGGCGTCGTTCGGCACGCAGCAGGTCGAGCGTGCCGTCGCGGCTGCCGCCGTCACACACCACCACTTCATCCGGCTGGCGCGTTTGTGCCGCGAGCGAATCCAGCAGGTGCGAGAGCGCCGCGGCTTCGTTCAACACTGTAAAGATGACGGATACGCGCATAGCACCTATCTAAGTTAGTTGTCGGAGGTTCCTGATGCTGCCATTGCCTCGATCATGTAGGGCGAGATAACATCTCGCCCTGGTCGGGCGACTCAACAAGTCACCCCACATCTGACAAGCGCATCAACTTCTTGTTCACTGCTCGCTGTGGTCGAAGACGAACTTGCCGTTGCGCATGTCGGTGATCACCGCCAATGAGCGTACTGGTACTCCGAGTGATTTCAACGCTTCGCGCCCGCCTTCGAATGACTTCTCGATCAACGCGCCCACCCCGACAATTTCTGCGCCGGCGGCTTTGGCCAGGCGCGCCAGGGCGAGGATCGTTTGTCCGGTTGCAAGAAAGTCGTCGACAATCAGCACACGTTCGCCGGCTTGTAGATACTCCGGCGAAGCCATGATTTCCACGTCACGCTTCTTTGTGTGTGAGGGCGCCGTCGTCAGAAACACGGTATCCGGCATGGTAATGGGCTTTGTCTTGCGCGCGTACACCACCGGGATGTTAAGCGCCAGGCCGGTCATGAGCGCCGGGGCGATGCCGCTGATTTCTGCCGTCAGGACTTTCGTGGGTTTTGCATCTTGAAACAGCCGTGCAAATTCTTGGCCGCACGTCAGCATCAGGGCCGAGTCCACCTGGTGATTGACGAATGAATCGACCTTCAAAATACCTTGCCCAAGATTGCGACCTTCAGCGAGAATGCGTTGTTCGAGTACTTCCATGCGTTGATTATAGAGCAGGCACCCTATGATAGACGAAACTTGACATATTTGCCACCCCGCAGGAATCTTACGGTATAATGAGAACAATCTTACGCCGAAGGAAACACACCTAAGTATGGAGAGCCGAGAGGTCCCCGGGAACGAAACGCCCACCGAACCAAAAGGGGATGAAAATTTTGCCGCTTCGCTGGGCGACTATCTTGCCCGCAGCGAGCGTTACGACCCGCCCAAGAAGAACCAATTAGTGTCAGGCCACATCGCCTCAGTCAGTGATCGAGAGATCCTCATTGACCTGGGCGCGAAGTCCGAGGGCATTGTTTCGGGCAAGGAATTGGAAGCCTTGCCGCGAGACTTCCGTCAGACGTTGGAAGTCGGTCAGGAAGTGTACGCCTATGTCGTCACACCGGAAGACCGCAATGGCAACGTGGTTCTGTCCCTCGCCCGTGCAATCAACGAGCGGGATTGGCGCTCTGCTGAAGAGCTGTTCCATAATCAAGAGGCGATGGAGAGCCACATCGCCGGATTCAACAAGGGCGGAGTCATCGTTAAGATTGGTCGATTACGTGGGTTTGTGCCGGCTTCACAACTGAGCCTGACACATCAACGAATGATGGGTGACGAAAGCCAACCGCCTGAACAGCGCTATCAAAAGTTGGTTGGTCAAAAGACCTATGTCAAAGTCATCGAAATTGACCGTGAGCGCAACCGCTTGATCTTGAGCGAGCGCGCCGCTTCGAAGGAAGCGCGTGCCGCGCAGAAAGACAAGCTATTGAGTGAGATTACCGTTGGCGCAACCGTTGAGGGCGAAGTCAGTAGCGTCAAGGATTTCGGTGTGTTTGTAGACCTGGGCGGCGCTGATGGCATGATCCACCTGTCAGAGCTGTCATACCAGCGCGTGAAGCACCCTAGCGAGGTTGTCAGGGAAGGCGATCACGTGACGGTGAAGGTCATCAGTGTAGATCGCGACTCCGGGCGCATCGGCTTGAGCTTGAAAGCTTTGCAGACAGACCCGTGGGCCGACCTGGACAAGCGTTATCATCCCGGCCAACTGGTGGAAGCGGAGATCATCAAGCTGCACCCGAAGCATGGCGCTTTTGCGCGCTTGAAGGACGATGAGGCGATTGAGGGCCTGATCCCAATTTCTGAGTTGAGCGATAAGATGATCTCTAACCCGCGCGAAGTGCTCAAGGAAGGGCAAATCGTCACCTTGCGCGTCATGCGGGTGGAGCCGGAGCAGAAGCGTATTGCGCTCAGCCTGAAGCGCGTCAGTTGGGCGGAGTATGCTGATATGGATTGGCAATCTGAGGCCCCAGGTGGCGATGCGGAGGTCTCTGGCGGTGATACAGACCCGGCCGAGACTGAAGATGCCGGCCAGACGCCGCCGGAAACTCAGCAATAACGCAAGTTTCAATCTCATAACCAATTCACGGCGCCCTGTTTGCACCAAATAGGGCGCCGTGGTCTTTTTCTATTACATTCCTAATACAACCCGGCAGAACATTCATGTAGTTTTAACATGACGCGGGTAGATTTAACTCCAAGGTACCCCTGGCGTTACCTTACGAACCGGCAAAGCGTTTCACGAATGTGTACGCTATCTTCAGGACGCCGCTCGAGGTAATGGATTGCTGATGTGGAAGGTGGGCGGGGTGGTTACATGGGACATTGAGGTGAAATTGTGGTGGTGTATGATAAATCAGAACAAGGGCAGAGGGGTATCCGAGTAGCCAATCACAAAGATGCATCTTTGCTCCTGTTAAAGAGAGGTACGCTGTGGCGAACAAATTAGAGCGGTTTACACAACGAGCGAGGCGCGTGCTCACTCTGGCGCAAGAGGAAGCAGAGCGCCTCTCGCACAATTACATAGGGACGGAGCACCTGTTGCTCGGTCTCATCCGAGAAGAGAACGGCATCGCAGGCAGGGTGTTGCGCGATCTGGGTGCAAAGCCGGAGCGCGTGGCAGAGATGGTGGAACGTATGACTGGTGCCGGGCGGCGCGCATCGCCTGGCAAGCTGGACCTGACGCCACGCACCAAGCAGGTCATTGAATATGCCGTGGATGAAGCACGCAGATTGGGCCACAGTTACATTGGCACTGAGCATCTGCTCCTGGGGTTGATTCGTCAGGGTGATGGTGTAGCAATCGATGTGATGCGGCAATTGGGCCTGACGCCCGACCGCATTCGCCGTGAGACATTGCGGGCCGTGCAACAAGAGCAACCCGAAACCAACAAGCCCGCAGGTGGAGGGCCTGTGACTCAGAAGAAAGAACGTGTCAAGACTCCTGCCCTGGATCAATTGGCGACCGATCTGACGGCGCTGGCTGAGCAGGGTAAGCTCGATCCCGTTATTGGCCGCCAGACGGAAATTGAGCGAGTCATCCAGATTCTATCCCGCCGAACGAAAAACAACCCTGCACTTATCGGCGAACCTGGCGTCGGTAAAACGGCTATTGTAGAGGGCCTGGCCCAACGGATTGTGGAAGGGCAAACGCCCGAGCCGCTGCTCAATAAGCGCGTGATGCAGTTGGATGTCGGCTCTTTGGTGGCCGGCACGATGTATCGTGGACAGTTTGAGGAGCGTCTGAAGAAGGTGATCGAAGAGGTCAAGTCGTCCGATACGATCCTCTTTATCGATGAGGTCCATATGCTGGTGGGCGCCGGCGCGGCCGGCAGCAGCGTGGACGCGGCGAATATTCTAAAGCCTGCCCTGGCGCGCGGTGAATTGCAGTGTATCGGCGCCACCACGTTGAACGAGTATCGCAAGCATATTGAAAGTGATGCTGCGCTGGAACGCCGTTTTCAGCCTGTATACGTAGAGGAACCGACACCCGATCAGGCGATTGAGATTCTACAGGGTGTGAAAGGTGCCTATGAAGCGCACCATAAGCTGCGCATTTCGCCTGACGCGGTCATCGCGGCGGTTCAGCTTTCATCGCGCTATGTGCCGGATCGTTTCTTGCCGGATAAGGCGATTGACCTGATTGACGAGACGGCGGCGCGCGTGCGCATGTATAAGTCGCCCCAATCGGTGAACTTGCAGCGTGCGTTCAAGGAATTGCGCGAGGTGCAAAAGGAACGCAACCAGGCGATGGAGCAGTCGCGCTACGACGATGCGGCGACCCTGCGTGAGCGTGAGCGCGTGGCACTGGAAGAGATCGAGGCCTTGCGTGCGAATTTCGACCCAACCACCGAAGGGCCGATTGTCAGCCCGGACGATATTGCGGAGGTCGTGTCGATGTGGACGGGCGTGCCCGTGACGCGCATCGCCGGCACGGAGGGTGAGCGGTTGCTGCACCTGGAAAGTGCTTTGCACGAGCGCATCGTGGGCCAGAATGAGGCAATCGTGGCCATCAGCAAAGCGGTGCGCCGCTCGCGCGTTGGCTTGAAGGACCCGCGCCGCCCGATGGGGTCATTCATCTTCCTGGGGCCCACGGGCGTGGGCAAGACGGAGTTGACCAAGGCGTTGGCCGAGTTCCTCTTTGGCAGTGAAGACGCGCTGCTGGTGCTTGACATGAGCGAGTTCATGGAGCGCCATACCGTCAGCCGGCTGGTGGGTGCCCCCCCCGGATACGTGGGCTATGATGATGCCGGGCAGTTGACGGAGGCCATTCGCCGCCGCCCCTACACCATCGTGGTTTTCGATGAAATCGAGAAGGCGCATCCAGAAGTCTTCAACATGTTGTTGCAGATCATGGAAGAAGGCCGCCTGACCGACGCGCGTGGGCGCAAGGTGGACTTCCGCAATACCTGTATCATCATGACCAGCAACGTGGGCGCAGAGATGATCAAGCGTGAGACGCGCCTGGGATTCCAAACCCGCAAGGAAGATACCGGAGATAACGAGCAGCAGTTCAATGAAATGAAAGAGAAACTGCTGTCGCAGTTGAAGCGGCTCTTCCGGCCGGAGTTCTTGAACCGCGTGGACGGGACGGTTGTGTTCCACCCGCTCACCCGCGAGGACATCGGCCAGATTGTGACGTTGGAATTGAACAAGGTGCAAAAGCGCCTGTCCGATCACAATGTGCGCATTGAGGTGGCCGAGGCGGCCAAAGGTTACCTGGCGGAGAAAGGCTATGACCCCGACTATGGCGCGCGACCGTTGCGCCGTGTGATTCAGAATGAGGTGGAAGACGTCCTTTCTGATGGTCTGTTGTCGGGTAAGTTCCTCGATAATTCGAAGATTCTGATTGGCCTCGCCGATGGCAAACTGGACTTCGTCATGGTGGAGGAAGTTGCCGGCAGCACCGAGAACGTGGAGATCAAGCCGGTGGCACAGCCACAGGGTGGTCACGGTGAGTCTGGCCGGGGCGACAACGCGGAAAAGTCCGACGATGGCCCGTTGTTTGAACACCTGTTACAAAGTTAGTTTTGAGCCAATTCTTTAAAAAGGGCGCTCATTTCTGAGCGCCCTTTTTTGTTGTCGTTCATTCGCTATGGAGCGCCTATTTATACTTATGCGGATACTATTTATTGCCGGTGCTGCCGAGGGAGCCAATTTGACATTATGGGTCTACTACTTACAATAAACTACGTCAAGAAATCGTAAAGGCGCAACGACTCGCAGGTTGTGCCAGGCATTCTTTGACACGTTCAGACACATACATTTCGTCTCGTTCAGTCTACAGAGGAGGACTACAGAAATGAACGTCAACAGGATGAATCGCCGTACATTCTTGCGCACCATGGCACTAACCACCGCAGCAGCGGGGTTGGCAGCTTGTGGCGCATCCACCCCAACCGAAGCGCCGGCTGCAACCGAAGCGATGGCTGCAACCGAAGCCCCAGCCGCAACCGAAGCGATGGCTGCAACTGAAGCCCCAGCCGCAACCGAGGCCCCAACTGCTGCGGCAACAGAAGCAGCGGCCAGCACAGGCGAACGGGTACTGAACCTGAACATGCCCGCCTTCTATGGTGATGGCGGCGCTGGCAACGACCCAGGTTGCGCCGGCGGTGCAAACACGGTATTCACGGACCAGCTTCTGTTCAGCGCATTGGTCTATTTCGACAAAGACATGAAGCCGCAGCCCGATTGTGCCGAGTCCTGGACTGTGAGCGACGACAGCACGGTCTGGACGTTCAAACTGCGCAAAGATCTGAAATGGTCTGATGGCACGCCGATCACCGCCAAGGACTTTGTCTATGCGATCCAGCGCAACTCGATGCCCGATATCACCTGCAACCCCGGTGGTCTGGGCATTATCTACATGATCGACATCATCAAGGGCGTCACCGAGTATTCCAGCGCAAAGACCACCGACCCCAGCACGATTGGCGTGAAGGCTGTGGACGACTACACACTGGAATATACACTCACGGCCCCGGCCGGTTACTTCATCCAGATGGTGGAATATCCCACTTATGCCCCGCTGCCGAAGGATAAGATCGATCAGTTCGGCAAGGACACCAAGTGGATTCGCCCCGAGAACATTCTGAGCAACGGCCCGTTCAAGCTGACTGACTGGGTTGTGGATCAGCAAATGACGATGGTGACGAACGAGAACTGGCACGGTTATGCTGACCGGAAGCCGGGCGTAGACAAGGTCGTCATTAAGATGATCAAGAACGAAGCGACCGGCGTCGCCGCCTACGAGACAGGCGAGTTGGACGTGATCGATGCGCCCGTGGGTGACTTGCCGCGTATTAAGGATGACGCCACGTTGAAGGAGCAGTTGCATTCCTATAATGAGTTGCTCACCCAGTATATGATCATCCCCGTGAATGAAAAGCCGTTTGATGACGTTCGCGTGCGCCAGGCGCTCTCGATGGCGATCGACCGTGAGACGCTGGCCAACGACGTGCTGCCGGGCGCCATCAGCCCCGCTTACCAATTTGCGGTTCCCACGATGTTGGGCTATGACGCAAACCTGAACTCTGAGTTGCACTACAACCCCGATAAGGCGCGCGAATTGCTGAAGGAAGCGGGATATGAGGGCGGCGCAGGCTTCCCGATGTTCTACATCAACTCCAACCAGACCGATCAGTATCAGACGTTGTTCGAGGCCATCCAGTCCATGTACAAGGACGTGTTGGGCATCGACATGCAGTTGGCGCTGATGGATTCCAACGCGCGCAATACCTGGCGCGACACCAAGCCCTACAAGCTGCACCTGTGGCGTGAGCGCTGGGGCATGGACTTCCCAGATTCGCACAACTCGTTCAACTTCATGCTGCAGGCCCGCTCGTTGACACCGAAGACGAACGCGGATCACCCGGAGTTTGAGTACAAGAACACCAAGTTCGCCGAGTTGGTCAACGCGGCCGCCAAAGAATCGGATGCCACCAAGCGCAACGACCTCTACAAGCAGGCTGACCGCATCTTGTGCTACGAAGACCCGGACATCATCCCGATTTACTATGGTTTGTCCAACTTGTTGATCAAACCGCGTGTGTCGGGTTACTGGCTCAGCGGCATGGGCATCAACTACCACGACGTCGTCGTCGAAGGTTAATGTCTCGTATGTAACGCAGTTGACAGGGGGCCGCCGCTTAGAAGGCGGCCCCCTGCCATATGCACTGGAAGTTTGTAAGAGAAATGTGGCAGTATATCGTCCGCCGGGTTATACAATCCATCTTCACTTTATTGGTCCTATCGGTTCTTACCTTTAGTATTGCCAAGCTTACGCCTGGCAGCCCACTTGGATTAAGCGACCCCGATCAGGCCATGAAAATGACCCAGGAGATGCGCGATAAGCTTATCAAGGCCTATGACCTGGATAAGCCGGTATGGTGGCAATATATCAAATGGCTCAATGGTGCTTTACATGGTGACCTGGGTGTGTCATTGAGTTTGCGTAACGAACATGTGCAAGACATCCTGGCTCGCGACTGGCCGGTATCGGCGCAATTGGGCCTCAGTGCCACCGTGCTTGCCATCGGGTTTGGCATTCCGATAGGCGTCGTGGCAGCGGTAAAGCGCAATACGCTGATCGATTACATCAGCATGTTCATCGCCGTTGTAGGCACTGCCGTGCCAAACTTCGTGCTTGCAATCGTGATGATCCTGGTATTTGCGGTTACCTTACACTGGTTACCCGTGACCGGCTGGGGGTCGCTTGATCGCGCCATCATGCCGGTTTTTGTGCTCATGCTTGGCCCCCTGGCCGGCGTGGCACGCTATACCCGCTCCAGCGTGCTGGAAGTGGTGAAGCAGGATTATGTCCGCACGGCGCATGCCAAAGGGTTGATGCAGCGATCGATCATCTTTAAGCACGTGTTGCGCAATGCCTTGATCCCGGTAATTACCATTTGCGGCCCGATGCTGGCCGGGCTATTGACGGGTTCGTTCTTCGTGGAGACGATGTTTACCGTGCCCGGTATCGGTAATGCATTCGTGTCCAGCATCAATACGCGTGACTATCCCATGATTATGGCGCAGACGATGCTGTTCGGTACCTTGATCGTCTTTCTGAACCTGGCCGTTGACCTGTTGTACGGCGTGGCAGATCCGCGCATCCGGTATCAATAAACAGAAGCAAGTCTTTGCACTAAAGACAGGTGAAAGAGAGGATTCGATGATTCTTGCCCGTAATAAGAAGTCGGCCGAACCACTCAGTGATGAAGCGTTGTCGCGGCCGCCAGATAATCCCTGGGTAAAAGCCTGGCACCGGCTGTTGCATAACCGTGCGGCTACGATAGGCCTCGGCATTATCGTCTTTTTCATCTTGATTGGGATCTTTGCGGATGTCATCACTCCGTATGATCCGATCAAGGCAAATTTCTCGGCGGTGCGCCAACCACCCAGTTTGCAGCACCTGATGGGCACTGATAAGCAGGGCCGCGATGTGCTAAGCCGCATCATCTACGGCACGCGCATCTCCATGTCGATGGGCTTTCTCAGCCAGGTGCTGACACTTCTCATGGGAACCACCTTAGGAGCAATTGCAGGTTACTATGGCGGGAAGGTCGATACCATCATCATGCGTATCACTGACGTTTTCTACGCCTTCCCGAACCTGCTATTACTCATCATTTTGATGGCTGCCTTTGGGCGAGGTTTCCTGAACTTGCTGGTTGCAATGACGTTTACAGCCTGGGTGGGTTCGGCACGTCTGGTGCGTGGTCAGGTGTTGCAGTTGAAAGAGTTCGAGTATGTGGAGTCGGCTCGAGCGCTGGGCGCATCGGACTGGCACATCGTCGTGCGTCATTTGTTGCCCAACGTGATGAGCACAATCATGGTGGCATTCTCGTTCGGCGTGCCCGGCGCGATTCTCGGTGAAGCAGGGCTTAGCTTCCTTGGCATTGGTCTGGTGCCGCCGACGCCGAGCTGGGGCATCATGTTGAACGACGGCTTTGCCGTGATGCGCGCACTGCCGAATGTGGTGTTCTTCCCGGCGCTCGTGATTGCAATCGTCATGGTTGCGTTCCTATACCTGGGCGATGGCCTGCGCGATGCGTTGGACCCGCGTTCCTGATCTGGCGCTTCAGCGTAGACAGGGTTGACGACGCTTTTTTACCAATGTGATATAGACGTGCCTGTGGGCGGCTTTGTTCGCCAGGGGATGGCGCGCGGGCGCGTTTCTATCGTCGAGGAGAAGGTCAAGTGGATCACCCAGATCGTGTTCCCTCCTTCGCTGTGTGCGTCGGTGGCATACGTAATCGCAACAAGTGTCACTGATTGCTATAGAAGTAGATGGAGCAGGGTTACGCCTGCGAAGTCTTATGTGAACTAAACAGGAGAACTGCACGAATGAACATTAATAGAATGAATCGCCGAACGTTTTTGCGAACGGCTGCTTTGACGGCCGCAACGGCGGGCCTGGCGGCCTGTGGTGGCGCACCCACCCCGACTGCTGCGCC
>DAOUFG010000197.1:0-8662 GCA_034430115.1 Thermoflexales bacterium | reverse complement strand
TGGTCTCGCCGGGGGCTTCGGCGGTGACCGGCGCGACGTTGATGGTGGATGGCGGGCAATATACGCAGTGCCGCGTTCCTTCTGCGGAAGAAGAACGCTCGGTTGTGAAGTAGAGATTGGTGGATGAAACGTGAAAAGTGAAGCGTGGGTGCCAGCGAACTTCTATGCATCACGTTTCATTTTTCACGCAACAATCTCAGATTGAGAGATAGGGAAACCACGGATGGTCATCTGGCAATAGAGAAATCGGTGTTAATCCGTGTCATCTGCGGTAAATTGCGAATCTCCAATCTACAAGTTCCCAATCTCTCTATGGAAAGAGCCGTGAACAACATTCTCGTCATTGATATCGGCAGTTCGTCCACGCGCGCGCTCGTGTTCGACGCGCAAGCGACCCTTATTCCCGGCCTGATGACGCGCAGGCCGCTTGCGTTCAAGGCCACATCCGACGGCGGCTCGGAGGATGACGCACGTCAGGCGTTTGAGCGCCTGGCGCAGGTGTTGGATGAATTGCAGCCGCTGGTGAGTGGGCGCAAGCTGAGCATTCAGGCCGCCGGTATCTCGGCGTATGCGTGCAGCCTGGTGTGCCTGGATGAACAGGGCGAGCCGCTGACACCTGTCTATACCTATGCCGACACGCGTTCGGCCGGCGACGCGCACGACCTGCGCAACCAGTTCGATGAGGTGCAGGCGTTGCAACGTACCGGCTGTCGTATCCGTGCCAACTATCTGCCCGGGCGAATCGCCTGGCTTCGCCGCACCCAGCCCGACGTGTTCGCCCGCACGCGCTGGTTTGCTTCGCTCAGTGATTACCTCACCTTGCGCCTATTCGGCACATTGAGAGGGGGGCTGTCCGTCTGGTCGTGGAGCGGTTTGGTGAACCGCCAGACGGGCGACTGGGACGCGGACTGGCTGAGCCAGTTGGGCATCTCAGCGGAACAATTACCGCCCCTCGCCGCACCTGGAGAATGGCTGGGGCCGGCCTGTCGTGAGTGGGCTGCGCGCTGGCCGATGTTGAAGGAGGTGCTCTGCCTGCCCGCGGTGGGCGATGGCGCTGCAGCCAACATCGGCAGTGGCTGCGCAAGCCCACACCACGTCGCCGTGACGGTGGGCAGCACGGCGGCGATGCGCATCGTGCGCCCAGCCGGCGGCGCGCAGCAGCTTTCGCCGGCGCTGTGGTGTTACCGTGTGGACGACCGGCGCGAACTGATTGGCGGCGCGACGACCGAAGGCGGCAACGTCTTTGCGTGGTTGCGCCAGACGCTGCAATTGCCCGACCCTGACGCGCTGGATGAGGCGATCCGCCAGATGCCGCCGGACGCGCACGGTTTGACCATCCTGCCGCTCTTCGCCGGTGAGCGCAGCCCGGGCTACTCCGAAAATAGCCGCGCCACGCTGCACGGCCTGACGTTCGACGTGACGCCAGTGGCGCTGGCGCGGGCCTGCCTGGAGGCGATTGCCTATCGGCTGGGCATGATTTATGCGGATTTGAAAGTGTTGGCACAACCCGGCGCGACGCTGGTCGCCAGCGGTGGGGCGCTGCTCGCTTCGCCCACCTGGTGCCAGATCATCGCGGACGTGACGAACGCGCCGCTGGTGATGTGCGAAGAGCCGGAGGCCACCAGCCGAGGCGTGGCGCTGCTGGTGTTGGAGCGTGCACAAAACTTAATGGGTCTAAGCGCTGTACTCAGCGCCACAGACCTGTTAGGTTTTACTAGACTGGATCATACCTATCAGCCGGACCCGCAGCGACACGCGATCTACCAGGCGGCCATGGCGCGCCAGAAAGGGCTGTATGAGAAGTTGGTAAGCGTGTAAAACGAGTGGTGAAAGATGGTGGTGGAACGACGAAGACGTTTCACGTTTCATTCTTCATTTGTCTTCTGTCATCCATCGTGTCCCCGCATCTGCACCAGCCGGATCGCCAGGCCGGTGTAGCGCCCGGCACTGCGCTGGCGGGTCGTCTGCGTGCCGGGGCCGTTCTTGATCGCCATCGCCAGGGCGCGCTTGGAGCCGACCACCACGACCAGTTTGCGCGCGCGGGTGATGGCCGTGTAGACCAACTTGCGTTCCAGAAGCATGTAGTGCTGCATCAATAGCGGCACCACGCAGACGGGGTATTCGCTGCCTTGTGATTTGTGGATGCTCACGGCATAGGCGAGCGAAAGTTGGTCGAGTTCGCTGAACTCATATTGCACCTGTCGGCCATCTTCCAACGCCACGCCGAGGGTTTGATCTTCGGTATTCAGAGACGTGATGATGCCCGCATCGCCGTTGAACACTTCCTTATCGTAGTTGTTGCGCAGTTGCAGCACCTTATCGCCCACGCGGAAGAGGTGACTGCCGAATTGCTTTTGCGGCTTGCCGGGCTGTTCGGGGTTCAACCGGCTTTGCAGGCTTTCATTCAGCGCGCTCACGCCGCATTTGCCGCGATGGGTTGGCACCAGCACCTGGATGTCCGCCGGCTGATAGCCAAACTTGGCCGGGATGCGTTGCGTGACCAGGTCCGTCACCAGGTCGGCGGCGCGTTCTGGGTCTTCTTCGGAGAAGAAGAAGAAATCGCCAATCTGCCCGCCATAGGTGGGGAACTCGCCCTGGTTGATGCGGTGCGCATTGGTGATGATGGCGCTATCGGCGGCTTGGCGAAAGATTTGATCCAGCTTCACCACCGGCACGATGTTGCTCTTGATGATATCGGCCAATACGTTGCCCGCGCCCACGCTGGGTAATTGGTCGGCATCGCCCACCAGCAACAGGTGCGTGCCCGTTTCGATGGCCTTCAGGAGCGTGTTCATCAGCAGCACGTCGATCATGCTGGTTTCGTCTACGATCACGATGTCGGCCGGTAGCGGGTTACGTTGGTCATAGAACGCTTTGCCGCCCGGCTTGATCTGCAACAGCCGGTGCAACGTCTTGGCCTCCAGGCCGGTCGCTTCCGAAAGGCGCTTGGCGGCCCGGCCGGTGGGCGCGGCCAGGATCACCATCTTCTTCTTGGCTTGCAGTGCGCGAATCAACGCGCGCATGCTGGTGGTTTTGCCGGTGCCCGGGCCACCGGTGATGACGCCCACGGCGCGCGTGAGCGCCATCATCACACCATCCCTCTGGCGCTCCGAGAGCGCCATGTTTTGTTTGCTGGACAGGTAATCGAACATCGCCGTGATGTTCACCTGCCTGAAGTCGGCCAGCTTGTCTTGGCCGGGAGGGCAGTTTGCCAGGCGGTGCAACTGGCGCGCTACGTTCTGTTCGGCCATGAAGAATGGCCACAGGTAGACCACCTGTTCCCCGGTGGGTGGCGCCAGGATCGGCGGCGCGCCGGAAGCAAGTTGATTGCGTTGTGCCTGCACCGTTTCGTCGGTGATGGCCTGGTAGATGGCGCGCGTTTCGGCGACGCGCTTGCCCTCCTGCGCGGGTGGCTGGAGCGGCTCTAATCCCAATGTGCCGTCTTCGTGCACCAATAAGCGTTCGACGTGTGCGCCGTTTTCATCGGCCAACCCGTTGACCGCCTCTTCCACGCTTCGCACGTTCACGCCCAGTAATTCGGCGGCCTGTTCGATCAGCTTGGGGCGCGGCAGGTAGGTGTGGCCTTCGTCCGTTGCCTCGGAGAGGACGTAGAGCGCGCCGGCGCGAATCCGTTCGGGGTTATCGGCGGCAAACCCAAGCGTCTGCGCAATCTTGTCGGCGGTCTTGAACCCGATGCCCCACACTTCGCGCGCCAGGCGATAGGGTTCGTTTTTGACGACCGTGATGGCGGCATCTTTATATTCGCGGTAAATCCGCACGGCCAGGCTGGTGTTGATGCCGCGGTCGTGCAAGAAGACCATCACCTCTTTGATCGCGCGTTGTTCGGCCCAGGCGGCTGTGATGAGTTTGGCTTTGTGAGCGCCCAGGCGCGGCACTTCGTTCAACCGTTCGGGCGCGTTGTCGAGGACGTCGAGCGTATCGACGTCGAAATAGGCCACGATTTTCTCGGCCGTCTTTGGGCCGATGCCCTTAATAAGCCCGCTGCCCAGGTATTTGCGGATGCCGGTGGCCGTGGCAGGTAATACCGAGCGATAGTTCTCAGCTTTAAATTGCCAGCCGTGTTCGGAATGATATTGCCACAGCCCGTGCAGTTCCAGTGCTTCGCCCGGCGCGACGCCTAGCAGCGTGCCGATGACGGTGATGAGCTTGTCACTGCCCTGCGAGCCTGCCGGCGCCTGGTCGTCCTTGCCGGGGCGACCTTCGGGGAGCAGCCGCGCGATGGTGTAGCCATTTTCTTCATTCTGGTAGGTGATGCGCTCGATGACGCCCGTCAGGGTTTTCAGTTGGGGGGCTTGTGAGCCACCCGTAGAACCAGTTGCGTTTGACACTTTACTTGCTAAAAACGAACACACGCTAACGCGCAAATGCGAACAAATGTTTCGGTTCCCCTATTATCCCTTGGATTGGATCTAATCACTATATCCGGTGTAACCCATGCAGCAGATTTTGGTGGTCTGAAAGACGCTTTACGTCGATAGAAGTAATAACTCTAATTGGTCAATCAGCTTGGGCAACTCGGTGTGTACGATATCCCATACAATTTGGTTGTCAACGGTGTCATAGCCATGAATGATACGGTTGCGAAGTCCAATGATCCGCCGTATGTCAGGGATTTGCTCTGTCAGTGATGGGTCAATGTCTTCCGCTTTGCTCAGCGATTCTCCCACGATCTCAAATTGCCTTTCGACAGCTGAGCGAAGTAACAGGTTCCCATCATACGTATCGAAGCTCTGACCCACTGTAAACTGAGCAATGGCACGGCAAGCGTTTAAGGCGTCAAGCAGCCGCTTTTTCGCTTCGATCTTCATAGAGAGTTTCTCGTGAGCGATCTACATTTTCTTGGAAGAACGGGTTATGGATTGATCGTTCTGTGAGCAAATCAACACGGCGGTTGAACAACTGCTCCAAGGATTCGGCAAAGTCGAGATAGCGGCGCGCATAGCCTGGCTCGCCGGCATCGTTGAAAAGCACAATAAAGTCAAGGTCACTTGTTTGGGGATTAAACGTGCCAGTGGCCGCAGAGCCAAACAAGTCGAGGCGCTTCACACGGAAGCGCTTGCACAGCACAGCCAATCGGTCTCTGTTTAGCTCAATTTCTGCGATCATCTTGTTATCCTTTCCATGATTATAGGGCGGGTACACCAATCTATCTAATAGAGTCCGTGCCGATGAATTGCGTCTGGCATCAGCGATGACCTGGCATCGTAACCCGCTGGCTGGTTGATCGCCTTGCGAGAAGCTTTCGCAAAAATTACAGGACAGTAATACAATACCAGTGGCGTATCACTCCGGAGGGGGAACGCCGTATCGTAGAATCATTTCAGGGTGGGGTAAATCCCTTGGCAGGTGTCGCAAAAACGTGCGAGAAACGCATATTCAGCGCTGGTCGATTGCGAGTATCATAGACAAATCTCACGCTTGCGTTGCGCACCAAGGAGGGTGGTCAAATGATTGAGCAAAAACAGGTTCCCCTATTATCTGACCTGCAAGTCATCGAAAAAGTACAGGAAGGGTTAGCAGGGGTGGACGTCAATAACAAGCGGGTGCTGGTCATTATTCCCGATGGCACACGCACGGCGCCGATTCCATTGATGATGCGCGCCTTATATCGCGCGATTGGTCACCAGGCCAAGCAGTTTGACGTGATCATCGCGCTGGGCACGCATATGGCAATGAGTGATGAGGCACTGGAGCGTCACCTGGGCATGAGCGCCAGCGACCGGGCACTGTTGAGAAACTTCAACGTGATGAACCATGAGTGGTACGTCCCCGGCACGTTGACGCAAATCGCAACCGTGCCCGAAGCGGATATGCGCAGCATCACGAACGACATCTTGACCGATGCCGCGCCGGTGGTGATCAACAAGCAACTGCTGGAGCATGACCAAATCGTCATTTGTGGCCCGGTGTTCCCGCATGAGTCGGTCGGCTACAGCGGCGGCAATAAATATCTGTTCCCCGGTGTGGCCGGCTTTGAGACGATCAGCACCTTCCACTGGTTGAGCGCGATGCTCACCACGATGGGCGTCATCGGCATCGAAGATACGCCGGTGCGCCGGTTGATCGATAAATTCGCCTCCTACGTGCCGACGCCGGTGACCTGCGTGGCCTATGTATGCAGCGATCGCGGCGTGCATGGCGTCTTTAGCGGCGATGCCATTTCAGCGCAGCGAGAAGCGGCAGCGCTTTCGGCGCAGGTGCACGTGACGTATCTCGATAAGCCGGTGCGCACCGTCATCGCACATGCCGCGGAACACTACGACGATCTGTGGACGGGCGGCAAAGCCATGTTTAAGGCGGAGCCAGTGGTAGCCGACGGCGGACGCGTGCTCATTCATGCGCCGCACATCACCGAGGTGAGTTATACCCACGGCAAGTGGCTGGATGAAGCCGGATATCACGTGCGTGACTATTTCGCAAAGCAGATGGATCGCTTCGCGCATATTCCGAAAGTGGCGCTGGCGCATTCCACCAACGTGAAGGGCGCCGGCACCTACGATGCCGACACGAAGGTGGAAACGCCGCGCGTGCAGGTGGACATTGCAACCAGCATCCCGCGCGAACGCACCGAGCACATCAACCTGGGTTATGTGGACCCGGCCAGTGTGTCGATTGAGGATTGGCAACGCCGCGCGCAAGATGACGACAGCATCCTGGTCATCCCGCACGCTGGAGAGATGTTGTTTCGTTTGAAAGGCCAGTAATAGACTATGTCCAGGCGGCTCACTACTTTCTTTGAATTGTTGTTGCTCATGGTGGTGCTCGTTTCGCTGGGCCTGGGCGTGAATTGGACCAGCAATTCTGCATATGCGACACAACCGATGATGCAGGCAGCACAGCCCACGCAGCCGACCGCTGCGGCGCAGGTGGCCGACACGTCCGGCGCGGAGGTGACAGATACCCCCGCGCCGCCGGAGGTGACCACTGAACCGGGTGTGGCCACTGAGCCGGAGAGCGCGACGTTGACATCGACCGTGATGTCGCAGGCGTATCCGTCGATCACGGGCACGATTGGGCCTATCCCTACGTCGGCAGTGATCGACTCCAGTTCGTTCGACATCGAGGCCGGCGATGCGCCGTTACTGGTGCAGGCCCCTAGAACGGTCAATGTGTTGTTGCTTGGCAGCGATAACTCGGCGGACCCGCGTTACGCGCGCACCGATACGATCCTGGTCGCCAGCATCAACCCGGACCTGCCTTCCGTGAGCCTCCTTTCGTTTGCGCGCGACTTGCAGGTGCGCATCCCTGGCCACTCGGACGACCGCATCAACACCGCCTTCCAACTCGGCTATCTGAATGATTATCCGGGTGGTGGGCCGGCCTTCCTGGCGCTGGTTTTGCGCAAGAATTTCGGCATCAAGATCGATTACTTCGTGCGGGTGGACTTCTCGGGGTTTGTGAATATCGTCGATGAGCTCGGAGGCGTGGACGTGATCGTGGAGTGCGAATTGCACGATACGTTCCCCGACGCTTCTTCGGTGTTGAAACACACCAAGATGGTCGGCACCGAGGACCTGGATGTCTACCCGGGCGTGATGCACCTGACCGGTTACCAGGCGTTGATGTATTCGCGTTCGCGCGAATCCACCACCGACTTTGACCGCGCACGGCGCCAGCAGAAGGTGTTGCGTGGGCTATTTAGCAAGATCAAAAAGTCGAACCTGCTGGCTAATGCCTTGCCGCTCTATCAGCAATACCAGGAAAACGTGGAGACTGACCTGGGCTTAGCCAGCATTCCCCAATTCATCGACGTTGCCACCCGCCTGGATAACCTGGCGATCAAGACGCGCGTCATCACCTACCCGGTGATCAAGGCTTTCACGCGTTCGGATGGGGCGATGGTGTTACTGCCCACCGAAGATACCATTCCGTACATTACCGAAGCACTCTCCCCACCGCCCGGCAACCGGGCGCAAAACCGCATCAACGTGGAGGTGGTGAACGCTTCGGGGCGCAAGGATATGGAAACTGTGGCGACCGACCGCCTGGCCTGGGAGGGTTTCTCGGTCGTTTCCGTGGTCGTCTCTGACACCGTCGAGGCGCAGACGCAGATCATCGATTACACCACCACGCCGAAGGGCTCACCTATCCCGCGCCTGGCCAGCATCTTCAATGTGCGCAACTCGCTCATTTCCGAGCAGCCCGGCGGTGCCGGTAGCGATGCGGTGGCTCAGATCATCCTGGGCAAAGATTACAACTCGTGCCCGTCTACCGCGAATATGGCGGGCGAAGTGACACTGGCGCCGGCAGCGGAAGACCTGATTCCTACTTCCACGCCAGGGGGCACAGCGCAGCAGTAACGTTCGTCTTCGCAAAACCACAGGGCGGCACGTCATGTGTGCCGCCCTGCGGTTATAGATCGTCCGCTATGGCGCTGGCTGTTGCGGCGGGTTTGCCGTCTCGTGCGGGGGTGGCGGCGGTGGTGTATTGGTCGGTGGTTCGGGCGTATCTGTTGGCGGCTCGGGTGTGAAAGTTGCTGTGGGCGTCGGCGGCGTGGGAGGCGTATTCGTCACCGTTGGCGGCAAAGTGGCAGTCGGTGTGTGAGTGGGTGGTTCGGGCGTGTTCGTAGGCTGTGAGGTGCTCGTCGGCGCCGGTGCTAAGGTCGCCGTATTAATCGGCGGTGGCGTGATCGTGGCGGGCA
>DAOUFG010000196.1:0-23726 GCA_034430115.1 Thermoflexales bacterium | reverse complement strand
AATCGCGCCTGGCGGACACACTGGACCCGCCCGCCCGCGCGCGGCTGATGCACGATACGTTGCGGCGCACACTACAAACCCTAAAGCAGGTACAGGTGATTCACGACGTGGTGGTCATCACACGCGACGATGAGGTAAGCCGCTGGGCCGCGGAGTGGGGCGCTCTGGTGGTGCGCGAACAGGGCGAAGGGCTGAACGAGTCGCTGCGCGAGGCGCGCGCCAAATTCCTCAGCGCGGATGCACTGCTCGTCACCCCCGCGGACCTGGGCTGGCCGGCAGCGGAGGACATCGAGGCGATGATTTCGCTAGTGACGGACGGCCCCAGCGTCGTCATCGCGCCCGACCGGCACGAACGCGGCACGAATGCCTTGCTGCTGCGCCCGCCCGACGTGATCGACTTCTGCTTTGGGGCCGATAGCGCCGCTCAACATGCCGCGCGCGCCGTTGAGCAAGGCATCACCCCGCAGTGGTATCACTCAAGTTCGCTCAGCCTGGACGTGGATGACCCAGAGGATCTGGCGCTCTACCAGGCAGCCCCTTACATTTTGTGATTTTAGGCTCAGGGCAAAACACAAAGCTTCTTAGCTACGAAGGACACGAAGAAGAAAACACAAAGAAACAAAGTAACAAAGACCACGAAGAATTCCTATATCCCTTTGCTCCTTTGTTTCTCCGCTCTTTTGCTGTAGAAGCTTCTTAACCACGAAGCGCACAAAGAGAAAGAACAAAACACAAAGCAACGAAGCAACGAAGAGCGCAAAGAAATCTTATATCCCTTTGCTTCTTTGTTCCTCCGCTTCTTTGCCGTAGAAGCTTCTTAACCACGAAGCGCACAAAGAATCCTTATATTTCTTTGCGTTCTTGGCGGTTAAAATTCCCTGCGTGGTGAGCCAATCAAAATCGGAAATCGTCAATCCAAAATCCGAAATCAGGTGTGCCACTCTGCGCCGATCTTCACCACGCTCACAGGGGTGATCTCGATCAGCACGCGCGGCCCCTTGAAGAGCCAGCTCACCAGCGCATCCAGTTCAACCGGGGACACATAGCGCGCCACGATTTGCCGCACGCGCACCTCGATATCATCTTCGCGCAGCCGCGCAATTCCCTTCACCGAGATGCCGCGATACGGATGATCCGCGTCGATGGAAGCGCCCACGCGCGGGTCGCGCAACATATTGCGGTGCTTGGTGCGCTCCTTCTCGGTGCTGGCATATAACTTGCCGCTATCCTGCATAAACCATACCGGCGTCACCTGCGGGTAGCCGTCGGCGCCCAACGTCGCCAGGCGCATCAATAACGGGCGGGCAAGGAATTGCAGCGTTTCCGCGTCAAAAAGGATCGTGGTTGTCATATAACTTTGAGATTAGGGATTAGAGGTTGGGGATTAACCACGGATGACACAGATTGATCTGTCTTATCCGTGAAATCTGTGTCATCTGTGGTTTCTTGAATCTCAAATCTCTCTTTCCCTATTTGGCGTGCTGTAACGCCTCACGGTAAGCTTCGGGCGTATCCACATCGCCCAGGATGGCATCGTCGTTCACCACCACGTGCACCAGGCTGGCGCGATTGGCGCGCAACAAGTCACGCACGTTGCTCTCGGCAGGCAGCGCCAGCACATCGTCCCACCAGCGACGCCCAATCAACACCGGGTGACCACGCCGGCCATTCATGCCAACGAGTGGCGCGATCAGGTCGCCACAGCCATGCTCGAACGCAATGCGCAGGCGCTCGACCACATCCAGCCGGATGAGCGGCTGATCGCCCAATGCAATCATCGCGGCCTCCGCAGGGCCGGGTGACAGAAAACGGATGCCCGTCTTGACGGACGAAAGCATCTCGGCGGTTGCGTAGTCGGGGTTGTGCACGAAGGTGAGAGGGGCACTCGGCAGGCGCGCGTGCAATTCGTCTTGTACGCGTTCAGCCTCGTGGCCTGTCACCACCACGATGGGCCGCGCCGCCGACTGCGCTGCACATGCAAGCACGGTCGAAATCACCGTTCCATATCCAAAGGGCAACAACAACTTGTTAGCGCCGTAACGCCGAGACATCCCCGCCGCAAGCACGATTATCGCTACCATCGCCGTCGATTGTAACTCGCCCCATGTGTGATCGACTCGTGGTTCAGAAGCATTTACAGCAAAGGAGCGAAGAAACGAAGAAGCAAAGGCATATAAAGAATCCTTCGTGATCTTTGTTGCTTCGTTGCTTTGTGTTTTGTTCTCCTCCTTTGCGCCCTTCGTGGTCTTGTGTCTTCGTGGTAGAAAATCTCTCACCGCAAAGGAGCAAAGAAGCAAAGCACACAAGGAAATATAAAGATTCTTTGTTGCCTGGTTTCTTTGTGTTTTCTTCCCCGTGCCCTTCGTGTCTTTGTGCCTTCGTGGTTGATGCTCCGCCTTTATGCTTTCATGGTTTCATATCTTTGAGGTATGCTAACCCATGGAGGCAAACATGACCCCGAAACCTTTCTATGTCGCCGGTGAGTGGCGCACGTCGGATGACGTACTGCCCGTGCGTAATAAGTATGATGGGACGGAGTTCGCCAGCATTTGTCGCGCCTCGCGCGACGACGTGCTGGAGGCAATTGGCAAAGCTACCGATACGCTGCCGCAAACCCGCTTTATGCCTGCTTATAAGCGCTCGGAAGTGCTGGCGCGCATCACGGCCAACCTGAAAGACAGCCACGAAACGCTGGCCAGGCAACTTGCGCAGGAAGCCGGCAAACCGATCCGCACCGCGCGCCAGGAAGTGGACCGCGCCATTCTGACCTTCAGCGTCGCCAGCGAAGAAGCCAAGCGCATCGGCGGCGAAATGTTGCAGATGGACATCGCCGCGCCAGGCGAAAATCGCGTCGGGCTGGTGCGGCGCTTCGCCATCGGGCCGATTAGCGCCATCACGCCGTTCAACTTCCCGTTGAACCTGGTGGCGCATAAGGTGGCGCCCGCGTTGGCAGCCGGCTGCCCGGTGGTGCTGCGCCCTGCATCGGCCACACCGCTCAGCTCCTTCTCGCTCACCGAGATGATCCACGATTCCGGCTACCCCAAGGGCGGGTTCAGTATGCTGCCATGCAGCACCGACGCCGCCGAACCGCTCATCAGCGACGAGCGGCTGAAGCTGCTCACGTTCACCGGCAGCCCGGCGGTGGGCTGGCCTTTCAAGAGCAAAGCCGGCCGCAAACGCATCACGCTGGAACTAGGCGGTAACGCAGGCGTGATCGTCCATCACGACGCCGACCTGGCGTTCGCCGTCGCGCGCATCATCACCTTCGGGTTCGGGTTTGCCGGGCAGTCGTGCATCAGCGTACAGCGCGTGTTCGTGCACCGCTCTATCTATCAGACCTTCCTCGACACGCTGGTGCCCAAGGTGCAGGCGCTGTGCGTGGGCGACCCGCAAGACGAGGCGACCGACGTCGGCCCGATGATCGACGAGGGCTCGGCGGCGAAGGTGGAAGAATGGGTTCACGAGGCAGTTGCCAACGGGGCCAAGCTGCTCGCCGGCGGGACGCGGCGCGGCAATTTGATGCAGCCCACCGTGCTCATCGACGTGCAACATCAGATGAAAGTGTGCGCGCAGGAAGTGTTTGCGCCGCTCATCAGCATCGTGCCCTACGACAACTTCGAGGATGCCGTGCGCGAAGTGGACAACAGCGAATATGGCTTACAGTGCGGCGTTTTCACCCGCGACATCAAACTCATTTGGTACGCTTATGAGCATATCGAAGTCGGCGGGGTCATCGCCAACGATGTGTCCACCTACCGGATGGATCACACGCCCTATGGCGGCGTCAAGCTTTCCGGGATGGGTCGCGAAGGCGTGAAATACGCCATCGAAGAAATGACCGAGCCGAAGCTGCTGGTCATGAATATGGGGTGATGGACGATCGCGGTGAGCCTGTCTGGTTCGACAAGCTCACCATGCTCATCCTACGATACGAAAAGCAGGGCGAGATGACATCTCGCCCTGCGCTGTTTCAACGCACGAAGCGCATCATCATAAAGCCCATCAGGCACGCGAACAAGAGCACCATGATGAGCCCCACGAAGAGCACCGACCCGCACCCGAAGAACGGGCGGCCATAGATCATTGGGCGGCCCCAATACCTTCTGCGCCGCCAGGGTCTCCACCACATTGCATCAACCTCCGGGAGCAAATCATAGGCCACAAATATGAGCGTCGTGTACAGGAATTGTAAAAAGCGTGTAAATCTTCTCGTTCAGCCTGCCAGCCTGTAAACCATACCGGTAATCCTGTTTGGCTATTCATGTACCCAAAACTATATGCCAGTTTGCGGTATAACTCGCGGTGGAGGCGGTTCCATGATCGAACAAGTCACGCTCAATGAGTACACTTATCAGCATCGTTTGGATGCGTTGCGCGAAACAAAGCTGCAACACACCCGTGAAAAGCAGCAAATTCAAGGCTCGATGGATTTCGACGACTGGGCTATCATCCTGCCACCCCCCGACCGGCGTAAGATCGTGAAGACGATCAGCGGTTCGGGCGTGGAGATGAGCGACGTGCTCCTGGATGGCGTCCAGATTGTCGGCAACGACCCCAATGGCGGGTTCTATGGGCCACGGGGCTGCGGAGAGAACTTCCGCAACCTGCTGCTGGCACACCCCGTCTATATCGACCCCAATAGCGCACTGGCAGGCGGCTACATGGCGAACTTCTTTGCCTATCGCAAGAATGCCTGGCCCACCGGGTTGGTGCCACCGGAGTTCACAAAAGAATATGAAAAGTACAAGGGCGGCGCGCCCATCTTTGGCAGCCAGCACTTCTGCCAGGACCTGCAAATCGGGCTGGACCTGGGCTGGGGCGGCCTGCTGGACAAGATTCGCCACTATCGCGACCTGAACGTGCCGGCGGAAAGCGACCCCAACGCCAAACAGCACAAGATCGACTTCTATGCCGGCGCCGAGGCCGTGGTGCTGGGCGTGCAAGATTGGATCGGCCGGCACGCCGAAGCCGCACGCCAGATGGCCCGCAAAGAAACGAACCCGTTGGTGCGCCAGAACCTAGAAGAGATGGCCGAAATCAACGAATGGCTGGTCACCGAAAAGCCGCGCACCTTCCGCGAGGCCTGCCAGTGGATCGCCTGGTATCAGATGGTTGCGCGCATGTACAACGGCAGCGGTTCGTTGGGCCGGTTGGACGTCCTTCTGCAACCCTACTATGAGCGCGACACCGCCGCCGGCTCCCTGACCGACGAAGACGCGATCTTTGAGATCGCCTGCATCTACCTGTGCGAGACGGGTTACATCCAAATCGGCGGGCCGGACCCCAGCGGCAAAGACGTCACCAGCCCCGTTTCATACCTGGTGCTGGAGGCGGCGCACCGCCTGCGCATCCCGGTGAACCTGGGCGTGTGCGTGGGCAAGGACGTGCCGGCACAACTGCTGCGTCGGTCTGTGGAGATCATCTGCCAGGATAAGGCCGGCGTGCCCAAGTTCCTCGGCATCGACAACACCACCACCGGCTTCGCGCGCAACGGCTATCCATTGGAAATTGCGCGCACGCGCACCTACTCCGGCTGCCACTGGTCGGCATTGCCTGGGCGCGAGTACACGCTCAATGACGGCGCTAAGATCAACTTCGCCGCGGTGCTCGACGTGGCCTACCAGGAGATGGTGGCCGACCCATCCGTACAACCCAGCACCGCCGAACTGTGGAAGCGCTTTGAACATCACCTGCGCGCCAGCGTAGAATCCACGGCCCAGGGCTTCGACTTCCACATGGCGCATATGATCGACGTCTTCCCCGAAATCGTGATGGACCTGTTGTGCTATGGGCCGTTGGAAAAGGGCCTGGACGCTTCACAACCGGGCGGCGTGGAGTTCGTGAACTGGTGCGTGGACGGCGCGGCGTTGGCGACCGTGGCCGACTCGTTCGCCGCGTTGAAGTTGCGCGTGGAGACCGAGAAACGCATCACCTGGCAGGAACTGGCTCACTACATCCAGACGGATTGGGCCGGCCCCGACGGCGAGCGCACGCGCCTGATGATGAAGAACATCCCGCGCTATGGCAGCGGCGGCAGCATCGCCGACGACTATGCCGTGCGCATCTCCGAGCTGTTCGACCAGGTCGTTAAAGAGAAGCCGACGCCGCAGGGCTACAACATGATCCCCGGCCTGTTCTCGTGGGCCGCGCAGATCAGCATGGGCAAAGGCGTCGGCCCCACGCCGAACGGGCGTCACGCAGATGCGCCTATCTCGCACGGCTGCAATCCCGATCCGGGCTTCCGCAAAGACGGCGCGCCCACGGCGCTGGCCGTGGCGACCGCCAAAGTGCAATCGGGCTATGGCAATACCGCTCCGTTGCAACTGGACCTGGACCCGATGGTGTCGCGGGATGAGGACGGCGTGGACAAGGTGATGAGCCTGATTCAATCTCACTTCGAGATGGGCGGCACGCAGATCAACCTGAACGTGATGGACAAGGCCAAGGTGCTGGAGGCCGACAAAGACCCCAGCAAATATCCCGACCTGATCGTGCGCGTCACCGGCTTCAGCGCCTACTTCGCCAGCCTCTCGCCCGAGTTCCGCCAAATCGTGGTGGACCGAATCGTCAGCGAAAGTTAATCCGAGAACGGGGATTGGAGATTAGAGATGAAGTCATCGCATCCTCGATCAATCTCTAATTTCCAATCCCCAACGTGACAGATGATGACCTGCACAAAGCAGGTGCACAGGTTGAGGATCACCATGCTGGAATCAGTCAAGAAGCGCCTGTTCGCTCAAGATAGTGTGGGGCTCAACCTGAGGGACCTTCAACAGCGCCTGGCCAGCCATGTAATGATCCTGGTCAGCGGCTTTGCCGGCCTGGTGGTGCTGGTGGCTTTTTCCATGTTGCCGGAGGGGTTCCCGCTCTTGAGCCTATCGTTGTGCGTCCTGGGGCTCACGCTGCTCAGTTGGGGGCTCCTTCCCCGGCTAAGCACCATAGCCCCATCCCTATTCATCTGTGGCCTGGCGGTCGTGCTGGCGGTTGCCTTGTGGGATTACCCGCAACCCTGGATTCCTTTCCTGGTCTTGCCGCTGGTCATACTTGCCACCATCCTGGCACGCGGGGTGGATTTGCTGGCGGCATTGGCGTTGGTGGCGTATAGCCTCTGGTTGAACGCCAGTGCGTACCGCGAATACCCCAGCACCATCTTCGTCCTGAGCGTGTTATTTTGCCTGGGCATCACATGGGTGGCCGCCGGCATCCTGCGCAGCACCTTGCGCGAAGCCTGGGAAGATCAAGCCTATGCAAGCGGCATGCTGTCACAATCGCGCGACCAGCAGGCCCAACTGGCTTCGGTGCTCAAGTCATTGGAACTGGCCACCTACCAGCTAGAGATGGCGAATCAAAAGCTCTTTGTGGCACGGCGCCAAACGCAAGAAGCGCAGCGCGCCAAGGAACAATTCGCCGCAAACATCAGCCACGAGTTGCGCACGCCTTTGAACATCATCCTGGGGTTCAGCGAGATGATGTACGTCTCGCCGGATGTCTACGGCGACATAGCCTGGCCCACGCCTCTGCGCCAGGACGTGTATCAGATCTACCGCAGCAGCCGGCACCTGCTGTCTATGATCGACGACGTGTTGGAACTTTCACGCTTCGAACTGGCGCGATTCAACCTGAACAAGGAACCCACCGAAGTCAAGACGCTGATTCAGAGTTCCGTCGAAATTGTGAGCGGGTTGTTCCGAGATCGCCCGATTCAGCTCGTCACCGACATCGCGCCGGGGCTGCCAGTGGTCGAGGTAGACCGCACCCGCATCCGGCAGGTCATCATCAACCTGGTCACCAACGCGCGCAACTACGCCAAAGCGGGGTATGTCCGCGTGATGGCCCGGGCGGGAGAAGGCGAAGTGTTCATCAGCGTATGCGACACGGGCCCCGGCATCCCCGAAGATAAGCTGCCCTATATTTTCGACGCGTTTTACCAGGCTGACACGTCGCTACGCCGCGAGCAAGGGGGCGCCGGGCTGGGGCTTGCCATCAGCAAACAATTCGTGGAAGCTCACGAAGGGCGCATCTGGGCAGAGAGCAAAAAGGGCGCCGGCACAAGCGTCTATTTCACACTGCCCTTGCCGGAGGGCGGCGAACGCACGATTTACCCCAGGGAGACGGATTCAAACGAACCAGCCTGGCGGCCCAAGCGCCAAAGCATCGCTGTGCTTGACCGCGACCCCGCCGTGATCGGCCTGCTCAGCCGGCACCTGGAAGGCTATGACATCGTGCCAATTGAAGACGACGAACACCTGGCCAAAAGGCTGGCCCAACAACAGCCTAAGATCGTCATCCGCAACGTGCCGCCTGGGCGAGACAAACCGGGCGACGCCAACGAATCGCTCCCGCCGGACCTGGCGACCACCTACGTCGAATGTTCGTTGCCCAGCCGGACCTGGATTGCCGCCGATTTGTCTATCAGCGCCTGCCTCACCAAGCCCGTCACAGCGGAACAATTGATGCGTGAGATCAACCGGCTTGGGCCCATACACGACGTCCTGGTGGTCGATGACGACCGCGGCTTTGCTCAACTCGTGGAACGCATCCTCACGTCGAACCGCAGCAATTTGAATGTGCAACTGGCATTTGACGGTCAAGAAGGGCTGGAGACCATGCGCGCACATCCGCCGGACGTGATCTTCTTAGATCTGGCGATGCCCATCATGGATGGGTCGCATATGCTGGCCGAAATCAGCGCTGACGCAACGCTGCGCAATATACCGGTCATCCTGCTCACCGTCACCAGTTACGCCGAAGACGCACTGTCGCGCTATGGCAGCCAGTTCCTGGTGCGGCGGCCCAAAGGGCTACGCCTGGCCGAAGTATTGCGCTGCTTGAACGCAGTCGCCGGCTCTGTCGATGAGCCGCAAATCATCGAGGGCAACGAGCGCTGAAACGCTAGATCGCACCCACCTTTCGCAAGGCGCCGATCAACACATCCCGGCTCACCGGCTTTGCCAATAGCAGGGAAGCGCCCAGGGATGCGGCAAGTTCGGGTTCGTTCAACACGGAACACACGATCACCGGGATGTGCATGGTGCGCGGGTCCGCGCGTAACCGTTGCAACACCTCCCAGCCGTCGATTTTGGGCAACATGATGTCCAGGAGAATCGCGTCGGGGGTAAGGTCCTGCGCCAGTTGCAGCCCCTCCGGGCCGCTGCCAGCCTTGATGACGCGGCAAGTCTGGTTGGAGAGATAACGCTCCACCAATGCGATCAGGCCTTCGTTGTCGTCAATCACCAACACGCTGTGACGCAGCGTCGACATACAGATCGTGTACTCAAAAGGCCTGCTGTCATCGGGCGCTATGATCTGCCAGCCCAACTGGCTTGCCAATTGCCAGACCACCGGCGACAGGACCCGGCTGCCATCCAGCACTGGCGGGTTGGGGCAGGCGGCGGTCACGCGCACTACATTTTCGCTGATGCACAGGTCGATCTCCAGGGCGCCGGAGCCGTCTTGCCGCACCATGTGGCTGAGCACACTGACAATCAGTTGCTGGGCCGCAACCGGCTCGGCCGAAACCAGCACCGGGTAGGATGGCAGGTAAAGGTTCAGCGACACAGACACCGAAGCGGCCAGCTTTTCGACCGTTTTCTTCGCGTTGGTCAGAAGCAAGCGCACATCGGTTGCATGTCCCTGGTTGCCCAGGCGAGCGATCTCGGCCTGCACCGACACGCTCTGTTCATCCAGCGCCTCACGCGTTGCGGCAGGGTACAAATGCGCCCATAGCACTTCGGCCACGCTTTCCTCGCCCCGGCGTAGCTCGCGATGAGCCTGCCTGGGCGAAATGCACAATTTGCGTGCAGCTTCCAACACCGTCATCCCTTCCACATAATGCAGTTGCAACATGCTATAGGAACGGGCGACGGCGGAGCGGAAACCGATGTTGGGGCCCGGGTTCAATGACTCGACGGCAGTAACCAGTTCGCGGCGCAAGCGCTGGCCGGCGGTGTTGCTGCACAGGTCATCGCCGCCGGGCATTTGCAGGGCCAATGGATGGTGTTGCAGGTGAGGGAAATCATACAGATGATCCAATGCCTGCTGCACCTGTTCGACGAAGGCAGCATCAAGGGTGGTCGATATACATTCAGTGGTATCGGGCATAACGCCTACTGTGTTCGTTTCCTGGATTTTGGGTAGCGACACACTTGCCAATCAGCGCTGGCACACTCCTGTCGCACTTTTGGCAGCAATCTATTGACTTTAGTATAGCGCCTCCCTTAAAGTGATGGCAAGCATCTCACACAGGAGTGCGTCTCTAACTCGTTCGCGCCGTGAAGGCTTCGTTTAGCCACGCAGGTATTTCTACCTGTCACCGTTCATTTCTTTCGCGCTAGGAGGATTAAACCAATGAAAAGGCAGCCCACTATCTCGCGACGCAGTTTCCTTCGTTTGTCTGCCGTTGCAGCGACGGGTACCCTGATGGCCGCATGTGCCCAGGCGGCCACACCCACACCCGGCAGCGAACAAACACAACCGCAGCCTACCGCCGAGCCCCAGACCGGGCCCAGGACGATCGTCGTCTGGGGTCACGGCTATGATATGGAGAAGCGCTTGGCGGCCACGCCAAAGGACTCCACCGCTTACTGGGAGAAGTGGCTGGTGGAAAACTTCGAGGCCCAGAACCCCGGTGTGACGGTCAAGGGCGAGGACCATGGATGGGACGAGCCGTTGCGCACTGGCTTGCTGACTGCCATCGCCGGCGGTACCGCTCCCGATACCACCATCGGCGAGGCATTCGTGCACGAGTTCGCCGCACTCGGTGCGTTCAACGAGATCCCCGATGTCAAGCCCGACGACTTCGTACCCGGTTCTGTGCTGGGCGCTGAAATCGAGGGCAAGTTGTATGGCATCCCCGCGTTCACCAGCTCGTTCGCACTGGAGATCAACCGAACCGTGCTCGAGAAATCCGGCCTCGACAAGAATAAAGTCCCCAAGGACTGGAACGATATGCTGGAGATGTCCACCGCGATCTTCAACAAGGGCAATAAGGGCAAGGACTGGTTTGGGTTTACCGTGTACGGCCCCACCCCCGTCCGCACCTACGGCTCAGCCCTGCGCGCCATGCCCTGGGTCGATCGCTCCGGCGCGCTGATGGGCTCGGATGACGGCTCCAAGGCCACCTTCAACGATCCCAAGGGTGTGGCGGCCTACGAGATGCTGCGCAGCCTGTTCAAGACGACAGACCCGGGCACCTCGATGAGTGAAGACGAGGCGAAAGTGGGTGGCGCAGTATGGGACAACAAGGCGGCAATGCAGTTGTCGGCCACCTGGGATGCACAATCCGCCTTTAACCGCAAGGCGGATACCGTCTTCGTGCCAATCCCCAATTGCACGAGCGATGGTTGCCATGCCGCCAATGTCGTGCTGGGCAACCTGACCGAGTCAGCACTGAAGAAGGGTAAGCAGCCGGAATTGGGCGTCAAGTGGTGCCAGTTCCTGGCCACGGCAGACACCCAGTCGCAGATCGGCAAGATTCGCGGCGGCGTGCTGCCCACGCTCAAGTCGGCACTGCAGGACGAGACCCTGACAAAGCAAGCGCCTTACAATGGCTACTCGGATGCCATCGAAGTCATGCGCAAGATATTGCTCAGCGAGGATACTCACCCCACACCGCCGTTCGCCAAGAATGCCAGCAAGATATGGAACATGTGGAGCGATGTCTTTGGCAAGATTCTGTTGACCGATACGCCAGTCAAAGACCTGCTGGATCAAATGCAGTCCCAGGCCGAGACGTTCCTGGCCGGCTAGACGCCCCAGTACATGTCAGTGTTTGCCGTGCAACCCTGCAGGTGGGTTGCACGGCAATGAACGTGTCGCACCGCAGCGATCACTCACAGGTTACGATGCGCAGTCGATGAAATGCCCGGCTGCGCAGCAGCGGATAGGTAAAGCACTATGGCAATAAAAGCGGCAGCGGATACCAAGTACACATCAGAACCGGAGCCCTTTGTCGAACGTCTGGGCAGATGGCGTTTTCGCCACAAGTCTACGATCACCGCCTACACCATCCTTACGCCCATGCTCATTTACTTCGTGGTGATCGTATGGGTGCCGGTGATCTTGCTTTTCATCCTCAGCACGATGCACTGGAACATCATTCAATGGCCGCCGGACTTCGTAGGGCTTGAGAACTACCGCAAGATCCTGGTGGACCCCTACTATCAGCGCGTGTTCCAGAACACCGTCGTGCTGGGATTTTCTTCTCTGCTCATCAACGTGATCGGAGGGTTCAGCGTGGCGTTGCTGCTCAACCAGCAGATCGTGGGCCGCGGCATCTTTCGCACCATCTGGTACATCCCGGCCATTCTGTCGGGTGCGGTCATGGCGCAGATGATGCTGGTGTTCCTGCTGCCCACGTCGGGCGGTGTGATGAATATGGTCCTGCACATTTTTTTCGGCATGGACCCGGTGCTATGGCAGCGCGATACGCTGTGGATGCCGATCTGGGTGATCGTCTTCGTCGTATGGCGCGGCATCGGCTGGACGGTCCTGTTCTTCCTGGCTGGGCTGCAATCCATCGACCCGGCGCTATACGAAGCCGCAAAAATCGACGGTGCCAATGGCCCGCAGTTGCTGCGCTACATCACCGTCCCGCAAATGGTGCCGATCTTCCTCTTCGTCACCGTCACGGGCCTGATCGGCAGCCTGCAACAATGGGAAGCGCCCATGTTGCTGACCAGCGGCGGGCCGGAAAACTCGACGATCACTCTGGTGTACAGCATGTACAAGGATGCGTTCAGCAACCTGGATGTGGGCAAGGGCGTGGCCCAGGCCGCCGTACTGTTGTTGGCGCTAAGCGTGGGCATCGGTTTTCAGTTGCGCTACTACCAGAAACTGTACGGTTAAACCATTGATGAAACTGCCCATCGCATCAAAACACCCCTTGCACCAGGAGGCATTATGAAACAGAAACGGTTCCGCCCAGACCTGATCGCATCTTATATCGTCCTTATAGGGTCGAGTATCGTGCTGCTCTACCCACTGCTGTTCATGGTTCTTGGCTCATTTGTCACCATCGAAGAGTATTCGCGCGTCGTGTTAATTCCCTTACCCACTCACGTCGACTTCACAGATTACTTCAAAACCATTGGCGATGCCTGGACCGCCATAGAAGTGACGCTGGTGCGCGTGATCTGGTACATCAGCCTGGCGATCGTCGTGTCGCTGCTGGCCGGCTATGTATTCTCGCGCCTGCGCTTCCCAGGCCGTGGGTTCCTGTTCATGTTCTTCCTGACGGGGCTGGTCGTGCCGCCCATCTTGACCTCGCTGCCGACTTACGTCATGCTGGCGCGTGCGCCGCTCATCGGCGGGAACGGCATCACCGGCCAGGGTGGCGGTGGCTTTATCAACCAGTGGCCGGCGTTGCTGATCCTCGGCATGGTCGATGTGTTCTCCATGTTCCTAGTAAAGCAAAGTTACGACATGCTACCCACCGAGTATGAGGAGGCGGCGTTGCTGGATGGCGCCGACCTGTTCACGATCATCTTCCGCGTGTATGCACCGATGCTGAAGCCGGCGCTCGTGGCCGTCGTCATCATTACCTTTGTCAACATCTGGAACGACTATTATTTTCCCCTGTTACTCGTTGCCGGCAACTCGGACCTGACGCCCGTTGCACTCAGGATTCAGCGTATCATCTACAACGCCGCTGAAGCAGCCAACCTGAGCGAATTCCCGTATCCGCTGTTGTTTGCCACAGCCACGTTGATTTGTCTACCGCCGGTCATCCTGTACTTGATTCTGCAACGCTATTTCGTGCAAGGGCTGGCAGCCAGCGGCTTAAAGGGATAATGCGTTTATGATGCCATCACCACGACAACGTTTCTTGAATTACGTGCGGTCGCCCCTGAATGCTCGCCCGGTTGTATCGCCGTTCCTGCCCTATGCCGACGTGATCGAGCGCTCACTGCGAGCGCTCAATGTGCCTGTGACCGACGACCCGATCAAGAACGAAATCCGCCTCGCCGAAGCACTCGACTACGAGCCGATGTTCATGACCGACTGCCCGGGATTGATCTTCCCCTGGCAGGAAGACCCAGCGCGCTCGGATGCGGAATATCGCACGATGGTCATCCAGACTCCGCTGGGCGAATGGACGCGCCGCATCTCGCGCAGCCTGGGCGAGTGGGGCGACGAATCGGGCTTCCCCGTCAAGACGGAAGCCGATCATGCCTATATCGTCGCAATTTGCGAACAAATCGATGAGCGCAGGGATGCGATCCGCCAATACTATCGCGAGTGGCGCCAGCGCGTGGGCGAAGGCGGCGTGATCGTCATCGGCCACCCGCACCCCTCCTGGCTCGGTTTCCAAATCAGCCAGCAAAACATCATCATGCACTGGCTGGACTACGAAGACACCTTCCGCCGCAGCATGGAGGCGATCTACCAGGCGTCACTGGTGGTATTCCAAATCGCCATGCAAGAAGGCATCGACTTCATGAGCGATTCCTCCTACGGCCTGGAAATGACCTCGCTCAGCCTCTTTAAACAGATGGATCTGCCCGTGTTGCAGGCGTATGCCAACTGGACGCACGAGCGCGGCGGGCTGATGTGGTATCACAACTGCGGGCTCACCAGCCGGCTGATCCGAGAGGGATGGTTCAACCAAATCGGCGCCGACGTGATCGAGACAATCGCCCCGCCTCCGGCCAGCGACAACGACCTGGGCGAATCGCGCAAGCACCTGGATCGCCGTATTTGCAGCAAAGGCAACCTGGACCTGGGGCTCTTGCGCGATGGCACGCCGGAACAAGTGACGGACGCCACGCGCAAGATGGTGGAAGCCGTGCGCGGCTATCCGCACATCTTCTCTACGGCCGACGCGGTGTTGCCCAACACGCCGGCCGAGAATTACATCGCTTTTGTGCGCGCCGCGCGCGAGATCGCGTAGTTGGGGCTACTCCCAGCGGAACGTCTTCGCCGAGATGGCGATTCCGAGCAGGAGCATCCCCACCAGCACGCCAACGTCCAGCAGATGCTCGCCCCAGGCCTGGCCGCCCCATAGGCCGCGCAACAGGTTGACCACGTAGGTCAGTGGCACGAACGCCGAGATGTTCTGCACGGTTGCAGGCATCAGCTCGCGCGGCCAGGCGGCCCCCGATAGAATGAGCATCGGGTACAACAACACCATCGCGACGATCTGGGCGATGCGCGCCGTGGGCATCGTGCCGGCCAGGATGAACCCGATTCCGAAGAAACTCAGGCTGCTCAGGATGAATCCCCCTAACATGCTGAACACGTTGCCTTCCGTTTGCACGTGATAGACCATCTCCCCAGCAACAACGAGCAGGAGCACGCCCAAAGTAGTCATCAAAAAGACCACCGCAACCTGTGCGGCCATGACGACCAGCGGGCTGACCGGCGTGGTGCGCAGACGGCGCAGAATGCCATTCTCCCGGTAAGTGGCCATTGTGATGGTGATGGACATCAGCCCGGTGATTCCGATGACCATGGCAGTAAAAGCTGGGATCAAAACATCAATCGCCCCTTGACCGCCGGCCGCCGTCGCAGGCTGGTTGCCATAGACGCTGCCGAAGATAAACAGCATGATCAAAGGGAACAGCAATGTGAAAAACGCGCCCACCGGCTCGCGCAGGAACAGCTTGGTTTCCATCCAGGTCATTTTTAATAGGCTTTTCATCTCACACCTCGTGTCTCATATCTCGCTCATTCACTCTCTCATCTTGCGGCCGGTCAGGCTCAAGAAAACGTCTTCCAAGTCTGGCTGTTCGGTGCGCAAATCGCGGAATGGGATGCCCTGAGCGGTCAGTTGGCTGACCACCTCATTCACCAGTGGAACCTTGCGGCCATTCTTCGCGTGGACCACCGTTCGCTCTCCCTGGGCCTCAAGCCAGACCGTGTCGGAAAGAGCCTTCTCGAAGCCAACAGGCAAAGCTCCGTCCAGGCTGAAGACGACGCGTTCTTCCGCCCCCAGGTTGCGGACTAGCGCTGCCGGGGTGCCCAGCGCCACGATTCGGCCATGATCGAGGATGGCGATTCGATCACACAGGCGCTCGGCCTCTTCCATGAAATGGGTGGTCAAGAGGACTGTCTTGCCCCTGGTACGCACCCCACGCACTAGATCCCAGATCGCATGCCGCGCCTGGGGATCAAGACCGGTGGTTAGTTCATCCAAGAAGACTAACTGCGGGTCCAGGAGAAGTGCCAGGGCGATGAACAGGCGTTGCTTCTGCCCACCTGAGAGTTTTGAGAAGGGGGTATTACGCTTCTCTTCCAACCCCAACTGCGTGAGCAATTCTTCCCAATTGGCCGCTTTAGGGTAGAACGAGGCATACAGGTCCAGCGCTTCCCAAACGCGCATCCGATCCGGCAAGTTCGATTGCTGTAGTTGCATCCCGATGCGTTTCCGCAGGGGCTGGCCGTCGCGTTGTGGGTCCAGGCCCAGGACACGCACCGTCCCGGCATCCGGTTTACGCAATCCTTCCAGGCACTCGATGGTGGTCGTCTTGCCCGCGCCATTCGGGCCGACCATTCCAAAAATCTCGCCTTCGCGCACCTCGAACGAGATTCCATCTATGGCGACCGTCGCGCCATAGACCTTGCGCAGTCCTTCGACACGTATGATGGGATTCATAGATCACCTCACTTGTTGTTTTTCAAGATCGCTTCAAGTGCCGCCACGTGCTCCTGAAAAATTTTGCGCCCCTGGGTGGTGGCGGAGATGTACGTGTGCGGCTTACGTTCGACAAAAGTTTTGTTGACTGCGATGTAGCCTGCCTCTTCAAGTTTGCGCAGATGTGCACCCAGGTTGCCGTCGGTCACATCCAGCAGGTCGCGCAGGTAAGTGAAATCCACTTCGTTATTCGGCTCCAGGGCGACCAGGGCGGCCATGATGCGCAGGCGCACCGGCTGATGGATGATTTCATTCAACTCAGCCATGACCTACCACCTTGAACGAATGTATAGCCCGAAGACGATCATCCCGCCGCCAACCAGGACAGCCATCCAGAGATAGAAAACATCGGGCAGCAGGAAGTAGCCGGTCAGCGCCAGCGCAGTGATCGGCAACGCCCACCAGGTGGAGGAGAAAGAAAGCAACAAGCCCATGGCAAGCTGGCCGATCATGATAAACAGGAAGATCAGCATGGTTATCTGTCGCCCATCAGTGGGTCGGGCAATAGCAATGCAAGCAACGCAGTAGAACGCCAGGAGCAACCAAAAGATGCCAGCCCGCTTTGCTGCCGGCTCCACCGACGGGCGACGAACGCGTTTACTCACCCGCGTGCCAATGACGGTGGCCAGGGCGCCACCTACGATGCTTGACCCAACCCAGATATAGACAACGATCTCACCGCGCAAGAATTGGGTACTCGTATATCCAACCAACCACACGATGCCTGTGACGATCAGGGAGATGGAAACCCCGCTACTGGCAATCGAGTGGCGCGTCTTTTGCGTCATCTTTTCGATGACCGCCAGCGCCTCTTCAGCTTCATGAGGAGAGATGTTCATTTTGCGCCTCAATAGAGAACTCTGCAATACAGAGAAGTCTATGCCACCACTACCGCTTTGTCAAGAGGGGAATTCTCAGAACATTCAGTACCTTCTTAGTGCTTGCTACGGCAAGATGACGAATGATCGACCGATTCGTCCTGGCCCATATTTGGCCGGGAATGGGCCGAGATCGATTGACGCCCCTGCCCGGCTCATTACAATCCTTGCTGATTGCGGCAGCGACCCTGACGAATAAGAGGGAATGACAAACCGTGCAGACTGCTACCCACCCACAAGCACGCCCTGTGATGCGCCCGTGGCACTATTTTCTTAAACGCAACCACCTGTGGAACGAAATGAACGGCCTGGAGGTCATCCTGCGTGGGCTGGTTCTGCTGCTATTTGCCGGCTTTTTCGCGCTGCCGCTCATCTGGCTGCTGGCAGCCCCCACGCGTAACTGGCAAGACATGTACGACCTGACCCGCCCGCCGTTGGAATTTGGGCCGCTATCCAACTACCTGGTCGCCTGGGGCAACATCATCAACTTTAGCGACGAGTCCATGCTGACCTGGACGCTGAACTCCGTCTGGTATACCCTCACTTCCGTCTTCCTGAGCGTGGCCGTGTCGGTGCCCACCGGCTACGTGCTGGCAACGATGAAATTTCGAGCGCGCAAGCTGGTGATGTGGCTGACGCTGATCACCATGATCCTGCCCGGCTCGGCGATGGTGTTGCCACTGTACCTGGAGATGAACCTGTTCAGGCTGGTAAATAACCCGTGGTCGGTCATCCTGCCATCGGCCTTTGCCCCATTCGGGGTATATCTCTCATACGTGTACTACAGCGTGACTTTGCCCAGGGACCTGCTATCCGCCGGGATGGTAGACGGTTGCAACGCGTGGCAGTTGTTCTGGCACGTCGGCGCGCCGCTGGGACGCACGATCATCGCTACGCTGGCGTTCCTGAACTTCAACGGGGCCTGGAACAACTACTTCCTGCCCTTTGTGATGTTGAACCACTCCGAGAACTACAACCTGCCGCTGGGCGTGGCGGTGCTGCTGCAACATTCGCTGGTGGATCAGCGCCTGACCCCGCTGAACGAGCCCGAAAAGGCCCTGGGCGCTATGTTCATGATCGTGCCGGTGCTGCTGGTCTTCTTGTTCGCGCAGAAGTATGTAGTGCAGGGCATGGCCGCCGGCGCGGTGAAGGAATAGGGCCTGCTTGCGATAACGAGTAAGGAGTACGTTACGCTCCCTCGTGGCGAGGGCCTCTCGCACTGATAGCGCGGCTTTGCAGCCGCGCTGTCCGGATAGGGATTCAAATTTATACACGCGAAGAGCGAGGGGGATCTTGGATCGTTATCTTTTCCAAACGATTGTCAGGGGACAAAGTTCTCACGGTCCAGAGCCCACTTCAATGGATTATCTTCAATATACTGCCGTATGGCTTTTAGTTCATTCTCATTACGGATCACGCGTTCATAGTAGTTACGCTGCCATATGCCTATCGACGTCCCCTGCTTGACCTGATTGATTTTGCGCGCGGTTACCGACTTGAAGTTTTGGATGATAGCGGATAACGAACCAGCCGCCGTACCGTTGGATAAGCGGCGTAGGGTCGAAACATCGCCAACGGATCCAGATAAATCAGCACCTCGCGGCAACGCTCCTCCCTGATATTGTGCATAACCGATGATCTGCACTATGGCATGAAGATGATTAGGCATGATGACGAAAATATCTAGCCAGACAAGGGGAAAATGCTGCGGAATGGCTCGCCAGCAGGTTTGGGCAATCTGGCCATAATTATTCAGGCACATCACATTGTCCACAACGCTACCGAAGAGCGACGCGCGATCCCGTGTGCAAAGCGTAACGAAATACGCGCCTGGTTGAGCGTAATCATAGGATGATAAACGGATTGATCTGCGACGGTGGCTAGCGTAGGAAGCCATGCCATTATTGTATTTCCACACACTGGTCTGTGTCGAAGATGGAATACAGATATCAATCGTAGGGGCGAAGCATTGCTGCAAGGCGCTGGTTTACCTGGATTCCCTGGCAATGCTTCGCCCCTACTACACCATCTGGGGTCAAGACCACAGGGGGACACCCCATGGATCAGCGTTCCTCGCCATACAGGCGCACAAATTCGCTGCGCGTCATCCAGACCTCAGTGCCCTGAAGGGCCAGCAAGTGTCCTGGTGCAGGCCGCCCTCGTTATGAGCCCACATCAACGCCCGGGTGTAGGCGTTCTCCCAAAACGCGCCAAAGGCATTCAACACGCTGCGGTGCGCCAAGCAGTGACTAAGCCAGTTGGATTAGGGCGTGTGATATAAGGTGAATAATCTGAGTTACGGCAGCTTATTTCTTCTCCACATACTTGACGTGCGGCAAGCCCTGGAAATGTTCGTCCTGCGTCCAAAGGACAGCATCGTTCGCGCGAGCAGTAGCCAGAATGATGCTGTCTGCCATGGGCAACTTGTGTGTCAATGAAAGGTCTGCAGCCATCAGCGCTATTTCCTGCGTAAGGTCGGCGACGAGGCCAAGCGTCATCCAACCGATCGCGCTTAGCGCTTCTTCTTCACCCCGTTGCATGACGACGCGCTTATACACCTCATACATGCTAATAGTTGGAACGACCAACTCGCTAGTTGCCTTTATCGCAGGAGTGAAGAAATCACTATTTGATCCTTCGCCAAAATACTCCAGCCAGCCGGATGAGTCCACCACGTTCATACGCGGTCTTCCTCATCGCGCTCAACACCGGTGTCAATCCCCTTCAGAAACCCATACGCCTGCTCAATGGGAGGAACAATCACCAAGCGCAAGGTTTTTTTACAAGGGATGAAAACCACTTTTTGTCCTGGCTTTAAATCAAACTGCTCCCTTATTTTGCGTGGGATGACGATTTGATATTTGGAGGAAATAGTCGATGCGTACATGTCTTACTCTTTCATATCGATCCAAAAACGTAAAGCGATTATAACATCGAGGCCAAAGGAGTTGATACTCTCGTCGGATGTAATGCGACTTATCAAGTCGCCCCACACGATCGCGACAAAAGCAGCGCCCGGAACTTCAGGCAACTAACTTAACGGAAGCTAAACCACGCCAGACTTCTGCGCCGGGTACGGCGCTTGAGAAATCTGGCGTGGTTACGCACAGGCCACAACGCACCACTTGAATCGAAAGACAGACGACGAAACCTTTGTGATCTTTGTTACTTGGTTGCTTCGTGCATTTTGTCTCTACGCTCCAAAGATCGTCCGCCTTGCCTCGGCGTCGAAGTTGTTGCGCACCTCGCATGGCGCGTCGAAGATCATCGTCTGCCCCTCCGCCGCCGAGAAAGCCGGCCAGTGCGGCAGGTCGGCGTGGTTCGGATCGCCACAGCGGGCGAAATTGATCCACGCCTGGCTGATCTGCGCCGAAAGCACGTCAGCCTCCGGCACGCCGCCGGTGTAGTTGTGGCTGCGGTCCACGTTGTCGAATACGAACGGGATCTCACAGGCGTGGAACGCTCCAGGGCGGCCATCCAGGATGGACGTGCGCCAGGTGAACAGGTAGAGATAGGCCGGTGCCGCACCCAAAGCCGCCTTGCGCTCGGCCTGCCATACAGCGGCCTGGCGCACCGACGCCGCCGCGATGAGCGAGAACAGATCGAACGGCTGCGCCTTTGGATAGGTGCGCCGGAAGGCGTCGAGGATGGTGCCGCTGCGCGCGCCATACATCTCCGTCACCTGCTTCACGAGTCCTTCTTGCGTCAGCGTGTAAGCATCGGGGTTATCCACGCCGATGACGAACTCGTTTTCATCCGTGCCCACGATCAACGGCACGTCGGCCGAGATGGCCGGCGCAACTGGGTCGAACGGGTCGGTTGGCAGATCGACGCCATCCACCGTGGGCGCCCATCCCAACTGCCCGGCCGCCGAGGCGAAATCCAGGTGCAGGTTCATCGGCGAGCGCGCCTTGCGCAACGCCTCCTGCCCCGCCGCAACCAACTTCTCCACCGCCACGTCGTGCAACTTTTCCAGTTGCATGGTTGAGATGCCAAGCTCATCCAAAAACGCAACCGCCAGGCGAGTGGAATCGGCGGACTTGCACATCTTCAAGAGCGACCCGCTCTGTACCGCGGCGCGGTGGAACAGCCCCTTCGCGGCGGGCATGCCCATCAGCGTGGTCACTTTGCCGCCGCCGCCCGACTGGCCGTAGATCATCACGTTGCCCGGGTCGCCGCCGAAGCTGGCGATGTTGTCGCGCACCCACTCCAACGCCAGCACCAGGTCCAACACGCCTACGTTGGCCGAGCTGACGTAGCGTTCGCCGCCGATCTCAGCCAGGTTCAAATGCCCAAACAGGTTGAGCCGGTGATTGACCGTCACCACCACCACGTCACCGCGATGGCACAGATTCTCGCCGTCGTAGGAGAAGAGGTCGTGCCCGGAGCCGCCTGAGAAGCCGCCCCCGTGCAGCCAGACCATCACCGGGCGCTTGTGCGAGCCGTTGATCTCCGGCGTCCACACGTTCGCCCGCAGACAGTCTTCTCCCGCCGGCTGGCCGTAGGCGCGCCCGATCAAAAAGCCATCTTCATCGTCCACCGGCGTGTTATCGCCGCCGGTCACCATGAAGAACCCTTGCGGGCAAACGTGCCCGAAGTGCATGCAACCGCGCACGCCTGACCAGGGAGTTGGCTTGCTGGGGGGCATGAAGCGCGCCGCGCCTCCGGTGGGTGCGCCATAGGGGATGCCCTTGAAGGTGAAAATGCCGTTGCGGATATAGCCGCGCACTTTGCCGGCCGTCGTCTCGACAATCGCCTGCGTGCTGGACGCGATTACCCTGTTGCGCCGGGTAACCGGCAACGGGGACGTGTCCTGGGTTGTGTGGATTGTTTCCATTGTGGTTTACCTTCCGTACAGAAGGTTATATGCCCGCAGCAAGGTCTCGTCAACTTTACGCGTTCGCGCCATCGGCTGTACAGTAGGCACATGCTGCAATCACTCCTGGCGTTACTGAGTGGCGAGCCGGCCACCCGCGTCGTGTGGACCGCCGACATCAGCTATTGGATCAGCGGACAACAACAGCAAGGCCGGGCCGACCCGGGCTGGCAAACCGAAACGGGTTATTTGCAACTGTGCCACCGATTGGGCATTTTGCCCTATTACTGGTATGACCCGTTCTGGCTGGGCCGGCCGGAATATGACGGCGCGATCCGCCAGACGCACGCGCAAGAGGGCGAGACGACCCTGCACGCCTGGCACACGCCGGCGGGCACGCTGCGCGAGGAACAAACCTTTCTGCCCCAAAGCTGCTCCACGGCCACCACGCGTTACGCAGTGCAAACCGCCGAAGATCTGCGGGCGCTGATCTGCCTGCTCAATCACCGTCACCTGGCCCCCGATTGCCTTGACGATTATCCGGCCCGGCGCGCATTGTGGGCCGGCTACGATGGGCTGCCCAGCATCGCCCTGCCGCGCAGCCCGCTCTCGGCATTCCTCTACGAGTGGGCCGGTGTGACAGAGGGCATTTACCTGTTGATGGACTACCCCGACCTGGTGCACGAAGTGCTGGCGCTATTGGAACAACAGGAAGCGCCCATCATCGACGCTGTGTGCGCCGCCGCGCCACCCCTGGTGCACTTTGCCGATAACCTCTCCAGCGACAACCTGACCAGCTTCTACGATGCCTACATGGCTGCGCCGCATCGCCGGCGGCTGGAGCGTTTACACGCTGCGTGGGTGCATTGCGCCGTTCACCTCGACGGCACGGTGAGAGGGCTGCTGCCCAAGTTGGCCGCCAATGGGTTCGACGCGATCGAGGCGCTCACGCCGCAGCCCGCGGGCGACCTGGATGTGGAGGACCTGCGTGCCTGCGCCAGGAATTCGCGCGTGATTCTGTGGGGCGGCGTGCCGGGCGTGATGTTTGCGCCGCCCTATACCTGGCGCGACATGCAAGCGCACGTGCGGCGCACCTTGCGCGCGTGGCAGGGCACGCCGTTCGTCCTGGGCGTGGCCGACCAGGTGCCGCCCGATGGCGAGATCGACTTTTGCCGCCGCATCGCGGAGGTTGTTGGAGATGAGAGATTGGAGGTTGGAGATTAGGGATTTGGGATTAAGGAAACCACGGATGACACGGATTTCACAGATTAATCCGTGTCATTCACAAACGAAGCCGCATTCTTCATTCACGATCAGCCTTTAGCCGCCTGTTCCACCCCCGTGACCTGGACCGTAGCAACGCATCGCATCCTCACCTCCTATGTGCCAACAGATATGA
>DAOUFG010000195.1:0-59098 GCA_034430115.1 Thermoflexales bacterium | reverse complement strand
GGTGTTGCGCTTGCCGATCAGGATCATCGGCACCTCCACGTTCTCCAACGCGCTGAAGCTGGTGAGCAGGTTGAAGTTCTGGAAGACGAAGCCCATCTTACGCAGGCGCAGCGCCGCCAGCTTCTCTTCGTTCAAGGAGACGACGTTCTGTCCATCGACGATGACGTGCCCGCGGCTGGGGGTATCCAGTCCGCCCAGGATGTTCAGCATGGTTGTCTTACCGCTGCCACTGGGTCCCATCAGGCACAGGAACTCGCTCCTGCGCACATCCAGGTTGATGCCACGTAGCGCCGGCACGGCCTCTTTGCCCATGACGAAGCTCTTGTGCACATCCTGGATCTGGACGATGTAGTCGGAAGAAGTGTCACTCGCGGCATCCGAATTACCGCGAGTCAAGTCGTTAAGACTTTCAGCGTGATTCACACTATCTTTTCTCTCAGGCATAACAAGTGTTCTCTTTCTGGATAAATTGGGCTCAATTTAACATCCAGTTATTCAGAAATGATTCAGAAAGTGTTCGATTCTTATAACGTGGCAGATGCAAAACGTGCACTTTCGTTGCAGGCTCATTGCTACGAAAAGCCCACGGAGACCATAACATTGGTTCCGCGGGCTTCGCGATACGTAGATTTACAGAACAGGGTTACTGCTGTTGCGTTGCAGCCGGCATGATGCTGACCTGCGTCGCCGTCACTGCCGAGTCGCTCTGCTCGCCCACCACCATGACCTGTGCGCCCACGGTGATGTCGGCCTGGGTAGCGTCCACCTGCTGAGTCACCTGCCCGTTTTCGGCCAGGTGCACCTGCACCGTGGTGCCGTCGGAGGTCTTGACGGTCAACACGCCGTCGGCGACCGATTCAACAGTACCGCTCAACCGCTGGCCCCGGTTCCCACCGCCAGGGCCGCCCTGGCCTTGTTGACCCGAATCAGGCTGCCCACCTGCAGGAGGTGTTCCGCCGTTGCCGCCTTGTTGGCCGGCGTCGCTCGGGGCTCCCTGACCTTGCTGATCGCCACCGGGAGCGCCCTGGCCCTGTTGATCACCTCCCGGTGTGCCGGCTTGCGGTGTTCCGTTGGGGCCAACCATTTCGGTCACTGCCCCGACGCGCACCTGGGTTGCCGTGAAGACGTCGCCATCCTGCGTGCCCATCGCGGTTACCGCCTCCCCTGTGGGTACGCTGGCGATGTCTAATGTGGCTTGTTTGGTGTACTTGGTGTTTTCATTCAGCGTAACGGTGATGTCCGTCCCCTGTTCACCCTGTCCCTTCACGACCAGGGTCGTCCCATCAATGGAAACGACCTGGCCCATTACGCCGGGCATCTTCTGAGCATTGCTGGCAGGAGCCTGCGACGAGTCTGCTGGGGCAGCTTGCCCACCCGCATCTGTTGGAGCAGCTTGCCCGGCAGCGTCCGGTGCAGTTGTCCAAGTCGTTGTGGCAGAAGATTCTGTCGTTGCCGCAGGTGCTGGGTTAGATTGTGTCGATCCGCTGGATGCGCTTGAACCACAACCAGCAAGAGCCACCAGGATGCCACTGGTGACAATTACTTTTCCGATCAAACGTTGCATACTTTTACTCCTTGACCGTATCCTTGTCGTCGGAGCGAGCATAACGAAAAGGTGTTCAAAAGTTGTTAAGATCCGGTTTGGGTTGTGTGTGGCTTTGCGCGAAGGGGATGCCCTACCAATCACCGACAGGACACCGTCGCGCGATCAGAGGGCGGAGGGAAAGAAGGGCTACGGAATCACAAGCAAGGGGCGCATCAGTCATAATTGATGCACCCCGTCTTATTTATGCAACGCTTTTGAGGAATGCTTTGAGCGCAACCATGTAATCGGCATGGTTGCCAAATCGGACATGATGCCCAACATGGGGGATATGGAGCAATTGGAAGTTCGGGTTGCGCGTGATGACCTGTTGCGCAACCTGGGGCGTCACGATCCCACCCAGGTCCGGGTCGGCGGTGATCAACAGCGTTGGGCAGTGAATGGATGGAATCATGTCCTGCCAGCCTCCAAAAGCGAGGCCGTCGGCGGCGAGGAAGTTCACATCCATTTGTTTCTTGCCCTCACACCAGCGGCGCACAATGAGTTCGGGCCAAGTGGGATGATCTACGCGGCACTGCGCCATCACCTGCTCCAACGTCTGATCTTGCAGGCTTAACATCCACTTCCCCAACGGGCTTTCTTCGTCCAATGTACGCGGGCCGGACGTATGCGCGACAGACCAGGGCGGGTCTTCCAGTACCAATGCCCGCACCAGGTTAGGGAATCGCGCTCCCACCTGGAAGGCCAGCGCGGCGCCCATCGAATGCCCGCCCAGGATTGGTTGATCCAGCCCCATCGCGCTGATGAACCCGGCCAGGTCCGAGACCATATCAAATTGCTCGTGACGCTGCACGCGCTGCGAAAGCCCATGCCCGCGCGATTCGGGCATCAGGACATCATAATCCGCTTCCAGGTCCGCGGCGACTGGTTCCCAGCACAGGCCGTTATCCGAAAAGCCATGCGCCAGCACCAGCGCCGGTTTGCCGGTCGCCTCACCATGATTCGTGCGGTAATAGTGAATATGCGCGCCGTTGACGACACAATCGTTTTGGGTCCAATGTGGAAGCACTGAAAACTCCTATGAGCGCCTGCCCAGCGTAGTTGAGCGTCTCACATGGGCAAGCGCCGAATCATGGCAATAGCATAGTGCGAAACAGCCCATCAGGCAAATCTACGACAGGAGGATCACCCTGAGCCTGTCGAAGGACAACATGCTCACCACGACTATCTACATCCACGAATCTTAGCCAATGGGCGTGAATAGATCAATGGATTCTTTGTGTCCTTCGTTGCTCATCACCTCAACACAAAGCTTGACAAAGGAGCACATCTACCCTAATATATCCGCGCAAGATATATCCGTTCACGATATAGATAAAAATTATGACGATAGGACATTCAAGGCAGGACCCTATGGCGATGTTGCCACTCACTCCCGCCGTGTTTTATATTCTCCTGGCCTTGGCCGACGGTGAAAAGCACGGCTATGGCATCATGCAAGAAATTGAATCACTCACCGCGCGGCGCGTGAAAATGGGGCCAGGCACACTATATGGCGCCATCAAACGGATGCTGGTCGCGGGATTGATTGAAGAGACTGATGAACGGCCAGACCCCGCACTGGATGATGCGCGTCGCCGCTACTATCAGATGACGCCTTATGGCCAACGCGTGTTGCGCGCAGAAACGCAACGGCTGACCGATCTGATTGCGTTGGCACAGGCCAAACACCTGACTCAGGGGGCCATTTAACGCATGTCGGCACAACACTCCTCCCTTCTGATTTCTCTTTCCATCGCCTGTTACCGGACCTTGCTGATCGCCTATCCCGCGCAACATCGCAGAGCATATGGGCCATTAATGCAGCAAGTATTCCGCGATCAATGCCATGCCGCCTGCGCGCAGGGGCACATGAGCGGGTTGTTGCGGCTGTGGCTACGCACACTGCCCGACATTGCCAGCACTGCAATCATGGAGCACCTGTCGGTTGACCTCTTCATGGATACGCCCGACCAGCCCATCTCGCCTGTCTCGTGGCCACATGCGCTCCTGGCACTATTGCCAGGGACCCTCTACGTGACGATGACTTTTTACGCCACGCTCACTCTTACGTCCGCGGCCATCACCTATCGCGATCCACTCATCTTGGGGTTATGCCTGTTGCTGGTGATGCTAGGACTATGGCGCAACCGGCGTGCACAACCACACTTCCCCTCATGGGCCTATATGCCGGCGGGGGTCGGCATCTGTTGCCTCTTGCAAATGGCACTGGCCACCCCGGTCTCCTTGTTTGGCTGTGCGCTGATCCTCCTTCTCTGCATCCGGGCAGCCATTGTGCAACGCCATGCCCTACACAGGCTGCTCCCAGCCTGGCGCATGCTGGGTTTGCTTGCAGTTGCGATTGTCATGAGCGCCCTGGCCATTGCCGCGCAAACGTCCGATTTACTAAGCGCCCTGAGCATCGCCCCAATGGCGGTCTATTGGGTCGTGCTTTACATACTGATGCTATTGCCTGCGCTCCTGCTGCTACCCGTGGCAAAAGAAGGAGGCGTGATGCCGGCGCTTGGCTTCGTTGGGCTGTTGTATCAGGTCATCATGATCTTCATGGAACCAGACTACGCGCTGGGCATCTGGATCAAAAATCAGACCGTCGTCGCCGGGCTGGATGCGCTCACGGCCCTGTTGCTCCTGGTGCTGGCGCCGGCACTGGTACTACGCGCGCGATCCACGCACAGGCAGGTCTATCACCTGCTCTTGGCGACCGGCCTGGGGCTCCTGGCGGCTGTGTGCATTCCCTTCATCAAAGCTTTCTACTCCGCCGACTACGCCTGGTCGGTGGGTTCGGTTCTGTTGCGCGTCTCCATGGGGCTGGGCTTCTTTGCCGTGATGGGGTTTGCCATACTGGCCTTTCACGGGATGGCGATCGTAGCGCCCCTGGATAAGGTGTAACCGCAGAGAAGCCAGCATGGTGCTAACGATTCAAGAGGAAAGGGAATTCCATATAGGGGCGCACGGCCGTGCGCCCCTGCCAACACAACCACGAGAAGAGTTACTTCCCCGCTAATAATTCCTCCACCCGCGCGCCGACGACGTGCGCTTCCTCGTCCGTCAACGTCATCGGGTTCAGGAAGATGCCGCTCGGCTCCGCCTTCGCCACAGCGATGCCCGGCGTACCATCGCTCAAAGCCTGCACCAACGCATCCCGCGTGAGCCGCGCGCCGTCCAGGATCACCTCACACCGCGGCGAGGGCTGGCCGGCCTCGTTGGGGAAGCTCCTGCGCGCGCGCACCCCGGGTAGCCCATTCAGCGCCGCGCACCATTCGGTCACCACGCGCTCATCGCGCTCGCGCCGGGCTGCATGGTCCAGCGCCACGTAGCGCTTCACCGCTGCGAGCAGACCGACCATCTCTTCCTTGCCCACCTTCATCGGCCGTCCGATGTTGGCATTTGGGTTGCCGTTCGGGCGCATGGCCTCAATCAACCATTTGCGGCCCACCACAAGCCCGCTGGATTGCGGGCCGTGCAGTTCCTTGCCGCCGCTGAAAATGGCGCACGTCGCCCCCTTCTGCGTAAACGCCCACAGGTTCTCCACGGGCGGCAACTGGGCGGCCCCATCTACGAGCACCGGCACGTCGCGCGCCGCGCAGATTTCGATCACCTTTTCAAGCGGGAAATCGCCATGTCCCGTCATCCCGCCCTGGAACCAGATGAAGGCGGCCGTCTTGTCGGAAATTGCAGCCACCAGTTCGCTTGGGTCGGTATGCGTGGCGGTGCCAATCTCCACCATCTTCACGCCCACCATGCGCACGGCGTGATCATAGCCGTTGCGATGCGATTTGAATACGATGACCTCGTTCTTCTTCAACTCGCTCGCGTCGGGCAAGCGATCCATCGCGGCGCGGTCTTGGCCGGTGACGCAGGCCGCTACGGCCAGCACGATGCCCGCCGCCGCGCCCGACGACACGTAGGCCGCCTCGTTGTGGGTCAGTTCGGCCAGGCGCTCGCCCACCTTCACCTGTAATTCTTCCAGGTCGATAAACGAGCGTGAGGCCTCTTGCATCGCCTCCACCACTTCCGGCGGCATGATGCTGCCCCCCAGCTTCGTCAGCGTGGCGCTCGCATTGATGACACGCTTGATCCCCAGATCGTCGTAGATATTCATCGTTTTCCTATATAAACACAAAGCAACAAAGTAACGAAGAACACAAGGATTCAAAGAATCTTCATCTTCGCGTTCATTCGCGCCGATTCGTGGATCAAAAGCCTTTGTTGCTTTGTTTCTTCGTGTGAAGCCTATCCTTTGATGCGCCAGTAATCCGCCGGGGCCTGGGGCCACTCGGGCGCGCTCAGGCCGCCCAGGTCATACACGATCTCGCCATTGCGAATCGTCATCACGCATTCCAGCTTGCGGTCGCCCATCAGTTTGGCGTGCCCGCAATCCACAAAGCCGAAGCGCCCGGTGCGCAGCTCAAATACGGCCACATCGGCACAAGCGCCGACGCTCAGATGACCCAACTCTGGGTGGCCGATCTCCGTGGCCGGGTTGATGGTCGATTGTTTGATCACGTCGCGCAGCGGCACGCCCATGTTCAGCACCTTGTTCATGGTGGTTTGCATATCCCCAACGGTAGTATTGACGCTGTGCGTATGCAGGTCGGTGCTGATCGAGTTTGGCACGAAGCCATCGGCGATGGCGCGCGCGCCATTGCGGAACCAGAAGCTGCCCGCGCCGTGGCCCAGGTCGAAGATCACGCCGCGCTTTTGCGCTTCGGCCATATAGGGATAGACCTTGCCGTTTCCATCGACGATGGGGAACTGCTGCGCGAAGACGTGCGTATGGATGTCGCCTGGACGAGCCTTCTCCAGGATCAATTCCGGGTAGGTGCGTTCGGGGCGCGGCCAGAAGTCATACATCACCGGCTTGCCGCAGAGTTCCGCGGCGCGGATGGCCTGATCCACCGCCGCCCAGGGCGTGTGCAGGTCGTCGTATGGCTCGCGCGTCCAATAGTGCGCCGTCTTGATGCCCACACAAATATCGGCATACGCTTCCACCGCGGCGGCTGCCAGTTCGGCATCAAAACTGCGCGGGTCTTGCTCGAAATCGCCACTCATGCCCCGATCAACGATGTTGATGAAGGCGAAGATGCGCGTCTTAGCCCGGTCGATCACGGTGTGCTTAAAGTGGCGCAAATGCCGCGCGCCCGACGTGCCGGTATCCACCATGGTCGTCACGCCACTGCGGAACGAGTGTGCGTCGGCCACCACGCTCAAGCCTTCGGGGTCGCCCTCCGGCGCGCGGGTGTGATAGACGTGCACGTGCATATCGATGATGCCGGGGGTGACCAGGTAACCTTTTAGGTCGATCACCTGTTTTGCCTGCGCGGGGTCGATATCGGGGCCGGCGGCAGCAATCGTGTTACCCTGGATCGCCACGTCATAAGTGCCGTCCAGGTTGTTTTGCGGATCAATGACATGCCCGCCTTTCAAAAGAAGATCATAAGGCGGGACAGCGGAAACAAGATTTTGAGCAGATGACATTTCAGCTCCTCCTGCCCCCTATTGTGTCCCATTTCGCAAAATCGGCGACACCCCAACACAAGCCACTAAACCGCTATGAAGCTCGGCTCACTTTTCGCCATACAGGATGCCAAGCGGGCCGACCATGAACGGCAACTTCAATGCGTTGGGAATGAAGGGCGCGTCACCCGTCTCGACGAACGTCACCTTCGTAACGCCCCAACGCTTCACGGCGGCGAGGAGGTCGTCCATCTCACCATATATGTGCTTTTCCTGGAATAAGTCCTGGAAGGCGAACTTCCCGCCCTTTTTGACCACGCGCAGCGCTTCTTGCAGCACTTTACGCTTATCCGGCGTATCACGCACCTCGTGGAACGTCAGGTTGCTGACGGCCGCATCGAAATAACCATCTTCAAAGGGCAAGGCGGAGGCGCTGGCCTTCTGGAATGACATCTGCGCTGCCACGCCTTCCATGCGGGCGTTCTCTTCACACACGCTCATGGAATACCCCCACGCCCCGCCCCAGTAATCGACGCCTGTGATTTGCGCAGCGGGGTACTTTTGGGCGAGCTTGATCGTGAGCGCGGCGCTCCCGCAGCCAATATCCACCGCCTTCCCCTGCCCATCCCAATCCAGGTAGGCCGGCACCAGCGCCCGAATCTGAGCCTGGACGTCACCGCCTGCCGGGGAGAAGCGCCACCGCGCATAGATGAAGTAGCCCGCGATGAACAAGAACAGCAGCGCAACGATCAACAGAAACGGCGTGAACAAGGCCAACCCAAGCCAAACCAGGCCGATCGCGCCCGGGACGTAGATGAACTTCGTGGACACCCAATTGCCATAGGCCGGCTTCTCTGTCTTTGACGATTGCATGACATCTCCTGTGCACTCTCGAAGCGCTCAATGCTTTAAGATTGTGCACAGCAGCTTACATGCTCACCCCGCCCGGGGCATCCTGATTACGCCCGAAAGGCGCATACGACCAAAGCCCGAGGTCAATAGTCGAGCGTCGTGGTCATGTCATAGCGTTTACCCGTGCTGAACGACTCAACCGCCCCGGCCATCATTTCGGTGATGTGCAAGCCCCAATCCACATTCACCAGCGGCTCACGGTCCTCAAGGATGCAATCGATCAGGTGGCGGGTGGACTCGTGATAGTAGTTGAAAGCGCCCGGCGTCGGCTGCGGCCACTTGGCCTTGCTGCCGTCACCGCGCACCGGGATGTGATACCAGCCGTCGGCATCCACATGCGGCAACAGCTCGGTGCGCCGGGTGATGATGGAGGCCGTATAGCCCGCCCCAAACAGGAGATTGCCCTCAGTGCCGAAGATTTGCAGGCTGCCGCCTCCTGTGCCGGGCAGCACGGGGTGAAAGATGCGCCCGGCGTGGCATGTGCCGATGGAGCCATCCACCATCTCGTAGAGCGAGTAGACGTTGTCGTAATACTCCATCCGCACGTGCTGTGTGCGCGGCAGGTCCAGCACCACGTCCCAATAGTTCGCATGGTGCGGATCGGTCACCTGGGCCAGGAACTCATCATACTTGCCTTCCGGCACGATGTGATGATCGGTCACCGAGATGCGCGCCTGCGCCATGATGCTCTTGCACGGGCCCAACACGCCCACGATCTGGGTCGGCGCGTAGGGGAAGTCGAACAGGAATCCGCCGCTATCCTTGGTATAGAAAGCGTCCTGGCCATAGGGGTTGCTGCCCAGCGAGACGTCGTAGCGGGTCGGCCCGGTATAGGCCAGCGAGAACCACAACACGTCGCCCAGCACGCCCTGCTTGACGAGCCGGCGCAGCGCCACCACGTCGGGCTCCAGCGGCGTGCTGGAACTCGGCTCGATCAGCGCCTTCACGTGTGCCTTGCGCACCGCTTCCGCAATCGTGCGCGCGTCCTGCATGTTGGTTGCCATCGGCTTTTGGATGAGCACGTGTTTGCCGGCCTCGATGGCCTTCAAGGTGAAAGGCACATGCGTGCCGGGCGCAGTGAGGATGAACACCGCCTCGATATCGGCATGCGCGATCATCTCGTTGTAATCCTGGTATTGCTCACGCGCCCCAAACAGGCGCGCGCAGGCCTGGGTGCGCGTGGGGTAACGGTCACATACCGCCACCAGGTCCACGTTATCCATGTGCATCAAACAAGGCAAGTAATAGGCGCTGGCGACCACGCCGCACCCCACCACACCGACCTTGACCTTACGTCGAGTGTTTTGCGTCATCTGGCATTCTCCTGGGTGCCTTCGCGCACCCTCGCTCACACGGCCATCGCCTGTGCGATGGCTTCCTTGATGCTCAACTGTTGTCCTTCGGCCCAGGCCTTCTCAAAGAAAGTCGCTTTCATCCCGCGACGCACCACCGGCAACTGGCGCTCATATTCCGTAAACAGCTCATGCTCGAACACTCCATGTTTGCAATAATCACGCCGGATGGCAGATACCGCACCCAGCAAGCGCACCGCCTGGGCGTTCGCGCCGGTCGCGTGCGCTACGCCGGCGGCCAGCACCAACCCCTGCGCCACACGCTCCATATTGTCCAGTTTGTATTGAAAGGGGATGCTCTCGCGCAACGCATCGCGAGCCAGTGCAATATCCCCTTGATAGAGCCCGACAGTGCCAAGGTCGATCAACGTAATCATGAACTGCCCCGTCGGCCCGCGCATACGCCGAATGGCGACGCTTTCTTCGAGCAACTTGCGCGCCTGCGCATAATTCCCTTGCTCGATCAACAGTTGCCCCCAACGGTGCAGGCAGTGCGCCAGGGTGTTTCCGTTGCCGGTCTCGCGCGCCAGCGCGACGGCCCTATCAAACATGGCGCTGGCCTGTTCAATATCACCGTGCAAGCGCATGCGTTCACCCAGGTGAACGATCGACCATATCTCGGGTTTCTCCAACCCGGCCTGCTGGCGCCACGCGATTACCTGTTGCAATAGCGCGACCGCCTGGTCGTAGTCGGGCATGACGTACCCCAGGCTATCATCTATCAGCGAAATCACTTCCCAGTCGTTCAACTGGTGCGCAAGCTGAGAGGCCTGGCGGTACCACTCGAAGCTACCCACCATGTCGCCGACCGCCGCCAGTTGCTGCCCCTTAAAGTACAGGCCATAGGCCCGCGCGACGTCGCTGGCCTCAGGGTTCGATAGCACAGCGGCATCGATCCATTGCAAGAATTCGTTGGCACAACCGTGCTCCAGCCAAAAATCGTTGCGCGCGTCGGAAATCATCTGCAAACCGGTGCGCCAATCTTTCGATTGAGCCGCCCAACTGAGCGCCGCGCGCAAATTGTCGATCTCGCGCACCAGGACATCGGTCCACTGGCGTTCTTCCAAACCGCCGATGAAGTGTTGCTGTGCTCGATGCGCCAGATCGGCAAAATAGGCCAGATGACGCCGGCGCACTTCTTTCTCATGCTCCGGCCCGGTGGCTTGCAACTTTTCGCGGGCATACTGGCGGATCGTTTCAAGCAGGTAGTAGCGCCGGGCGGACGAAGCCTCCTTCACGATCACCAGCGACTTATTCACCAATTGATCCAGCAATTCCAACACGCCGGCGCCGTAGATTGCCTCGGCGGCTTCGAGCGTCCAGCCGCCCACAAACACCGACAATCCCCGCAACAGGGCGCGTTCCCCCTCGGGCAACAGGTTATAGCTCCAATCGATCATCGCGCGCAACGTTTGATGGCGCGGCAACACCGTGCGGACGCTGCCCGCTAATAGGTTGAATATGTCACCCAGCCGCGCGGCAATTTGCGCAACCGAGAACGTGCGCACGCGCGCAGCAGCCAGCTCAAGCGCCAGCGGCACGTCGTCCAGGCGCTGGCAAATTTCCTCAATCGTGCCGCGGTTTTGCTCATCTTCGGCAAACCCCGGCTGGACGGTCTGCGCGCGATCGACAAACAATCGCCTGGCTTCCAGCGGCGTTAGCGGCGGCACGCCCCAGGCCACTTCGCCAGGGACGTTCAGCGCTTCACGGCTGGTGGCCATAATTTGCAGGCTTGGGCAGGCACGCAACAACACTTCGGCAAGCTCCGCGCAGGCATCGATGACATGCTCGCAGTTGTCAAGGATGAGCAGCAGATGCTTATCGTGCAAGTAATCGATGAGCACGGCCACGGCGGTATGGCTCATGGTTTGCAAGCCCAACGCCGAGATGATTGCATCTGGCACTTGCCGGGCGCTTGTGAGTAGCGCCAGTTCCACAAGCCAGATGCCGTCGGAATAGGTGATCGCCTCAGGCCACTGGCCGGTGCCATTCGCCAATGAGTCGCCGACTTCGATTGCCAGGCGCGTCTTACCAACCCCGCCGGCGCCGGTGAGCGTCAACAGGCGCGTCGTCACCAGCAGGCGCTTCACCTCGGCAACTTCATTTTCACGCCCGATGAAGCTGGTCAATTGCGCCGGCAGGTTGCTGGGAATGGGCGACGCGGCCGGCTCCACGCCATGTGCGGCTCTCGCCAGTGCCATCAGGCGGTCGGCTGACAATGGTTCGTTCTCCAGATGCAGGGCCGGGATCAACAATGCGCGCACGGTTGTGGGCATAGGAAGACGTTGGCCGTTCTCCAGGCGCGACACGTGCGCCTCGGAGTAACCCGTAGCAATACCCAACTCGCGTTGAGTCAATCCAGCGCGCCGCCGTAAATACCTGAGCAGAGCACCGAATGTTGTGAATGAGTCAAGAGTTGTCTCGGGCACTGGCAACTGATCCTCCCAGGCAAACTAAAAACAGAGCTTACATGATTTTACATAGGTCACCCTTTCAGGCTTTGACAAGTCTTTGACAAGTTTGTTGACAGGATAGATCAACTTTTCTTAACATTCACGCGGTATAACCAGCCTCGAACAAGCTGTTTATTAAATGAGAACTGATTGATATGTTTGATGTAATTCAGATTTCGCAGGCGGAGTATCAACTGGAAAACGCCAGGCGAAGCAACTCAAGAGAAGTCGAAGGAACGATTGTGCAGGTGCCGAACATCTTTGATCGCGCAGTTTTTGCAGTTCGCGCAGTGCTGGCAGGCCAGCCGGTGAAAGTGAAGAATGCAGATCAGCCTGGTACGGCGTATCACCGCGGTGCCGCTGTAGCGAAGTAGCGGTTATCGGGGCAAAAAGATAGAGGGAGCGGCGCGGTGGGCGTGCCGCTCCCTCTATTCATATCTAGCGCGCGTCACTCACCACTGCAACTTCGCGCAAGTGACGCATCAGCAAGAACGCCATGATGAAGTCCGCAGCGGCCATGATGACGAAGATCGTCGCTTCGATGACGGGCACCACCTCACCGGCCAGCAACTGGCCGGCAATCATTGCCATCAGCGCAACACCCATCGTCATGAACTTAATCAACGCGACGGATGACAACAGGTAGCCCAGCGGCTGGCGGCGCAACAACAAGACGCCCGACAGCACCATGAGCGGCACGATCACCCCCAGGTCCATCACCTGAATGAACAACGTCGTGTTCGTCATCAACCCAACTGGGACACCCCCGACCAACCCCGGCGCAATACGACCCAGCCATGCCAGCGACAAAAACGCGCCGCCCCCGAACATGAAGATGGCAATCGCACGGCGCGGCAACTTTTCCGTGAAGTGCGAAGGCAATATGTGCAAATCCACCGATAGCATCGCGATGATGAACGCAAACAGGCTCAGCGAGAACAACGCCACGTAGACCAGGAACAGCGGGTTGAAGGCTACGCCAAATGACAGGCTGGTGTAGGTGTAGAGAAAATAGGCCAGCGTTCCGGTAAGCAACAACTGCCCGCGCAAGCGCCCCTGCCGATAGAGATACAAACTGACAAACAACAGGGGAATGCCCAGCGCGAGCGTGACCGCGTCTTGCGCAATGCCTTGCGCCGCCATGCTGACGGGATCATACCGATACAGGCCATGCCCGTTAATCAACACTTCCTCACCACGCAGGCTGGTGACTTCATAGCTGGCGCCATCACCCTGGTAGAACACGCCCGTACCAGCGGCCAGTAGGGCCAGCAGACCGATTAAGACCGTTAAGACGATCAACGTTTTAGAGGGTTTCATAATATTTCTCCTTTTGTTCAGGTTACTGCTGCACGGGCTGCAAATTGTTCTGGTTGACAGCCCCATCTGACTCCGGCCCGGCCTGCAGGTTTCGCATGTAGAGCGCCAGACCCAGCGAGCCGGCGATGGCCAGAAAGACGTATATGCCAAGCTGATCTATGGCGGGCGGCAGGCCACGTTGCATTTTCAGAAATTCCCCGCCCGTCAAGAGAATGCCGGAAACGGTGGCCTTGAACAGGAAGACGCCGCTCAACAGATACCCCACCGGGCGTCGCCGGCAAGCCTGCACCGCTGTATATGCGATCGCAGGAATCAGGAAGGACAGGTCGAGAACAAACACCAGTGCAGTGCTGGAAGCCTGCTGCGCGGCGATGCTCTGCATCAACATGCCCAGCCAGATTGGCACGAAGAGCACCGACATGCCCAACACGACGGCGATAAGCCGCACGGGCATCCGACTCGTCACAAGCTTCTGAAATACTTCCAGATCTACTGCCGTGAGCATCCCGATGAGCGAAAAGCCAGACAGCCCCATCAGCGCCAGGTAGAGTGGATAGTAGGCCGTATAGACCATCCCAAACCCGTAGAAGGCGTAGTAGTACAGCACGTACACCAGCAGCCCAGCCCAAATGATGAAAGCTCGCGTCGAGCCACGCCCCGTGTAAAGCATTGCCACGACCAGAACCGGCGCAAAGATAAGCGACACAAGGTCCTGAAAATACTGAAAAGCCACCAGTTCAGCAGGCAGGAAGGGTTTGTAAAGCCCTTCCACGAATACACCGGCTCCGGCTGTGATGACAAGAAGAAGTGCAATCAGGCTACCCAATACGTAGAAAGGTCGTAGAGATGTACGAATCATGACAGGTTTGTCCTCATCGTTGCAGGCGTGCAATGCGCTCAATGGAGAGCAAGACCACACCCAACCCATGCAAATGGCGGATGAGCCCTAGCAGACCGGCCTGATCGGCGAGCGTGCCCGAAAGGATGGTGATGACTTGCTCACCCTCATCCGCCGCGGTGACGATGTCCAGCGGCCCGAACCAATCAGCCAGCGAGGCATCGATATGCCCCTGAACTTTAATGATGTAATCTGCACTTTCATCGAGACGCGGCATTTGCATTTCCTCTTTGTTTTGTGTACTGCCGCGTTGAGGATAGGGCAAAGCGACGCTCGAAGCGCCACATCAAGATGTGGTTTGTGGGTGGAGAAAGATGTGGGTTTGAAAATCAGAGATTGGGGAACGAGGTTTGGACAGCATACACAAAAACAAAGCCCCTACATCTGCGTTCACCCGTGTTTATCCGTGGCTGGCTTCCGAAAAAGATTACAGTAACCCGAGCGCCCTGGCCTTTTCGATAGCGGCCACGCGCTTCTCCACGCCCAGCTTGCTATAAATTCCCTTGACATGGAAGCGCACGGTGTTCAGGCTCACCACCAGGCGCGCAGCGATCTCCTGGTAAGTCAACCCCGCCGCGATCAAGCGCAACACTTCAAGCTCGCGCCCAGTGAGTAAATTGTCGATTGGTGATTGACGATTGACGATGAGGACTTCTCTGGGAAAGGCCGCTAACAAGCTGTCCACATAGCGCTTCAAGGAGGGGAGAGATTCGTCAATCGTCAATCTAAAATCGTCAATGAGCAATCGCAGGGGCTCGCCTTCGCTTACGAAGAGATGCACGTAGCCTTCCGGCTCGGCAAGCGTCAGCGCTCGGCGCAGGTCATCGCGCGCAGGGCCAGCGTCGCCGTGCGCCTGGTATAGCAGCGCGCGCAACGCCAACACCTCGATCACATGGCCCATCCGCCCGTCCGCCTCCGCGGAGGCCAGCACGCGCCCGGCCAAACCGAGCGCCTGATTCAACGCCCCCACCTGCGACGTGCCACGGCCCACGTACAGCAACAACCGCAAATATGCAATCTGAATGACCTCGCGGGTGTGGTCGATCTCGTCGTCGATGCCGATGCCCGTCTGTGCCAGGGCCCGGCGCGCTGCGGAGACGTCATCCCGCGCCAGCGCCAGGGACACCTCTTGCGCCACCACCTGCGGCGCCACCCAGGCCGGCATCCCATGCCCCAGCAACGTGCGCGCATGGTCCAACGCAGCCTGTGCGGCGGGCAGGTCGCCCTGCGCCTGCTGGATGCGTGAGAACACCACGTCGCCATAGGCCAGCGCGGCGACATGCCCACCACGCCGACTCAACTCAAGCCACTTTTGCAATTGCTCGCGCGCCGCCTCCGGCCTGCCCCACTCGAAGAGCAGCTCGCTCTCACAACAATAAACCGTTGCCAGCGCTGGTGAGATGCCGGCCGGCCCAGCGGCTTCAATCGTCCGGCGGCACACTTCGGCTGCTGCATGAAGTTGCCCGCGAATGTGATAGAGCAACGCCAGGTTCGCCACGATCAACATGGAAGCCAGTGTGTTGTCCGCCGCCCGGCACAGCGGGAGCGCCTCTTGATAGGCCGCAATGGCCTGCGCCACCTGGCCCGCATAGTGATAGGCCGTGCCCAGGTAAAAATGCGCCATGCCTTGCAGATACAGATCATCCTGCGGTGCCAGCGCCACCGCTTCGCGCGCCAAACGGCAGCCCTCTGCTGTGTCGCCCCGCAGAGAGACCAGCAGCGCGCGCAAGGCGCGCACTTCGGCGCGGATGGCATCCGACGCGGCGCCGGCCTCGGCATTGCGCAGATAGGGTTCGATCTCTCCCAACTGCCCGCGCAACATCAGTGATCCGGCGAAAGCCAGGTTGGCGCGCGGCCCAGCGATGCGCCATTCCGGCGGCAAGCGATGCAGCCAACCCTCCACCGTCTGGGCGTAACCCTGCAAGAGCACCTGCCGCACGTGCGTCTCCATCAGGCGCACCGCGCGCGCATAGTCCTCGGCGGCCAGGGCATACTCAATCGCCTGGCTTGCGCCATCCTCTTGGGCCTCAAACCACGCACTGGCGCGCGCGTGAAGCACGGGCACCAGTTGCGGCTGGGTACGCTTCAACTGGCTGCGCAACAGGTCGGCAAAGAGGTGATGATAGCGATACCACTGATGCGCCTCATCCAGGGGAACGACGAAGGCATTCGAGGCATACAGGCGCTCCAGCAGCGCCGCACTGTCGCTACGGCCGGTCACCGCATCGCACAGCGGGCCGCTCAACCGGCTCAACAGCGAGGTCTGCAACAGGAACGCTTGCAACTCCGGCGACAACTGGCGTAACACTTCCTCCGTCAGGTAGCTGAGGATGAAGTGATGGCTGCCCGAGAGCGCGGCAATGAGTTCGCTTGGGTTCTGACGATGTTGCAGCGAGAGCGCGGCAAGCTGCAACCCGGCAACCCATCCCTCGACACGCGTTTCCAGTTCGCCTACATCCCGCTCATCCAATGCCAGGCCCATCACGTCCTTCAAAAAGGCGGCGGCTTCGGCAGGAGAAAAGCGCAGGTCTTGCGCGCGCAACTCCAACAATTGGCCCATCGCGCGCAGGCGCGCCAGCGGCAACTGTGGGTCTTCACGCGTGGCGATGACGAGGTGCATCTGCGGCGGCTGATGCGTGACGAGCGTGCGAATGGCCTCGTGGATGGCGGGGTTGTCGATCAGGTGAAAATCGTCCAACACCATCACGAAATCTGCGGGGCGCGTGGCAAAATCGTTGACGAGCGCCGCAATCAAGGCCTCGATCTGAGGCGGAGGCGTTCCCAGGGTATCCTGGCCGATGGCGGGATCGATCTGTTGCAAGGCAGCCACCAGGTAGCGCCCGAAGCGCGTGGGGTCGTTATCCGCCTCATCCAGCGCCAGCCACGCCACCGGCTGCGATAGCCCTTGCGCCCAGGCACTCAGGAGCGTGGTCTTGCCAGAGCCGGCCGGCGCGGAAACCAGGGTGAACCTATATTGCAGGCACTGCTCCAGGCGCTCCAACAGGTGCGCGCGCGGCACCAGGGTTTGCCGTGGTCGCGGGATGAGCAGCTTTGTCGCCAGGAGAGAGACCGCCATAGGCTTGAGTTTATCTCAGCATCCGCAATCGTTCCACTTTTTCTTATCCAGCGTCATAATCGTAGCCATCAAAGCGGAGGAAAACAATGACATTACCCGACCTGGGCAAATATGCAACGGCGGAACATGCACTCGCTTACCTGGCGATGGCGGATAAGATTCCTCACCGCACCGAAGGCGAAGCAGTGGTATTGGAATTGCTGCCAGCTCAACCAAAGCGTGTTTTGGACCTGGGAACCGGCGATGGGCGGTTGCTTGCGTTAGTCAAGCTCGCACGGCCCACTATCCAGGGCACTGGCCTGGACTTATCGCCTACCATGCTCGCAGCAGCGCATGAACGTTTTCATGGCGTTGCGGCGATCACCCTGATTCAGCACGACATGCGCCTGCCGCTGCCCGCGCTTGGCACATTCGACGTGGTCGTGTCCAGCCTTGCCATTCACCACCTGAGCGACGAACGCAAAGCCGCGCTTTACCAGGAGATTTTCAATTTGCTTGAGCCGGGCGGGCTGTTCTGCAACCTGGAACAAGTGGCATCACCAACACCCGGCCTGCATGAGGCGTTTTTCCATGCGCTAGGGATGAGCACGGCAGACGAAGACCCGGCCAACCAATGCGTGAGCGTGGAAATGCAACTCAACTGGTTGCGACAAATCGGCTTCCTGGATGTGGATTGCTACTGGAAGTGGCGCGAGTTGGCACTGCTTTCCGGGGTGAAACACGCCTAAGCTCCAGCTACGCCCAGGGACGCGCCATAGCGTCCCAAGGCTGCTAGATACGCCCCGCATGCCAACTTTGAGGGCGGCGCGAAGAACGTGGGTGTGACCTCCACCATTCCCCTGGCGAACGCGCGCTTCCGGGTGCCCACCACCCCACCCTCGCAGGCTTCTCGAACGAAGTCTGCGCAATGTGCTCTACAAAAAAGACCTCTCGGCGGGTGACGCAGCATACTGTGCTGGGCCCACCGGGAGGTCTCTCTCTTGCGCGTCAAGAAACGTGCCGGTCAGGCGGCGGCCTGCTCCACCGGCGACCAGAACGCCTCACGCGGCGCGGCGGGTTGGAAGTCCAGCCGCTCCAGCCCCAGGTAGTGCAGCGTCGCACGTTCCAGGAGCGAGAAGTCATCCGGGTTCGCACGGTTAAGATTCATCGGTTCCTTCAGCACCACCGGCGGGTTGCTCATGAAGCGCGGCCTGCCGAGCACGTTCTGCGACGACGCATGCAACATGAACGGGTGCATGATCACGAAGTCGCCGGCTTTGCCTGTCACCTCCTCGAACTGGGTGCACTGGCTGATCAGTTCCTGGAACTTGAAGTCGTGTGGGTCCACCCCTTCGGGATGCTCATAGAGGAAGCGCGCGATGAGCCGCACCGAATCGGGCGCGATGAAGGTGGCTCCACCTTGGTGCAACATGTCGGACCACAGCACGATGGGCAAGAGCGCCTGCTCGCGGCTGTCGATGAAATGCCTGAAGTAGGAGCCATCCTTGTGCCAGCCGGTCACTTTCGGCGAGGGCGGCTGCCAGGGCTGCTCAATACCCCGGTGGAAGTTGACGATGAACGCATCGGACCACTGGAAGGAGTTGATCGAGGTGAAATGACCAGAGGAGGCAAGCCTCATGACCTGCGTTTCCAGCCGATCCTCCCCGCCAATCACATCCAGCAAAGCAGCCCATGCCTTGGGCGCCACCTCTCTCACCGGCAACTGGTTTTTGTGATCCATCCAGACGATGTCTTTCGCCCACGTGCCTGGATCGTTCTTGTCATAGCCCAATCGCTCGTATGTTTCATCGATCCAGCGATTGGCGATGCTCATATCCAGACAATCGTGTACAACCAGATACCCCTTATCGAGAAAACTTTGAACCTGCTCTTCCGTCAAAATCCTATACTTACCCATGAGTGAATATCTCCAAAAAACACACCAACACATTACCCTTACCGGATTGGAAACAACTCACCATTCACCTTGATGTCATCCCCGGGTGACCAATACCAGTAGGACAACATTAGTACCCTGAGTGACGAAAAAGTCAAGTTGGCTTTACGGTGCTTCACCTTATCTTGCACGGAGCATTTGCCCGGGAAGATGTTTGCGAATTTGCTTGCGTGCATTGCGCGCAACTCTAACAATTCGCCGAGCTTCAACGAGCGGGATCGGATCGTAATCCCCAGGATAACGAGTCGATATGGCGTAGTCCGTTAAGCGTTCCTGTTCATCTGGCGTAAGGTCTGGCCGTACATGCGTGGGTAAAAGGTTGAACAGCGTGCTGATGTGGTGTGTCCGCGGAAACTCGATCTGGTGCAGCACCAGGAGCGCTTTAAGATATTTCTCAACACACTGCTGAGCATGAAAGCAGACTGTATCGGTCGGGCAAGCAGTACCCAACGTGAGGGTATATGCAGCGGTCTTCAGGTCATTTTCGGCTTTCTGCACCCACTGTGTGGCAACATGAAGGACGACATCATTGACCTCGGACATACAACACTTTACCCTCGCGTAGCGCAGGTTGGATGAGTGTTCCAACGACATTCTGCTGACGGGCGATTTCCTCAGGTGTGGCAAGTATGATGTCTTTTGGCACAGCAATGTCGTGCAACGCCAAGCGCATCTCGATTTGCTTGGCACGTTTGGAGCCCTGTACTGGCATTACAACTAGCAGGTCCACATCACTGTCCGGCCCTGCCGTGCCGCGCGCATGAGAGCCAAACAGGATGATCTGGTCTGGATCAAAGCGTTCTACCAGGCGCTTCACCATCATGTCAACAATTTGCCCTATTGTCTTTTGTTTCATGGCTGCCTGAAAGAACTATAACCCAACTGAGCAAGTCACTGCGCTATCGCGGTTTCTGTGCAACAACCGTGAGCCACACCGGCAACCCGGCGCGCGGGTTGTGATGCCAACCCAGCAACGCATCATCGCTGCCGGGTGTGTAGGCGTAGCCTTGCCAGAAGCGCGAATCCCTGGCGGCGCTCTCGGCGATTTGGCACAGGTGCAGCCCCGCCGCAAGCAACGGGTTGACGAGGTCGCTCAAGGTCCAGGTAAACTCGTAGACCGGCTGGCCCTCCTCCAATTCAACGAACGGGCCCGTTTCAAAGTAGGGCTTTTCCATCTCAAGCGGAAGTACCTGATCCTTCCAGGGCCGCATGAAGGGGTGGATGTCGTAGAAGATGTAATAGCCGCCGCGCCTCAGGACGCGTTGCACCTCAGAGAACACGCGCCCGGGCTGCGCGATCCACACGAAAAAGCCATTGCTGGAGCACAGCAGGTCGAACGACTCATCCGCAATCGCGCTCATGTCCGCCGCGTCAGATTGTACAAACGTGATCCGCAGGCCAAGTTCATCCGCACGCGCGGCGGCAACTTGCAACTGGCGCTCGGAGATATCCACCGACGTGACATTCGCGCCCATCCCGGCCAGCGCAAACGCAGCATAGTTATCGCCGCTGCCGATCACGCACACCCGTTGGCCCGCCAGGTCGCCGCCGAACCGGCGGATCATCTCCAGCGCTGCGCCGTCGAAGGCAAGCTCCGGCTGAGTAGGGCACTTGCGCCAGATCTGATCCCGATCGCGCAACTGGCGCCAACCCTCGGCCACGGCATCCCAATGTCTGCGGTTTGCCGCGTGCATCTCTTGGATTGACTCTTTCGTGATATATCCTCTTTGTTGCTTCGTTTCTTTGCGTGACAGATACTTAGCGCTATCCCAATCGATAGAAGGCGCACGCGTTGTCGTGAAAGAGCTTGCGCAGTTCCTCTTCCGAGCAGCCGCTCACCGCCCACAGCAAAGCGTTTACCCATTGGGGGTAACGCGCGGCCTGGAAGGCCACCGGCCAATCGCCGCCGAACATCGTCCGCTCAAAGCCAAAGCTATCCAAAACGTGATCGATAAAAGGCTTCAAGTCGTCGCGCGTCCAATGCTCATGATCGGCCTCCGTCACCAGGCCCGACATCTTGCACCACACGTTCGGGAAGCCGGCCAGCGTCTTCATTCCCGCGCGCCACGGGTCAAGCTGATGGTGCTTGATATCCGGCTTGGCGATATGGTCCAGGATGAACGTGGTGTTGGGGCAACGCCGCACCAGTTCGATGGTGTTGGGCAGATGGCGATGGTCGATGCAGATGTCGAATGTCAGGCCATATTCAGGCAGAATCTGCACGCCGCGCACGAAATCGGGCCGCAGGCAAAAATCCAGGTCCGGCTCGAACTGGATGATGCGCCGGATGCCTTTGATGCGCGGGCTGATGTCCACCAACGCAGCCAGGAATGCGCGTGCGCGCTCGCCATATTCCAGAGGCGCCCAGGGGACGATGCCCTTCAGGCGCGGGTCCTCGCCGGCGCGCTCCACCGCCCAGCGCGCTTCCAACAGGGCATAGGGCGTTTCCACCTCCGTCTGCAAATACACCATCGCTTCGATCTCAACCCCTTCCGTATGGGCACGATATTCGGGCAATCCATAGGGTTTGTTCAACAGGGGATTCTTGTCCAGCCACGCCATGCGAAAGTGGGTGGGGTCCCACAGATGAAGGTGCGTATCAACGATCGGGAAACTTAACTTGCGCTCCGCTACTTGTGTCATCGCTACCCTCCATGAGGTTTGATAGTCTGCGCGTATTGTACGCACCCCTTGGGAATAGGGCTACCGGCTAAAACGCGCCCGCACACACTACATGCGCAGGCGGTCTTTCAGCGATACAGGCACAAAGCCGAACTCCTGGGCGAACCGGCTGCCGTCAACCGCCTCCGGGTCACCCCGCACGATGGCAGGCGAAAGGTCCAGTTCGATGTTCGGGTTCAAGGAGCGGATGTACGCGGCCAGGTCGGCACAGCACCAGGTCTCCGCCGGCGTGTTATAGAGAGCGTGTTGCGGCTGGCTCGCCTGCGCCAGAAGGCACATCATCTCGGCCACATCGGCGACGTGCACCAGGGGCAGGACGTCGTCCTCGCCATAGGGCAGCTTGATGCGCACCGGCTGCGCGGCGTGCAACTTGTCGAATATCTCGCCGCGCCAAGCCGACGCCTGGCTGACCACCCCCGGGCCGATCACCATTGCGATGCGCAGGGCGACGAATTGCAACTTACCCTCGCGACGATATTGCTCGCCAACGACTTCGACGTAACGCTTACATAGGCCATAGACATTGTTCGGCGCAGCCGGCTCAAGCTCCGATACGACGCCGTATTGCGCGCACGGTTTGGGGCCATAGGCGCTGATCGAACTGCCATAGATGAACTTCGGCACGCGGTATGCCTGGGCCAGTTGGAGCAGGTTCAGGCTGGCGCCGATGTTGACGCGCATGGCCGCCTGTGGGTCGCGCTGCGAATTGGAATTACGCAGTGAGGCCAGGTGGATGATTACCCCAAACGAATAGGTCTGAAACAGATGCTGCAAGAAATCGGACGAGCTGATATCGCCTTGCGCAACGTGCCAGGGCGCGTGCATATCGACGTGTTGATCGGCCGCCACGACTTCGTGCCCCTGCGCTACAAGCGCATGGCACACCTGGCTGCCGATGAACCCGGCGCCACCGGTGATGAGAATCATTTCAATCTCCCTTTTATTCGCGGTATGTAGCCCAACATCAAAAAGATGCGGGCATGCTTATCATGCCTGCCTGTGTCCCTCATCGCCGTGCGAATTCCCGGCAGTGATCTTAAAATCCCCCGGGGCGCCGCCGGTCCACCGCCTGAACGCATGATTGAAAGCACTTTGTTCCGAAAATCCGAGAAGGAACGCGATTTCACACAGCGTCATCTCGGTCTGGCTGAGGCAGTTCAGCGCAATTCGCTTGCGTTCAGTGTCGAGCAGCGCCTGGAATGAAGTGCCTTCGGCGCGCAGTTTGTTCTGCAAGTGCCGTGGACTCATCGCAAGTTCCCGTGCGACTATCGGCAGTCGTGGGGCTTCGCCGCGCAACAGCAATTGCGCCATGATGCCACCTGTTCGAACGGTCCAGGTTGTTGGCGAAGGCGGTTGGCTCACCATGCTCCGCGCCACACGTTCCAGAGCATCCAACAAGATGGGGTTGGCCAGGAAAATAGCGGTGCGAAGCGCCTCGCGCTTGAAAACCATGCCGGCGCAAGGCTGCGCGAATAACAGCCGCGCATTGAAGATTCGCCGGTGCTCAGTCAGGTCCGCCGGCTGGGAATGTGTGAGACGAACCTCGATGGGTTGCACCTGGCTCTCGGTCAACCGTTGGACAATCACTGTGAGCATCGCGAGAACCGCTTCCGGGTAATAGGTTTGTTCCGTTGGGACGGGCTGCAAATGGAACACCACATCATCGCCCTCAACCCTCAATTCAGGAACTGCCCCATCGCTAAGCAGGCCATGGTAACGGCAAAATCGTGCCAGTGCTTCCTCCAGCGTGCTGCAATTCAGCATCATCCCCATCAGAATATGCCCGCTGGAAAACCCAGGGATAGCCTCGCCAAAGTGCAACCCCAACCAGGGATCATTCGCCCGGCCTGCCACTTCCGCCCATAGGGCATCGAATGTCTTCGCGGCCATCCGACCACCGAGGTCTTGTTGTAAGGTCACTATATCCAGGCCCATACACCGGCAGACTGCATCCGTGTCGATGCCCAGACCCACGGCATATTTCAAGAGCAAGCGAGCGACATCCAGGGATATTGACGCGGTGGCTTTTCGATGGATTGTCATAGAGCTGCTCGCACTGGATTGCGTGAGAAATCAAATCGGCTGCGCCGTCGAACAAGACAAGACGGCACCCCGATTGTATCGTAAGCATCGACATCGTGATCAGCTAAAGAAAAGCGCGTCAATCGCGCAAAAGCAGTCGGAGAAAAAATACCAATGCGCAAAAAGATACTCCTGTTGCGAATAAGTTACTGGTGGGGCATCCTTGTGGACGCCGCGGCTGCCGTTTTGATGTTGTTCCCCAATCTCTATCTACGTTTCATGAACATCGACCTGAATCCCGACACAAGCTTCGGCTATGGCCTGCTCAACGCCGTGCCGTTGATGGCCGGGTGGACGATCCTGCTCTTTTGGGCGGACCGCAAGCCAGTGGTGCGTAAAGACGTTCTGCCGCTGACTATTCTCGTTATCGTGGGTTATATTGCGCTAAGAGTGTATGCACTCGTCACTGGATTGACCCCGCTGGAGCAGTTCGGACAAACACTCCCGCTGCTTGTTAACCAGGTAGCTATGTGCGCGCTATTCCTGTTCAGTTATCTGAATGCCAGAACGTTGTCGGAAACATAGCCCTTGTTGCCCTTCCGCCTGACCTGCCCGGCCTAAGAACTATTTCACACAAAGAAAGCAACAAAGGACACAAAGGGGTTCCCTGCTATTCCTCGTGTTCTCTGTACCTTTGTTTCTTTGTGGTTTATTCTGGAGCCTTTTGCGGCGAACCCTCCGCTGGACTACAATTTTCGGTAGCAGCAATCTCATCAACGGGGGAGGATCATGCTCGCCAAAGTGAACTCGTGCGCCATCGTGGGGCTGGAAGGCACCATCGTCGAGGTCGAGGTGGACAGCAGCAAGGGCATGCCCTTTTTCACGCTGGTCGGCCTGCCCGACGCAGCGGTGAAGGAGAGCGCCGAACGCGTGCGCGCCGCGCTGAAGAACAGCGGCTTGCAATTTCCCTATACGCGCCTGACGGTGAACCTGGCCCCGGCCGACCTGCGCAAGGTGGGCCCCAGCTATGACCTGCCGATTGCGTTAGGTATGTTGGTGGCCTCGGAGCAGGTGCTGGGCGAAGCGCTGGAAGGCGCGCTGGTGCTGGGCGAACTGGCACTGGATGGCGCGGTGCGGCACGTGCGCGGGGTGTTGCCCATGGCGGCCATGGCGCGCGACAAGCATTACAGGCGCATCTTCGTCCCGGCCATCGACGCGCAAGAGGCCACGCTGGTGCCGGGGGTGGAAGTGGTGGCCGTGAACACGTTGGCTGAACTGGTCGCGGCGCTGAATGGCCTCACGAATTTGAACACCGTTCAGCATGACACCGTGCGCGACAAGCAGCATCTGCTGGCCTCGCGTGCGCCGGTGACCGACTTTTGTGAGGTGAAGGGCCAGGAGGTGGCCAAGCGCGCGCTGGAGGTGGCGGCTGCGGGTGGGCACAACTGCCTGATGAGCGGCAGCCCCGGCTCGGGCAAGACCTTGCTGGCGCGCGCACTGCCGGGCATCTTGCCGGACCTGACCGTCGAAGAGGCACTGGAGGTGACGCGCATCTATAGCGTGGCCGACATGCTGCCGCGCGACACGCCCCTGGTGCAGACGCGCCCCTTCCGCGCGCCGCATCACACCATCAGCCACGCCGGGTTGATCGGCGGCGGCAACGTGCCCAGGCCGGGCGAAGCCACGTTGGCTCATCGTGGTGTGCTATTCCTGGACGAACTGCCCGAGTTCGACCTACGCTCGCTGGAAGTGTTGCGCCAGCCGATGGAGGACAAACAGGTGACGATCAGCCGTGCGGCGGGCACATTAACGTTCCCCGCCAACTTCATGCTCGTCGCGGCGATGAACCCCTGCCCGTGCGGCTGGTATGGCGACCCGCTCAAACCGTGTACCTGCACGCCGGCGCTGATCAGCCGCTATCAGCACAAGCTGAGCGGGCCGCTGCTGGACCGCATCGACATTCACCTGGACGTGACGCGCGTGGATTACGAGAAGCTGTCGGACAATCGCGCCGGGGAACGCTCGGAGGCGATTCGTGCGCGGGTGCAGGTGGCGCGCGAGCGGCAGGCGTGCCGGTTTGGTGGGGCGTCCGCATTGACGTGCAACGCCGACATGGGGGTAGCGGACGTGCGGGTGCACTGCGTGCTGGACGATGCCGGGCGCTCGCTGATGAAGGCGGCGATGAGCCAGTTGCAGCTCAGCGCGCGGGCGTTTCATCGTGTGCTGAAGCTGGCACGCACCATCGCGGACCTGGCCGGCAGCGATGCGATCAAGGTCACGCACCTGGCCGAGGCGTTGCAGTATCGGCCCAGAGGAAAGGATGCTTAGAGGAACTCACCACGGAGATACAAAGGACAAGCCGAACATGATGAGTCGAGAGGCCTCATCCAAATTACATCAATTGGTTGTGACGATAAACGGGAGATGATGAGCAATCCGGAATCCTTGCCAGAGAACACGACGGACGACGCGCTTACACTGAACTACCTGAACATGCAAAAGGAAATCCTGGAAGCACATGTGGTTTGGCCGGTCCTCACACCGTTAAGCATACTCTAAGGCCGACATGAAGCAGCCTGATCCGTGTTAGGCGGAGAAAATAGCAAAATATGGCTGTACTTAAAGAGATGAGTTAAGAATATTCAGATCCGCAATCTTCTCACCAACAATAATGGTCAAAAACAACAATTAACAATAACCATAAAACACGAGTTGACATGCAAGAAAGTGGAGGGAAAATGAATATATTAAAGAATGTTCCAAAACTATATCAGAAAAACTCAGAAAATTATGAACTTTGCGGATGTTTCCTGTCTATTCTGCAGTATCTCCAAGAAGATAATTTCGACTATACCCTGATTGCGGGCATCACCGGAGATATCTTCACACAGGAGTGGCTGTGTGCACCACAATTTGGATTTGGTGGCGCATCATCCCATAATCTCGCTACCCGCGCTGCCCAATTGGTTTTCGAAGCGTGCGGTTATCAATATGAGTTGGTTGAACGGGCTGATATCGTAAAAAATGAGGCCGTGCATCGGCAGATGATTATTGACTCTCTTACGCGAGGTCTGCCAGTTATCGGACGTAACTTGACGTCAGATTATAAATCCTTTGGCCTGATCATTGGTTGTGATAAAAATACTGACCAGTATTGCTTATTATTGCAGGATAGTTCCGTTCTTCTGGAGGGAAACCCCCTCACGTTTTACGATGGTATTTTGGCGTACACGGATAGACTCATCTATTTTGGTAAGAAAACGAAAACGCCACCGTTAGAGGAAACGATACGGAAAGCTATTAATCGTATACCTGCTTTGTATAATATGCAAAAAATAGGCTTAGCAACATATGGTAGACAAGCCCTAAGTGATTGGGCCGCCTGTCTTCGAGGGGAAACATATTCAGAAGAAAAAAACAAAGCAATTGCCGATGACCATACAGGTATATGGATAGCGGTCGCAACAAACTATGGGCACACAGGTTATTCAGGATATGCATGTGAGTTCTTGGAGAGGGCGAAATCGGTTTTTCCACATTGTAAGGATATGTTTGAGGAAGCGATATCCTGCTTCAGAAACATAAACACACCCGTGGATCAGTTGATGAATAATATGAATAATCTGGAAGAAAACATGAGGAGTCGAGTCTTCCGTAGCGAAATGGCAAGTTATGTGGAGACTATTGGAACTTGGTACGAGAAAGCGGTGAGTGCCTTATCCAACGTTGACATTTAACAGCTTTAGCCATATATAAGCTGAGCGGGCTGCTGCTGGATCGCATCGACATTCACCTGGACGTGACCGGCGCACGCGGCATTGGGGTAGGGGCGGACGGCTGTCCGCCCAGGTATGTAACGCCGGCGCACGTGTGCGCTGCCTGCTGGACGACGCCGGGCGGAGTTTGACGAAGCCCCGACATGCCTAACTGGCGGTATTATAGAAACCAGGAACCGCAAAGATGCTGACAACGCTCTAAACAAGGGACATCATGAGCAGTTGTTGGTTTCCGCAGATCTGTCGGAGGATGAACTGAAGATACGATGCGAAAGGAACTCTGCACTCATGTATCCAAGTGAATCGGCTGTTCTGTCTGATGTGAAACGGCCCCCTTTCCGTCTGGAGACGTTGGTGGACTTTCCGGACGACGCCCTGGCTGCCATCATTACCCCGGCTCGCCTCGACGCGATGATGCGCCTGTTGAGTCAGTTGGGCGTCCGGCGCGTGAGTTGGGCCTACTACGGCGACGGCCACGGCGGCTATTTCCTGCCGGCTGGCCTTACGGAGCAGTGGCGCAACTATGCCGAGACGCTCCGCCTGCTCACGAACCCGCTGCGGATGGCTGCCGAGGCTGCTCATCGGCATGGGCTGGAACTGTATGCCTACTACAAACCTTATGAGACCGGCCCGGCCGTTTCTTTGCCCGATGGCAGCCCTGAAGCGCGCGCCTATGGTCGCCTGAGGCAGCAGGGTGGCTGGCTGACCTGGTTGGACCCTTTTGTGGTGCAACATCCTGACCTGCGCATCCGCCAACGCCCGGGCGCTTCCAGCCGGGATGATTCCAATGCCCCCATCTGTGCAATCAAACTCATGAAGCAGGATGACTCACCCACGCGTGTGACCCGGGATCATCTGCAACTCTGGTCCAGCCCGCTGAACGATCACTACCAGCCGTGCAATGTGGATTTCACCGTCCACGAAGCGGTCGAACCCTGCCCCCAGGAGGTGCGGGATCTCGACGGGACGCTCGTGACGCGACAGCATGCCCCGGTGCGAATCCTGACTTTGACGGGATTCCACCTGACCGATCCCTACATCCTCGTGACGACTGACTTCTCGACCGGCCCCGGCGACTTTGTGAACGCCGGGACGGACCTGCTCGTGGCGCTGGATGCAAATGGGGACTGCATCCCCGGCGTGGTTGCGACGGGCAACGCCATCTGGCAGGCGGATCAGGTGGACTTCCGCACGCGGGGATTGCATTTTGATATTGGCTTCGGGCGCTCCCGCGTGTGCCTCGACGAACCGAATGCGTCCGGCCGGCAGGGGCTGATCGGCTTCACGCATGGGCGAAACGAATATCTGCCGGGGGCGCTGTGTGAAACAGAGCCGCAGGTGCGCGCGTACTGGCTGGCCTGCCTGCGCGAAATGCTCGCGGCCGGGGTGGATGGCGTCGATATCCGCGTGGAAAACCACTCCACCCATACGGATTACCCGCAGGACTACGGGTTCAACGCCATCGTCCTGGAAGAGTGCGCCCGCCGCAATCAGACCGTCGCCCAGGTGCGGGGCGACGCGTACACGCAGTTCCTGCGCGAGGCGAAGCGCCTGATCGCCGGCAGCGGCAAGCGTCTGCGCCTGAATCTCAACCTGGATTGGTTCCGCCCGGACCCGCCGCCGGGCCGTCGCCTCGCTTATTCAGCCAACATCCACTATGACTGGCAACGCTGGGTGGAGGAGGGGCTACTCGACGAGGGCATCCTGCGCATCTTCCAACTGCCTTTCACGACCATTTTCAATGATGCCGTTGCTGCGGAGATGATCGCCCGCTGTCAGCGCAAGGGCATCCCGTTGGTCGTCAACCGCTACGTCAATCCGGACTATCCTGCCGAGTTCGAGCGTGTGCGGGCGGACCCGCGCTTTAGCGGGTTCATCCTCTATGAAACGGCCACCTTCCTGCATTTCCAGGCCGGTGACCATTGTGTGCTCGACGACGAGTCCGTCGCGGCAGTCTGCCGGATGATGAAGGCGTGAATGAGTCACAAGTCGTTAAATCCCATATCAAGGACCGATACACAAAACTATGTTTGATCCTCGTTTCGATAAGATGGCGCAAGTCATTGTCAATTACTCGATCGCTGTAAAACCCGGCCAAACCGTATACGTATGGAGCCTGGGCTTCGCCGCACAGCCGCTGCTGCTGGCGCTGTACAAGGAGATCCTCAAGGCGGGTGGCAACGCCTACCTGCGCGCCGACGTCCCCGGCGCAGCCGAGATCTTCTACGAGTACGCCAGGGGCGAGCAGCTCGACTTCGTCTCTCCCGTGGACCGCATCTCGGTGGAGCAGTTCGACGCCTATATCCGCATCGGCGCCGAGACCAACACGCGCCGCCTGTCTCACGCCGACCCCGCAGCGCTCACACGCCAGCAGCACGCTCAGGGCCCCATCCTCCGCCGGCGCATGGAACGCTCGTCTCAGGGCCAGTACAACTGGGTCGTGACCCAGTTCCCCACCGATGCCTCCGCCATGGAAGCCGAGATGAGCCTGGCCGAGTACACTGAGTTCGTCTTCTCAGCCTGCCTGGTGAACGACCCCGACCCGGTGGCGAGCTGGCGCAACGTGAGCGCGCTGCAACAGCGCTACGTAGACTTCCTCAAAGGTAAGCGCGAGCTGCGCGTGCAGGGCGCCAACATCGACATGACCATGGACATTACCGATCGCGTGTTTGCCAACTGTGACGGTCATGCCAACTACCCCGACGGCGAAATCTGCACCTGCCCGATCGAGGACTCGGCCCAGGGTTGGGTGCGCTACTCCTATCCCACCCTGTACCACGGCCGCGAGATCAGTGGCATACAGCTTTGGTTCGAGCACGGTCGCGTGGTGAAGGCCACCGCCGAGCGGAACGAGGACGTCCTGCTCAAGGTGCTGGACCTGGACGAGGGCGTGCGCGGGCTGGGCGAGTTCGCCATCGGCACGAACTATGGCATCAAGACGTTCTCGTACAACACCCTGTTTGACGAGAAGATTGGCGGCACCATCCACCTGGCCGTGGGCGCGGGCGGCAACAACCGCAGCGCCGTACACTGGGATATGGTCACCTCCATGCAAGATGGCTGCATCTCCGCCGATGGCGTCACGTTTTACCGGGACGGCCAGTTCGTCATTTAGGCGCACGCGGCATTTTGGTAGGGGCGGATGGCTGTCCGCCCTGACGTGCAACGCCGACATGAGTGTGAACGACGCCGGGCGCTCGCTGATGAAGGCGGCGATGCGCCAGTTGCAGATGAGTGCGCACCATCGCGAACCCTTCGACACGCTCAGGGCAGGCCCAGCCCGGAGCGATGCTTAGAGGAACTCACCACGGGGACACAAAGGACACGAAGGCAAACCGAACATGATTGGTTGAGAGGCTTCATTTCTAAGATCAGGGATGCCTTGACTTACTAGAGAGTAATAAGAACCCACTCTGCTAGTCATCGTTGCGCAAAGCCGGTGACGGGCAACCACAGGCGGCCACTTCTCGCAGAGTAGGAGAAATCACAAGGCACTGATTGCCGAACGCAACACCCCTATATATGGCATCTAAACGTGCCTTATCCACCATATGTAGCCTTAAATTCCAAGTGCGATTACCCTGGGGAGAGGCCTAGCTCGACCATTCTCGCATCTATAATAGGGCTGGATCTCATACACAGTGATGGCAGCAGCTTTCTTTCTACTCCTACCCACGCAAGCGTTCCGGTAATTAGGATGTACATTGAAGGCGCATTGATCCAGCCTCAAGCTTGTCAGCAGAGAGGATGCCAAAGCGGCCCTGGTGGAACGGATAACGCGCCGGGGCAATGCTAAATCGTGATCCATGTACTGCACAAGACCTCCGATGGTCCACCGATTTAATATGGGAGATACGTTGATATGCAATAAGAAATGAAAAGGCGTAGTGTCTAACAGGAGGCAGGGCATGAGTCTTAAGCAAATCTTCCGGGCAGCATCCAAGTCACGCTCGTTGTTATTGCTGGCACCCATATCGGCGGGATTAGGTGCTGTCTTGATATCCTCCAAGTTGACGGCTGATGCCACCAGCCAATCTCCTGCGCAAAAGCAAACTCAGCCCACCTGCCACCTTCCACTGGAGAAACAAGTAACCGAGGTTCAATATATTCGAGAGTGAGAGGCAGGGAAACTGCATCCTGCTCTCAGAACTCCACAAGAAAAAACCACCTGTAACTATTTTCGCAAAAGGAGAAAAATGAAGAACTTACAGAAAATGGGCGGCATCGCAGCGCTGTACTTGGCGGTAGCATACCTGGTGGGGATTGTTTTATTTCTCTTCGTGTTGGACTATCCCAGTATCGTTGATCCGGCCCAGAAGGTCGCCTTGCTCGTTGATAAACAAATGGTCATTTACTCAACGAACCTGATAATGTATGTGATTTTCGGGGTCTTTCTAATTGTGCTGGCTTTGGCGCTCTACGAGCGATTGAAAGCAGGCGCTCCGGCTATTATGCAGGTGGCGACCGCGATTGGAATTATCTGGGCTGGCTCGCTGATCGCCAGCGGCATGGTCTCGAATGCTGGGATTGCCCCTGTCGTCGCGCTCTATGGCAAAGACCCCGCTCAAGCCGCGTTGACTTGGCAGGGATTTGAAGTGGTGGCTAGTGGGCTGGGCAATGGAAATGGCGAAATATTAGGCGGCTTAATGACGCTGTTGGTCAGTTGGGCTGCTTTACGCACCGGCGGGCTCCCCAAGTTTCTCAACTATCTTGGCGTGATCGTGGGTTTGGTAGGCGTCGTCTCAACGATTCCAGGGCTTAATGGCTTAACGGCTGTTTTTGGGATAAGTCAAGTCATATGGTTCGTTTGGCTGGCGATTGTCATGTTGCGCCCGATCCCAACCTCGGACTTGTAAATGATGTGACAACTTTCGGGGCAGACCAATTGCGAGGTGACCGCCCCAGCCTGGTGACACAGGGCTTGCCTGGTCGAACTGGTCACGCTGGCTCACACGGATTCTGCAACTTGTTACAGGACGAACTCGGGCAGTAGTTCGTCCTGCGCTTGCTGGAAGGCAAGCAGGTGACAATCAGCCGTACAACCTGAGCCACAAAAAAAGCGCGGGCTGCCATGCTCCGGCAACCCGCGCCACGTGACCAGTCCGAGAGGACCGGCTACTCGCTCAACTTGAATTCCTTGAACCCTCCAAACGCTTTCTCCATTTCCGCATACAACGGCTTGCCCAGCAAGCCCTGGTAGATTTCGTCGGCTTTCTGCGCGGGGGTCACGTCCGCAAAGGACTTGGGGTAGATGATCGTGCCGAGGTAGTAGGCGTCTGCAATCGCCGTGTCGATATTGGTGGAATAGTAGTTATAGGGCAATTGGGAATACACCCGCCCTTCCTTCACCGCGGAGAGCGAGTTGTAGAAGTCGGGGTTCTTCTGATAGTCCTCCTTGACCATCGCCTGCCCACCCTGGTCAACGAAGATGTAGTGCGGGTCCCACTCCAACAGTTTCTCCTTGTCAACCATGATGGAGCCGCTCTTGCCCGTTTCGTCGGCCACGTTCTTCGCGTGGATGACGTCCAGCAGCGCGTATTTGCCCTGGGTGCTTTCCAGGCCGTGCGTGCCTTTGGAGCCAAGCCCGCCCACGTACACGGTTGGCTTATCGGCATCCGCGATGTCTTTCGTGCGGGCATCCAGATCCTGCTGAGCTTTGACGATGAAGTCAACCGCCGCCTGCGCCTTTGCGTCGCTGCCGGTGACCTGCCCCACCAGCTTCAGGGAGCCTTGCACCTTTTCGCCAAAGATGGACGTGATGCCGGCCCCGCCGTAACTCAACACCACGACCGGGATGCCCGTCTTTTGCTGCAATTCATCCGCGGCTGCGGCTTCGGAGGCATAGGTGCTGAAGATCACCTGCGGCTTGACGGTGAGCAGTTTCTCGGGGTCGGGGGCGTTGTTTGGGCCGCCCTGGCCGATGACGGGCAGCTTCCCCAGGTCGGGGTTGGCGAGCATGTAGGGCTTGCCGCTCGTGTCGCTCGTCTCCATCTCCTCCACGCCCACGACGTAGGTCAGGTCGCCGGCGTAGACATACAGCCGCAGCGCGCCCGGCCCAATGGCGACGACGCGCGTGACCTCAGACGGGACCTCCACCTGCCGCCCCAGCATGTCGGTGACAGTTTTAGCGGCGGCGCTTACGGTGGCCGCCGGCTCCTGCTGAACGGGCGTGGCCGGCGCGCCGCACGCGCTCAGAACGGACAACGCCAGGACAGCCAGCAATAGGATGGTACATCGTTTGTGCTTCATTTAAGTTTTCCTTGTTGTGTCGAGTTTTTCCATAGCGCAGCGGGTGACCGTTTGCGCTTTCTTTACAAAGGAATCACGAACTGGTGGCCGTTGTGAGACGTCATGGCGACGGGAACCGCGTAGACCGCCTCGATATTTTCGGGCGTCATGACCTCCGCGCCGCCCGCCGCGAAGATGCGCTTCTCTTTCAGCAGCACGAAGCGGTCCGCGAAGCGCAGGGCAAGGTTCAAGTCGTGCAGCGCAACGACTGCCGCGATGCCCCGCTCGCGGGTGATCTGGCGGATGAGCCTCAGCACTTCCAGTTGATTCTTCAAGTCGAGGCTGCTGGTGGGTTCATCCATCAGCAAGACCTCAGGCTCCTGGGCCAGCGCACGCGCGATGACCACCTTTTGCAATTCGCCGCCGCTCAGCTCATCCAAAAAGCGCAGGGCGTAATCGGATAGTCCCAGCGTGTCCAGCGCCTGCGCTGCAATCGCCATATCGCGCTGGGTGATGTCCCAGCGGATGTAGGGTTTGCGTCCCAACAACACGGTGTTGAAGACCGTGGCGCGCGAGCCGGAGCGCTGCTGCTCGACGTAGCCGATTTTCTGCGCCAGCGCGTTACGGCTCAGGGCAAAGATGGATTCCCCGCCGATTTGCACCACGCCCACGGCGGGCTTGAGTATCCGGTTCATGCACTTCAGCAGCGTGGTCTTGCCCGTGCCGTTCGTGCCCAGCACCGCCAGCAATTGCCCCTTTTCCACCGCAAAGCTGATGTCTTCCAACACGGAGTGGCTGGGATAGTGAAATGCGACTCCCTGCACGTTCAGTATCATCGTCGGGTATATCCTTTCGCCAGCAAGAAGAGAAAGAGCGGCGCGCCGAAGAACGACGTGATCGCCCCAACGGGCAGAATCACAGGCGAAATCATGGTGCGCGCCAGCGTATCGGAAAAGAGCAGCAGCGCGGCACCGCTCACCGCCGAGGCGGGAATCAGAAAACGATGGTCCACGCCCAGCACGCGGCGCATCATCTGCGGGGCGATCAGCCCAATGAAGCCGATGATGCCCATGAATGAAACCGCCACCGCCGTCACCAGCGAAGCGGCGAACATCGCGCCAAAGCGCACGCGTTCCACGTGCACGCCCAGGCTCCTGGCGGCATCCTCGCCGCTGTCGAGCGCGTTGTAATTCCAACGCTGAAATTGGAAGTACAGGAACGCCGCTGCGGTCACCGCCGTCAGAATGGCAACTTCCTGCCACGAGATGCGCCCCAAATCGCCGAATGTCCAAAACACCATCGCGGCGACCTGCACGTCCTCGGCGAAGTATTGCAGCAGGGTGGAGCCGGCCGTGAACAACGAGCCAAACGCCACACCCGCAAGCACCACCGATTCGGGCGAGAACCCTCGTATCTGCGCGAGCAGCAAGATCAACATCATCGCCAGGATGGAGAACACAAAGGCGGTCGATGTGACGACGTAGGGGTTGCCGATGAACACCGCGTCGTGCGTGTTGCTCTGCACCGTGCCCGCGCCGAACAACACAATCGCCAGGTTCGCGCCAAAGGCGGCGGCGTTGGAAATCCCCAACGTGGACGGCGAAGCCAGCGGGTTGCGCAGGTTGGTCTGCATGACACAGCCCGCTACGCCCAGGCCCATCCCTGCGACGATCCCCGCGATCACGCGCGGCAGGCGGATGTTCCAAATCACCACGCTGGATGTCCCCGCTTCCTGCCCAAGCAACGCGCGCAGCACCTGAAGCGGATTGGTGTTTGCTGCGCCGGCGTTGATGGCGACGATTGCCAGCGCAAGGGTCAGGACGAGCAGCCCGACAATGATGAGCGTTTTGCGGGCGGACTGGCGGACGAATGCCTCCGCCGCCCCGCCAAGAGTGGGTTGCTCAAGCATTGGGCTTTTCTTTCCCGGCATTGGGCGACGTTGAAGCGGTGGTGGCGTTGGGGAAAGAATCGATCGCGGGCGAATAGACCTTGATGTCCAGCAGCGGGCTGCCGTCCAGGGCGTCCACGCCGCGCACGGTGAGCAGGTTGCCTTCCAGGCAAATCAAATCCGCCACGCAAAAGGCAATCGGGTTGGGCCGGTTGGGCGAACGGCTGGCAAACACCCCAACGGGGGTCTCGCTGAATGGCGTGGGCGACTGCAACGTGTCGCGCTTTGCCCGATCGCCCCAATACAGAACGATCAAATGTGACGCGCGCGTGACGCCTTTCAGTGCGTCGGCAAATTGCGGGAAGATCTCCAGCGTCAATTCATTCTCGGAGAGTCTCCCCTGACGCGGCGCATCGCCGCGCTCTTTGTATGGGCTGTGAATAACGCCAATGGGGTTCAGTTGCATGAGATTCTTACCTGCCTCGTGTCATTTTCTCGAAACATTCGGGGCAATAGGCTTTACCGTCCAGCAGGTGCAGGCGGGTTTCCATGGTCTTTTCGCCACAGGCCGCGCAGGCAACCGAGTTGAATATCTGAGCGCGCGGCGGCACGATGGGCTGGATGTTCTGCACTTCCACCACGTCATCCAGCGGGGCGGATAGAATCATCTCAAGTCGCCGTTTCTGGATTTCCTTCACCTGTTGCTTTTCCTCTTCCGTGGCAGCGCCTGCCCGCCAACGCTTCATCAACTGCTCCTGTTCCGGGCTGGCCGCGCCCATCGCTTGCGGGCGGACGAGGATACGAATGGCTTTATTGTCTTTGCGACGGATAAAGCGGAAGGCATTCTTGCCATAATCCAGGTGGATGAGATTGCCTTTGCCGAAGGTACAGCCGGTGATGAACTGAATGGCGTCCACCGCACAATTGTTCGTCTCGACAATCGCAACGACTTCCTCGTCACCGGGGCGCTCGCCCATCTCCTGGAGGGCTTTTTCCGCTACCCGAATGCCCATCGCCAACCCCGGGCACAGGTGACCGTGAAAGGCTTGCACTTGTGCAACGTCTATGTTCATGAAATACTCCTTGTGACGCACTAACAATCCTTACAGATGCGAGGATTGTACAGTAGGAAACTGCAAATGCAAGTTTTTACGTCAAGCTGTATCATATTGGCGTAAGCCGCATCCTGCGAACCGATCTGGTCGAGCAGTTGAACGGGGACGTGTTTGCCCGACCGGTCATCCCATTTTTTGAGAAGGTAGTACTACATTGAACATATCGAACGATGTCTTCGCCAAAGAACGCCGCCAGTTACAGGAGTTGGTACGCAGTTACAGGCAGTCACAAATCTTGCTGACCTGCGTCCAATTGGGAATATTCGACGCCCTTTCCGGGCAACCTGCCTCGGCCTCCGAGGTTGCCGCGTCGGTTGGGGCCGACGCGCGTGGGGTTGAATTGCTGCTCAATGCCGCCGCCGCGCTTGGTTGGCTGGAAAAACGCGACTCACATTTTTCCAATTCCGCGCTTGCGGAAACCCACCTGACGTCCGCCGGGATGGGGCGTAGCTTGCGGCTGGAAAGCGCCTTTTATCAACGCTGGGGGAACCTGTTGGAGGCCGTCCGAACCGGCAAACGCCCCGAAGACAACCGCCGCGACGAACAGCCGGCGGATTGGGTCAGAACGTTTATCCATGCCTTGTATGACGCATCCCGCCCACAGGCGCCCGCCATTGCGGAGGCGCTGGCGCTGCCGGAGGATCGCCCGTTGCGGGTCCTGGATGTGGGCGGCGGGCACGGCGGTTATAGCATCGCCCTGGCGACCAAATACCCGCTGCTCAGTGCGACCGTCTTCGAGTTACCGCGCGTCGTGCCGGTGGCGCAAGAGATCATCGAGAGCGCCGGGTTATCCGGCCGCATCACGGTGCAAGAAGGCGATTTTCAGAAGGAGGAACTGGGGCGCGGCTACGACGTCGCCCTGGTTTTTGGCGTGCTGAATGGCGAGCCACCTGAAGGCAGGCCGGCTTTGATTCGCAAGGTGTTTGCGGCTTTAAATCCGGGCGGTCAGATTGTGTTACGCGATATGGTCCTTCAGCCCGACCGGGCCGGCCCGCCCGATGCAGCCGTGTTTGCCCTGCAAATGCTGCTTGCCACCGAATCCGGCGGACTCGACACCAGCGACGACTGGGAAACCTGGCTGCGCTCAGCCGGGTTTGCCCCCGCACGGAAAGTAAACCTGCCGCCCTGGGTTGGCTCGTCTCTCACCGTTTCTCGAAAGCCAATCGCCTGATTAGGGCGAGCCTGGCCGGGGGTGATGCAAACAAAGTGACGCACCAGCATAGAAAATCCCCGCAGGAAAACCTGCGGGGATGGATTCTGTGGATGGGCTCGTGATGCAGAAAGAACTATTTGCTCGCGGCAGCTTTCCATTCCGTATACTGTTTTTGGACCTCTGCCAGGACCTTGTCGAGACCGGCGTCCTTCAAATCCTGAATGAACTTCGGAAGCGCAGTTGCCGGGTCTACATAGCCGGTCAATAGCGCCCTCTGGCCGCCGTCAACCACAGTGTTGATGGCGGTTATTTCAGCGTTTACAGATTCCGGGCGGAAGCGGAAGCCCAACGAAGGTTCGGCGAATGCATCCTTGGCGTAGTCAATCAACAACTGGTTCTTCTTAGGATCTTCCTGGTTGGTGACCTTCTGGATGGTGATATCGGCCCAGACCCACGCGCCAGGATGCGCTTTGAGCCAGGCGTCGTCAATCACGTTCACGCGGCCATCCGAATCCAGCTTCCAGTTGGTGCCTTCAACGCCATACAGCATCATGTTAATGAGCTTGGCGTCGGTGTGCATGAGGTTGAGCAGCTTCATCGCTGCAACCGGATTGGGCGATGTCTTAGGGATGGCGAGCATCGAGCCGCCGGCATCGCTGGTGTTGATGACCTTGGGCATGCCATAGAGCTCCTTCATCTTCAGGTCCTTGTTGCCTGAGGCGATGATCAGCTCCTGAGCCTTGATGTTGTTGCCTTTGAGCGGCATCGGCATGATGAAGAATTTACCTGCGTTCATGACGGGCGTGGGATCGAAGGTGGTCAGGCCGGCATCGGGGTTGATGTAGCCCTTCGTATACCAATCGCGCACCGTATTCAGGTAATCTTTCATCCATTCTGTTTGGATGGGAGAGAAGATGCTCTCGTCCACCTTGCCATTGGCATCCGGGATGGCATTTGTGTTGACGACGTAGTCGGAGAGGTTGGTTGCAAAGGCGTGGACCCATTGCATAAAGCCAACCGTCCCATCCGTGTTGTAGGGATATATATCCGAGTGGGCGGCTTTCGCCTTCGCGAGCCAGGGCTCAAGATCCTTCATGCTCTTGACCTTGGCCGCCTCTGCGTCGGTGAAACCGATTTCGTCGGCAATGGTGGCGTTATAGACAAAGCCCCATGGCACGGATAGCTCTTTGTTGGTGGGGATCGCGTAGCTCACGCCGTCGACCTGCGAACCGGTGATGAAGGCAGGGTTCAGGCTGGACAGAATGCCCTGTCCATATTGCTTGAGCAGGTTGCCGTTCGGGCCTTTATCGTCGTTCAGCGGGGTCAACAGATTTTCGCTGACTTCCTTCATGTAACCTTCCCAGTCCGCGGTGAAGAGGATGTCCATCTTCTCACCGGCTTCGAGCGCGGTTACTGCTTTGGCATTCCAGTCGCCCCAGGGAATGATGTGGAAGGTGACGTCGGCATTGATGAGCGGTTCAATGTAAGCGTTGATCTCTTTCTCAACCGCGGCACGTTCCGTGGAGTCCGCGTTGCCGACGATGTAGTAGTCCAGCATGACCGGAGCGCCCTTGGTCGGTTCAGCATTAGCAGTAGGCTGCTGAGCCTCGGCCGATTGCTGGGTCGCAGTGGGTTGCTCCGCAGCCGGTTGCTGAGTCGCTGGATTAGCCGTGCCGCAACCAAACATCGCGGTCAGCATAATCGCTACGGCTGGGATCGTAAGTAGTTTTCTCGCCATTTCATCGCTCCTTTTGTTGAAATGAATGTATGCCCATCCACAGAGCGATTGGATAGGGAAGGTTGCCTGCACTCACAGGCAATTTCTTATCCCTTGACCGCTCCAATCGTTAACCCACGAATGAAGTACCTTTGGAAGAAAGGATATGCAAGGATGATGGGGCCCACGGTCACCACTGCCATCGCCATACGAAAAGTTTGCGAGGGCAGCTCTGACACGTTGACCAGCCCCACCATTTTGTCCGCGTTTTCCAACAGGAAGCGGATGTTATTTAAGGTGGTGTAAATAGTGAACTGGAGGCTGTAATACTTTGCATCGTCCACCAGCAGCAGACAGTTGAAGAAGTTATTCCAGATACCGATTGCGCTGAACAGAGCGACCGTCGCCAGCCCCGGTGTGGACAGCGGCAGCACGATCTGCAGCAGGATGCGCCATTCACTGGAGCCGTCAATCCGGGCCGATTCGATGAGTTCATTCGGCACATTCGCCCTATAGAAAGTGCGCATGACGATCACCCAGAAGGGGCTGAAAGCGGAAGGCAGAAAGAGCGCCCACAAAGAGTTATATATCTGTAGAACTTGCCGTACCACCATGTAGTAGGCCACCAGCCCGCCGCTAAACAACATGGTGAAGAATGCAAAGAAGGTAAAGAAGGATTTGTACTTGAAGTTGTCGCGCGAAATTGCGTAAGCGTACAACCCTACCATTGTTACAGCGAGCAAGGTGCCTGCTACGGTTGCAATGATCGTATTTTCGTAGGCGGTAATGACAATCGAGCCCTGGGCGAACAGGAATTTATAAGCGGCGGTCGAGAATTTAGCCGGCCACAGGCGATACCCATTTGCCGTCAAAGCGGATTCGGCGGTCACCGAAGAGATGACGATCACATAAACGGGGATCATCGCGATGACGCAGACGACGATCATCAACAGATTCAGAACTGCATTTGCCGCCGGCGATATGGCCAGCATGTCCTTCGCTTTCCGTTTTTTTACGGGTAAGAGACTTTGCAAGCTGAATTTGTGTTCCGCTTCGTCGTGAACGTATAAGTTTTGCGCCATCGTTCACTCCTCATATCCTAAAGGAATAACTTAGAACAACGACAAGTCGGGCCTTACCTTTCGGACAATGTAGTTGGTGACCAGAATGAATATGAAGCCCAGCACCGACTGCAGAAATGAGGCGGCTGCCGGAAAGCCAATCGGCGACCCGGTTCTCAACATGTTGTAAACGAACACGTCGAGGGTATAGGTGACATCCTTGACAACCGCGGCCCCATTCGGGAGCGTATAGAACATATCGAAATCGGAGCCAAAGATGCGCCCAACCGCCAGGATCTGCAGCAGCACGATGATGGGGATCAAATGAGGCAGGGTGATATAAACGAACTGTTTCCACTTCGTGGCGCTATCGATCGTCGCGGCTTCATAAAGCTCACGGTCGATGCTCGTTATCGTGGCCAGGTAAATAATTGAACCGTTGCCCGTATATTTCCAGATGTTGGCAAGCACGAAAATGACGGGCCATGCCTGCGGCGTCTTGTAAATCTCCAACGTCCCACTCCCGGTGGAGGTTAACGTGCTGTTGATAATGCCGTTGGAGCTGCCCAACGCATAGACCACGTAAGCGACGACGATCCACGAGATGAAAAATGGAAGGAACAAAACGGAGTGATAGAGCTTCGCCAGGAATTGATTTGTCAGTTCGTAGATGATCACGGCGAGCGCCACGGAGAGCACCAGGCCCACCACCATGAAAAGCAGGTTGTAAACGATCGTATTGCGGACGTAGATGAGCGTATTGTTGATATTTGATGGGAGGGTCAGGTATCGGAAATTATTCAGCCCTGCCCAGGGGCTGGTAATGAGGCTATAGATAAACTTGTTTTGAATCAAGGAATCTGCGGGGGGATTTGAAAACTGATAGGTCTTGAACGCCAGGATGATCCCAGGCATAGGCAGGTATGAAAATAGGAGCAACCATATCGCTCCCGGTAATACCATGGTAAGGTACGACAGGTTGTTATAAGCCTTATCGGTAAGCCATCGTTTCCTCTTCAAAACCGGCCTTTCGAATGAGATCGTTTCATCTGACATTTCTAGCCCTCAGTTCCTTGTTTCTTCAAGAATGATTGGCGCAACAAGAATCACGAATAACAAGTTCGGCTGATAAAACCGTTTGACGGGGTGAGCTCGAGCCAGAATCGATCATGTTGATCAGCGTTTCGGCGGCCATGGCGCCCATGCGGGTGATGGGCTGGCGTATGGTGGTGAGTGCAGGTTTGCCCCGGCTGGCCTGCGGAATATCGTCAAAACCAATCACGGCGATATCATCTGGAATGCGCAAGCCCTGCTCTTGAATGGCCCGGATGGCAGCCAGTGCCATCGTATCGCTGGCTGCGAACACGGCATCGGGCTTGTGCGGCAACAGTTGCTGCATACAGTTGTATCCACTGGTATCTGTAAAGTTGCCTTCGGCGACTAATTCGGTGATGAGCGGAACGTCATACTCGTGGAGTGCATCCTGGTAGCCCTGGTAGCGATAAATGCCACCAATCATATTTTTGGGACCAGTGATCGTCGCAATCCGCCGGCGTCCTGAGCGCAGCAAGTGCAATACAGCCTGGCGGGCGCCGTCCCGGTTGTCCACATCCAGGTAGGAGAGATTGTCATACACCGGGTGGCGACCAATCAGCATGAAAGGCACCCTGTGCTGGTATAGGCTGTCGATGATGGGATCATCCATCACCATGGATGCCACGATCACACCATCGATCAGACCGTTGTACAGGATTTTGTTGATCGTCCGCCGTTCATAGTCGGCTTCTGCCAGCCACAGCATCACCGAATAGTCCAGGGCGTTGCAGTGGGTCGATACCCCATGAATGAGCATCCCAAAGAAAGGCTCTTCGAAGATGGCCTGGACACCCTTGGGAATCACCAGCCCCAAAACCCGCGTATGACCCTTCGCCAATCCGCGGGCTGCCATGTTGGGCTGAAAATTAACCTTTCGGATAACCTCCAGCACTTTTTGGCGGGTTCGTTCGCTCACGTTCACGTCCCCGTTGATGACCCGCGAAACGGTAGAGCGCGAGACATCACACATATCCGCAATGTCTTCTAGTGTCAGAGCCATAATTAGGAGCGCTCTCAATAGGTAAGAAACAGCCGTTTCGAACGGTTTTCAGTTATTTGGGACCTTCTCCTGCATTTGGGAGCGCTCTCAATTTGATTGTAGCATGAGAGAATGAATTGTCAATGCCGACTCAATAGAATCGTCAAAACTCCGATTATCACACCAGCACATAACCGCAGGACATCCGCGAGCGCGAAGTCTGCACTTCATCAGATGGCGGGCCAGGCACCCGGCCATCAGGTGCCCCTTCAGACAACAAGAGCATCATTGTCTCGATTGTGTTGCGAGGTTATTGGCAATTCAGTCGAGTTTTACTCGATGACGAAGCATACTTATGGCACTAATTGTTTCTGCTCCGCTCGATCAAGCTCCCAAGCGAACCCCGAGATGATTGTCAGCAACTGCAAGATCAGCCCAGTGGCAAGAGAAAACCAACAGGCCAGGTAAGCGGCGCTGTGGTTGGGATAGGGCGTGCCGGGGGGAGTGTAGATCAGCCAGATCGCGATGCCGATTGCTAAGAACAGGTACCCTGATGCGAAACAAACAGGCCACGCTCTTGCCCACCGCCGTCTGGCGTTTCCAGACCCGTCGCCTGGCCACCAGTTGGGTGGACGGTTGATTCGTGTGGATGTTAGCCAGGCGATCAGGAAGAAGCCAACTTGGGCAATGCCACCACCCACCAGAAACAAGAGTATACAAAGGAGCAGGAAGACAGTTGGCCCTTTTTCACGATGGATAAAGCCAATTGTCCATAGGATCAGCGCAAGCCCAACACAAACCGCGGCAATTCCACTGCTCAGGTAAGTGGGAAAGAGGGTAAAAGCGCCCATAGCAGGATCAAGAATGAACCCTCCTGCCGGTTTATTGCCGATCTGCATTGCGAATATCCCGTGAGCCATTCCCGCCAGACCGCCAATTGTTCCCTGAACAGTGACGAACAGTCTCGTATAACCGAAATGTCTCATATTGGGCTCTCGCTTATAACAATTGCTCCCGCTTTCGTAACGCCAGGGCCAATCGCATCTGCCGCGCTTTCATCCAGCCTGTGCCGCATCATAAGCGTAAGCACACCAGACCGTAAACGGCAGCAGAGCTACAACCAGGAGCAGCGTAGGGCCTATGATGCTTTTCAGAAAATCGTTGAATAACGCACCTATCGGAAACTGGGCAACCAGCCAGGTGATCATGATCACCAGGGGCCAGGGCCACAGGCGAGCCACAAACCGCGCCGGGCCAGACGGTGCACCGGAGATCGGCTCAAGGATGCGCGTCGCAGCTATTCCGCCCACCAGGCCAATGAGCGGCGGGACGAAACCGCCGCCCAACAGCAGTTGGGCCAGCGATAGCAGGAGTAGGAGCGTGCCTCCGTACCTGCGCTGGACGTAAAAGGCCGACCAGACGATGAGAGCCAGGCTGATAAGGATCGTTAGAATGCCCGTTATGAGGAAATTGGGCAGGAGGCTCATGGCCGGCTCGCAGGCGTGCCAGATTTTAGCCGGATCACACACCTGCGGCCCCCAGGAAGAGAACATCAAGCCGGCGGGACGGCTATTGCCCTGCAATACTTCGAATACGCCATGTTCCAGGCCGGCGATCCCTGCCAGGATACCAAGAGATGCTGCTACGATGCGTGTTGCTTTTCTCATGCTGTTCTAGCATCCTTTCTGGAAGACGAACGCAATCGACGCTTCGTCAAGGTTGCGTCCGAACGACAGTCCGCCGGGCCGGCGATATGCAGTTACTTTTTATTCAGGAATTCCAGCAAATCGTGGACGACGAATGCCGGCCAGAATAGGCCTTTGAAGAAGGCTTGGACGCGCTCCTGGTTTGTGGTGGCGCGTTTGAAGTAATAGACCCACGCCCCGACAAGCCCAATTCCATAGACGGCGTCTGAGCCGCCACCCTGGTGAATCACCTTCGGCTTATGTTGTTCTGGTTGAACGAGTGTTGTTTGTTCAGTCATTTCTACCACCACCTGATGAAAGATCACGCTCTTTTTCTATATACGTTCTACACGTGCGAAAGTTTCACGGGTGGCAGGAGTTTCACCGCACCACGGGGCCAAGAGGTTTGAGCGCCGTTAACGATTTGAGGTGCGGCGGACAGCCGTACGATGCGTACATTCGGGTGCACTGCGTGTTGGACGATGCTGGAAGGAGTTTGATTAGGCCAGCAATGAGCCAATTGCAGTTCAGCACGTGGGTGTTTCATGGCATGTTGAAAATGTGACGTGCGCCTGATACCTTTCAGAGGATCGACAAATTGCGGGAAAAATTTCCAGCGTCAATTCTTTCTCGGATGATACTTCCTGACGCAATGCGTCGTCGCGTTCTTTATATGGGCATATGGGCTGTGAATGACGTCAATGGGGTATCGAAAGCGCCGGATTATCCAGCCGCATCAGCGTGCAGAGAGGCTATTTTCAAAAAGAGGAACTGGGACGCAGCTACGATATTGTCCTGGTTTTGGTTTTTGGCGTGCTGAACGGCGAGCCGCCTGAAGGCAGACCAATTTTAATTCGCATCGTGAAGACATGACACAACACACGCAGATTTATTAAACACATAACCATAGGTAATTTGCTCTTCTACACTGGTTAGTAGAACAGAAGGTAGCCAACAGCAAATAGCATATTGAGTGCACATGCCTTCTACCCCGTGTTGAGGCGCGCCTGCAACATTGATACGCTTGGCTACCAGATCCGGACTCGCTCTTAATATTGAGAATTATTGGCACAAGTTTGTCTTTATCTTGACATTAGGCATTGAGAGGTTTAGTATTCGTTTACTACCTTGGCTACCTTCTACTTGCCAAGACCTCCGAATCCGAAACCATATTTTGCGCTGCTTTTGGGATAGTGATAGTGGCAGTCATTGCCTTAAGTTGAGCTTGGGTGGGGTTCTATCGTCGAACGGGTGGCTTGCGGGTATGGATGATTACCTAATAGCAACCATGAGTTAATGTGTTGAACGCGATTATCGGAACCGGTAACAGGCCCTAAAGGGCGAGTCTCGAAACTCTCCATTTTCAAAGGAGATTGCAATGAAAAGACCAAAAACCTTGGTGTCGAGTCTTGCTGTGGTACTGTTGGCGCTACTCCTGCTGGGCCAACCCACCTATTCTGCGACGCCGGTGCCACCAGGGGTTTCAACTCTGGAGCGAGATGCACTCGGCGAGATGGAGGTCACCTGGGATACCAACCTGAACAAGGTGAGCTTTGTTCGAGGGCGCTTACTATTTTCGACATTCGGGCTAAACGACCCCACCTCCTCAGCATTGGGTTTCATCGGTCACTACGCTGATGTCTTTGGGGCCAAGGATCCGTCCACTGAACTCACGGTAACTCAAATCGACACAGACTCGTTGGGCATGACCCACATTACGTTACACCAGGTTTACCAAGGCGTCGAAGTATATGATGCCCAGATCAAGATGCACTTGAGCGCCGGTAACAAAGAACTGATGGCCGCCAGCAATGGCTTTGTACCAGGGATCATCTTAAGTAGCGTGCAGCCACAGGTCACTAGTGATCAGGCTGTGACCAGAGCCAAAGAGATGTTGCCGACAGGCGCGGTCACGTCCGGTCCACGACTGGTGATTTACCCTGGACCTAAACAGTCAGCTGAGTCTGCGCATCTAGCTTGGTTGGTGGAACTGAAAGATGACGCGATCCCAGCACATAATATGTATGTAGTCGACGCAATTGCCGGAGAGATGCTTGATGTGCTGAATCGTCTATACGATGTACGAACTCCACTCAGAGATGTGCTGTCTCCACAAGGTCGCTCCAGAGAAGTTTACAGTGCTAATCATACCCAGACCCTGCCGGGTGTATTAGTCCGTACTGAAGGCCAGGGCTCGACCGGGGATGCCGATGCAGATCACGCTTATGACTTCACTGGCGACACTTACAATTATTACAAGAACACCTTTGGTAGGGACAGCTATGATAATAACGGTGCTGCCCTTGTGTCCACTGTGCACTATGGCAGCAACTACATGAACGCTTTTTGGAACGGCAGCCAGATGGTATACGGCGATGGTCTCCCCGTAAAAGATGTGACAGCTCATGAGTTGACCCACGCAGTGACGGAGCACACGGCCAATCTGGAGTATCGGGCACAATCAGGAGCGCTGAATGAAAGCTTCTCTGATATCTTCGGTGTGATGGTGGATCGTGACGATTGGCTGATAGGAGAAGAGCTGCCAGCCAGTATATTAGGCGGGAAGAAGGCTATCCGTGACATGGCGGATCCGGCAAGCTTGGGCCAATCGGCACATGTTCAGGATTGGGTAAAAACCTGTTCCGACGATGAGGGAGTCCACACGAACAGCGGGATTCCCAACAAGGCGTATTACAACATCGCCACAGTCATAAGCAAGGAGAAAGCTGAGCGTATTTTCTACCGTGCTCTTACCACTTACTTGCAACCAACCTCCAGTTTAGAAGACGCACGAGCAGCAGCCCTACAGTCGGCCCACGACCTGTATGGGAGTGACAGTGTCGAATACAAAGCGGTTCAGGCGGGTTTCAATGATGTCGGATTGGATGGGGCCTGGACCCCCCCCACAAATGAATGTGGCTGTGGCGCTTCGGTCGCAATGGCCGGCGCAACGGATGAGGAAAACGTACTAGACGATTTGAGGGCGGTACGCGACCAGGTCTTCAACCAGAACCCAGGGAAACGATGGGTCAAGATCTACTATGATCACGAGTTGGAAGTGGCCTGGCTGTTAATCAAAGACAGCCAACTACGTGCCGATGCGCTAGCAGGCTTTCGTGCCTTTGATCCTGTTTTCCGAGCCGGATTAAACAATGATCCTAATGCCCCACCAGTGATTCTCACGCCAGACCTGGTCGAATCGGCACGACGTGCCCTGATGGGGGTAGCAGAAGAGAGCAGCCCAGAAGTGCACGATGCCATCCTGAGCGAATGGAATAAGGTAAATCCTTACCGCTTTATTGGATGGGACGTGCGTCAAGTCTGGGATCAGCTACGCCGCGAGCAACTTATCAACCCAGTTTTCTTGCCAGTCGTGCTCAGGTAACACTGCGGCACTTGAGAATGCCTGATGCTTATGCAGTGTGACGTTGTTGTCGTCGGCGCTGGACCCGGTGGTTTAGCCGCAGCATGCTGGTTTGCTCGCTCCGGCGCCGACGTCTTACTGGTGGACAAAGCATATCCACCGCGTAACAAGCCGTGTGGAGATGGCCTTACACCTCATGCGGTCCGATTGCTCTCATCTCTGGGGCTGTCCGACTTTGTCGCTGAGCGAGGTTGGGCCTATAAGGGCGCGCGCGTCACGACACCCGATGGGCGCTCCCTTTCTTTCAAATTTAATGACGCGGATGGATGCAGTGAGTTTGGATTTGTCATCCCGCGCCGAGACCTGGATTATGCCTTATACCAACAAGCAATCCAAACCGGCGTGCGTGTCCTGCCAGGGTTTGTTTCACGGCTCCCTTGTCACCGTAACGGACAACTGGTAGGTATCCTGGGATATTACGAACAACGCACTGTGACCATCGAAGCCCGGCTGGTCGTTGTGGCAACAGGGGCTAATCGTAGCTTGGTACGTGCGCTCGGTCTGGCAGCCAATGAATCGCCAGGAGGGCTGGCCCTACGCGCTTACGTATCTGGCTTGAGGGAATTGGATGATTACCTGGAAGTCTACTTGGATCGTGAATTGCTGCCCGGTTATTCCTGGGTCTTTCCTATTGGCAATGGTAAAGCAAACGTTGGAGCGGGAATCAAGTTAATCGGCACGTCAGCCGCCGAAGCAAGTCGGCGCTTGCGGGGCGCATTCAACTGCTTGTTGAATAGTAGCCGCCTTGCGGGCGGGGTATTGACCGGACGTTTGGAGGGATCATCCCTCCAAACTGATTTCCCCGCTGTTCAGACGTATACCTCGGGTGCCCTGGTTGTAGGCGAAGCGGCAGGCTTGGTAGATCCTTTGACGGGTGAAGGTATCGCTTTGGCGCTGGAGAGCGGACAGCTTGCAGCACAGGTGGGGATAGAGGCTCTTTGCGCCGATGACGTTTCCGCTACACGGCTGCGTCGCTACGATGATCTCTTGCGTCAGAAACACACCAGCTACTTTGATAATGCTCGCGAATTAATCGCGAGACTGGCCCATCCCCAGGTACTGGATGCGCTCGTCCGGTATTCTCCAATGGACGAACGTATCAGACAAGGACTCGCTACTGCCATCATAAACAGGCGTCCACGGGATGGAATGGTCTTGCTCAGTCAGGCATTTCATGATCATGATGGGTCTCCCCTGGTGAGCGCCATCTTTACACTTAACGCTTATCAGCCTATCCTGGACCGCTGCCGCGCTTACATGCTAACCCAGGTTCGCCTGGATACTCCATCCCCTTATTTGGTGGACCTGATAGGTCGGGGAAAGATGCTGCGTGCTCTCCTGGTATTTCTGGGCTGTTGCGCAGCGGGTGGCGATCCAATGCAAGTGCTGGCAGGAGCAGCCGGAATCGAATTGGTGCATGCCGCCTCGCTTATTCATGACGACATCATGGATGGTGCCACGAGCCGGCGCGGTTTGCCGGTGCTCCACACTACACTAGGCTTAGCGCGCGCGATCGTGTGTGGCGACTACCTGATCGCAAAAGCCTTTCGTCTATTGGCCGAATGCCGTACCGCCAACCCCGCAACACAGGTGGTCGAAGCATTCATCATTGGTGCGGAAAGTGGAATTCGCACCTGCGCGGGCCAATATCAGGATGTGGGTGCATGGACCGAAGAAACCTTGACAGAAGAAACGTACCTTCAGCAGATTCTGGGCAAAACGACGGCGGCTATTGCTGGTGCACTGACAGCAGGCGCGGCATTGGCAGGAGGTGACCAGAACCTGATCGCGACTTTATCACGTTATGGTGAGTGCGTGGGACAGGCTTTCCAGGTCTGGGATGATGTCCTTGACTTTTCCTCGCTCGACGCTTGCGACATGGATCGCCGGCCTACCCTCCCACTTGTCCATGCATTCCAGCACGGTAATGCCCGCGGCAAGGACCTCGTCCGGCGATTCCTTGATAGGCAGTCTATGACCAAGGATGAGATATTCCAATTGCTGGAGATGGCCAATTCACTCGCCTATGCTAGGGCAATGGCTAACGCCCTGGCAGAGCAGGCGGCTCAGCTAGCCGAAAGCGTTCCGCGCGTGCGTGGTGAATTACAAGCATTTGCGCACTATGTCGTGCTCAGAAACAACTAACAATAGAGAAAGAGGAGTGCAAGCCTATGAAACAAAGTCCTTTGCGATTGGTAAGTCGCTGGCCTTTGTTCGGTCGCTTGATCGTGTTGGGCACTTGCTTGATTGGCTCGGTTTTTGTGAGAGCAGCGATTTTGGACGCCGCGACCACCGGGGGCACCGTCACGCTCTTCTCACCAATCCGTAGTGGCGGAGCGTTGGGTAATAATGATGAGCGAGATATTGATACATATCCGGCGACAGCATATGATCCGGCCACTGGCCGCTACCTGGTCGTATGGATGTCGCCACGCAATGCAGGAAGCTCTTCGGATGGCCTCGATGTTTACGGAGTGTTCCTCAATCAAACCGGGAAGCCAATTGGGAGTGAGTTCCGTATCTCCGACAGCAACTCCGCCGCGCGCAACGGGAAACCGGCTGTTGCAGCCGGCAATGGTTCGTTCGCTGTTGCCTGGACGGTACGTGGTGAACACTGCGGGATTGTCGCGCAACTTGTCACTAACTCGTCAGGGCGTTATGACCGCGTGCTGATTTCTGGGGATACACATCGTCATTCCCCTAATATAATCTACAATCCCACGCGTCACCAATACGTGCTCGCGTTTGTAGATGGTGACGATTACTTGCCTCCAACATTCTATGGAGCACAGACAGCAGACTGTGGCAATAATGCGTCGAGCACAAGCGCCATAAAAGCATTGGAATTCTACTTCAGCGGCGAGGTGCCAATCGTCGGCAACGTCCTCACTGTCTCCAGCACAAGTAGCGGCAGCTTTCGACCTCGTCTAGGTTATAGTGCGGTTGCAAATCAATATCAGGTAGTATGGGAGGACCGTCGTAACGCTGGCGGGCAAGCTTACCGCATTGATGTGTTCACGCAACGGGTCAATGCAAATCTGACCCTGTCTGGAAGCAATGTAGCGTTAGAGACCGGTACTGATTACACTAATTTCGATACTACGGCCACCTGGACGCCGCGCCCAGCGGTAACCGGCGGTCAAGCTCAATTCCTGGCGACGTGGTTCAGCCGCGCATCACAAGGCAACGGAGTGACTTGGTCGGTAAAGGGCCGATTGGTGCCGATTAGCGGCACGCCAGGAGATGCTTTCACAATTGCCAGTATTCCTTTTGCCGAGCAGCATATGGGCAACTCGCCGGCTGGTTTCCTGGATGTGACCTACAACCCCTCGACTCAGGAATACATGGTTGGCATGACGAGCTACCAGGAATCATTGTGGGGTTATTTGTCCTCAGCGCTTACCCAACGCGTCAGCCCAACGGGCCAATTGCTCAACCTGGCAGGAACAGTAATGAACCAACCTGGCGTAGGGTTTGCCGTTGACTACGCAATCGAGGACCAGATTTCCTTGAGTATGGCGATGAGTCCCGTGGCAGGGCCAAGCTCAGCCGGTGGCATGATCGTTTATAGCAAGCATTCGCCAGGTAAGCCATCTCAAGACTCCGATATATGGGGCGTGTCCATTCAGTTGCCAGCACCCAACCTGAAGAACATTCATCTGCCTGTTGTCTTCAAACGGTGATTCCCTCAGCCAGTGCCTGCCTGGGCACCGCGCAAACATCCGCCGATTCTCAAGCACATGGGACGTTACCAGCGCGAGACATCGATGGTTCCCGCGGTGGCGCTTGGCGCGAAGGTCCTGCACAAGCATATCGATGGTGCGATGGCCTCGGAAAAGGTGATCCAGTGCTTAGTACATTCCCGGCGTCATCTGTCTGGAGGTGATCGTTGATCTGGGATGGAGCTGGCACGCACTGTCCCAAGTCGCTCCTGGTCTACCTGCCGGTGCATCCGGAGATCAGTGTCGGATCGCTATCAGCCCATGCGCCGGCAGTGGATCGGAGGAGTTGTGTCACGGCAACATCAAGCGGCTTCTCATGAATGCATTTTGAGACGATGGTGGATATCCGGCACGGGATTGACCATGGCTTTGATCGTTTGCGGCTTCGTCCCGATATGCTCCTCGGTCTCTTTCATTATGCCGGTCTCATTGTTAACCGGCTTTGGTGAAGGTCAATGAAGTCATTCCGGTTCCAGCGGGATGTCATCCGCTGGAACCGGTTGTTCGCTGCCTTGTCGGAGGCCCTCGAAGGCGTTGATGCTACGCTCGGGCGAGGTCGAAACGGTCGAGGTTCATGACTTTGTCCCAGGCCGCCACGAAGTCTTGCACAAACTTCTCCTGGGAGCCCTCACATGCGTAGACTTCCGCCAGGGCACGGAGTTGGGAGTTCGACCCGAAGACCAGGTCAACGCGGGTGCCGGTCCACTTGGGTGCACCCGACACGCGATCATGGCCCTCGAACACCCCATCGTCATCCGCGGTCGCCTGCCACGCCGTGCTCATGTCAAGCAGATTCACGAAGAAGTCGTTGGTGAGCGTCTCCGGCCGCTTGGTGAAGACGCCGTGCTGAGACTGTCCAACGTTGGCGTTCAAGACGCGCATACCGCCGACGAGAACAGTCATCTCGGGGGCGGTCAGCTTCAGCAGTTGCGCACGGTCAACCAGCAGTTCCTCCGCCGATACGCCGTTTTTAGCTTTCAGATAGTTGCGGAACCCATCTGCGGCCGGTTCGAGCACGGCAAATGAGGCCACGTCGGTTTGCTCTTGCGACGCATCCGTGCGTCCGGGCACGAAGGGAACGCTCACGTCGTAACCGGCATTCTTCGCAGCCTGCTCGACGCCTGCGCATCCGCCCAGGACAATCAAGTCGGCCAGCGAAACACACTTCCCGCCCGATTGCGCGCTGTTGAACCCCCTTTGGATGCCCTCAAGGGTCTGCAACACCGTCTCCAGTTGGGCCGGCTGGTTCACTTCCCAATCCTTTTGCGGCGCAAGGCGAATGCGCGCCCCGTTCGCGCCGCCGCGCTTGTCGGAGCCACGGAAGCTGGCAGCCGACGCCCAGGCGGTCGAGACCAGTTCTCGGATCGACAGGCCCGAAGCCAGAACTTTGGCCTTGAGCGCCGCGATGTCGGCCGCGTCGATCAAGTCGTGATCGACTGCCGGGACGGGGTCTTGCCAGATCAGCTCTTCGGTCGGGACCTCCGGGCCGAGATAGCGCGAGCGCGGGCCCATGTCGCGGTGCGTCAGTTTGAACCACGCGCGGGCGAATGCATCCGCAAATTGATCCGGGTTCTCGTAGAAGCGCCTTGATATCTTCTCGTAAACAGGGTCGAAGCGCAGGGCGAGGTCGGTGGTCAACATGGCCGGCGCGTGATGCTTCGACGGGTCGTGCGCATCCGGAATCGCGTCGGCGCCCGCGCCGTTCTTCGGTATCCACTGATTCGCACCGGCAGGGCTCTTGGTCAGCTCCCACTCGTAGCCGAACAGGTTCCAGAAGAAGTTATTGCTCCACTTCGTCGGCGTCGAAGTCCAGGTGACTTCCAGGCCGCTGGTGATTGCATCACCGCCCTTGCCGGTGCCAAACTTGCTCTTCCAGCCCAGGCCTTGCTCCTCGATAGGAGCAGCTTCCGGCTCCGGGCCCACCAATGCCGCATCACCGGCGCCGTGAGTTTTGCCGAAGGTGTGGCCGCCAGCAATCAGCGCCACCGTTTCTTCGTCGTTCATCGCCATGCGCGCGAAGGTCTCGCGGATGTCTTCGGCGGCGGCGAGCGGGTCCGGGTTACCGTTCGGCCCTTCCGGGTTTACGTAGATCAGGCCCATCTGCACGGCGGCGAGTGGATTCTCGAGGTCTCGCGCGCCGCTGTAGCGCTCATCGCCAAGCCACTTCGTCTCTTTGCCCCAGTACACGTCCTCCGGCGGCTCCCAGACGTCCTCGCGCCCGCCGCCAAAGCCGAAGGTCTTGAAGCCCATCGACTCGAGGGCGCAGTTGCCGGCGAGGACCATCAGGTCGGCCCACGAGATGTGCTTGCCATATTTCTGTTTGATCGGCCAGAGCAGCCGGCGCGCCTTGTCGAGATTCGCATTGTCGGGCCAACTGTTGAGCGGCGCAAAGCGCTGCGTGCCGGCCCCGGCGCCCCCGCGCCCGTCATTGATGCGGTAGGTGCCCGCGCTGTGCCACGCCATGCGGATGAGGAGCGGCCCATAGTGGCCGAAGTCGGCCGGCCACCAGTCCTGCGAGTCCGTCATCAGTGCGTAGAGGTCCTTCTTCAGGGCCGCAAAGTCCAGCTTCTTGAATTCTTCCGCGTAGTTAAATGCCTCGCCCATCGGGTTGGACAAGGATGAGTTCTGGTGGAGTATTTTGAGGTTCAGTTGGTTCGGCCACCAATCCTGGTTCGACGTGCCTTTGGCGGTCATATGTTCGTGCGTCTTACCCGTTACCGGGCACTTGTTATCTTCATCAGCCATTACAAATATCCCCTTGTAATATAAACATTCTTACTAGGCTAGACCAACCACTTCAATTTCGTCAAAAAACATCTTGAGTCCCAGTGAATCACCTCCTTCGTGCATGATGGCCAGCCCGGCGCGATGCGGGCCTCTCTGCGTCCTCGCGCATCGACCCGTTGCGCTTCTGGCATTGTGGGCAAATCCCGTAGAAATCCAGCCGGTGGCTGAGGATGCGAAACCCAGTGCTTTCAGACAACGCCTGGGGCAGCTCTTTCCAGCCATCAACATCAGGATCCAGGATCTTGTGGCATTGAATGCAGATCAAGTGAGGGTGTGGGTTTGGCTTTCTGCCGTCGTAACGATTGCTCCCATCCGCGAAGCCCAACTCCAGCACCTCGCCTAATTCCTTGAGCAGGGTCACCGTCTTATAGACCGTCGCCAGGCTCGTCATAGGAAAATCCTTCTTGACCCGCCTGTAGATCTGTTCGACGCTGGGGTGATTGGGACTATCGGCCAGCACTTTCAGCACCGCCTTGCGTTGAGGGGTCAGCCTGAATCCTTGCTCTTTCAGCCTTGCAACCAACTCATCCAACCTGCCATTATCAACATCCACGTCCAACTCCAGCACGGATCACCTTGTTGAGCCTCGTTCTGGCCGAGCTTAACAAGGAGATAACTTATTAAGAGAGAATCATTATCGTTTGGCTATTATACATTGAACCGGGCTGGTTGGCGATTGTAGGAGTTCGTAGCAGAGCTATCGCATTTGCGTCAGGGAAATCGGCGGCGAAATAGCCCTGAATGAGTGCCGACCGGGTGCCTACCTTCCGTAAATCAGCACGCCCACTGCGGCGGAAAGCAGCAGGATCACCACGATGGGCACCTTTCTGCTCAACCCCAACACCAGTGCGCCGGCGGCGATCAACACCCCGCCGATGTCTACGATCGACGCACTCACCAAGCTGGCGGTCACGGCAAAAGATAACCCCACAATACTCAGCGCCAGGCCGGTGGAGAAATCCTGCGTAATCGGGTGTTTCTCAATCTGGCTGTAGACCGCCTGCACGCCTACGATCAACAGTGTTGGGATCGTCAGTGCCGCCAGCGCCAGCGCAGCACCGACCCACCCATACACCAGGTACCCCAGGCTAATGCTCCACAGACCACTCGGCCCAGGGCTAAGCTGGCCCACCGCGATCGCTTTTACAAAATCGGACTCTTGCGCCACACCCAGGCCGACCAGGTCGTTGTGAAGGAACGGCAGGTTGCCCATTCCCCCGGTCGAAAGCAGCGAGGCCTTCAGGAATACCCAGAAGAAGTACAGCGCGTTCATAGCGTGTCCTTCTTCTCTTCTAACTGAAGTCTAGCCGGCACCAGGGCGAACAACAACGCGCCGGTCGCCCCTCCCCCAAGCAGCACCGCCACCGGCGATGCGTTCAGCAGGCCAAATATCAGTCCTGCCGCCGCCAAGATCAAAAGGTTGAGGGTTAAACGCAGGGGGCCTTCATCGTGGGCCTTTTTAAGCAAGGGTTGCGCCATCTGTAAACCCATCATCAGGCTAAGCCCGATGGTGGCCGGAAGGAGACCCTTCAGCGCAGCCTGCACCAGCGGTTGGTCGCGCACTGCGCTATAGCCTGCCGTCATCAGCACCGTCACCAGGGCGCTGGGCAGCAGGAGGCCGCTCATGGCACATGCTAGCCCCGTCCAGCCGCACAGTTTGTATCCGATCAGCGCCGTCAGTTTCACCAGGTTGATGCCCGGCGACATCTGCACCAGCGCCCAGGTGCGCACGAACTCGTCTTCTTCCATCCAGCCATATTGAAGGCAGGCCTGGCGGATCAGGACTAACGTCGAGGACCCTCCTCCAAAGGACTGCAAGCCCAATACGAGAAAGATACGAAATATATCAGCGGGTTTAGCTTGAGTTGGTTTCGCTAAGGACATCGTTTTCGTCGGTCCGCCCACTTTAGCAGATTTATGATTTTTTACATCGCGTATGAGGTGACTCGCGCGTGGGCGTAGACGGCTCGCGAAACCAGGCACGTCGTTGGGGCAGGGAGCAGATGTTGTCCGCCCTTACGTGCATCCTTCATTTTCCCATCAGACAACGACGCGGCTCAGGAACCAGTCGGGGTTGTTAGGGGTTGTTGGCTTCCGTAATACTGCTTCATCGTGAAAGGTTTGCCGTGTCCGGGATAGACGGCCTATTCAGGAAGTGGCCGCCCCGCAGATTGATGGTGTGAATCTCTTGTAACATCAATGCCTCTATTTGATTCCGATAAAGCACGTTGATCTTTCCGTCAGGGCAAACATGCGGGTGCCACTGAATCCAACCTCAACCAATTGCCGGGCGATGTCGGCGACTGCCGGGGGCCGCCTGTTCGGCTCAAAGAGCAACAGGTTGATCCTGAAAATCGCGCCGAAGAGTGACTCGGCGCCTTCGGGGTCCGGGTAGTAGCCGCGGATAATCACTATCCCACCTGGGTTCAGCGCCCTATAGGCGGATCGCAGGATGCGCGTGGAAATTGTTTCGTCGAAGTAGAGCGAGTCCGACAGGAGCACGGCATCCATCCCATCCTCGAAGGTGTCGGTGGCCATGTCGCCCGCACGCACACGGATGCGTCCGGCCAGGCCGCTGGCCGCCACCAGGCGCTCGGTCATGCGCAAAACAGTCTCGCGGTCGACGAGAATCGCGACAAGCTGAGGGTAGTGCCGGCACAAGGTGATGCTATACAGGCCCGAGCCACAGCCAATGTCGAGGAGCGTTCCACAGCGAGAAAGGTCAACCGCGCCGGCCAGCGCCTCCGCTTCGCCTTGCGCGCCCAGGTCGTTCATGGCCAGCGTAAACGTGGCATCCTGCTCGCCCACCTCACCGGGGAAGTCCGGCACTTCGCCCGTTTTCACAATATCGTAAGCATGTGCCCAGCGCGCCGCATCGCGCGCCTGCACCTCCAGGATGTGGCCCAGATATAGCGGGCGGCCCTCCACCAGGTATGCACTGCTTAGGTGGCTGTTGGCGTAGCGCCCCTGCTCGCGGTGGAGCAGGCCTATGGCAACGCAGGCATCCAGCACGGCCTCCAGCAGGTGAGGGACGCTGTACGTCTCACGCGCGAGTTCGGCGGCGCTCATCGCTCGCTCGTCGAGCCGCGAGAACACGCCCAACCGATGAGCGGTGCTCATCGCGCTGAACTGCCATGTGTGGAAAAGCATGTCGAGAATCGGATTGTTACTCATCGCGGCACTCCTTCGGAGCAACGGTTTTATCCCTGCTTCGACAATAGTCTCCCGGTGCAGCGGCGACATCCACCTCATCCTCGAACAAACCGGTGGTCAGGTCTTGCCGCTGTGCGCCACAGTGATGACGACGCTGCCCTGTTTGTGTCCTTGGTCCACATACCGGTGCGCCGCAACGATTTCTTCCAGCGGATAACATCGATCGATGACCGCTTTGATCTTCCCCGCCTCAATCAGCTCTCTCAGGAAGATGAGGCCGGCCGCTCGTTCACGCTCGCTCGGCCCCCCTTTCGTAATGCTCACGTAGGTCCCATGCGGCGTGAGGGCTTGCTTGCATTTGGAAAACGTGCGCTTGCCGACGGCATCAAAGATGAGATCATAGCGCTCGCCTCGGTTAGCAAAATCCTCTTGGGTGTAATCAATGACTTGATCGGCCCCCAGCGATTTCACCAACGCCACACTCCTGCCGCTGCAGACTCCGGTCACTTTGGCCTGATAGTACTTGGCCAACTGGATGGCAAACGTCCCGACACTTCCCGAAGCGCCATTGATCAGAACCTTCTGCCCGCCCTGGACGTTCCCCTTATCTCTTAGATAATAGAGCGGTGCCAGGCCACCATAGGGAACCGTGGCCGCTTCCGCGTAGGTCATGTTCGCGGGTTTAATGGCCACCACTCCATCTTCCGGCAGACATTTGTACTCAGCGTAAGCGCCAAAGCTAAAACCACACGAGGCAAAGACTTGATCCCCAGGCTTGAAACGCTTGACGGCGTGGCCGACGGCCTCAACTTCTCCAGCCAAATCGAACCCCAAGATGGTGACCCGTTGGGGCCTGAAAAGACCGTTGTAAAGCCTGGCCGCAAAGGGGTCCGCCTTTCGCATCCGCCAATCCCCGGCGGTAACGGTGCTCGCATAGACCTTCACCAGGAGTTCATGTTCCTGGGGAATCGGTTTTGCGACCTGTTGGAGCTGAAGCACCTCGGGTGGGCCGTACTTGGTGTAAACAATCGCCTTCATAAGTTCCTGCCCGGTTTGATTGGTCTATCTTTCCTAGAAGAACAAGAAGTACCGTGGTACCCGCTCCATGTAGGCGCGGTATATCTCACCGCATTGCCTCAAGCATGCCTCTTCCTCTGCCAGGATTCCAAAATGCTGCAGCAACCGGGATGTCACTAGCATGAGCAGAGCGATTCATGAGCCGATTGCCAGACATATTCCCGCAAAGTTGCATAAACCATTCTATATCCTTCGTTGATTGAATAGTTCTTTTATGCAATCCTCATAGAGTTCCAGAATCCCAGCGTCGTTTCGTACTTTTTCTATCCATCTGTGAACGTGCCTTCGAACTGCACGTTGTGGGAAACGATGCCGGCTGCGTCACTCAGGCACGTCAGGTACGAGTCCGCTGTCACCGTCCACGTACTGGAGGCGTCCAACGTCAGGTTCACCGCTTTGGCTCGCTTGTCTGCGTTGATTGTGCCCGTCAATGCGGAGCCGTTTTGCAGCGTGAGGTTGACCGAGCTGATGCTATCCGCCACCAGGTTCCCGCGAAGGCTCTGCCCATCGGCGGTGAACAACGTCGT
>DAOUFG010000194.1:0-33279 GCA_034430115.1 Thermoflexales bacterium | reverse complement strand
GGTGTTGCGCTTGCCGATCAGGATCATCGGCACCTCCACGTTCTCCAACGCGCTGAAGCTGGTGAGCAGGTTGAAGTTCTGGAAGACGAAGCCCATCTTGCGCAGGCGCAACGCCGCCAGTTTCTCTTCGTTCAAGGAGACGACGTTCTGTCCATCGACGATGACGTGCCCGCGACTGGGGGTATCCAGTCCGCCCAGGATGTTCAGCATGGTTGTCTTACCGCTGCCGCTGGGTCCCATCAGGCACAGGAACTCGCCTCTGCGCACATTCAGGTTGATGCCGCGCAAAGCCGGCACGGCCTCTTTGCCCATGACGAAGCTCTTGTGCACATCCTGGATCTGGACAATGTAATCATCTGCGCCGTTTGTCCCATTTTGAAAATCACCGTTTCGGCTCTCAGGATTATCAAGGGGCTTGTCAGTGTTCTTCTTAAACATATAAGGTAAATCCTTTGTGATAAATACTCACAACGATATAAGGGCTAGGATTCCCCTGTCATACGATTCCGTCCCCGCCGATGCGAAGTCGGACGCGAGATGCGATTTGGGCACGAGCAATATCCCTGACTGGTTTGGCAGAGGGAGAGGGGACAACCGGCCACATCATCTGGACGATGCTGGCCTGTATCACAATACGAACAGACGTTAAACAATCGGACCATAGTACCCAGTGCGCGCTTCCCCTCGTCTTGAACGCGCTCACCTACATGAAGAACCGCAACCCCGTTTCCCATCTGTGTCAAAGCGCGTTCGTAATCGTCACGCTCATCCACGCAACGGGATGCCACGATTTTCATGGGAAATCACACAGGCGTTTATACTCTTGCCGAGTTACCTTGTCAAGGCGACCGTAGCTCCTGCGCTACAGTCAAGTTGAATTCACTGCACAATTGTTTCAATAGTTCAGAGACAATGCCATCGCCGGCATCACGCAACGCATGCCCGCTGATGTGGCTTGTTCTGTTCTCCAGCGTATCGGGCTGGCTTTTTTCAGTGATCTGCGATGGCCGTGTACAGGTTAGGACATAGGGACCTCTTCTTTTCAATTGACGGCTATAGAGATTACGGGATAAAGGTTACACAGCGATGATAACGAGGTTATGGTTTCGTAATCTGGGCCGCTTTCCAGGGCTCGCAGCAATAACCCAGATCGATACTGCCCCACCCGCTGAAGTTAAACAGCCGCGAAGTCCACGTGCAGTCGCACATGCGCCCTTTGGGGAAGGGCTCCAGGCTAATGCACGCATCGGCTAACCTCCCATGGCTCGCCCCTTGCAACAGATCCGTTTGCCTCACGCTATCCCATGTCGCGCTGTAATATTATGCAAGCAATCTACAGATGCTTGAAGGAGAATAAGCATGCCATTCGCTGAAGGACAGTCGATCTCGCCGCGGGTTGCGCCGGCGCTTCTTCATCCCGCCTCGATGGATGCGACGGACGCATATGGTGTCGTCATCGACGGCCAGCCCGGCCCAACCTGGTTCAACTACCAGGTGCAGCTTTGCGTCACGCCGAAGAACACCTGGATCGCTTGCTGGACCCAGGGCGGCTACGAGTCGAACCCCGATCAGCGCGTGGTCGTCGCCCGCAGCCTGGATGAGGGACGGACGTGGAGCAAAGAGATTGTGATCGAGGCGGCGGCCAGGAACTACCGCGTGCCGGCCTGGATCGTCTCCTACGTCGTGCCCCATACCGGCCGCGTCTATATGTTCTACTGGTACAACTTCAACGGCGTGCCGCTGCGCGACGCGGGCAACATCTTCTTCAAGTACTCCGATGACGATGGCCTCTCATGGTCGGAACGCTTCCACACCGGTGTGCCCAAGACCAGCATGGACCGCGACGAGCCTGGCGACATCCACGGTTGGAACTTCGGCCAGCCGCGACTGCTGCCCACCGGCCAGGTGCTCATGACCTATACCAAGATGCGGCGTTCCAGCCTCTACCCGGCCGGCTGGCGGCTCGACGCGCGGAATCAGTGGCAGCCGGAACCCGGTATCGACCCGGCCAGCAAGCCCGTCAACGAACAGGGCGGCAGCCCCAACGATTGGTGCACCGAGGTGTTTTTCCTCGAACTAAGCAATATCCTCACCGAGACGGACCCGGCGAAACTGCGCTTCCGCTTCCTGCCGGAAGGGGACGAGGGTTTGTGGGTGCCCTATCCCGAGACACAGCGCCATTTCGGTCAAGAAGGGACGCTTGTAGGTCTGTCGGGCGGGCGGCTACTGTGCATCTTTCGTTCCCGGCTCGGTCATCCGTTCTACGCGATCAGCGCCGACCGCGGCGCTACCTGGAGCAAGCCGGAGATGTTGCGGCTCTGCCCAGACGGCGAGCCGTTCATCCAGCCGTGCGCACCGTGTCCGATGAGCAAGCTGCCGGATGGGCGGTTCGTCTTGCTCTTCCACAACGTCAAACCGGAGGGCAGCGGCTGGTATCCGCGCGATCCGCTCTGGATTGCCGTCGGCCGCGAAGCACCCGGCGTGACGGAGAACGCCGGGCTGTACTTCAGCAAACCTAAGGTGATCGTCTACAATGACGGCGTTCCGGGCGGGCCTTTTAAAGACTTCGAGATCGGTTACCCGCAGTTCTATCGCTTTTCCGGACGTCACTTCGTGGCCTACGCCAACAAGACCTGCCAGATCCGCATCAACCAGGTGCCAGATGCGTTGTTGGACGATGTGGGGTTGCCGGGATAAGTTAATGTAACGTGAGTTCGAGCTTAGTAGCAAGCGGGCGAGAGAGCACCCGAGCCGAGTGAAGGCTTCTTGGGCTGATGGCAGTAAGCGATCAGCCCAAGAAGCAGCTTGTGCTGCCCAATTCGCCGGTTAGGGGACGTTGGGCAAGAGCCTTTCCTGAGCGCTCTCGTAAAGAAGTGGATGCTACTTGACTATCACGACATCCATCCCCATTAGCTTGCCGAACTTCTCAACCATCCCGGCGCAGTGCCCGATCGCCAGCGAGGCGTGGTGGGAAACCCCGGACATGGTCCAGTCCAGCATGAATTGGTGGATATCGTCACCAAACCAGGCATTTGTGAGCGTATTGCCCACCGGCGGCACCCAACCTTCCAGGCTCTCACCTTCGGCAACCACCAGGTAATACTTGCCATTGACATCCTGAGCCATGGCGACCATCGACATGGGGCCTTGCTTAATGGAGAATTCCACCGAGACGCCGTAGCCTTTCTTACCGTGCTGGATGCTCAGGCCGCGGATGGTGGGCTTCTTGTCGCTGATGCGGATGTCGTGCGGGCCATCGTGCCCGACGATGAGGGTATTTTTCTCCCAGTTCACCAGGCACAGCTCGGCGAACGAGCCGCCGCAGCCCAGCGCGCTGGTTAGGTACATCGCCAGGCAGGTCTTCATATCTCCTTCGCCCGCCATCGAGATGCCCTTGGTGGTCATCAGGGAGTTGCCAACCATCAGGTTGGAGGCTGCGCGCTCGTAGATGCTGTTGTTCTCGCCCATATAGTAATAGGCAAAACCGGACAGATTGTTGTTGTAGATCAGCTTGTCCAATCCGACGGCAACCTTAGCCGCCCACTCAATGTCAGACTCTTCGATCTCTTTGGTCACCCGATCATAACTCTTTGCCATTCTCACAAATGCAGCGTCGATCTCGTCCAGCTTGGCTTGCAATTCGGCGGGGGTAATCTTCTCGATATAGTCCACCAACTCGCACATTTCCACGAACTTCACGTGCGCCCCCACGGCACGCGTGACGGCGGTGGGGTCGAAGTTCATATCCAGCATGCCCTCATACGAATGGCCCATGTAGCCAAACACACTGCCCTTGAAAGCGTGCACGGCATTCGCAGCGCGACACCACTCGTCCACTTCCTTGGCGGCGCGCGGGTTATCTTCCATGTAATCGAATATCACGCCCGCGGCAGGTTTGCCACAGCGGATAAAGGCGCTGTAGGCCTCGGGCAGGGGGCATGGCGAACCAGCACCGGTGAGCCTCTGCATATCCATGCCTTCGATGTGGATGCGGTTCTGCGTGCCCACAATGACGATTGGGCAACCGGCAGCCAGCGCTCCTTGCATGTAGCGCCCAGAGGCGACATAGGTAGTCAGGTAGACAAACAACAGGTCAATATCCCTGGTTTTAAAATCTACACCGGCGCGATAAGCATCTTCAACGCTGTCGACAAAGACCGGGGGACAAACGTTGACGCCGGAGGCACGCACTAACTTCACGAAGTTTTCGGAGTACGCGATCATGGCCTCCTTCATGCCGGGGAACTGCGGCCAGTACTCCTTATGCCCGCAGATCATAATGCCGACGGTAGCACGATCACTGACACTGGTTTTCATGATGGTTTCTCCTTCGCGCTCATATCTGTCTCTCACGACATGTCTATATCGAACGGGTATGGACCAGACGTTCCATTGAAGAGTATAGAGAACTTTCAGAACTTAACAACTCACACCACAAGTGGACAATTGTTCTTGAGCCTGTTCCCCAAGCGCATAGACAAGCGCAGACATCTTCCATCGGGCTGCCAGAGTTATGTCGGCTCGCGTGCTTTTCACATGCTCTTGGCCAACAGGCATGGAAAACCAAGAGTATCTCAATCATTACCCCAGCGCAATTAAGACAACTCTGTTCTGCTAAAGTTTTCAACGCTGTAGTGTTTCCTGTGTTGCACTATTATGGAAGCGACTTATAATGCCGGCGTTATATCAGGATCGAGTTCGGGCATACTCTGTGGGGGATGACTGCTGCCCGTGTCTGGCCCTAGCTGCATCAAGCACAGATATGCTCAAAGGAATACATTGATGCACGCTCGGTCGAAATATTTTTCACACATACCAATCGGACATCTCGTCGTCGCAGGGCTCTTCTGCACTGGTTTGCTGCTTGCCAGCCAGATCCTCATCCGTAGTGCCGGGGCAACAGACGCGCTGGCCGCCACCGCGGAAGCATCGGGCGGCCCTGGCATTTTCAATACGGAACTCCCGGACGTAATGGCAACCGTGCCACTCCCTCGCGGCATTGGCCTGGCGCCGCGGGGCATCGGCGTGAATCCCACCAGTGGCTACGTCTACGTGGCGAACACGGGGAGCAACGACGTGACGGTGCTATCGGGCACGCAAGTCATCACCACCTTGCCGGCTGGCAACTACCCGAGTTCAGTCGGGGTGAACCCCACCAGCGGATACATCTACGTGGCGGCCGAAAACAGCGGCGACGTGACGGTGCTCTCCGGCACCGCGGTCATCACCACCCTCACGATCGGCGCATACCCCAAAGCAGTCGGCGTGAACCCCGCCAGCCGGTATGTCTACGTGGCGAACATGTTGAGTGACGAGGTGACAGTGCTGTCGGGCACCGACGTCATCACCACCCTCATGGTGGGGAGCAGCCCTTGTGCGGTCGGGGTGAACCCCGCCACCGGATACGTCTATGTGGTGAACCAATCCAGCAGCGATGTGACCGTGCTGACGGGCACCGAAGTCATCACGACGTTCGCGGTAGGCACCGTCCCCGGCGCGATTGACGTGAACCCCGCCACCGGATACGTCTACGTGGCGAACCAGGCGAGCAGCGACGTGACGGTGCTTTCAGGCACCGACGTCATCACTACCTTGCCAGTGGGCTCCTATCCCGACGCGGTCGGCGTGAACCCCGCAAGCGGGTATGTCTACGTCGCCAATAATAGCGACGACAGCGTGACGATCCTCTCAGAGACACAGGTCATCACCACGCTCGCGGCAGGCACGTCGCCCGTTGCCGTCGGCGTGAACCCCGCCAATGGATATACCTACGTAGCGAATCAGGCCGGCAACGACGTCACGGTGCTATCCGGCACCGACATCGTCACCACCCTCGCCGCAGGCAGCGACCCCTTTGCAGTCGGCGTGAACCCTACCACCGGATACGTCTACGTCGTGAATAATTACAGCGACGACGTGACCGTTCTCTCTGGAGCGGCAGGCATCACCACCATCTCAGGTGGTGCCTTTCCCAATGCCGTCGGCGTGAACCCCTTGACCGGCTACATCTACGTGGCGAATCAGGCTAGCAACGACGTCGCGGTGCTATCAGGCACGCGGCTTATCACCACGCTCGCCGCGGGCGTCTATCCCAATGCGATTGGTGTGAACTCCGCTACCGGTTACATCTACGTGGCGAACCAAACCAGCAACGACGTCACGGTGCTGTCGGGCACCGAGGTTATCACCACCCTTGCGGTTGGCTCAGGCCCCAGGACGGTCGGCGTAAATGCCGCCACGGGCTACGTTTACGTCGCGAATTACCTGAGCAACGACGTGACGATACTGTCGGGGACTGAAGTCATTACCACCCTCCCCGTGGGAAGCTCACCGCAACCCATCGGCGTGAACCCCACCACCGGATACATCTATGTGGTGAATACCGGCAGCAGCAACGTGACGGTGCTATCGGGCAGCGGGGTCGTCGCCACCGTTACCGTAGGGCCAATCCCTAGCGCAGTCGGTGTGAATCCCGGCACAGGATACGTCTATGTGGCAGATTCGGTCGGCAGTAATGTGAAGGTGATATCGGGCACCGAGGTCATCTCCACAGTTGACGTAGGCGCCGGCCCCACAAACATTGGCGTGAATCCTATCAGCGGGTACGTCTATGTGGTCAATAACTACAGCGATGACGTCACGATGCTGTCGGGGACGGAGGTCGTCACCACCCTCGCGGTTGGTACTGGCCCCATCGCGGTAGGCGTGGTTCCTGATAGCGGATACGCTTACGTGATCAACAGAGGGGACGACGACGTTTCGGTGATATCCGGCACACAGGTGCTGGGGACGGTGCCTACCGGAAGTGGGCCGATAGCCCTCGCCGCCAACCCGGCGAACCAGATGGTCTACATCACCAATGAACGCGGCCAAAGTGTGACGGTGATGAAGCACTGGCCCTACCACCTGCTCCTGGTGGTTGTGCAGAAGCCCTAGAACGGCCGGCCGGTCATTTAGAGGACGACAAAACCTCCGGGGCCCGGATACCCTGGAGGTTTTTGTGCCCGGTGAAGTTCACAAGGGCGAGATAACATCTCACCCCACACGGTCAAGACAGAAACGACGAACGATTACGCTAAACAACAAAAAACCACCAGATTGCTCTGGTGGTTTTTATATAGCGGGAGTTGGATTCGAACCAACGACCTCCGGGTTATGAGCCCGACGAGCTGCCACTGCTCCATCCCGCATCAACAGACAGGATTATACGCACAAACACTGTTGAGTCAAGGGTTGATAATCATATCATAATCGGCATAGCGGAGGTAAAACACGTGCAAATCGGTGTTGTTTTCCCACAGACAGAGTTTGGTAACGATCCCGCATCACTCAAGGCATATGCACAAACGGCCGAGGCGCTTGGCTATTCACACATCATCGCCTTTGACCATATCGTGGGCGCAAACCCAAACCGGCCCGGCGGCTGGCAAGGGGCCTATTCCTCAGAGACGCCCTTTCATGAGCCATTCGTACTGTTCGCCTATATGGCCGGCGTCACACAGCAAATCGGCTTCGCGCCCGGCATCATCATCCTCCCCCAACGCCAGACGGTATTGGCGGCCAAACAGGCCGCAACGCTGGACGTATTGAGCAACGGGCGATTGCGCCTGGGCATCGGCATCGGTTGGAATGCGCTTGAATACACCGCATTGAACGAAGATTTTCACTCGCGCGGCAAGCGCGTGGAAGAACAGGTCCTGGTGATGCGCGCGCTGTGGACCTCGCACCTCGTCACGTTTCAAGGCCACTGGCATCATCTGCCCGACGTCGGCATCAATCCCCTGCCCGTGCAACAGCCCATCCCGATCTGGTTTGGCGGACAATCTGAAGCGGCGCTGGCGCGCATGGCCCGCCTGGCAGACGGCTGGATGACCAACTATCGCACCGCCGCAGAAGCGCTGCCGGCGATCGAGATCATCCGGCGCAGCCTTGCAGAGATCAACCGTCCGCGCGAGCAATTCGGCATCGAGGCGCGCATCCACTATGGCGATGGCAACCCCGAGACGTGGTACACATTGATGCGCGACTGGCAGGCCGCCGGGGCGAGGCACTTCTCCGTGAACACCATGAACTGCGGGTTCAGCCGCCCAGAACAGCACATCCAGGCGATTCAGCGCTTCGCGCAGGCCGTGCAAGTCACCCCTATGACAAAATAGGCACTATGACAGAACTCACCGACCCCGCATATCTGCGCCGCCAATATCAGAACGCCATAAACCTGGACGCGCGCGTCACGCTACACCAACGTTGCAGCGTCAACCCCTATGGGTTCCACCGCTGGGTGTTCGACCAATTACAACTTTCCCCTGGCGGGCATATCCTGGAGTTGGGCTGCGGCCCTGGGCACCTGTGGGCAGAAAATCGGGATCGCCTGCCGGGCTCGCTAGACCTGACGCTCTCCGATTTCTCAGCCGGCATGGTCTCTACGGCGCGTAACCGTTTAAGCGGCGTATCAATAGCTTCCTTCTGTGCCGCAGACGCCCAACACCTCCCGTTCCACAATCAAAGGTTTGACCTCCTGATCGCCAATCACATGCTGTATCACATCCCCAACCAGCCACAGGCGTTGGCCGAAATGCGGCGCGTGCTGCGTCCAGAGGGCCGGCTGATTGCGGCCACCAACGGCCAATCGCACATGCAGGAGATAAGCGAGCTCGTCCACGCCTTTGATCCGTCGGTGCACACCATGAGCAACGCCGTGGTAGAACGGTTTAGCCTAGAAAATGGCGCGGACTTGCTCAAGCACTACTTCCGCGACGTGCGCGTGCTGCGTTACCCGGATGCGCTTGAAGTCACCGAGGCCGGGATATTGGTAGACTATGTGTATTCGTCGGTGCAGGGACAAACCTCCCAGGACGATTGGAAATCGCGCTTCACCGCCTACGTAGAGCGGCAATTGCGCGAACGCGGGCCGATTCATATTCACAAGTCCAGCGGCATATTCTTGTGTTATCCGTCGTGAGCGATTTGGAGGGGACATGACAATTCATCGGTTTAAACCTGAGCGTTACTATCGGTCACTTGGTCCACACGAGCCGGTCTTGCACATCGCGCCCGGTGACACGGTCATTACCACCACCATCGACGCGTGGGGGCAGGACGAAAATGGGGTGGAAGTGGCCGCGCGCGGTAACCCACAAACCGGCCCATTCTACGTCGAAGGCGCTGAGCCGGGCGACACGCTGGTCCTGCACCTGGACCGGCTGTATCCTAATCGCGACGTCGGCTACACCACCACGATGCTGGCCCCAAACGTCTTGGACCCGTCGGCCGTGCGCGGTCTGCCCGAAAGTATGACCGCTCGCTGGTTGATCAACCGCGCAGCCGGGTCGGCCACGCTGCTGGACCCGGAAATGCAATCGTTGAAGAGCCTCAAACTGCCGCTGGCGCCCATGCTGGGGTGCTTCGGCGTGTGTCCCCCCGACGAGCAAGCCATCTCCACGGCGACTTCCGGCCCCTATGGCGGCAACATGGACTATCGCGGCTTCGTTAGCGGAGTCACGGTTTATTTCCCGGTCTATGCGCCAGGTGCCCTGCTCTTTCTCGGCGATGGGCACGCTATCCAGGGCGACGGCGAAATCATCGGCACCGGCATCGAAATTTCGTTCGACGTGCAGTTCACCGTGAACGTGCAAAAGGGCAAAACGATCGGCTGGCCGCGCGGGGAAACGATCAACCATATCTTCACCGTTGGCAACGCCCGCCCGCTGGACCAGGCCGCCCAGCACGCCACCACGGAGATGTTCCGCTGGCTACAGGAAGATTATGGGCTGGAGCCAGCCGGCGCGAGCCTGTTGATGGGCCAGTGCATCGAGTATGAGTTGGGCAACATGTTTGACCCGGCCTACACGATGGTTTGCAAGGTCTCCAAACACCTGCTGGATCAGATAGCGCCAAAATCGGCTTGAAAACCGGGCAAAATCGCCTGCCCGTCAGGCTGGTTTCGTGCTATTGTCAGGTAGCCGTAAAAAGCTGTTTACAATTGTCTGTAAGCCCACGCGCACAGGGAGTATCAGCCACGCGTGGAAGGCATAAGAGGGTGTATACATGAAGCAATTACGTGGATTCATTGCTTGTACGGTGGCCTTACTGGCAGTATTAGCGCTCACCATCACGCCGGCTGCTGCCGAAACGAAGTCATTGCAATGGACACGTCTCGACAGTGATATCACAGTCCTCCCCAACGGGGATTTACAGATCGTTGAGACGAACGTCATCAACTTCACCAGCGGCAGCTTCACCTATGGTTACCGTGATATCGACACCTCACGATTGACGGGCATCTCAAATGTCAGCGTCACAGAGAACGGGCAGCCGCTACGGGTGGTCACGAGCGAACCCGATACGGACGTCTTCCGCATCACCTACTATTACTCGACGGCGCACAACGAAGAGCGCACGTTTAAGGTCGCCTACACCGTGCAAGGCGCGACGCGCTATTACACCGGCGGCGACCAGGTGTATTGGGTGGCGGTGTACTCGGATCGGAACGGCTACCCGGTGCTAAACTCGCACGTCACCGTCAACCTGCCGCAAGGCGCAACAGCAACCCAGGCGGCCACCTATGGCGCTCCCGCCACCGTGACCGGCTCTGGCGAGAGCCTGGTGACAGCCGTCGCAAAGGGAGCCATCGACAGCGGCGAGCAGATGGAAATCCGGGTGCAGTTCCCACATGGCATCATCACGGGCCAGGCCCCGCCCTGGCAGGCGGCCTACGACCAACAGCGCGCCTATGAAGAGAATACGAAACCGATCATCGACCTGGTCGTGTTACTCGTCTCGCTGCTCATCTTCATCGGCGGCCCTGCGTTGACCATCGTCCTGTGGTACACGCGCGGGCGCGACCCACAGGTGGGCCTGATCGCAGAATATCTGAACGAGCCGCCGGCCAACATCAGCCCCGGCGAAGCCGGCACACTGATTGACGAGCGCGCCGACATGCAAGATATCATGGCGACGTTGGTTGACCTGGGCCGGCGCGGCGTGCTCACGATGACCGAAACCGGCAAGACCAATCGCTCCGGCCTGGTCTACGACCGCGATTGGACGTTCGCGCGCGGCCCGAACTATGGCAGCGCCGTCACGACCTTCGAACGCAGGCTGCTCGATGCGTTGAAACTCTCCACGCACGAGCAGTACGACCTGTCGGACTTGAAGAACAAGTTCTACACCCAGATCGAGCCGATCAAGAATGCGCTCTATGCACAACTTGTGCAAGATGGCTACTACAAGCGCAGCCCCGAAACCACGCGCGGCATCTACAACGGGCTGGGCGTATTGTTGCTGGTCCTCACCATCGTGGCCGGCGTCATCGCACTCGGCGCAAGCGATGTGTCCAGCACGGCATTGTGCATCCCCGCGGCGCTTGGGGTGACCACCGTGGTCTTCTTCATCGTCGCGCATTCCATGCCGGCTCGCACACGCCTGGGTGCCGAGACGAAGATGCGCCTGGAGGCGTTCAAGCGCTATCTGCAAAACATCGAAAAATATGTAAATCTGAAAGAGGCCACGGATCAGTTTGATAAATATCTTCCTTTCGCCATTGCCTTCGGGTTGGATCGCACGTGGATCAACAAGTTCTCCTCTGTCGATGCCCCCGGGCCGACCTGGTATATCCCCTACATGCCCTATTACGGGTATGGGCCGCGTCATCACGGCGGGATGAACATGCCCACCGCGAAAGGCGTTGGCGACCTTCCCGACGTGGCGAAAGCGCCGGGCGGGCTGGAAGGCATGAACAAGTCGCTGAGCAGCGGCCTCTCGAACATGAACGCCGGGCTAACGGCGATGTTCGCCTCGGTGGCGTCCACGTTCGTCAGCACCCCGGCGCCCAAGAATTCCAGCAGCGGTTGGAGCGGCGGCGGGGGCGGCTGGAGTGGTGGCGGAGGCTTTGGCGGCGGCGGTTCCGGCGGCGGCGGGGGTGGCTTTGGATAAAGCCCACCGGACATGCAAAGCGATTTTTGGAATATTCGATGTGTAACTGGTGAGAGGGAAATACATGACGCAAGGTAAAACAATTGGGATGATCATGATCGGGTTGGGCGCGGCAATCCTGGTGTTGGCCGTGGCCTGGGCGTTCGCAAACCCGCTCAGCGGCGGCGCGCGCGTGCTGGCGATCATTTTTGGGGCCATTGTCGCAGCCCCCCTATTGGGGTTCGGCATCTATACGTACACAAAAGGGCAGACCGAAGCCGGCGAAGAAAAAGTAATCGCCAAGCAGCGCAAACTGCTCAGCATGGTGATGACGCAGGGCAAAGTCAACATCGCCGACGCCACGTTGGAACTGCAAACCACGCGCGACGAGACCAAACAACTGATCTACGACCTGATCGGCAAACAATTGTTTACGGGCTACGTCAATTGGCAAGACGGCATGTTATTTTCTGCCGACGCATCCAAAATCAAGTCCGACGGGAAGTGCCCAAATTGTGGTGGCAAACTGGAACTGGCTGGCAAAGGCATGATAAAGTGCCCCTACTGCGGGTCGGAAGTATTCCTTAGCCAGTAGATCACCAACCAGTCGATTTTTGAGTCAAACAGCAGAGGTACAGTATGAGCGCAGAATATGAACGAATAAAGAGCGAGCGGGGGCGACTAGAAAGCTTCCTGGGGAAGTTGCCCGGCTACAAGGGCTATAAGGAAAAAGAAATGCGCCGCGAGGCCGATAGCCTGGTGCGCGACGCCCTGGTGCGTGATTTCACGGATCAGCTCAATCGCCTGACGCCGATCCAGAATACGCTGATCGACAACGGCGCCATTGACCTGATGGAGCCCATTGGCGCAGCAAAGACCGCCCTGCAAACGCTGATTGACCGCATCCGCAATGCGGCACAGGGCTACGCCGGGTTCTTCGACGCCATTCGCGTAAAAGAAGAAGACCTGGACAAGCTGGAACAGTTCGACCAGCAGCTCATCGCCGAGGTCGGCAAGGTGAGCGCGGCCATCGATGGGCTGGACAAGGCGGTGCAGGCCGATGCAGAAATCAAACCTGCCATCGCGAACACGCGGAACACGATCCAGGAAGTGGGAACCCTGTTCAATAAGCGCACGAGCGTAATCACTGGACAGTAGGACTAGCTATTTAAGGAGTGAACCATGGCACGAATTATTGATGTGGTTGAATGGCCCGACCAGGGACCAAACGAAATTGTGCAACGTGTGCCCGAAGACGGGCCCGGTGATATTCGCCTGGGATCACAGGTGATCGTGCGCGGCGCGCAAGTGGCCGTGTTCTATCGCGACGGCAAGGCGCTCGACACGTTCAAGGAAGGCCGCCATACGCTCACCACCGCCAACCTGCCGCTACTGTCCAGCCTGATCGGCCTGGCGACCAATAGCCGCACGCCCTTCCCTGCCGAGGTCTATTTCGTCACCACCAAAGACTTCCTGGACATGAAGTGGGGCACGCCGGGCGAAATCACGGTGCCCGATAGTGTGCTGGGCATGGTGCAGTTGCGCGCCTTCGGCACCTACTCCATGGCGATCAGTGACCCGCTGCGCTTCGTGAACCAGGTGGTTGGTGTGCAAGGCATGTACACCACCAGCCAGATTAACGACTATCTGCGCGGCATCCTGCTGAGCGAGATTGCCAGCATCTTCGGCACCGTGATGCGCAGCAAGTCCTTGCTGGACCTGGCTTCCTTGCAAGCCGACCTGGGCCCGGCGATCCAGGCGAAGGCCGCCGACGATTTCGACGCGGTCGGCATCCAGTTAAAGAAGGTCTACGTCGTACAGGTGCAACCCGGCGACGAGACGGCCAAGGCGATTGCCCAACGCAGCGCGATGGGCGCCCTGGGCGTGAACTACATGCAATATCAGGCCGGCCAGGCGATGCGCGAAGCCGCGCAAAATCCGGGCAGCGGCGCGGCCGGCGCGGGCGTCGGCCTGGGTGCGGGGATCGGCCTCGGGCAAATCTTGGGCCAGACCCTGGGCAGCGGGTTGAACCAGCCCGCGCAACAACCGGCCCAACCTCAACAGCCAGCCGCCGCAGGAGGCACACAGACCAAGGCCCAAATTCGGCAAGCCCTGGATAACCTGGACATCCGCCTGGCCAATGGCGAAATCTCCGAGGCAATCTACAACAAGCTACAGGCCAACCTGACCAAGATGCTGGAGAACGCGCCGGAGTAACACTACTTACGCTACACGTTACAGGAGCCCGGTTTAGGCGCCGGGTACGGTGCTTAAAAATCGGGTTCCTTTTATATCTGCCCAAAGCGGGTTACACTCACCCCTATGGGCAATGAAACAACTTCGTATGATGTCGTCGTCATTGGCGGCGGGCCGGGGGGCATTGGCGCGGCCATCGCTGCCGCGCGCATGGGGCAACGCGTTGCGTTGATTGAGCGCTACCCCTTCTTGGGCGGCATGGGCACCGTCGCACTGGTGAATAACTTCTGCCCGGCGCATTGGGATGGCGAGCGCTTCATCATCGGCGGCATTTTCGGCGAGCTTCGCCAACGCTTGATCGCGCGCAAAGCAATCTACACCCTGACGCCGCTGCCCACCACCAATCCCATCCTCGAACCCTATGACCCGGACGTATTTGCGGCCGAGGTGGACGCCATGTGCCGCGAGGCGGGGGTGACGCTTTTCCTAAACATGCGCACAACCGGCGTCACGTTCCAGGCTGCGCAAGAAGCGATGATCCAGTTGGAGGGCGGCCATACGCTTGGCGCAAAGATGGTGGTGGACGCCACCGGTGACGCATCGATCGCCCACCAGGCAGGCGTCTCGTCCACCTTTGGCAACCCGCATACGCACGCCGTCATGCCGCTCACCTTCTGCTACATGATCGGCCCCATCGATATCCCGGCCGCCAAAGCCGGCCTGCCCGGGGCCGTGCGTTACGACGCACAGGTGGGCGAGGAATTCTTCTACTTCTCCGGCTGGAACCCGGTGGTGGACCCGTGGATCAAAGAGGCACGCCAGAAAGGCGAACTGCACATCCCGCGTGACCATATTTCGGCCATCGTCAGCATACCGGGCAAACCTCAATATGCCACCATCAACTATGGCCGCGTCACCGTGCAGGACCCCACCGACCCGGCCCAACTGGCCGCCGCCGAAGAAGAAGGCCGCCAGCAGATCGAGGAAGGCATTCGCTTCTTCCGCAAGTACATCCCTGGGCTGCGCAACGTGGAACTGGTTCAACGTGCGCGCCAGATCGGCGTGCGCGAGAGCCGCCAGATCGTCGGGCTCTACACCCTCACCTCCGACGACATCCTGGCCTGCCGGCAATTTGACGATTGCATCGCCCAGTGCTGTTACCCGATCGACATTCACGAACCCGGCAAAGATACGACGATCATGAAGCACCTCCCACGCGGGCAACACTATGACATCCCGTGGCGCTGCCTGGTGCCAAAAGATGGGCCGGGCAACCTGATCGTCGCCGGGCGCACTATCTCGGCCACTTCCGAGGCGATGAGTTCCTTCCGCGTCTCGCCCTCCGTCATGGCCATTGGCGAAGCGGCCGGCGTCACGGCGGCACGCGCGGTGGCGTGCCATTGCGCCATTCGCGACGTAGCCCCTGCCGACGTTCAGCGCCGGCTGATAGAGACCGGCGGGATATTGGCCTGATGAAAAAGGAACCCGGTGTCTGGCGATGAATACATCGCTTGAGGCACCGGGTTTCTGCCCGGGATTTTTATCATCAATCTCTCTTTGTGCTCACAGAGCTTTCGGCGGGCCTTGCTTGATGCGCGCCAACACCTTCGCCGGCTCCGGCGCAGTCCAATCTGCCTCGATCCACCAGGTGGCCCCGGCTTCTTCCCATGTCTGCACCTGCGCTGCGGCCTTTGCGCGATCATCGCCGGGCGTGCTGCCCTCTATCACGATGTCGAACGGCGTCGTCTGTGTGCGATGCGCCGCGACGTAGGCACTTATCTGGCGTAACTCATCCAGCGTGGGCGGCCCCATGCGCACATGCCCATCATCGCCAATCACGTTCGGCAACAACCCGTCGTAACGCAGCGCACGTTGCATCGACTTCTCACGCGGCCATGCCCCAACCACCCAGATGGGGATGCGCGGCTGCTGCACCGGCGGAGGAGGCACAGAAAAGGTGGTCTCTTTGACCTTGTAGTGTTTTCCGTCATAGTTAAAAGGTTGGCCCCTCCACAAACCAGTCAGGATGTCCAACCCTTCGTCGAGCAACTCCGATCGCGTCTTGCGGTCGGTCACCTCACCGAAAGCCTCGAACCCCGCATCAAGCGCACCCAGGCCAACGGACAGGATCACCCGTCCATGCGACAGGTTATCCAGCGTGGCCGTCTCGCTGGCCAGCTTCCACGGGCGCATCCGTGAAACAGGCGTAATCATGGTGCCCAACAAGATGGTGCTGGTGCGCATCGCCGCCGCCGTGAGCGATACCCACGCATCCACGCCCCACACCGGCTCCGACACAAAGAATCCATCCCAACCGACCAGTTCCGCCGCATGTGCATAATCGGCAGCAGTACGCGCATCGCCACCTGGTAACACAAACCCATATTTCATGACAACCCTCCCAATGTAAAGAAAGTGAACCCGATAGGCAAGCCCGCAATCATACACTAACAGCGCCTGAGAGGTTGAGTGCGTAACCGGCGGCAAGCCCCCCTACAAGGGCGTCGCGAGCAGATTGCTGCGCAAGAAAGCCTCGGCATAGGGCGTGCCACGCAGAAAGCCGCGCGCTGCCCCCACCCCACGAATGAACGACACCACCCCCGGCAACACATCCAGTTGCGAGGTGGCGCACGCCATCGCTTGCAGCTTCTGATCGATCGTATCGCTGATGTCCACCAGGATAGTGGGGTGTGGGAACAATTCGTTGATCTCGTAGAAATAGAGTTCGGGGGTGTAATAGGGCTCGCCCAGGTCCGCCAGCACGTGATCCCACGCCTTCCAGCGCGCCTCGTCCGTCAATTCCGACACGGCACGGTGGTCGCGATGCTTGTCCTCGCACCAATGCGTAAAGATCACGTCGGGCTTGTAATGCCGGATCAGCCGCACACACTCCTGGTAAGTGGCCGTATCGTTCACCACGCCCTGGCTGGGCCGCCCCAGGAAGATGCGCTCCCGAACGCCCAACACGCGGTCCGCCGCAGCAGCCTCCCCACGGCGTAATTGGGCGATTTTGTCCTTCAACTCCACGCGCGAATAACCCGTATCTTGTGTGCCGCCGGTGAACGTCACCACGGTGACCTCCGCGCCGGCTTTGCTCAGGCGGGCAATCGTCCCGCCGGGGCCGATGATCTCATCGTCGATATGCGCGCCAAACACCAGCACACGCCGCCAGTCAGTCAAGCTCATGATTACCTCACATATAGAGGGATTGGAGATCGGAGATTTGAGATTGAGCAATGAAACGTGAAGCGTGAAACATGAAACGATGATAAGCGGTTCCTATTACGTTTCACGTTTCACTTTTCAGTCTCCAATCTCTAATCTCCATATTCTCTGTGTCTCCATGGTAAACGCTAGTTCTCCCAGCGCTCCAAACCCGTCGGCGTGCGGCTGAAACCGAGCGGCTGCAACAGAGCCTGCGCCGCACTGCCCAGGGCGGGATGCCCGTTCCAGGTGTTGATCGCGGTGCGATGTGGCGCGCCGGGGCGGTTCAAGTAGGCCCTCACCGCACGTTGGACGATGTCGGCCTCGCAGCCGGCCAGGGTGGTCATCCGCTCGCCATTATCTTCGGCCACCAGCACCGGCTTGCCCTGCCAGAACACGCAATGTGTGCTCGGCACGCGCGCGTAGGTCAACGGCTGCCCATCTGCGCTTTCGGGGCCGTGGGGCATCTCCGCGCCAAATAAGTTCACCGGGTCGGCGGCGTTGAGCACGATGAACGTGTCATCCGCCATGCCCGCCAGCGAGCGCAACTTCTCAACGGCTTCCGACAGCGCAAACTGCACTCCCGGCAGACCATCCACGAACAACCCGCGCCGTACCTCACCGCGCATCTCCATGCGTTGCAACACCTGATACAGCACCGACCAGTCCACCGTGCTATCCTCGCCAGCCAGGCATTCCCTGGTCACGATGCCATAACGGTTCAGCAACGCGTGCGCCAGATGATCGCCGCGTTCGTCGGTCGTCAATGGCGGGCCCAGTACGGCGGCCCGATGCACCAGCGACCAGCGCCCGGTCGCCAGTGTTGCACGCCGGGCGGGTTGACGCGGTTCCGCACCGTGCATGCGCTCGTTCACGCGCTGCTGGGCCTGGCGCATCTGCTCGCGCGAAGGCCGCAACATACGCCCATTTGGCATGTTCGTTCGCCCAGGGCGGTTCAGGCGTTGCGCCAGGTCTTCTTCGAGCGCGCTGCGCGCAACGCGTGGCGATTCCTGTTCCGCGGCATGCTCTTCCGTCCGCGCCGCAAAGACGGCGTGCAGCGCCTCTAGTGTGTCGTTGGTGACCAACCCGGCCATCACCAGTTCCACCAGCGCATTTTGCAGCACCTCGGCATTCAGGCGCAGACCAGCTTGCAAATCGCTATAAAACGACGCGCCCTCCTGTTTCAGGTAGTCATACACGGCGCTGGCCACCTCGCTCATCGTCTCGGTCAGCGCTTCGCGCGATGCGGGCTCGTCGAGGAACAGCCGCCCCTCGCCGCGCAAGATGAAGCGCAGCCGGCCCCGGCGCAGGTCTTTGCCATTCCCCACCCACACACATTCGCCTTTCTGGCACAGCCCATCCAGGTCCGCCGAACGATAGTCGGCCATGCGCGCCGGCAAACAATCGCGCTCCCAAACCTGCCCCGGCAATGCCAACCCACGCAACTGGCTTAACACCTGCCGCAACCCCTCCTGCCCTGCCAGCCGCTCCAGCGGGTGCACGTGCTGCCAGCGCGCCATGAAGGCGGAATAGGCATACAGCGACACGGGCTGAATCTCTTTTCGCAGCAGGGTGATCGTGCGGCGATGAATCTGCTCCAGGTTCTGCTTATCGATAAATTCATCGCTCGCGCCGCCCGGCGTGAAGCGCCCCTTCACCACCTCACGCGCCGTCACCAGGTGCAACAGCGTCTCGTCCAGCCAATCGGGCTTGAAGGCGTAGCGCCCCAGCATCGCCTCGCGCGTGAGCGGGCCATTCGTGCGCAACATACGCAGCAACACCATCTGCCCCGGCGACTGGCACTCCGCCGCCTGACTCAGCGACACCCAGCGCCGCGCATGCCCCTGCCCGGCCGGGACATCGATCTCCACAATGCGCCCCTGTTGCGCCAGCGCCGTCACCCATTCCTGCGCCTGCTCCGGGGCCACCGTGCGGGCGGCAATCTCTTCCGGGCTCAGGTCGCCCAGTTCCTGCATAAAGAGCGCCAGCTCTTCCATCGTGCGCGCCCGGTAGCCTTCGGCGGTATGTTGCAGGCGCGCCGTCACGTCCTGGATCGCCTCGGGCTTGAGCAGGTCGCGCAGTTCGACGCCTTTCAACACGTCTTCGATCAAGTCGCGCCGGAGTGACAGGGCCTGCAACTGGCGCTCCGCCTTGGGCGCGTCCCACTGATACAGATACTCATTGATAAAGTTGTGCAGCAACCCCGCCGCCACCGGCGATGGCACCAGGGTCTCGACCGGCACCAGACGCACCTCGCCCGTCTGGATGCGCCCAAGTAATTGTTCCAGGTGCGGCAGGTCCAGCACGTCACGCAAACACTCGCGGTAGGTTTCCACCACGATGGGGAAATCTTTAAACTGGCGCACCATCGCCAGCAATCCTTTGGCCTTCAGACGTTGCAGCCAGAAGGGCGTGCGCTTCGCGCCATGCGCATGCGGCAACAGAAGTGCGCGAGATGCATTCATGCGGAAGTGCGCGCCAAAAAGCTCCGTCGTGGGCAACTGGTGCAAGATGCGCTCGCGCGCGTCGGCGGGCGTCAACTGCTGGATCACGTCCAACGGGATATCGCGATTCGTGCGCGGGAAGTGGAACAGGATGCCGTCGTCGTTCACCTCCGTCTCCACGTCCACGCCCATGCGTTCGCGGATGGCGTCGCTCAACGCCATCGCCCACGCGCCGTTGATCCGCCCGCCATAGGGCGAGTGAATCACCACGCGCGGTTCGCCCACCGTATCGGTAAACGACTCGACAACGATAGACGTATCGGACGACATCACGCCGATGGCGTCCAGTTGGCCGCTGACGTAGGCGATCAGGTTGCGCGCCGAGTTCTCGTCCAGCATATACTCCCGTTGCAACCAGGCGCTCAACTCGTCCCATACCTGCTGGCCTTCGGCGCTCGCCTTCAGGGTTTGGATCTTGTCGGCAATCTCGCGACGGAACTGCCCGATGCGCGCGCCCAGTTCATAGGGCCGCCAGGGCAGGTCGCCGTTCCAGAACGGCATGCGCGGCACCGCACCGGCGGCATCGCCCACGATCACGCGGTCATTGGTGATGTCCACCACACGCCACACGCGGCTGCCCAACAGGAACACGTCGCCCACGCGCGTCTCGAAGATGAACTCCTCGTCCAACTCGCCTACCTTGGTTTGCCCATCGTCCAGGTAGACGCCATATTGGCCTGTGTCGGTAATCGTGCCGGCATTGCTCATCGCCAGGTAGCGGCTGCCCGGCAGGGCTGCCAGGCGGTCATTGACGCGATCCCACGCGATGCGCGCACGCAACGAGGGCGGGCGGGCGGGCTTGGCGTCGGCGAAGTCCTCGTCGATCTGATGCTGCTCAGCCGCCGGCGCGTCATATTTGCCCGCCAGCATATCCAGCACCAACCGGAAGGTGCTATCGGACAATTCTTCGTAGGGGTAAGCCTGGCGCACCAGGTTGAAGAGGTCCGGTACGCGCCAATCCTCCACCGCCACCATCGCCACAATCTGCTGCGCCAGCACGTCCAACGGCGTGCGCGGGGTATAGGTCGGCTCTACGTCCCCCTCCAGCATGCCGCGCGCGATGGCTGCGGCTTCGGCCAGATCTTCGCGGAAAGTGGGATAAATGCGCCCCACGCTCTTCTGCCCCACCATGTGCCCGGAGCGGCCCACGCGTTGCAACCCTTGCGACACGCTCTTGGGCGACTGCAACTGCACCACCATATCCACCGCGCCGATATCGATGCCCAGTTCCAACGAACTGGTGCCCACCAGCGCGGGCAACTTGCCGGCCTTCAAATTCTCTTCCATCTCGCGGCGCGCCTCTTTTGACATGCTGCCGTGATGCGCACGGATAGGCCCATCTGCACCGATGGCGAAGATGCCCTTATCGCGCGACATGCCACCCGGCGCCAGTGCTTCGGTGCTGCCAGGGGGGATTTCTTCCGAGCGCTCGGCTTCGATCTGCGCGTTCAACCGGTCGGCGGTGCGCTCGGCCAGCCGGCGATTATTGGCGAAGATCAACGTGCTCTGGTGCCGCAAAATGTCGTTCAGCACATGCGGGATAACCGACGGCCAGATCGAATCCGCCGGCATATCCTGGAAATCCTTCACCACCGTCACCACCTGCAAATCCAACGGCTTGCGGTAGCCCGTGTTGACGATCGTCACCGGGCGCGGCGTGTAGCGCTCCTCCTGCGGGGCACGCACCTGCCCGCCCAAGAAGCGCGCCACTTCGCTGAGCGGCTTTTGGGTGGCTGAGAGGCCGATGCGCTGGATGTTGTGATGCGCCTGATGCTCCAGACGTTCCAGGCTGATCGTCAGGTGCCCTCCGCGTTTATTGCCCACCAGGGTATGAATCTCATCCACAATCACCGTGTGCAACTGGTCGAACATGTGCCGCGCACGCGGGCTGGTGAGCAACAGGTAGAGCGACTCCGGCGTAGTGATGAGGATGTGCGGCGGGTGATGCACCATGCTGGCGCGCACGGCATTGGGCGTGTCGCCGGTGCGCACGGCCACGCGCAGTTCGGGCAGGTCGGTGCCCATACGGTGCGCCGTGGCGCGGATGCCGGCCAGCGGCGCGCGCAGGTTGCGCTCCACGTCGTTATTCAACGCCTTCAGCGGCGAGATATACAGCAGCCGCACTCCGTCGCCCGGCTCTCCCGGCCGGGCCAACTCGCGATAGATTTCGTCAATGCCCCATAGAAAAGCGGCCAAGGTCTTGCCCGAGCCTGTGGGCGCAAGGATCAGCGTATTTTCGCCACGCGCAATCGGCGGCCAACCTTCGCGTTGCGGTGGCGTGGGTTCGCCCAACGTCGCGTGAAACCATTCGCGCACGTAAGGGGAGAAGGGTTCCGAAATTGTCATGTGTTGGCCTCCACTCGCATTGTATTCGGTTATCATGCGCTCATGTTTGATTTCACTGGCAAGGTCGTGTGGGTCACCGGCGCAGCAGGGAACCTGGGCATGGCCGCAGCACATGCCTTCGACGCCGCCGGGGCGACCCTGGTGCTGCTCGATCATCAACCGGGCCGCCTGCAAAAGCTCTATCCCTCGTTTACCGACGAGGCGCGCTATCTGTTGGCCGGCAACGTGGACGCGAATGCGCCGGACCTACTGGCGGAGGCGGTTCGCCAAACGGTCGCTCGCTTTGGGCGGATTGACGTGCTGGCCAACACCATCGGCGGATACGCCGGCGGCACACCCGTGCACGAGCTGACGCCGGAAGCATGGGACGCGATGTTCACGCTCAACGCGCGCAGCGCGTTCCTGCTCAGCCGGGCGGTGGTGCCGACCATGCGCGCGCAACAGGCCGGCAAGATCATTCACGTCGCATCGCGTTCGGGGCTCAGCGGAGCCGCCGGGGCGGCAGCCTATAGTGCCGCCAAGAGCGCTGTCATCCGCCTGACCGAGAGCCTCGCAGCCGAGTTACGCTCACAGGGCATCAACGTCAATTGCGTCCTGCCCGGCACCATCGACACGCCGCAGAATCGCGCCGCCATGCCGAAGGCCGATACGTCCAAATGGTTCCAGCCCGACGCGGTTGCCGATGTGATGCTGTTCCTGGCGTCCGGCGCAGCGCTGGCGCTGAATGGCGTGTCGCTTCTGCTTTGATGATGGTGAACCATAGAAACGCCAAAGGCACAGGGGTTTCTTAGTGGTTCATCCGACAAATAAGTAATACAGGCTCGAAGCCCCGTCCTCGGGGTATTTCCCCACATGCCCGGTCCGAGGACGAGCCGAGGGACCTATCAAAACTTGTCAGATGAACCACTAAGAAAGTATTTTGAGAATGTTTTTCTCTTCGACGATATGGTCATTCCGAGTGCGCCGAATGACGAAAATGCACACACAATGAGATGGCGCACGAGGAATCTGATCTGTCATTGGCGTGCGTGTCGGATAGAACCAGGGTGCCGCAGCAATATCTCTCGCAAAGCACGGCCTAGATCCCTCGCCCCGCTCGGGATGACAGATGTCTCACGTGATCATGTTGCGCGGCAAGAAGTCCGCCCGGTTCATATACACCAGGCGCAACTCCTCAACCTGCGTCACGCGGTCCTTATCAAAGTCGATCCGCGTGATCGCCGCGTTATTCATCACAAACCACAGGCCCGAAACCGGCAGGTCCAACAACGCGATCAGGAACCAGTTGTAAAACTCGCCGTGGCTCACAATCGCCACACGATCATCCGTGCCGCCATGCTTTTTGCGCAACTCGTGCAAGAAACGATGCGCGCGTGGAAGGCGGTCTTCCACTGCTTCATAGGGTCTGTTCCACCAGCCCCCTTCGACAAGCGTCTCCGGCAACACCAGGTGCGGATACCGCTGTTGGAAATAAGCCCGGTCGTGGCCCATCTGGCCCACCTGTGCACCGGTCGTCTCGTCATCCAGGTATAGCCCGCCGGCTTCGTGAATATCCTCCCAGGCATATAACGGCATATCCAGCGCATCGGCAATCGCATGCCCCGTGCTCGCCGCGCGCACCATCAAGCTGCAATATAGATGAGTGAGACCAAACCCGGTCAAGTTCTGCGGGTCTGTGCCGCGCGACGCCAGTGCCGGGTCGCCCTGGCACAAAAACTGTGCCACCAGGGCTGCCTGGCGCTGGCCGACTTCGGTCAACTCAGGATCGTAGCTACGCCCTTGAGATTCGCCACTTGCGGTCCACAAGGCGTTGTTTGCCGATTGTCCATGTCGTATAAAGTAAAGCTGCATCAATTACTCCGAATAAAACCCCTTAACACAAAGCAATCAAGAAACAAAGAAATAGACAAGAATCCTTGGTGTGCTTTGTTACTTTGTTTCTTTGTGTAAAAACTATGATCTACGCTGCAAATACGCCCGCACATGCGTCAGTGCCTCAACGAAGTTGCGCCGGCCCAGCCCCAAACGGAAGTAGTTCCCTGGCACGTCAAACAGGCCGCCCGGCACGATCATCACGCCCGCGTCGTCCAACACCGCCTGGCACCACTGTTCCACCGGCAGATCCCCAAGCCATTGTGGGAAGGCGACGGAGCCCGCCTGCGGCCTGCGCCAGTTGAAAAGCGGCGCGAATTCCGCAAAGAATTGTTCCGCCGCGTCCAGGTTTGCCCGGATGATCTGCAAGTTGCGTTCAATGATCGCCTGGCGCGCGCGCAGCCCCATCAAGGCCAGCACTTCGCTGGGCGCGCTGGAACAGATGGTGGTGTAATCCTTGGCGTGCATCCAGCGCGACATCACGTCACGGTCGCGCGTGGCCAGCCAGCCGATGCGCAACCCCGGCAACGCATACGACTTAGACATGCCCGAAAGCGAAATGCCCTTCTCATACAGCCCGCACATCGCCGGCAGTTGCTCCCCCGGCGCATACTCCAGGCCGCGATACATCTCGTCGCCAAATAGCATCAGCCCGTGCTCCGCCGCGAGCGCCACGATTCGCTCCAACTCCTGGCGCGAGGGCAGGAAGCCTGTCGGGTTATGCGGGAAGTTAATCACTAGCAATTTGGTGCGCGGCGTGATGTTGCGCTTCAACTCGTCCAGGTCAAACATCCACTTGCCCGCATCGGGCCGGGCGTGCCAGGGCGTGACCTCGTAACCGCGCGAGCGAGAGATTTCATACAGCGATTGATAGGCCGGCGCGACGCAGATCACCTGATCGCCCGCGTCCAACAACGTTTGCATCGCAATGAAGATGCCCTCTTCGGGGGTGAGGATCAGCACGTCATCTGCCGATAGCCCCGGCGTCAGCGCAGCGACTTCTTCGCGCAACGCCGGCAACCCCTGCGACTCGGTATACCCCAGTGTCAGCGCCTCCCAGCGGGCCAGGCTATCGGCATCGGCCAGCGCCAGCAATTCGCGCTGGGTCAGGCCCTCGCAATCCGATGCGCTGAGCAAATAGCGCACCTTGAACTCATATTGTGCAAAGTAACGTTCCAGTTTGAAAGGTGGAAAAAGGTCTTTCATGATTCAACAAGGCGTCTGCCATGCCGTTTCAAACATAGCAATCGCGTTCTCCGGTTTCACATCCCAGTGTAACTCAGTGCTGGAGCCGATCAGGTAGCCGCGCCCGCCGGCATCCGCAATCGCCTGTTTGCACGTCGCACGCACTTCGTCGGGGGTGCCATATACCAAGAGCTGGCTCACGTCGATACCGCCCGTCAACACCAGGTGTGGATAGCGCTGCCGCACCGCTTTTACCGTCATCCCCGCCAGCACCTCCAACGGGTTCAACCCATCGATGCCGCACGCCACCAGGTCATCCAACACCGGCCACAAGTTGCCGTCCGAATGATAAACGCACAGCGTGTCGCGGGCGTGCCAGGCATCCACCAGCCGTTTCAGGCGCGGGACCCAATGCTTGCGCAGCCAGGCCGGCGAAAAGAGCGGCGCCGTCTTGAAGGCGATGTCGTCATAGGTCAGCGCCAGCGGGATCAGTTCCGGGCCCGCGATGGCCGCCACGCGGCGCAACTCGGCCTGGTTGCGCGCCTCCAGCCACTCCTCCACCAGGTCCGGGTCGTCGGCACACAGGTAGGAAAACTGCTCAAACCCCGCCATCCAATACGCTTCCGTCAGGCCCACCCCGCTCTCCACGATCATCAACGTCGGGTCGTTGCGGCCGGTGGGGTCGGCCTGGGCAAAGAGCGCCTGAAAATCGCGTATGCGCTGGTGAAAGCGCTCCGCGTAAGCACGGTCAAACACCTGCTGCTCGGTGCGCCGGATCTCCTCTTTCACCCATGTCACGAAGCTGGGCAAATCGTGAAATGGCCGCTCGATGATCCACGACGTCCACGGCTCAATTTGCAGCACGAAGCCATGTTCGTCACGCTCGGTGTGCGGTTGCGCGGGGCCTTCGGGCATACGGGTCAGGTCCAACGTGCGGCCAATCGCTTTCGCCTTCACGCGGTCGCCCTGGGCTGCGTCCAGCCGCTCGCCCGCGTAGTGCTCGATCAAAGCGTCGTTTTGCAGAATGTCGTAGACGGGCGTGCGGTCCGTCTCTTCAAAGCGCATGGTGCGCATCACGCGTTCGCGTTTGGTGAGTGTCGCCATAGTTAAGATGTGGAGTAGGGCTCAATATTCCGGTTACAAAATCCGCGTTCACCTGTGTTCATCTGTGGCTGCTATTTCTTTAGCCGCCCATTCCAGGTGCTGATCAAGCAACGTCTCGTAGCGCGGCCGGCCAGCGTCGTCCCAGCCCATCATACGATAGTAGGTGCGCACTGCTTCCTGGAACGCCGCGCGGTCTAGCTTCACGCCTGCCCACTGGCCGTTGCGGATCGGGTCTTCATAGAAGCGATCCGGCAACATATCATCCGCCGCGCTCAGGCCCTCGCGCAAGTTATACACGCGCATCAGATGCAGGCGGCGCTCGCCGAAACGCATCAGTTCATAGCTGGACGTGCGCCAGCCCGTCACCGCGCCGAGCATTTCGGCCATCTGTTCCAGCGTGAGGATACGCGTGGGGGCCACCGCAAAGATGCAAAAATCCAGCGCATCCGCGGCCGACCAGATGGTGGCCAGCGCCTTGAAGTTGCGCACCTTGTCCACGCCCTGGTATTGCATGGGGATACGTTCCAGGATGCCCAGCGTGCGCGAGCTATCCAGCGTGTGATCCCAGCCCACCTGGGTGTCAAAATCCCAGTCATGCTCGCAAATATCGTAACGCGGCCCGATGGGCGCCGTCGCGTAACCCAGGGCCAGGTTGGTTTGGGTGCGCGGCTCGAAGCACACCATCTCCAGTCCCTTCACGTGCAGCGCGTAACGTGCAGCCGCGCCGCCGATGTGCGTCGCGGCGCGCTTCGCCCCTTCGGCCAGCACGTCGCCAAACCCTTCGCGCCGGGCGATCTGGTGGATCATGCGCAACATAGCGCGGAAATCGCCAAACCACAGCGGCAGGTCCACCATCTGCTCGTCGAGCAGGCGATGCTCCATGCACTCCATCGCCATGCTCAGGGTATAGCCCAGCGATGTTGGGTCCATGCCATATTCATTGCATAGGATATTGGCCTGGAACACACTGGCCAGGTCGGTGATGCCGCAATTTGGCCCCAATGCGCCGCTGATCTCCTGGTGAATGCCGCCGGCGCGTGGTTCGTCCAGGTATTCCGGCAAGTCGATGCGGCCATTGTCGAAGAACTTGATGCAATTGTTTGGGCAGCCTGGGCAAATGCCGTCGTGCAAATAATGTTGTGTGAATGTTTCCGGCGCATAGTGATCCGCCATCGGGAAGGCGTTATCGCGATAGTTCTCCACACACAACGCCGCATCCAGCCCGTGCAAATGTACCCACGCCGAAAATCCGGGCAGCTCCAGTTGCCAGGTCGTCAACGAGTTCTGGCGCATGCGTTGGGCATACACCTGGGTCAGGTGCGCACAGGTCTCTGGGTCGGCCACCGGCGGCAGCACTTCGCCACGTACCACCACCGCTTTCAACTTCTTGGCACCCATCACTGCGCCCATCCCCATGCGCGCGGCCTGATAGCTGCGTTCGCTCACGATGCTGGCGAAGCGCACCTGGTTCTCGCCTGCCGGCCCGATGACGGCGGTATGCACGTCCGCGCCAAACTGGGCTTCCAGGGCATCCACCGCCTTGTTCACCGTTTGACCCCACAATGGGGACGCATCATGAAAGGAGATCTCTCCCTGCTCAATGAGCACCGTCACGGGTTGAGCGGAGGCACCGTGAAAGACCAGCGTATCCACGCCGCTGCCTTTCAACGCCATGCCAAACGGCCCTTCACAGCGCGTCTCGCCGATGCCGCCGGTCAGCGGGCTCTTGGCCGCCGCCGTGAAACGCGCCAGCCCGGCATAGGGATGCCCCGCGACGACGCTGGAGGTGAGAATCAGCAAATTGGCCGGGCTCAATGCATCGATGCCAGGTGGGCAATCGCGCAGCAGGCAATAGGTTGCCAGCAAGCCGCCGCCCCCATACAGGCGCCAGAATTCTTCCGGTGGTGTTTCCAGCCATGCGGTGTGGTTCGTCAGGTCGATATGGCATATCACGCCGTGATACCCATTGCGTGCCATACGTGCTTCCTCCGAAATTGATGGTGTTTAATGGACTATACACGCTAAACGAGCCGGCGCAAGCAAGGGCCTGCGGCTCTGATTGACTCTTCCAGCCGGGGGCGTAAAATCCCCAATCGCATCCTGGTAACGATGGTGCTAACGACGGATGAGGAAAAACGAGAGAGGCCGTGGGGTTTCCACGGCCTCTCTCAAGCCAAATTATAAGGAGGAGGAAGTATCGTCTATCGTCCAGTCATCAACTAGTGGCGGTCCTGCATGTAAATGCCACTCTGTTCAGGCAACTGCATGAAAGAGAGTGCACCAAACAGTGCGAACAAACCAGCAACCAGAATCACTGCACCTAAGATTAAAATGTCTGCCAACATTTCTATTCACCTCATGAACCGCACCTATCTTATAAAATCGCAACCTTATACGCATCCGAAATCGGGATGAGTGATGGCTAAGAGAGAAGGCGCAGATGTGGCTCCGACAAAAGTCGTAGATTCGGCCACACCAAACCTGACAGAACTGGAGATTACAACACCATGCTACGGAAGGACTACCTGCTACAGCAAATAGAAATGCTTTCGGGGTTTGTCGCCAAATTACTGAAGATGCGCGAGTCCGGCGACGAACAGGGTGCCACAGAAGAGATCGAACAAGCTTATGAAGGTCTTTTTGGGTTGGACCCGCGGCTTATCAGTCTATTGCCCAACGAATTCCTGCTGGATAAGCTACGCTCGGGCGAATACCTGGACGCCGATCAGGGCTTCACTCTGGCGGTCGTCTTGCGCGAAGACGCCGCCAACTACCTTGCTCAAGGCAACACGACGGAGCACTACCAGCGCCTGACGCGCTCGCTGAAACTATTCCTCGCCATCGCGTTGGAGCATAATATTGCCCCCGAACAGGCCTCGCTATATGAGGTGGACCAGGTGTTGGCTCAAATGGCCGAGTATGCCCTTCCGATGGACCTGCAATATGACCTATTTCATTACTACGAAGACGAAGGGCAATTTGCACTTGCCGAAGATGAACTAGCGGAGTTGATCGGGGCCAGCGACAATAACCCCCAGGTGCTGGACGACGGCATCTCGTTTTACGAGTGGCTGTTGACACTCAACGACGAAGAGTTAGAAGCCGGCAACCTGCCACGCGCCGAGGTACAGGAGAGCCTGGCCCATTTGAGGCAATTAAAGTCGTAAGCCGGTTCCGCCTTTCGGGGGAGCCGGGTTGCACACAACTATAGGCCCAGGTGCCTTCTTTTGACGGATGCATAAGACGTGCTAAGCTGCTATCCTGGTTGCAATCATTTCGATCTAAGAACAAGGTGATATACCTGGAGAGGTTTAGTCATGAGCGAAAATCCAACCAATAACAATGCGAATGGGCAACCGACAGATTACTGGCAAGAGCGTGAGCACTGGCGCCAGCAGCGCCGCGAATTGCGCGAGCAGCGGCATGCCTGGCGCCATCATGGCAGTGGCGCCTGGATCGGCGGGGCCATCCTGATCCTGCTGGGGCTTGTCTTCCTGTTGCAAAATACGGGCATCTTTTTCCTGAACAACTGGTGGGCCCTGTTTATCCTGATCCCGGCCTTCGGCTCATTTGCTTCGGCATATGAAATGTATCAGTCCAATGGGCATCGCTATACGCATTCGGTGCGTTGGACCTTCATCGCCGGCGTATTCTTTACCTTGCTGGCCGCCAGCTTCATGTTCAACGTAGCAGCCGGTTTGTTCCTCCCGCTCGTGCTCATCATGGTTGGCATCGCACTCCTGGTGAATTTTGTAACGCCTCAGTAAACCAAAATCGCTGTGCTGGCTAAAAAACCGTCCTGGAGGTTCTCCGGGGCGGTTTTATGTTATACGCGACAACACTTTGCTTTTTCGCCTCTTCTAGCTATACTATGGCGCGGTTCACTGGTTAAGCTGACGGTGCATACCTCGACGGTTCCCTATACTTCATTGTGAACGGCCGACAAAATTGCAGCAAAGAACGAGGAATCAACATGAAGGTTACTGTAAACAAGGATAAGTGTCAGGGTTGTGGCGTTTGCGAAGCCGACGTACCCGAAGTGTTCGCCATGGGTGACGATGGTCACGCAACCGTGTTGGTCGACGAGATCCCCACAAACTTGGAAGACGCTGTGAAGCAGGCGATCGATGATTGCCCCGAATCGGCGATTGAAGCTGCTTGAGCAAGCTCAGCGAACAAGCTGTTTTAATACATCCGCATGATCGCCGCAGTGATGCGGCGATCATGCGTTTTCAGTGGGACATCCGCTATCTCGTACAATACAGATAGCAATCATGAACGAGACACACATCGTATTTGGAGCCACAGGCGCGCTGGGTCAGGCACTGACATTGCGCCTGCTCGCAGAAGAAGTGCCCGTGCGCGCCGTGGTGCGCGATGCAGACCGCGCCAGGGAGTTGCTTCCCGATTCCGTAGAAATTGTCACCGCCGACGCCACAGACATCGCCTCGGTGCAGGCAGCCTGCCAGAATGCCGCCGTCATCTATAACTGCGTCTATGTCACCGCGCAACACTGGCCTGCCGTCACCGAAAATTTCCTCGCCACGGCACGCGATGCCGGCGCACGCCTGGTGTTCCCCACCAACATTCACCCCTATGGCCCGCTGCAACAGGTCCCAGCCACCGAAGATCATCCCAAGCGCGCTGTCAGCCAGCGCGGCAAGATGCGCATCGAGATGGAGCAGAAATTGCTGGATGCAAGCAGCTCCGGGGACGTGCAGGTCGTCATCCCGCGTTTTGCAGCCCTGTACGGCCCAACCGTGCGAGACGGCTTCCTGGCACTGATCTTTGAAGCTGCCCTGAAGAAGGGCAAAGCCTGGTGGTATGGCAACCTGGACGTGCCCTATGACCTGCTATATACCGACGACGCGGCGATGGCATGCCTGTTGCTGGGCAGCGCAGAAGACGCTGCCGGCCAGGTCTGGCACATACCGGGCGCCGGCGCGCTCACCGGGCGCGAATTCATCACTAAGACATACGAAGCTGCCGGGGCTCCATTCAACATGGGCGTGCGCACGCGCGGCACATTCCGCGGGTTAGGGCTGATCTATGCGCCGGCGCGCGCGATGTTGGAAGTGTTGTATGAGTTCGAACAGCCGCTGGTGATGGATGGGAGCAAGTTTGCGAAGGCATTCCCCGATTTCGCGTACACGTCACACGAAACCGCCATTCGCGAAACACTCGATTTCTATAAACAGAGATAGAACCACACAAGACTGGCGAAGTCATTCGCTCATCCTTTGTTGATTACGTTGAACTCGGGATGGGCGAATGAATATATTGGGGTTGCTCGTTAAGCCCGCTCCAGGTATTCGCCGGTGCGCGTGTCGATGCGCAGCACGTCGCCCTCTTTGATGAAGGCGGGCACCTGCACCGTTGCGCCCGTTTCCAGCGTCACGTTCTTCAGCACGTTGCTGGCTGTGTCGCCGCGCACGACCGATTCGGCCTGCACCACCTTCAACGTCACGAAGGTCGGCACTTCCACCGAAAGGATCTTCCCGGTGTCTTGCACAAGCAATGTAACCGGGTCATTTTCCTTCACCCAGATCATCTGGTCGCCCACAATCTCTTCAGGCAACGTGATCTGATCGAAGTCCTGGGAGTCCATGAAACAATAGTTGCCCCCATCTTTGTAGAGATAAGTCGCCTCGCGCGTTTCCGTGCTGATGACGTCGATGTCCGAACCGGCGCGGACACGGTCTTCAATGACCTTCCCACTCTCGAAGTTCTTGAGCTTCATCCGCACCATCGCCCGCCAGTTGCCGGGCGCGATGTGTTGATATTCGATCACACGATAAATCTGACCGTTATAGCGGATGAGCATCCCTTTGCGTAAATCTGAAGTTGTTGGCATAGCTGGGATATTTTAGCGTAAAAATCGCCTAAAATCTTGCTTTGCAGCCGACATCTATGTTATATCAACCTCAAGTGAGAGCCTCTCCCTCGGGTTGATCGACGCCATCTCGCTCATTGGGGGTGTGCAAATCCAGGGTCGCGCCACGCCGGGCGGCAACCTGTGCAATGCCTCTCCCGCTGCCGACTCAACCCCCGCGCTCCGGCGCCCCGGCCATTAGCGGCGGAGTCGGCGCATAATAGTACGTGTATGGCAGATCAAGTTCTTATCTACATTTCTGCGGCAGGCGATTTAACGTTCGAACGTGAAGTATTGGGGCGAGCGATCACAGAAATTCCGACCACCCTGGCCTGGCGCATCATCCAAACGCCGCTTGCGGCGGATGAGCCGGACCTGGATTTTTTGGCACAGGCCGATGTGCACCTGCTCCTGCTTGGCACGGACGTGCGCGCACCGGTAGGTGTGGAATGGCTGGCATCCCGGCGCGTGGGGCACATGCCGGCGCTCTTCCTCCGCAAGGGCAGCGCCCATACCCAGGCCGCGCATGCCTTCATCAATGAACTCCAGCGCTACACCGAGTGGCGGCGTTACGAGGATGTGGCCGACCTGCGCAAACAGGTGTTATTGCTGCTGGCCGATCACATCCTTTCACAGCACGATTATTACCAGGTCAAGGATGATGAGTTCGACAAGCTACAAACCTGGCGCAGAGAGCTGAGAAGAGCCAAGCGCCAAAAAGTGGACGACACGCGCGGCGGCGCCGGAGATAGCTCCATCATTCTCTCCGCCGAACGCTATATGCCCTCGGATGGCATCTTGCTGCACGACCCGAATCAGCTTGCCGATGACGATACTTCATTGACAGATAGAATATGAATGCGGAATGGATCGGATCATGGCTCAATGCAAAGGAGACAATCTATGCAATTCGACATCCTCTTTCAGGAGTTGGAACACGGCGCGGGGATGATCCAAGCGCTGCTGGCCGACGTCACGCCCGTGGAAGCACGCATCAAGCCTTTGCCCGAAGCGTGGTCGGTGTTGGAAGTCATCTGTCATCTGGTTGACGAGGAGCGCCGGGACTTTCGGCAGCACTTGGAC
>DAOUFG010000193.1:0-30176 GCA_034430115.1 Thermoflexales bacterium | reverse complement strand
ACGTGAGCGAAGTGCTTGCGCCCACTTTGCAGGCGGGAGACATTCTGGTGTTGGACAATCTGGCGGTTCACAAGCAAGCCTGCGTCCAAGCGGCTATCGAAGCGCGCGGCGCACGGGTAGAGTTCCTGGCCCCTTACTCGCCTGACTTCAACCCGATTGAGCTGTGCTGGGCCAAGGTGAAGCCCCTCCTCAGGCGTGCCAAAGCCATCACCAAGGAAGCGCTGCTGGAGGCGCTCGCGTCCGCCCTCCGCGCCGTATCGGTGGATGACATCTCCCACTGGATGCGCCATTGTGGCTATCCCTTGCCTTAACATGATTTTCGCTCTAGTGCGTGAAAAGCCGCGCGCGCGTTCCAGGCTGAATCCGCATGGTTTTGCCGTCGATCTTGAGCTGATATTCTTTCAATGGCAAACGATATTCGTAACGTGCCACGTGCCAGCGATCGTTGTGGAAGACTTCAATTAAATCCCCGTCTTGTAGCTCGCGTTCGCCGATGCGCCACCGGCCTGGCTTTTGTTCACTCGGTCGTAATTCGTTCATAACAACATCTCACCGCAGCCCTCTGCTGAAACATCGCAACACTTTCAAATTTGCTGGTCGAATAAACCTCGATGTGACATATCCCCTAGTGCGCACTATTTTAACAGACGCGTGATAGCAAAATGCCTGGGAAGATGGGAATTGGATGGGCAAACAGACGCAGCCGCGCAAGGATGCGGATGCGGATAAACTTCAGCCGTTGATCTCCTATGGCTCAACGGCTGAAGCAAGATGCGGGTATAAGTTTACCGGCAGTAGAAAGTGCGTAGAGAGCTACTTGTGTTGCCTACATTATCAGTTGCGCTGACAAGCACGCTGTGCGCGCCACTGCTCAGGCTGAAGGCGGTGCACACGTTGCTGTAGTTGTCCCATGTCTCATCGGTACCATCGATCTTCAGTACCTCGGTCGCTACGCCCGACCAGCGATCAGAGGCATAAGGCGCCAACGTCACCACGTTGCGATAGTAGCGCAGGCCACTGGTGATGTAGGGACCGGTGCGGTCGCACTGGATGATGCGATATGGGCCGACCCTCGCCGAGTTGCGGAACGAATCGACCGCATAGACCATTGCGGTGTGGAACCCATCGGCCAGGCGGAAGCGGCTGCACACATTGGTGTAGACCACGTTCGCCGGCCCACGTGAACGCCCATCGATGTAGAAATAGCTGCGCAACATGCCGCCACTGGATGTGTCGGCGGTGGGCTGGCAGGATGGGTTCCAGCCATCGTCACAATCTAATGTAACGGTGACGGGCTGGGTAATTGGCGACGCGAGCGCGCCAATGGCCTTCAACGGCGCGCTTGCGCTGGCGACACGCGATGCGACAAACAGCGCCGCCAGGGTAATGAGCACGCCAATGACTGTGACACGAATCGTACGACGGTCTTGAAACCACACAACGGATCGACTGATTTGCTTGTTCATGTTCACCCCTTGATACTAATTGTACACTCTTCTTTAATTTTGCGCATCAGGGGTGTAAGTGTCGGTAACGCTGCTGTTATTGGGTGTTGGAGTATTGGCTTTATAAACGGGTATGATGGAAGTGTGAAGAAAATGGATGCGAATATACAAGGGCAGGTCGTGATTCTTGATGGCGCGATGGGTACCGAACTCGCGCGGCGAGGTGTGGATACGGGGCTGCCGTTGTGGTCAGCCAATGCGCTGCTGAGAGCGCCCGAAGTGGTGCGTCGAGTTCATTCTGATTATCTGCGCGCAGGTGCGCAGGTGATTACGACGGATACTTTTCGCACGAACACGCGCACGTTGATGCGCGCCGGTTTACACGAACGCATGGGCGATCTGGTACATCTGGCGGTCGAGTTGGCGCGGCAAGCCGTAGATAAGACAACGCCTGAGCGCGTGTTGATCGCGGGCAGCATGGCCCCGGTGGAAGATTGCTACTCGCCCTGGCTTACGCCGCAGGATGAAGGCGAACTACTGACCGAGCATATCGAACTGGCGCGGCATCTTGCGGCTGCACGATGTGACCTGTTGCTGATCGAAACGATGAACACCGTGCGCGAGGCTGTGGCAGCAACGCAGGCGGCCACGTCTACCGGGTTGCCGGTGTGGGTCAGCTTCATGTTGGGGCCGGCGAACGATCTGCTGAGCGGTGAAACCTTAAAAGAAGCGTTGCAAGGGGTGATGGCCTATCATCCGCAAGCGCTGTTGGTGAATTGCCTCCCGGTGGCGCAGGTAGCATCAGCGCTGGGTGAGCTGCGGCGAAGCGCACCGCCGGAGGTGCTGTTTGGCGCATATGCCAATGCCGGCCATGTGGAAGCACAGGGCTGGTCCATGGTGCATGGCGTGACGCCTTCGGACTATGCGCGTGCCGCCCATGAGTGGCGCCAGATGGGGGCGCGCGTCATCGGCGGCTGCTGTGGCACGACGCCCGAACACATTGCGGCAATCGCACGGGAATTGACGATTGGCGATTGATGATTGACGATTTGATCTCTCGTATCGCACGTGGCGACAAGGAGGTGGAAAGTAACCCGTGATTTTTGCGGTTGAACACGGTTTGCCCTGAACAATACATCCGTGTTCATCTGTGTTTATCCGTGGTTAAAAATCGTCAATCGTCAATCCGAAATCTTAAATCGTCTGAGGGTACAATCTTCACAGCCGGCAGGCACATGACTAATGACCGGAGCAGAAACACTACTCGTAATCGTCGTCATCTTGCTCATCGTCGCTGGAGTGACATGGGCGGGGCTCTACGTCTGGACGTCACGGGTGCGGCGCTTATACGTGGATCAGGCCACGCGCGTAGAACATGACTTGGATGCCGCGGATGTGGCGTTGATGGAAATAGCCCGCATCGCCGAACAGGCCTCGCCGACAGCACCTTCTCCATATGGCCCCGCCGCCCAGGATCTTCACTTGCGCTTGCAACGCGCCAAGGAGAGCTTCACCAACCTGGAGGCGCAATTGGTCACGTTGCGCCGTTCCGAACCGCGCGTGTCACAGTCGGTGGCTCAACGCATTTTGAGCATCGTGCAGGCGCTTGGCGCGTGGCGGTTGCATTTAGAAACGATGCGGGTGTTGGCGCAGCAGATGACCACCCTCCAAAAACAATTGGCTGGTGCGCAACAGCAGGCTGGGCAGGTGCGCAACTTGCCGGTGAGTGTGGCCGGGCGTGTGCGCAGCACGCAGGGAGCGCTGGACAGAACGGTGCGCATCTGCCAGGCGCTGCAACAGTCCGGTGTGCAAGGAGAGGCGCTGGAGACGCTCGTCGAGACGGCGCGCACGCATAGCGGCGTGCTTGGTACGATCCCCGTCTTTTTTCATCAGGGTGGCGAAGATCTGATTTTGCAGAATGCCACCCAGGAAAACACCAGTGACGCCTGGCGCAAATTGAACAACATCGAAAAATCGGTCTTTGATGCGTTGCGCCGCGCGCAGGGTTGGCAGGATCAGTTTAACGAAAGCCGCAATATGATCGGTGCGCTCCAGGCCGAAGTCGCTACCGCCCAACATATTTTGCAAGAGATGCCCCCTTCCATCGATGCAAACACATACGTCGGCCAGTTGAACGAATTGCTCGCCAGGGCCGAAGCAATTAAGACGGACTGGCAAGCCCCTGCCGTCCATCGCCTGGCGGAGATTTCAAACATTGCCACCCGGCATATGGTGAGCGCGCGTGACCTTTCGGCCGGCATCATGCTGGTGCAGAAGACGTTCCAGGAGTTTGAACAGGCCATTGGCGTGAATACGGCGGTGCTGGGGCGCATCGAGGATGCACTGCACGCATTATCCGAGTCTAGGCCGTGTCCCATTCACTGGATCGATAGCGCAGCCGAAAACGAGCGCCTCTGCGCATTGCGCGAGGACATCGGCGATGCTGCTACGCCACGCGACCCCGCCCGGCTTGAAAAAGACCTGGACCGCGCGTTGGACCTGGGATTGCAGGCTGGTGCATTGGAGGCGCGCGTGAACGACGTGCGTAGCAGGCACCAGCAATTGCTGGCACTGCTGGCGAACGATGAATTCGACGCGTTGGAACAGTGGTTTCATGACGCGGCGCTGCTTTACGTCGATGCGATGCGCTATGCGCCCGAAAACTGGTCCGCCGAAGATGGGCTCCCATCGTTGAAGGCGGATGCCTCGGCCTTGCTGGAGCATGAGCAGAGCCTGTCGCCACTTTTTGCAAACGAACTGATTCCAGAAAATGACGTGCAAGCCTGGATCAACCGGGCCACGGTCTATTTGCGCGAACGGCGGGAATTTGTCGCGCGTGTAGCGAACATCGAGCGCACTTTTGGAGCACTGCAACGCACCGAGCAAACTTCGCAAATATCGCTCACACAAACCTCGGGGGCGCTCGCACGCTTGAACCAGGAACTGGCTCAGGCGCTTGGCGCACCGGAGGTGATTCGGGCCTGGAACGACGTGATGACGCGTTGGGAGGAAGGCCGCGATCATACCGATGCTCTGCAAGACCGCGCGACCGGCAAGCTGTCTGAGAAGGCCGAGGCGATTCGAGCGTGGGTGGATCGTTGTGCGCTGGATTTGCACGATCTGTTCCAGGCCGTCGATGCCGAGGCCGGCTCGATGGCGCAGCAATTGAATGAGCAACTGGAAAGCCTGCTCACAGTCGCGCCCTTCGATGCCGAACAAAGTGTTGCGACGGCCCAACAATTGCTGACTGAAGCGCCAGCGCGCTCGATTGGCGCGCAGGGCGCGCAAGCGTCCAGCACCGTCACTCCGGCCACGCTGGTGGAACAGATCAACGCGTCCTTCCAGCGCCACGCGCACTTCTCTGAGGCGCTGGATGACCTGGAGCATCGCGTCATTTCGCAAGTGGAGCCGCGCGTGACCCGCCTGGATGAGGCGCACGAGGCGGCCTGGAACAAATTGCAAGAGCTACAAGCGCTGGAGCAGCAACTCCCCGACACGCATCCCCTGGATGTGGTTTGTGACGATGTCGTACAACTGGCCGACTCGTTTAAGCGGGCTGAAGTCAGCCTGGATGATTTGCGCCAAAGCGGCCACACGGTCAAATCCGTCGTCGGGCGGCTGGATAGCCTGATCCAGCAGTTCCAGTACATCGCCAATCAGGGCGCCGGTGTGCAGGCCGATATGGAACATGAAGTGGTGCGCCTGCGCGCGGCGGTGGACCAGCTCGATCAATGGATGCGCAGCTTGAAGCGTTATCGCACCACTCAATCTGCCGACCGCACACTGGCGGAGATGGTGGACCGCCGGCTGGGCCAGATCAACGAAGGAATGGCGGACATCGTGCGGCGCTACAAGGGCCAAGCGCTGCCGCTGGAGCACGCCAGTCGTGAGTTGGAACGGTTACTTTCGAACACGCGCGGAAACATCGAAGTGCCGCGCGACGTGGGCGTCGAAGTCGTCTCGGCGCAGGAAATCCAATCCTATTGATTTTCGGTTTTGGGTTGCCGATTAACCTGCGCACGCGCGCGGATAGGAAACCCGGCGAGAAAGAGGCCCAATTTCTCAGTCACATGAGACGACCGATCACCTTTGGCCAAGAAATCGGGTCTCTCGTGGCAGACAGGGTAGGCGCATGACATTCACGCCTGTGCTTGGTGCCGTATGGCCCCTCAAGTATCCTCGTTCAACTGGCGGGTCAGGTACTTCTCGATGTCCGGCCCGGCGGGGTTTGCCAGCACCTCCTCCAGCCAGGCTTGCCGCTCAAAACACATCACGCGCAGGTCCCACACGCAAGCGATGAGCCCGCTGGGTGTGGCATATTCCAACGCTTCGGGCCTCTCGGTGGGTGAGATGTAGACGTGATGATGCAATTCGTTCTCGTCGGCCCAGTAGCCCAGGAAAATGAAGTTCGCCCCGCGCCCATCGTGCACCCCCAGGAAGCCGGCCCCATAGTGATGGTGCTGCTGCGCTGTCTCCGCGAGGTGTTTCTGCGCAACCGTTTTGGCTGCCTCCACCAGGATTGGCCTGGGTGTCGTGCGTTGATAAGCGATGCCATAGACCTTGATGCGCCAGTCCGCCGCTTGCCAGAGTTCCAGGCAGCGGATCGGGCGGGGTTGGTAGGGTTCGCGTAGCTGGATCATTGAGAGAAGTCTCCTCTTATTGGTTGTGCCGGTGTGGTCGCCGAGAAAAAAGTGTTCATCTGGCATGTATAGCTATCTGATTGCAGAAGTCATGTGAATGCCAATTTGGCGCAAGTATATAGACGTTACTGCTGCTCCAAATGAAGCATGTATTTGCACAATGTGATGGAGAGGAGTAAAACATGCGGGATTAGTAGCTGCGGAGCACGCACCGGGGGATGCCCACACATGGGCTACTATACCTGTGGATTCACAAGCCGCAGCTCGGGAAGCACACTCATGACCTGCATCGTTTCACATCGATGGCGCACTATGTTCACGTGCGCGCTGCTGCTAGGCGGCGCAGTTCTTTTATCAGCTTTTATTGCCAGGCCGGCCTATGCCGCAACGATCCCTGTCACCAGTACACTCGATAGCGGCCCTGGCTCGCTACGCCAGGCGGTGTTGAGTTCTGGCGCTGGCGATACGATCCTTATCAGCGCACCGATGACAATCACTCTGACCGGTGGTCAGATCGTGATCGACCATGCGCTCATCATCAGCGGCGTGGTTGACGGCAATGCGCTGCCCACGATTAATGGCAATACTATCAGCCGCACCTTCCAGATCAACACAAATGTGAACGTCATGTTGAGCACGTTGCATTTGCAGGGGGCCACCTGTGCAGGGTGTTCAGGGGGCGCTGTCTATAGCCGGGGACGGTTGACGATCGGTAATAGCGTTTTCGAATCGAACAGCGCGCCCGGCGGAGACGGTGGAGCAATTTATAACGACGGGGGCACCTTGAGCCTGGCAAACACGACGTTTGTTGACAACAGTGTGTCGGGTGGTGCGGGAGGTGCCCTCTATAGCAGCGGCGGCGTGGTAGGGATGACTAATAGCACGCTGGCTGCGAATAGCGCATTCTATGGCGGAGCCGTCTATCTGGCTGGTGGGACTTTGAGTGCCATAGCGGATACATTTGCGGGCAACAGCGCGATAGAGGGCGGGGGGCTGTATAACCAGGGAAGTATGGTATTGAAATCCACACTCCTGGCTGCTGGCCCGACAGGTGGCAACTGCCTGGACCTTACCAGCGCCATTACGGATGGTGGATATAACCTGGATAGCGGGGATACTTGCGGATTCAGTGCTACGACCTCACACGTCAATATGAACCCACTCCTGGCGCCGTTGGGAGACTATGGTGGATGGGTGCCTACGGCTGCCTTATTGCCGGATAGCCCGGCAATAGACAGTGGAACGTGCAGCGGCACGCCAGGGGGAGATGCGCGTGGCATGGCGCGTCCTTCAGGGCAGACCTGTGATGTTGGCGCATTCGAGTCGCGCGGCTTTACAGTTGCAGGCCAGAGTGGCTCCCCACAGTCAACATCGGTGAGCACGACTTTCGCCCTTCCACTGGCACTAACGATCACCAACTCATTCAGTGAGCCGGTGGATGGCGGGCAAGTACATTTTGTTGTGACAGAAGATGGATCGGGCGCAAGCGCTGTGCCTGTCTCTCAAACGGTTGTCATTGGATCATCGGGATTGGCAACAGCCAGCTTGACGGCTAATGCGCAGTACGGTGGCCCTTACTATGTAAATGTAGAAGCGCGCGGACTATCGGATGCCGCGCCCTACGCACTGACCAATTTGTGTGGCCCGCTTGTTGTCACGGTAACGAATGGGGCAGATAGTGGCCCTGGTTCCTTACGCCAGACAATAGCCGACGCATGCCCAGGCGCTACGATTCGCTTCGATAGGTCCCTCACAGTGACGGTGACGAGCGGTCAAATCAGTATCGACAAGTCCCTCACGCTTGATGGAAGTGGTTTCATGCCGACGATTGATGGGAATCATGCCAGCCGCATCTTCGTGATCGATGCCGGCCCAAGTGTGACGTTGAAAGGCCTGAATATCGTTAATGGTCACGCGACTTGCTCAGATGTTTGTGATGGTGGGGCTTTTCTTAATTATGGGGATTTATATGTAACGGATAGCGTGCTAAATGCAAATATTGCGGAGAATGATGGCGGTGTCGTTTATAACCTTGGGGTAGTCACTCTGAACAATACGTTGATTTCCAATAATCATGCGGGTTGGAGCGGTGGAGGCATATCCAGCCGTGGCCCAGTTTACGCTTCTAACAGTACATTCTTTAACAACTCTGCAGATTCGAGTGGTGCCATTCTAAATGGCCCAATTAGTTCGGCGAGTCTGGTGAATACCACGTTCATCAGTAACACGGCGACGGGAGGGGGCGGTGCAGTAACAAACTGGACTTCTGGATTGGACGTGCTCAATAGCACGTTCGTTGGCAATCACTCAACTACTGGTGCCGGCGGCATATACAACTATGAATATGGTTCCGTAATTCTTACTAATACAGTCCTTGCTAACAACGGAGGCGTTGATTGCGGCGTGGATTATTACTCGCCGAATATTTCCGACGGTGGTCACAACCTGGATAGTAGTAATACCTGTGGCTTTGATGTGTTTGGTGTCACTCATTCGCAAGGCGGCATTGATCCATTATTGGGGCTCATCGACGGTGATGGTGTTCCAATGTTGATGGCCTCTCCTTTGCCTGGCAGCCCTGCAATTGATGCCGGCGACACGCTCGCATGCCCATCCACGGATGCGCGTGGCGTGGGACGTGTTGGCGTATGTGACATCGGTGCATTTGAGTCGCGCGGTTTCACCTTTACCAATCCAAGCGGCTCAGCACAGTCAGCCTATATTTATACAGCCTTCTCTGCCCCGTTGGGGTTGAGTGTGACGAGCGCTTACAGTGAACCAGTTGACGGAGGAAGGGTAGTCTTTACCGCACCCGATAGTGGACCCGGCACGTGGCCATCCGTCTATACCGCGACGATTGAGGGGGGGATTGTGACGCAGACAGTGACGGCCAATGGCATCGCAGGCACTTTCACCGTCACGGCCGGCGTCCGGGGTGCTCCCGATGTGCAGAATTTCTTGCTCACATCGCAAGATTTCCCGTGTCACGTGTTCTTATCTACGATCATGCGCCAGTGATTTATAGCTATAGCACAATGCTTAAAATGACAAAAAGCCTGCAGGTGCGTTAACCGCAATAACTGTGCTATATGGGCATGAAGAAAAAGTTACCCTGTTCGTGAGAAACGGGTTGAACAGCTTGCAGGTTTGAGTCATATGCCTGGTAACCAAATGAATTCATTAACTGATGTATCTCGAAGTTGCTAGTGTGATTTTGGCTTAGTAACATCGAATTGATCTCAATAGACAGGCCCTTAAAAGCATGTGCTCTCAGCGCATTAGTCATTCCCGTCAGCGCTTTGTATTCATATCCTTCTATGTCCATTTTTAGAACCCAGGAAGGCTTGCTTGGGAGATTGAGTCCAGTTTCATTCATCCAATGGTCAAAGGTTGTTAGTGTTGCCTCAATTTGTTTATCTGGAACTCTGTTGACAGGGGCTATGAAGGTGGACCACCCTGAATCTTTGTTGGATAGGATGTTAAGAGAGAGCCTCATTTCTTGATCGCTCAAAGCTATGTTGAAAGGGTGAAAATGCTCGATATGATTTCGCGCCTTTGTATCAACATGTTGTGCAAAGAGTACGGGATTGGGCTCAAAACTATAAACAGGCAAATGGGGACACGAAGACAGAATATAGTAAGAGTAAAGGCCGAAATTGGCTCCTATATCGAAGAAAGCCTCTGTGGCTGTTGAGCACCACTTTTGTAATATTTGCGGCGTTGGTGATTCATAGGTGGGTCCTTGCCAGAAGGCGCAACGTTGCATGTCATCGGACAGGTCTAGCTTTACATGGATGTTAGGAAACAACTCGGTGTTTACAGATAGGGGGTGTAAAACCTGTAGTAAGCGTATCATCCATGTGGAAAAGCGTGGTAACTGATATCCCCTATTCTTTCGAATTTTTTCCAGGGCTTGCATGTGATGGGTCCTATATTGCTAGTGAGGGCACGATGTGCTGTGGCATTGTGGATGCCTCAAAGTTTGTGGCATCTCTGAGGCATCCAACTGCGTAAAATCTTCTATTAGCCCATCAACGCGGTGCGGCCGGCGTATTCGGCGGCCTCGCCCAGTTCCTCTTCGATGCGCAGGAGCTGGTTGTACTTGGCCGTGCGCTCGCCACGGGCGGGGGCGCCGGTCTTGATCAGGCCGGTGTTCAACGCCACGACCAGGTCGCTGATGGTGGTGTCTTCGGTCTCGCCGCTGCGGTGAGACACAGCCACGCCCCAGCCGGCCTTGTGGCTCATGCGCACCGAGGCGATGGCCTCGCTCAACGTGCCAATCTGGTTCACTTTGCACAGCAGCGCGTTGCACGACTTCTCTTTGATGGCGCGCTGGATGAACTGCACGTTGGTGACCAGCAGGTCGTCGCCGATCAGGCGGATCTGCTCGCCCAGGCGGGTGGTGAGCTTAGCCCAGTTGGCCCAGTCGTCTTCGGCCAGGCCGTCTTCGATGGACACGATTGGGTATTGCTTGACCCAGTTGGCCCAGTATTCAATCATCTCTTCGCCGGAAAGCTTCTTGCTCTCCTTGGCCAACACGTACTTGCCGTCCTCGTAGAAGGAGCTGGCGGCGGGGTCCAGGCCGATGGCGATCTGCTCACCTGCCTTGTAACCGGCCTTCTCGATGGCCGTGAGGATCACTTCCACGGCCTCGGCGTTGGACTTCAGGCTGGGCGCAAACCCGCCCTCGTCGCCGACGTTGGTGGAATAACCCTTGCCTTTCAGTACTTTCTGCAACGAGTGATAGGTCTCTGCGCCCCAGCGCAAGCCTTCTGCAAAACTCGGCGCCCCGATGGGCAGGATCATGAATTCCTGGAAGTCGGTGCTGTTGTCGGCGTGCTTGCCGCCGTTGAGGATGTTCATCATCGGGGTGGGCAGCACGTGCGCATCCACGCCGCCGATGTAGCGGAACAGCGGCAGACCGACGCTGTTGGCCGCTGCGCGGGCTACTGCCAGGCTGACGCCAAGCATGGCGTTGGCGCCCAGGTTACTCTTGTTCGCGGTGCCGTCGAGCTGATTCAGCAGCTTGTCGATGCCGGTCTGATCGTAGGCGCTCCAGCCTTCCAGGGCCGCGGCGATCTCGGTATTGACGTGATTCACCGCTTTCTTGACGCCCTTGCCGCCGAAGCGGGACTTGTCATCGGTGTCGCGCAGTTCCCAGGCTTCGTTAACGCCGGTGCTGGCGCCGCTGGGGACGCTTGCGCGGGCGTAAGTGCCGTCTTCCAACAGGACGTCCACTTCCACGGTCGGGTTGCCGCGTGAGTCGAGTATTTCACGCGCCACGATTGAATCAATGTAACTCATAGTAAACCCTTCTTCTTTATGATTTTGGATTTGTGATTTTAGATTGTTACTGCCAATTGATGATTGTAACCCATCGGTTTTGGGCTCCGTGCCCAGGGCTATCACATTGATACCCCGGCCTGTTCCGCATAACAATCCGAAGCCGAAAACCAAACATCAGTTCAATCGATAGGTGGTTCCCTTGGGGCCGTCTTCCAGGATGACGCCCGCCTGCGCCAGTTCGTTGCGAATCGCGTCGGCGCGGGCGTAGTCTTTGGCGTGGCGCGCTTCCAGCCGCAAGTTGATCAACATCTGGATGAGCTTCGACTCTCTTTCGGCGTTGCCGCCGCCGGAGGCAGTCGCCTCCAGCGCGATGACGCCCAGCACATCGCCGCCGAGGTCACGGTAGATCGCGCCGGCCTGTTCCAGCACGCTTTGCGAGGCGGTACCTTCGTCGATGGCGCTGTTCAGGTCTTTGCTCATATCGAACAGGGTCGAAAGCGCCAGGGGCGCGTTGAAGTCGTCATTCATCGCGCTGGTGAAGCGCATGCGCGATTGATCCAGCATGTCCATCAGTCGCCCATTGGTGGCTTCGTCGCCGGGATGGGCGTGTGCCAGCTCGGTGCGCACGCGCCGGTAGGCCGTGTTGATGCGCTCGGCGCCCTTTGTGGCGGCATCCAACGCCGTGGCGCTGTAATCCGCCGGGCTGCGGTATAGACCCGAAAGGATGAAGGTGCGCAGTGATTCAGGGCGATAGGATTTCAATGCGTCCTTGATCGTGATGAAGTTCCCCAGCGACTTGCTCATCTTCACGCCGTCCACCAGGAGGGTGCCCGTCAACATCCAGTAATTGGCGAAGGTGGCATCGTGTGCGCCTTCACTTTGTGCGATTTCGCACTCGTTATGCGGGAAGATGTTGTCCACCCCGCCGCCGTGAATATCGAAAGTTTCGCCCAGGTACTTGGTGCTCATGGCCGAACACTCGATGTGCCAGCCCGGGTAGCCGCGTCCCCAGGGCGAAGGCCATTGCAACACGTGGTTCGAGGGGGCTTTGATCCACAGCGCAAAGTCCATCGGGTGACGCTTTTCGTCGCGCACGGCGATGCGTTTGCCGGCCTCCATCTCCTCCACGTGCCGCCCGCTCAGCTTGCCGTAATCCTTGAACGATTCGACACTGTAATAGACCGAGCCGTTCACTTCGTAGGCATGGCCTTTGGCGAGCAATTCCTGGATCATCTCGATCTGTTCGGGGATATGGGCGCTGGCGCGAGGTGAAATGTTGGGTCGCACGACGCCCAGGGCGTCCATATCTTCGAAGTAGGAGCGCATATAGCGTTCCACAATCTCCATCGGTTCCACCCTTTCGCGCCGCGCACCCCTCAAGATGCGATCTTCTCCGTCATCCAGCAGGTGGCCCACATCGGTGATGTTTTGGACGTAGCGCACCTTCAACCCGCTATAGCGCAACCAGCGCACAACTACGTCGAATGAAACATAGGTCTTGGCATGCCCCAGATGTGAATTGTCGTACACCGTCGGGCCACACGCATACATCATAACCTGCCCATCGGTGATCGGCTTAAACGCTTCCTTCTCTCTCGTTAAAACATTGTAGATGGTGAGACTCATATGAGTTTAAATAGGATCTATGTAAACCTGGCAAGTTTCAATCGCTTGTCGGGTTTATTTCGCCCCTAAGGCTTTGCGAAAATCATGCGGCCGGCGGCCGTCTGTAGCACTTTGGTCACGGTGACGTGCAACGTCTGGTTCAGATGATTACGTCCATCTTCAACCACAACCATTGTGCCGTCGTCCAGATAGCCTACACCCTGACCTGTTTCTTTGCCCTCTTGAATCACGCGCACGGTGAGCGCTTCTCCGGGCAGAAGCGCCGATTTTACCGCGTTCGCCAGTTCGTTGATATTTAGCACTGTCACCCCCTGTAATGAGGCGACTTTATTTAAATTGTAGTCGTTCGTGACGATTGGGCATTGCCAATCCTTCGCCAGCAGCACCAGTTTTTCGTCCACTTCCTTTGTTTGCCCCGGATCCTCATCGACGATGTGGACGGAGGCGTCGTCCTTTTGCAGGCGCTTGAGCACTTCCAGGCCACGTCGTCCGCGTGCCCGGCGCATGCCATCGGCCGAATCGGAGATGTGGTGCAACTCGTTCAGCACGAAGCGTGGCACCACCAGTTCTCCGCGCAGGAACCCGGTGCCGTGAATGTCCACGATGCGCCCGTCGATGATGACGCTGGTATCCAGCAGCAACGCATGACGGTGTGCCGAGTCTGCCGGGGCCAGGTTGTTCGCCAGGCCGGCCGGCATGTGTACATTCAGCATGCTAAGCAGTTCACGATAGTGCGTATTGGTGATCAGCACACCCAGGTAGGTGAACACGATCAGCGACAGTAATGGCAACACCTGGCGCAATGGGTCGGGCAGCAGCGCAAAAGGGACGGATAGCAACGCAGTGATGACCAGGGCCGCAAAAAAGCCAAAGACGTTTGCCGCCAGTTGTGGGCCGCTGGCTTCACTAATGCGTTGTACCAACAGGTTGATCGGGCGCGTGAGCAGAAAGGATGCAAGAACAAATCCAATAATACCAAGAATCAAGCTCAGCGCGATGCGCACCAACCACTCATTATTAAACGGTGCTGGCAGTGAGTCCACCGGAACAACGCCGGCGATGGACCAGCCTACCAGGCCCAAAATAACTCCTGCGCAGAAGCGCAAGAATATCAGCAACGACGTGGACACTCGCATGACTCACCTCGGGCGATGTATAGACTGACATAGCTTACCTTACATGATACGAACTGTCACAACCTCCACGGAATCGGGCTTTGCTTGGAAAAATAAGCAAAACGAGACGATGCCAGGACCTTAGAAATGGATGAGACCTTTCCCGAGAGGCCAAAAAGCATGGTAACACAGGTGTAAAATTTGAACATGCCAAAAAGCGTAATTGAGTTGAATCCGGTGTCTCGTATCACTGCCGATGCAGTAGGCGAGCCGGGCCATCGCACGTTCTATGTGCAGGCTCGTAAGGGCCAATCAGTCGTTACACTGCTGTGTGAAAAAGAGCAGGTACAAGCGCTGAGCGTAGCTATTCAACAGATGCTCGATGAACTGAAGACCAAGTATCCCAAAGGCGCAAATTTCATGCAACTGCAGATGGATATGGGGTTGGAGGAGCCAGTTACGCCGGAGTATCGCATTGGTCAGATGGGTTTGGGTTATGACGAAGATCATGACCTGGTCGTCCTCGTGGCACGCGAGTTAGTACCTGAAGATGTCAGTGAAGAAGATGCATCCGTTACGCGGTTCTTCTGTTCGCGCGCACAGATGGATGCGCTGGGCCGGCAGGCTTCGGAGGTTGTATCACGCGGGCGTCCAATCTGCCCGCTTTGCCAGAAGCCGATTGATAAAGACCTGGAGCACTTCTGCCCACGCAGCAATGGTCATGCCGACGAGGTCGTGTTTGCCTAGCGGAATCGGTTGAGAAAGCGTGCGGGATGTTGTGTGAATGGTGACGGGTCCTCTTTCTACAGATGAAGTGCTGGAACTTTTGGCATCGGGTGACATGGAGGTCGATGGGCTGTTACCCTGGAGTTCCAACTACACCTTTCTCGTCAAGATAAATGGCACTGATGCATCCCCGAATAGCCACTTGATGGCCGTTTATAAGCCGCGCCGTGGCGAAGCCCCGCTGTGGGACTTCCCCGACGGCACCCTTTGCCAGCGGGAGTTGGCCGCCTACCTGGTGAATAAGGTATTGGGCTGGGATTTGATTCCTCCAACGGTGCTACGCACAGGCACGCATGGCTTGGGGTCGGTGCAGTTATACATCGAGAATGATGTCGATCAACACTTTTTCACCTTTCGTGATGACCCACGCTATTGTGATCAATTAAAGCGTCTGGCGGCGTTTGACCTGATCACCAATAATGCGGATCGCAAGAGCGGGCACTGTCTGCTTGACTACAACGGGCATGTGTGGGCCATCGATCATGGCATTACATTCAACATCGACTATAAATTGCGCACAGTGATATGGGATTTTGCCGGTCAGCCCATTCCGCCCGACATGCTGGCCGATATGCGGCGTTTGCTGGCTGAGTTGGGCCATAAGCAAGCTCTTGGCAGAGCATTGCGCAAGCTGCTGGACGACTCGGAAGTGACGGCGTTTAAGCGTCGCATCCAGGGGTTGATCGAATTGGGCCAATATCCCGGCCCAAATCGCTCTCAGCGCAGTATCCCCTGGCCCCCGGTATAGTGCCTGTTGCGCTACGTATACCAGGAGAGCGGTTTGCCGGGTGCGCCGCTCTCTTTCGTTTCCGCGCCGGGCGTATGGTGAAAGCGGGGCATGCATGTGCCAAACGTGGGGTGAGCGAGCCTTATTTATAGTATAGGGTGTAGATTGATAAACGATGAAACTGGACAAATCACCGACGAAGACGCGTGGACGACGCACTGGCAGGACCATCATCGTGGTCGTCGCGGTCGTGCTGGCGCTCATCGTGTTTCCAACCGTAGTATTGTTGGCGGCGGGCGTGCTGCACGGCATCACCGACCAATTAAACCTGGTGATGAGTGGCGGGCAGAACTCATCCGGCTTCACCCCTCAATTGACGTTGAATCAAATCGGCGCATGGCAGGGCACCGAGCGCGTGAACGTGCTGCTCATGGGCATCGATCAGCGCCCGAATGAGGACCCCGACACCACCCGCACCGACACGATGATGATCCTCACGTTGGACCCGACCACCAAGACGGCCGGCATGCTGAGCATCCCGCGCGACCTATACGTGCCGCTGCCCAACCGCGACACCCAGGACCGCATCAACACGGCGCACGTCTATGGCGGGCCGTCGTATGCGATGGAGACGGTGGAATATAACTTCGGCATCCCCATCCAGCACTACATACGCGTGAACTTCAACGCGCTCACCACGCTGGTGGACCTGGTGGGCGGGATCGATATTTACGTGGACGAGGACATCAACGACCAATCTTATCCCGACCAGAACTATGGGTATGATCCCTTCGTCATCTCGGCGGGGTGGCATCACATGGACGGTGCAACGGCGCTGAAATATGCGCGCACACGGCACGGCTCCAGCGACTTTTATCGCATGCGCCGCCAACAGCAGGTCATTATGGCCCTGCGCGACCAGGTGTTGAGCACCGATGCGATTACCAAGCTACTGCCCAACGCCCCCCAAATTTTGCAGACCATGCAAGACTCGATCAGCACCGACTTCACGCCTTCCGAAATTGTGCAGTTGATCTTGTTTGTCAAGGACCTGCCTACGCAAAACATTACCAGGGTGGTGGTGGACGAGACGGCGGCGCAGAGCTGGACGACCCCCGAAGGGGCGCAGGTACTGATCCCCATCCGCGACGAGGTGCGCAAGTTGCGCGACAAATTGTACGCCCCGCCCGCGCCGGAGGATACGCAGGTGACGCCCACCCCCGAGCAAGGGCGCATCTCGGTGCAGAATGGGACGAACACGGAGGGCCTGGCCGCCACCGCGCAGGCCAGCCTAAAGGCAAAAGGGTTTGATGTCGTGGAGATTGGGAATGCCACCGGTGACCACCCGACCACCGTCATCATCGATTATCACGGCCGCCAGCAATACGTGCAACAACTGGCGAATGCCCTGGGCGTCCCTGTCAGCGCCATCAGCACCACGCTGGACGAGAATAACTCGCTCGATGCCCTGGTGATCTTGGGGGATGACTATCAGGCAAAGTAAAATAGCCGCAGCATCATGGTAGAAAACCCAAATCTGCGTCCGCACCGTCGTTTTAACCCGTTAACGGGTGAATGGTTACTCGTTTCGCCGCATCGTGCTGCGCGTCCCTGGCTGGGTGCGCTGGAGAAAACGCCCCAGGCGAACCCGCCGGCCTATGACCCAAAGTGTTACCTGTGCCCCGGCAATACGCGCGTGAATGGCGTCGTGAACCCGCCCTATACAGGCGTGTACGTTTTCCCGAATGATTTCCCGGCACTTCTGGAGCCGGAGGCGCAAGCGAGCACGGGAGATGGGGAGCAATCCTCACCCGCTCTCCCACGCTCCCATTCTCCTCTGCTCACTGCTTCGCCGGAGAGCGGCGTGTGCCGTGTCATATGCTTCTCGCCGCGCCACGACCTGACGCTAGCGCAACTTGCGCCGGAACAGATTCGCGCGGTGGTGGACACATGGGTCGCGCAGTGCGAAGAGCTGGGCGCGCGCGACGACATCAGCTACGTGCAGATTTTTGAAAACCGTGGCACGGTGATGGGCGCGAGCAACCCGCATCCACACGGCCAGTTGTGGGCCAATCAACATTTGCCCACCGAGCCGGCCAAGGAACAGGCTACCCAGGCGGCCTACCTGCAGTCTCACACGCGCCCTATGTTGATGGACTACCTGGAGGTCGAGTTGCGTGAGGGCGAACGGGTCATCTTCCAGAATGATCATTTCGTTTGCCTGGTGCCGTTTTGGGCCGTCTGGCCGTTCGAGGTGATGTTGCTGCCCAAGCCGCACATCCGCCGCATGGTGGACCTGACCCCTGCGCAACGTGACGGCCTGGCCGACGCGCTCAAGCGCACCGCCACGCGCTACGACAATATGTTTGAGACGCCGTTCCCCTATTCGATGGGTATTCACCAGGCCCCTTACGACGGCCAGCCACACGAGGAATGGCAATTGCACCTGCACTTCTACCCGCCGTTGTTGCGCTCGGCTACGGTGAAGAAGTTCATGGTGGGCTATGAGATGTTGGCGCAGCCCCAACGTGACCTGACTGCCGAGCAGGCCGCCGAGCGGTTGCGTGCGCTCAGCGAAGTGCGTTATGCATAATTCGTGGTGATTCCATAGTATCCTCAATACCCAGGGCGTACAATCATTCGCGGGTGGACATATATGAGCGATGTGAGCAATGTAGAAACTGTTTCCAAGGGGCGAAAGGCAGAATCTTCACCGGCGCCGTTGTTTGCCGGCGTGCCTGCGGGGCCGGACTATTTCCTCGGTCGTGATGACCTGCTTCATACGGTGATCGACTGCCTGGCTGAAGGGCACGATATTGCGCTGTGGACGGGCGGCTTGCCCGGCATCGGCGCGACGGCGCTGGCCGCGACGATTGCGCATCATCCGAAGCTGCACACGCTCTTCCCCGACGGCGTTTTATGGGCTTCATGCGGCGATGAACAAGAGGCGCTGTCCGGCCTGTCGGCCTGGGCCAACGTTCTCGGCGTCGATTTGTCCAAATGCTCCGACGCCGCAACGAAGTCGCTGGTATTGCACAACACTATCGCCGACCGGCGCATCCTGCTGGTGATCGATTCGCCCGGCTTCGACGAGGCGGTGTTACTGCGTTGCGGCGGGGCTCACTGCGCGCATCTGCTCACCACGCGTGACGAAACGCTGGCGCGTGATTTTGCCACGCCCGAGAATTTGGTCACCGTGCCGCCCCTATCGGGCGACGTCGCCCTGGAATTGTTGCGCGCACTCGCGCCGCAGGTAGCCGTGGATGAGCCGGAGTTGCTGGCCCAGGTGGCACACCTGACCGCCGGCATCCCGCTTGTGATCCATTTGCTGGGGGCGTTCCTGGCGGCGCCGGAGCCCTGCGCGGTGGAGAACCTGATCGTCGCGCCGCGCTTTTCCGCTACAGGGCCGGCGATTGAGTTTGGCTCGTCGCGTCGCCGGTTGATGTTGGCGATGCAACGCCTGGGAGAGGGCGAGGCTACTTCCGCCACCGTGCAACGCGCAGTGGCGTTGAGCGTCGCTGCGCTACCAAACGCGGCATTGCATGCCTTCCGTTGCCTGGGTGCTTTTGCCGCAGCGCCGCACACTTTCAATAGCGCGGCGGTTCAGTCGGTTTGCCAATGTGATGCGCAGACGGTAGCTTTGCTGGTTCGGCGTCACTTGTTGGAAGTGAGCAGTGCCTATCCGGCTGCATTGGTGGGGCATTCGCCCATGCGCAGGCGCACGCGCGTGACGCATAGTGCCGAAACCGAGATGGATGATCAGGCGCGCCTGACCATTCGCTCGCTGATTGGCGGCATCTCGCAGATTCGCTCCGATGCGCAGGCCCCGGAGCGGCACCGCGACTATTACCTGGCCCAGGCACGCGAGTGCCGCGATCACGGCGTGGACGTAGATGCGGAATATGGGCAGATCCGCCACGCCAGCGCCGCCTTGCCGGATAGCCCGGCGGTGCTGGAATTCGCCTGGGCGATGCAATATTACCACGCCCGGCGAAACATGGGCCACGAACAGGCAGCCTGGATGCAGCGCGCCCAGGGGCAAACCGCTGCCGCTCCTGGCCCAGGCGTGCTTGCCCAAGGCCAGGCGCTCCCCGCCGGCCCCTTGCCGTTGGCCAATCTCCTGGAGCAAATCGGCGCGGCCTATCGCGCGCAGAACCAGCCGCAGCAGGCGATCAATTATTACCGGCGCGCGCTGAACCTGCGCGAATTGTTGCCCGACCCGTCCGACCAGTTTGCCCTGGGCCATACGCTGCACCAGCTTGGGCTGTCGTACTATCAGTCGGGCCAGCCGCAGCAAGCGATTTCCATTTTGCAGAGCGCCTTGCCTGCCCTGGACGGCAAAGAGGCGCATGATCTGCCCGGCATGGCGCAGGTGCTCACCGAGTTGGGGACGTTCAGTAATGAAACGGGCCAGCACGTGCAGGCCGTGAATTACCTGCAACGCTCCCTGGCGATCTATGACGATCCGGCTTCGGCGCAAGGGCTAAGCACCGCCGGCCTGGTGAACACGCTGGGCCAGTTGGGTAAATCGTGTATGAAGCTGGGCCGCTACAGCCAGGCGCGCACGCATTTGCAGCGCGCGCTGGAGAACCGCCAGCGTGCCATCCCCGGCGACGTGGCGGGCATGGCGGATGTCTCGTGCGACCTGGGCGAGTGTTGCACACTGTTGGGCCAACATGACGATGCCCTGGCGCATTTGCAGCGTGCGCAGGCGTTACACGAGCAAACCGGCGCCAAACACGGCGCGGCGCGCGCCACAGGCGCGCTCGGCGCCCTGTATCAGGTGCTGAACAGGCCCGATCAGGCGCTGGCGGCTTATCAACGTTCGCTGCCGCTGAGCGAGGAAGTGGGCGATCAGGCGCTCCTGGCCCAGGCTTGTACCGGGATCGGGATGGCATTGAGCAGCAAGGGCCGGCGCGATGAGGCGCTGAGCTACTTGCAGCGCGCACAGTCGCTCCTGGAGCCGGCGGCAGAGGGGAAAGAAACCGCGCTGGCGACGGCGATGGGGGATGGCGTGCCTTCGCAGGATGCGCGCCTGGCCGGCGTGTTGAACCACATGGGCTCGATCTACCTGGATCGTAACGAACCGGCCCGCGCGTTGGATTATTTGAAGCGCGCTTTGCAATTGCGCGAGAAGGCGGTGCCGGGGGATCAATCGGCAGTGGCGCAGACGTTGAATAACCTCGGCGCAGCCTATAGCAAGCTAAACCAGCCCGAGCAGGCGCTTGAATGCCTGAATCGCACATTGACCATCCACGCCGAACTGGGCGATAGCGCCGGCGAATCGGCGGCGCGCTGCAACATGGCGATGCTATGTCTATTACAGGGGCAGCCCGATCAGGCGGTGAGCAACATGAAGCGCGCGGTGGAACTGGACCGCGAGATCAACTCGCCGGACCTGGCTGGTCACCAGGCGCTGCTGAGGCGTTTCGAAGCCGAGTACATTCCGCCGCCGGCCCCTGCGCGCCAACCCGAAAGCAAGCCATCGTTCCTGGGTCGCCTGCGCAAGCGCGAATAGTGCTCATGTAGGGCGACCTGTCAGGTCGCCGGGGGTGGCATGCGTTGCCAATGCGCAGGGTTTGCTGATCCACATGGGTGAGATAACATCTCGCCCTACATTTTTGTGGTGTGGTCACGAAAGGTGGGCCGCATAAGGGCGCAGCGCACTCTTATGCGGTTACGGCGAACCGGCTTTGGAGTGACCGGGTCACCTTTCGTGCTTACCGAGGAGGGGTTGAACACACCGGGTGGCAGGAGCAGGTGGCTGCCGAGGTTCCCAGTTGTTGCATACCAAAAACATGTCGCCGTCCATGTGGATGCCAAGTGAAAGTTGGCGCATCAACATGCGTGAAACGCGCTTGTGCTTGTCGCTGGGGCGCCTTGACCACTTGCCGCGTGCCCCATAGATTTCATATCACCTCTGGTCGAACGTGTGAGCGGAACAAATGTTCTAGATGCAATGAGTATAGTGAGCCGGGGCGGTTTTGTCAAGCCATGTTTGCGTGTTTTCTGCGCATGCGAGGGTACAATCGAAATCACATCGATAGAAATAGACGATTTCTTCACAAAGGATTTTTATAGGCCATGTTAAAACACCTGGATATTACCCGCCAACGCCTAAAGAATTTCGCTTCCGATGGCAATCTGCGTGGCAAAGTCTATCCACACAGTGTCCCCGTGACGCTCACTTCCTATGCCGCCCCCGACCGTATCACCTATGAGCAAGCCATGCAGGGCGACTATCATCCCATCAAGGTGGGCGATCAGTTTGGCCCGCGCTGGTCTACGCACTGGGTGAAGGTGGAACTGGAAATCCCCCAGGATTGGAAGGGCCAGGAAGTGCACCTGCTGTGGGATTCGACGTCCGAGGCCTGTGTGTGGCAAGACGGTCACCCAATGCAGGGCCTCACCGGCTCTGAGAGCGGCTGGGCCGCGACGTGTGCTCGCCCGCAATATGTGTTGACCACAAAGGCCGCCGGCGGCGAGCGCCAGACGCTCTACATCGAAGTGGCTTGCAATGGGCTATTTGGCATGACCAACGACACTGCACCCAGCACGATGGGGCTGTTGCGCATGGCGCAAATCGCCGTGTTTGACAAGGAAGCCTGGGCCCTGTTGTGGGATTTCGTCACCGTGGCCGATATGGCGATCTACTTACCCGCGAATACCCCGCGTGGCGGTCAGGCTCTGTGGGCTGCCAATGAGATGGTGAACGTGTGTGACCTGGAAGATCGTAGCACCTGGCAGAAGGCGAGCCAGATTGCGGCGAAGTTCCTGGCGGCCCACAATGGCGACGGCCAGCACAACCTCTCCGCCGTTGGTCACGCGCACATCGACACGGCCTGGCTGTGGCCGCTGGCCGAAACGCAGCGCAAGTGCTACCGCACCTTTTCTTCTGCCGTGCGCTATATGGAAGACTACCCCGATTACATCTTCGCCTGTTCGCAGGCGCAGCAATGGGAGTGGATCAAGACCCAACATCCCGACCTGTGGGAGAAGCTGAAGGCGCGCGCCAAGGAAGGGCGTTTTGTGCCCGCCGGCGGCACCTGGGTGGAGCCCGATTGCAACATTCCTTCCGGTGAGTCGCTGGTGCGGCAATTCCTGTTCGGCCAGCGCTTCTTCCGCAACGAACTGGGCATCACCTGCACGGAGTTCTGGAACCCCGACGTGTTCGGTTATTCCGGGGCCTTGCCGCAGATCATGCGCGGCGCGGGCATCAAATATTTCCTCACCCAGAAGTTGTCGTGGAACCAGATGAACAAGCCCACCTCCAATACGTTCCTGTGGGAAGGCATCGACGGCAGCCGCGTGCTGACGCACTTCCCCCCGGCGGATACGTATAACGGGGTGGTGACGGTGCAGGAAGCGCTCTTTAACGTATCGAACTTCAAAGATCACGACCGTGCCAACGAAAGCTATCTGCTGTTCGGCTTTGGCGACGGCGGCGGCGGTCCGACGGTGGATATGTTGGAGCGTCTGAAGCGTATGCACGACGTGGACGGCCTGCCGCGTATGCAATGCCGCACCCCCGCAGATTTCTTCAAGCGCTGCGACGAAGACATCAAAGACCCGCTGGTGTGGGTGGGTGAGCTTTATTTCGAATTGCACCGTGGCACCTATACCACGCAGGCGCACAACAAGCTCGGCAACCGCAAGAGCGAATTGATGTTGCGCGACGTGGAGTTCCTCTCCGCCGTGGCACACCAGACGAAGCATGCCGCTTACCCGGCGGGTGAGATCAACCGGCTGTGGAAGCTGATCCTGCTGAACCAGTTCCACGACATCATCCCCGGCTCGTCCATTACCGAGGTATACCAGGATTCGGCGGTGCACTATAAGGACATCCTCACCAGCGGCGCGACGTTGCGCCAGCAGGCCATCGACGCGCTGGTGCCACCGGCGAAGGGCCAGGCCACCCAGGTGTTGGCCGTGAACACGCTGAGCAGCCCGCGCAGCGAAGTGGTGGAATTGCCCGAAGGGTCGTTGGGTGCGCAGATGTCGGCGGATGGCAAGCCGCTGGCGATTGTCAGCGCGCCGGCGTTTGGCTATAGCGTAGCAACCCCGGCCGGCGCAGCGCCCTCGCCCGTCACGGTGAGCGAAGCAAAAGACACCATCACGCTGGAGAACCAATACGTGTTGGCCGCCTTCAACCGCGCGGGCCGGCTGATCAGCTTGTTTGATAAGCGTGCCAATCGCCAGGCGCTCGCCCCCGAAGCGCAGGCCAACAACCTGGTCATGTTCGACGATGAGCCGAACAACTGGGAAGCCTGGGACGTGGACGTGTTCCACCTGGAGAAGCGTGTCGATGTCGGCGCGGCGAAGAGCATCCGCGTGATTGAGCATGGCCCGTTGCGCGCAGCCGTCGAAGTGGAATATACCCTGGGCGCGCAGAGCAGCTTGAAGCAAGTCATCTCGCTCACGGCGCTTTCGGAACGCCTGGACTTCGCTAACGAGGTGGAGTGGCACGAGCGGCACAAGTTCCTGAAGGTGGAATTCCCATTGAACCTGCGCGCAGAAGAAGCTACTTACGAAATCCAATTCGGCAACCTGCGCCGCCCGACGCACTTCAACACCACCTGGGACGTGGCGCGCTTCGAAGTGTCGGCGCATCGCTGGGCCGACCTGTCGGAGCCGGACTTTGGCGTGGCGCTCTTGAACGACTGCAAGTATGGCTATGCCACGCAGGGTAACGTGATGCGCCTGTCATTGTTGCGCTCGCCCAAGAGCCCCGACCCCGTGGCCGATATGGGGCATCATACCTTCCGCTATGCGTTGTTGTCGCACACCGGCGACTTCCGCGCGGGCGGCGTGGTCGATGAGGGCTACCGCTTCAACGTGCCGATGACATTGCAAGCCACCGATGCCGAGCCGGCGCAGGTGTCGTTCTTCAGCGTGTCTGCGCCGAACGTGGTGATCGACACAGTGAAGAAGGCCGAGGACTCGAATGCGGTGATCGTGCGCATGTATGAGGCCCACGGCAAGCGCGGCACGGTGCGCCTGACCAGCAGCCTGCCGGTGAAGTCGGCGGCGCAGGTGAACCTGCTGGAAGAGCAGGATGAGAAGGTCGCCTGGGCCAACGGCGGCGTGGACGTGAGCGTGACGCCGTTCCAGATCGTGACGTTGAAGCTGGAGATGTGAGACGGCAGCGTGATGAGTGAAACGTGAGTCCGTCTGCAGGACTGGGAAGATCATGGTTCGACAGGCTCACCATGATCTTCCCGAGCTTGTCGTGGGATACAAAAGAACCCCGGTCTCTCCAGCGTCTGGCGCTGTATAGAAACCGGGGTTCTTGGTCTCAAGTTGAGGCTACACGCCTACTTCTTACTCTTCGCCCAATCGTTCAATTGTTTTTGGCATTCATCGATGACCTTCTGAATGCCCGCTTCCTCGAGGCGTTTCTGATATTCGGGCAGCGCCGTCGCAGGGTCCACCATGCCATTGGTCAATGGCTCCGCCAACTCTTTGACGACGGCAGAGATGTTTGCCAACTCCGTCTTAACTGGGTCCGGGTTGAAGTTGAAGCCCAGTGCAACGGACGGCGGCGAATCATTGTTCAGCTTGTAGGTCGCATCCCACGCCTTGATCGCCGCCTGCTTTGCGTCGATGTAGTAAGCGTTGAACTGGTTGCCAAACTCCCAGTCGGTGTTTGGGTTGTAGTCGGCGTTATTCGGGCCAGCTTTGATCACTTGATTGGCCTGATCAGCCCACTCCCAGTGCTTGCCCTCAATGCCTTTAGAGATGAGGTTGTAGAACTCCTTGTCGGTGTTGAGCAGTTCCAGCACCATCATGGCGCGTTCGGGGTTCTTGGAAGTGCGGCAAATGCCATTCATCGTCGCAGTTGAGCCTGCCGTGGTCAGGAACGGCTTGGTCACCGACTGCTGATACACTGCCTGGCCGAAGCGCTGCTCGGACTCGATGTCGCCGCCCGGCTTGACCACGCCGGCCATGCTCACGGCAAACTTGCCGGCGCGCCACATTGCCTCGGCATCCGCAGACTCGATCTTGTCCTTGGGCGTATAACCTGCCTGATACCACTTGCGAGCCAGTTCGACCGCGGCCTTGAACTCCGCAGAAGCGGCTACGTTGAACACCTTCATATCTTTATCATCGAAGCGGATCGCCGCGGGTGTTTCCTGGCTGATGATTGGGTCGAAACCGGCCGTCTCGAACATCCAGTTGTAAGCGGATTGCAACGGCGTAACGTCTGGCTCGCCCTTCTTCACCGCGGCGAGGAATGGCTCCAGGTCTTCGTACTTGGTGATCTTGGTGACGTCCAGCTTATACTTGTCGGCCAGATCCTTTCTGACCGTGAATCCGAACGGTTTGACCCAGATTTGCTGATTAGGGACGCCATAAATTTTGCCGTTGACGCGCGCAGCGTCCCAACTGCTGGCGGGCATGCTCTTCCACAGGCCGGGCGCGTAATTGGGCAACAAGTCGTCCAATGGAATGAGGTTGCCATTCGCGATGTTCTGAATGTAGTTGTTGGTCCATGGGGCCGTGAAGACGATATCGCACTCTTCCCCTGCGGCGAAGGCGAGTTTCATCTTCTCGTCGAACGAGCCCCAGTCGATGGGCTTGAGCTTAATCGTGGCGTTGATCTTTTTCTGCGCGATGGCACTTAGTGCCTCGGATACGGCATCGACATCCTTGAACACCGTGCCGCCATAGGTGTATGTGATCGTGACGGGCGGGAGTTGGGTCGGCTGTGCTTGCTCGCTTGCCTCAGTGGTTTCAGCTTGCGGCGCTGCAGTGGATGTTGGCGCAGCCGCCGGCGCTCCACAGGCCACCAGTAGGAATCCAATCAAGAGCGCCGTAGCGCCTCGCATATATTGACGAGCCATATTTTCCTCCAAATGCCTTGCTACAGATGGGAATGACAAACGGAATCGGAACGACATGGTTGGTGTGCAATGAAATGGTGTGCGAACACCGTGTGCAAATTCGGGAACTTGTTTGACCCTTTCAATCCTCCTTCGTGATTGTTGCCAGGACCGAAGACGGATGACGAAGGCCGTTATCGGTCACTTCCGTCGCCCGTCCTCCGGCGATTCTTCACGCTTCAATCTCTAATCTCAAAATGCGTCACTCGCCTTTCAAGCCCCCAAGCGTGATGCCGCGCACGAAGTAGCGTTGCAATGCCAGGAAAGCAATCGCCACCGGCCCAATGGCGATGACTGCCATCGCCATGCGGATCGTTTGCAAAGGCACTTTGACCGTGGTCAACATGGCCGATGCCGAGCTGTTCGCGCTGAGGAACTCCGCGTTGCGCAGGATTGCGTAAAGCAGGTATTGCAACGGGTAGAGCTTGGGTTCGTTGATGTAGAGCAGCGCCAGCCACCAGTCGTTCCAGAACATCAGGATGCAAAACAACCCGATGGTCGCCAGTGCCGGCGTGGACAGGGGCAGCACCACGTTCAGGTAGATGCGCCACTCGCTCGCCCCGTCAATCTTGGCGGACTCGATAAATTCCTTTGGCAAAGTGCTGAAGTAGGTGCGTAGTAGCAGGACGAACCACGGAACTACCAGGTACGGCAAAATCAATACCCACAACGAGTCGCGCAGTTTTAAGTACTGTGTGATCAGAATATAGGTGGGCACCAGACCGCCGTTGAACAGCATGGTAAAAAAGACGTAGAAACTGACCGGACGCCGCCACGTAAAGTCTTTGCGTGCCAGCGTGTAGGCCAGCAGCGACATGACGAACAATGCCGCGACTGTGCCGACCCCTGTAACAGTGGTAGTCACCCCATACGATCTGAGAATCTGGGTCGGGTCAAGCAGGATGTAGTGGTACGCCTCCAGGCTAAATTGGGTTGGGAACAGCGAGTAGCCATTCCGGGTTAAGGCGATTTCGTCAGTAAACGAGGCGGAGATGACCACTAGCAGCGGGATCAGGAAGAGGATCGTTAGCGTGGTCAGGGCGACGTTCAGAATGATCTGCGACGCGTTGCGTGAGAGCCAACTGCGGCGCTGCGGTGTTGCGGTTTTCACAGGAAGTGTTGCATCCATGCGTATGTGCACCTGTCTTTAGAAAAGTGACCGATCCGGATCGATCCGATTGACCAGCCAGTTTGAGGCGAACACCAGTGCAAAGCCTACGACTGATTGATACAGGCCGACGGCGGCAGCCATCCCGATGTCCGAGTTAACGCGCAATGCGCGATATACGTAGGTGTCTATGACGTCGGTCGTCGAGTACAGCAAGCTGTTATCACGAGTGACGTAATAGAACATGCCGAAGTCTGCGTAGAAGATGCGTCCAATTGCCAGAAGCGTCATGATGATCATGATGGGCACCAGGTGTGGCAGGGTGATATAGCGAATCTGTTGGAGCTTGTTCGCGCCATCCAGCATGGCGGCCTCGTAGTACTCCTGGTTGATGCCCAACATGCCTGCCAGGTAGATGACGCTGCCATAACCGACGCCTTTCCAGATGTTGGTGAGCACAAGAATGGTGGGCCAATATTGTGGTGAGCTATACCACGCGATGGGCTCCAACCCGAGCGTGACCAGGAAACTGTTCACCAGGCCGGTGTCCGAGTTCAGCAGTGCAAACGAGAAGTAGCCCACGATGACCCAGGAGATGAAATATGGGAAAAAGACCGCTGTCTGATAGAGACGCGCCGCACCTTTATGGCGGACTTCATTGAGCAGCAACGCCAGACCGACGGCCGCGAATAGACCCGTAATGATGAAGAGCGCGTTCAGGAGCAGCGTGTTCGTCGTAATTCGGCTCAGCGCAGGCGACTTGAATAGGAACTCGAAGTTTTTCAGGCCTACCCACTGGCTGTTGAAAATGCCCAGGTTGGCACGAAAGTCTTTGAAGGCGATGATGACGCCAAACATGGGAAGATAACTGAAAATGAACAGCGTGATCAGCCCTGGCGCACCCATGAGCAAGAAGGGGGCATTCCGGCGCAACAGACTTATGAATCGTGATCCGCGGCCGGGGAATTTGTCGAATGGGAAGGCTTTACGTGACGTTGGGACCTCGGTCAGATGAACCATATGGCAGTTATACTCGGGCGGGGAAGAGTCGTGTGCTCGAAGAGGCCAAAAAGAGGTCATATACAGGACGCCGTTGAGGGTCCCTTGGTGCGGTGAATCATATGACAACACAAGCATCCGCCGAAACTTCCTCCTGGTCATCTGAACTGAGACAGGTGTTGCGCCAGCTCCAGGAAGAAGCGTTATTGTTTACTTTGTTGGGTTTGTTTACTATCGGGGCGGTGCTCAGCATCCTTACGATTCAGCAGGTGGATGTTGACCGCGGGTTGGGCCTCGCCCTGGCCACCTTTATGGGGTCGGCAATCGTTCTGTTGGTGCGCAGGTTTAGTTACCAGGCGGCCGCCGTGGCGCTGGTTGTCGTCTCGCTGCTCTTGAACCTGCTGGTGATCCTGTGGGCGGGCCTGGGGTGGGATATCGTCCTGCTCGCATTGCCGGCCAGCCTGGCGACGGTGATGCTGGGTGCGCCCGTTGGCGTGGGGGTGGCGGCGCTCTGTTCCGCCATACTCTTGCTGGTGAGCGAGCCGTCCATCCAGGCGACGTGGGAGATGCGCACCATTGCGCTAATCACGATGTGGGGCGCTGTCGGCATGATCTGGTTGGCGCTACGCCCCTTGCTGACGTCGGTACAGTGGGCCTGGAGCGGGTACGAGCGGAATTCTATCCTGGTCGAACATATGCAAGACACCCAGGTGCAACTGAAGCAAACCCTGGAAGACTTGACCAAGGCCAATGTCCAACAGATGCGGCTGAACCAGTTGGCGGATGGGCTGCGGCGCGTGGCGGAGGAAGCCCTGCAAACGAAAGAGCAGTTTGTGGCGAATGTCAGCCACGAGTTACGTACACCGATCAACATGATCATTGGCTTCAGCGAAATGATTGTCAATACGCCTGAAGCTTACGGTAACCACATCCCCGCGCCTTTGATGGCCGACCTGTCTGTGATTTTGCGCAATAGCCGGCACCTTTCCGAGTTGATCAATGACATACTCGACCTCAGCCAGGTCGAGTCGGGGCGCATGGCGCTGACCCGCGAGCGCGTGAACCTGAGCGAGGTGTTCGAGGCGGCGGCCATTGCGGTGCGCCCGCTCTTCGAATCCAAACGACTGTCCATCTCGCTGGAGGTGGTGGATGATTTGCCGTTGGTGTTTTGTGACCGTACACGTGTGCGCGAGGTCGTGTTGAACTTGCTGAGCAATGCTGGTCGCTTCACCGAACATGGTGGCGTCATCGTGCGCGCCGTAAGGGATGATGGGAACGTCGTCGTGAGCGTTGCTGATACGGGGCCGGGGATTGCAGCGGTGGACATCGACAGGGTGTTCCGGCCGTTTGAGCAATTGGATGGTTCCATCCGTAGACGTTACGGCGGGAGCGGGTTGGGCTTGGCAATTAGCAAGAGCTTTGTCGAGTTGCACGGCGGTCGTATGTGGCTGACTAGCACGCAGGGAGCCGGGACGACATTCTTCTTCAGCTTACCTATCGATCCGCCGATGCCGTTGCAAGAGAACGCGACTCGCTGGCTGAACTCGGACTGGCCCGACCT
>DAOUFG010000192.1:0-45771 GCA_034430115.1 Thermoflexales bacterium | reverse complement strand
CAGAGCGTGGCCTATGACCTGCGCAATGACCTGTTCGCCAAAATCCAGCGCCTGTCATTTTCCTATCACGACCGCAACCAGACCGGCCAGTTGATGGTGCGCGCCACCGACGACGTGGAAAAGGTGCGGTTGTTCATCGGCCAGGGCCTGCTGCAACTCGCCGGCGCGATCGTGCTGATCGTCGGCGCGCTCATCATCATCTTCGCCACCAACGTGCAGCTATCGCTGGTGGTGTTGCCGGTGCTGCCGCTGGCGTTCATCCTGTTCATGATCTTCGGCACCGTCAGCCAGCCGCTCTTCATCCAGGTGCAGCAACGCCTCTCCGCGCTGAACACGCTATTGCAAGAAAACCTGGCCGGCCTGCGCGTGGTGAGGGCCTTCGTGCGCGAAAGGAGCGAACAACAAAAGTTTGATAATGCGGCCACGGCGCTGCTCAAACAGCAAATCAAGGTCGCCAGCCTATTCTCGTTTCTCTTCCCGCTCACTTTCATGGTGGCCAACATCGGCCAGGCCGCCACGCTCTATTTTGGCGGCCAGCAGATCGTCGGCGGCACGCTCACCCTGGGCCAGTGGCAGGAATTCAGCATGTACCTGATGTACCTGTTCTTCCCCATGGCCCAATTCGGCTTCATCATCACCCAGTTGGGCCAGGCCAGCGCGTCCGCCACGCGCATCTTTGAAATCCTGGATGCGCAAAACGACGTGACCGACAAGCCCGGCGCTATCTTGCTGCCCCCCGTGCAGGGCAAGGTGAGCTTCGAAAACGTCACCTTCCGCTACTTCGCCGGCGGCGACCCGGTGTTGAAGGACGTGAGCTTTGAGGCCAGGCCCGATCAGACAATCGCGCTGCTGGGCGCTACCGGCTCCGGCAAAACCACCATCATCAACCTGGTTCCGCGCTTCTATGACGTGTCGGAAGGGCGCGTGCTGATCGACGGCTACGACGTGCGCGACGTGACCATCGACTCGTTGCGCGCCCAAATCGGCATCGTCTTGCAAGAGACGACGCTCTTCAGCGGCACCATCCGCGACAACATCGCCTTCGGCAAACCCGGCGCCAGCCTGGAGGACGTCATCGAGGCGGCCAGGGCAGCCGCCGCGCACGAGTTCATCATGTCGTTCCCGCAGGGGTACGACACGCCCGTGGGCGAACGCGGCACCACCCTCAGCGGCGGGCAGAAGCAGCGCATCGCCATCGCGCGCGCATTGCTGCTCAACCCGCACATCCTGATCCTGGACGACTCGACTTCCAGCGTCGATATGAGCACCGAAGCACAGATTCAGAAGGCGCTAGATCGACTGATGAAAGGGCGCACCAGTTTCGTGATCGCCCAGCGCATCAGCACGGTGATGAAGGCCGATCAAATCCTGGTGATGGATAAGGGGCAAATCGTGGCGCGCGGCACGCACAAAGAATTGATGGAAGAAAGCCCCATCTACGCGGAAATCTATAACTCGCAACTGGTCGGCGAATCGCATCACGAAATCTTGATGGACGTGCAGCCGGAGGTGGCTGGCGGCTGATGAGTGCAATCCATCCTTTGCGCTCTTTGTGTTCTTTGCGGTTAGTTCTTTTACAACCGCAAAGGGCGCTGAGAACGCAAAGGGCTGAACAAGGAAGGATGTGAACTATGTTCCGTGGACCTGCTGATATGATGGGCCGCGACACGCTAAAGCCGAGCAACACCGGCGGCACGCTAATGCGCTTCGCCCACTACTTCCGCCCCTATTGGGGCCTGTTGATCCTGGTTGCCTTGATCGTGATCATTGCCACCTGGACCTCGGTCACGACGCCCGACCTGACCGGCGAGGTGGTGGATTGCTACCTCACGCCGGCAGCGGCCAGCGCATTTGGCGATTTCCCCGGCATGCCGCAAATCACCTCGTCGTCTGAGACGAACTGCTGGCTGGCACAGGGTGTTGAAACGAGCGACCTGACGCACCAGTTCTTCCGCAGCATCGCCTCGGCAACCAACATGCCGGTGCCAACGGCGAACAACGCGCAACCCCTGACCGACGCGCAACGCCTGGCCGGGCTGGCCGGATTGATCTTGATGATTCTGGCGCTATATATCGGCGGCGCGCTGACGAACGGCCTGATGTTCTTCCTGATGACCTGGGCCGGGCAAAATGTGCTGCGCGCGCTGCGCATCGACGTGTTCAAACAACTGCATCGGCTGTCACTCGGCTATTACGGTGAGCACGAGGCCGGCGACCTGATGAGCCGCATCACCAACGACTCTGAAACGATCGGCCAGGCCTTCAACTTCGCCCTGGTGAACGTGGTCAGCGGCGTGTTGCTGCTGGTGTGGATCACCATCAACATGCTCAGCCGGAGCGTGCCATTCGCGCTGATCAGCCTGGCCGCCGTGCCGGCGATGATCGTCGCGACGTTGTGGTTCTCGTCGCAAGCACGCAAAGCCTTCCGCAGCGCGCGCAAGAGCATCGGCGACGTGAACGCCGAATTACAAGAATCCATTTCGGCGGTGCGCGAAGTGCAGGCCTTCAACCGCGCGGATGAAAATATCGAGAACTTCAAGGTAGCGAATGCCGCCAACCGCGACGCAAACGTGAAAGCCGTCTCCTACACTTCTGCGTTGAACCCCACCCTGGAGGCGCTGGGCTACCTGGCGCTGGCGCTGGTGACGTGCGTGGGCGGGCTGGTGCTTCTGAGCGGGCAAACGCTTCTGGGCACCACCGTGTCGCTGGGGCTCGTGGTGACCTTCCTCAGCTACGTGCAGCGCTTCAACTTCCCCATCCAGCAAATCTCGGTGCTGTGGACCAACCTGCAAAATGCGCTGGCCGGCGGCGAGCGCATCTTCAACCTGTTGGATGAAAAGGTGGATATTCAAGACAAGCCGGATGCCAGGCCCATGCCCGAGATCCAGGGGCGCGTGGAATTCAGCAACGTGCAGGCCGCCTACAAGGCCGGCGAGCCGGTGCTGAAGGGCATCAACTTCACGGCGGAGCCGGGGCAGACCATCGCTATCGTGGGGCCCACCGGCGCCGGCAAGACGACCATCATCAACCTGATCCCGCGCTTCTACGACGTCACGGGCGGGTCGGTGAAGATCGACGGATTGGACGTGCGCGACGTGACGCAGGCCAGCCTGCGCCAGCAAATCGGCATCGTGCTGCAAGATACGTTCCTCTTCAGCACCACGGTGATGGAAAATATTCGCTATGGCCGGCCCAACGCGACGGACGAAGAAGTGCTCAACGCGGCAAAGCTAGCGCACGCCGACACGTTCATCGAACGGCTGCCGCAGCAATATCAGACGGTGCTGGGCGAGCGCGGCAGCGGCTTGAGCCAGGGCCAGCGCCAGTTGCTCTCCATCGCGCGCGCGGCGCTGGCGAACCCACGCATCCTGATATTGGACGAGGCCACCTCGTCGGTGGACACGCGCACCGAACGGCTGATCCAGCATGCGTTGGACGAGCTATTGAAAGGGCGCACCTCGTTCGTCATCGCGCACCGCCTGAGCACCATCCGCAACGCCGACCTATTGCTGGTGCTGAAGGACGGACAGATCATCGAGCGCGGCAAACACGACGAACTGCTGGCGGCCAGGGGCTTCTACTACAACCTCTACATGAGCCAGTTCACCTCACAGCCCACACAAACACCGATAGGCACGAATGGCAACGGCAACGCGCCGGCGCTGCCCAATGCACAGCCAGCGTAGTTGAATTCCCTCAAAACGTCTGACTTCTGCGAGAAGTCAGACGTTTTTGTTGGTGCTACACCCGGCAGCGTTCCGGTTTCTTTTTAAGTGGCAACGGCACGGTGATGCCCTGCACACAGCCGGCGTAAGTGAGTTCAGCCTCAGGCCCCCGTACCCCTCTCAGAGTGCGGGGGCTTTTTATGCCCCAATCCACGCAATGTATTTTATTGCTAATGTAAGAAATTACAATATAATCATCGAAGCTTCGTGACGCGGGCGGGGCAGCCATACATGCGCCCCCCTCCATCCTTTCTATTTTTAGCAAGGGACACTAAGAAAATGCTCACAATGGAACAAGAATGCCTAAAACGCGATATAGCAGCCTGGGTGGCGTGTTTCGGACAAGGACGCAGCGGCCTCATTCGGGTTTTGCAAGAGATTCAGAGCCACTACTCGCACATCTCCAGCTTTGCAATGCAAGTCGTCGCCGAGTGCCTGGGCATCCGGCCGGCGGAAGTCTACAGCGTCGCGTCATTTTATCCTCCTCTCGCCGAGTCGCGCAAAGGGCGCTTTACGATCCGGTTATGCCGCGCGCTCTCTTGCGATTTAGCTGAAAAAGACCGCATATCCAGCCAACTGGTAGAAGAGCTTGGCATCTCATTCGGCCACACCACCGCCGACGGGCTATTTACCCTCGAATGGGCCAATTGCCTGGGAATGTGCGATCAGGGACCGGCGCTGCTCGTCAATGAGCGCATCTACACACGTGTGACGCCTGCGCGTATCGGCGAAATCATCGCCGCCTGCCGGCAGGCATCCCAAGAGGAAACCCCACACAAAACGCCAACCAGCCAAATAACAGCGCCTCATTTCGGCCCGCTTGATGCCGGCATTGGGCTAAAAGCCGCGTTGCAAACACCGCGTCAGACCCTCCTTAAGGAGCTACCCGTTATCGCCGCACCGGACAACAGCCTCACAAGCGTGATTTGCAACACCGATGAAAGCGGGCCGGGCGCGTATATGAATCGCGTGCTGCTTGCCGAACAGGCCGGCATGCTCATCGAAGGCATGACAATTGCCGGCTATGCCACGAGCGCAACGCTGGGCATCATCTATCTGCGCAGCGAGTATGCCTACTTGCGCGCCGCCCTCGAAGCGACGCTAAACGAATATCGGCAGCGCGGCTGGCTGGGCAATGACATCCTGGGCCAGGCGGGCGTTCAATTTGACGTCACGATCGAAATGGGGCTGGGGACATTCGTCGGTCACGAAGAAAGCGCGCTGATCGAGGTGCTGGAAGGCAAACGAGGCGAGCCGCGCGACAATCCTTCAACGCTCACCGCCACAGATGGCCGTTTACGCCCGTTCATCATCCGCAATATCGATTTTTTCACTCAGATCACCCGTTTGTGCGCAAAACAGCCACAGCGCACCGACAATAGCACGTTTGCGGTATCCGGCGATTGCGCCGCGCCGGGCATCTACGAATTCTCGGCAGGCACCACCATCGCGCAAATCGTCGAGACCGTGGGCGGAGCAGACGCCAAGGCGGTGCAAATCGGCGGCCTGACCGAGCCCTGCATCCCGGCCCATGACTTCAGCCGGCAGATTTCGGCGCAGGATCTGGCGGGCACCAGGTCGGTGGTTGTATTCGGGCCACAACGCGACATGCTCCTCGTCGCGCGAGATATCCTGTGCTTCTACGCCACCGAATCCTGCGGCCAATGCACGCCCTGCCGCGAGGGAAACGCCAGGTTGATCCGCAGCATCGACACATTGATACGCCGCTCAAGCCTCATGCAAAGCACCGGGGAGTTACGCTCTCTCGCCGAGACCATGCAACTTGCTTCTAAGTGCAGCCTGGGGCAAGCGGCCCCCAACGCACTTCTTTCTATCATTCAACATTTCCCCAACGGCTGACAAATCTGCCGCCGGCGGTCCAATTTGCCAACACAAGAGACAAACCATGTCAAACTTAACGCAGAATGATGCACAATGTGCCCGTACTCATCAAGGCGCAGAAACAAGCCCCGCGCTCATCCATGTCAGCATTGATGATCGCACCATCGACGTGCCGGCCGGCACGACCATCTTGGAAGCGGCCCAGCAATTGGGCATTTATATCCCCACCTTATGCACTCATCCCGACCTGGATGTCGCCGGCGTTTGTCGCGTGTGCGTCGTCCAGGTGGACGGCATGAAGACGTTGCAAGCCTCCTGTTCCTATCACATCCAGCAGCCGATCAAAGTACACACCCATACGCGTCAGGTGCTCCAGGCGCGCGCCAACATCATCGACCTGCTCTTTTCAAAGCATTGCGGCTACTGGGACTATGAGAATTGTGATCGCACCGGCAACTGCGAACTTCAGGCGCTGGCGAAATTCGGCGCCTACCCGCTGCATTTCGGCAGGGCGGCACAACGCTACGAGGTGGATGGCTCCAGCTATTCCATCATCCGCGACATGAACAAGTGCATCCTGTGTCGTCGTTGCGTGCGCACGTGCAACGACATGCAGGGCGTCGGATGCCTGGAAGTGACGAATCGCGGTGAGCAGACCACAATCACCACCTTTATGGACTTGCCGCTGGCGGAGGCCATTTGCATCAACTGCGGGCAATGTATCGATCATTGCCCCACCGCGGCATTGCACGCCAATGACTCCACCGACGACGTGCGAGCGGCCATCGAAGACCCTCACAAACACGTCGTCATTCAAACAGCGCCCGCCCCCAGGGCCGCCATCGGCGAAGGTTTCGGCCTGCCGCCAGGCCGCGCCCTGACGTTCGAGATGAATACGGCGTTGCGCCAATGCGGGTTCGACAAGGTTTTCGATACGAACTTCAGCGCCGATTTGACGATCATGGAAGAAGGCACGGAGCTCATCCGCCGGCTCTACCAAGCGCTGGTGCAAAAGGACACGACGGTGGCTTTCCCGCAATTCACCTCCTGTTCGCCGGGCTGGGTAAAGTACCTGGAGCACTTCTACCCGGAGTTCATCCCCAATCTTTCGACGGCCAAATCACCGCAGCAGATGTTCGGCGCGGTGATCAAGACCTACTACGCGAAGCTGACCGGCATCCCCCCGCAAGACATCGTTACCGTGGCGTTGATGCCCTGCACGGCCAAGAAATTCGAGTGCAACCGCCCCGAGATGGCCGGCAGCGGTTTCCAGGACGTGGATTACGTGCTCACCACGCGTGAAATGGCGAAGTTTTTCAAAGACGCCGGGATCGACCTGCCCAAGATGCCGAAATCAGATTTCGACGACCCCTTTGGCACGGCGACGGGGTCGGGGGTGATCTTTGGCGCTACGGGCGGCGTGATGGAATCGGCCCTGCGCACCGTGTTGGAGCTTGTCACCGGTGAAAGCGTGGAGCGCTATTTCGCCCATGCCGACATCCAGCCCGTGCGCGGCATGGACGGCGTGCGAAAAGCGGAAGTCACGATCCCCAAGACGGGCCCCGTGCCGGATCTGTTGAAGCGACTGATTCCCAGTTTCGATTGGCTCAACGGCGTGACGCTGAAGGTCGCCGTGGCGCACGGCACCGGGAACGCTCACAAAGTCCTCGAAAACATCAAGGCCGGCGGGGAACTGGCCTCCTTCCACTTTATCGAATTCATGGCCTGCCCAGGGGGTTGCCTGGGTGGCGGCGGACAGCCCATCCCAACCAGCCCCGCCATTCGCGAAGCACGCGCACGCGCTATCTATTCCGAAGACAGCGCCTACGCAGTCCGAAAATCGCACGAGAACCCGGCCGTGTTGAAGCTGTATCACGAATTTCTGATCGACGGCCCGTGTGGGCATCATAGCCACGAGTTGTTGCATACCGGCTACACCTCGCGGGGCACACTTATCCAAGAACAGATCGGAGCGCACGAGTAATGTCGTTGAAGCACAGTTGGTTCCTTCGTCGTATCGTACTCATCGCCATCCTCCTGGGGGGCACCGGCTGTGCCCCCAGCCCGGCGAAGACCGGGCAAACCACGCCCACCCCCGCCGCTGTGACGGAGGTTCGTCTGATTAACCCAATGGGGCCTGTGGTGATCCCAATCACCGGCATCACGAGCGGAAACACGAAAAGTGATCTCAAGATCGACGTCCAATACTGGAAGACCGTCGATGAGGCCACTGGTCTCCTCGCGGGCGACGAGGTGCAGTTTGCCGTGCTGCCCGTCTCTACCGGGGTAAACATGGCCGCCAGCGGGATCGACCTGGCCCTGCTGGCCGTTCACGAATGGAAAGCCTTTTATCTCGTTGGCTCCGCCGGCCAGACGTTCAATGGTTGGGCGTCGCTGGTGGGGAAAACAGTTTACACGCCCGAATCCAAGGGGCAAACAGTGGACGTGCTCACTCGCTACGCTTTGAGCAAGGCAAACATCGTCCCCGATAGGGATGTCACTTTTGCCTATGCCCCGGCGCAAGAGATCGTCGCCCTCTTCAAAGAAGGCAAGCTGGACTTCGCCGCCCTACCGGAACCCTACGTCACGATGGCGGTCGCCTCCGGCAAGGGGAAGATCGTACTGGATTACCAGGACTATTGGTCACAGATAAGCGCAAGCAAACATGGCATCCCAATCGCCGGGCTGTTCGTCAAACAGCAATTTCTGGCACAACACCCTGCGGAAACGCGCGCCGTCGCACGGGCGCTGGCCACATCCACACAGTGGGCAAACGCCAACCCCAAAGCAGCCATCCAGGCGGGGGCGGAGGTGCTGCCCATCGCAGCGACGGTGATGGAACCCGCCCTAAAACGCCTCGTGTTCGATTACGTTCCGGCCACGGACGCCAAAGACGAAGTGCTGACGTTCTTGAAAACGATGCAGGAAACCTACCCGGAGGGGGTTCAGAAAATCCCCGACGAACGTTTCTTTGCACAGTGATGAAGAAGCTGCTCCTCACACTGAGCGGGATAGTGCTGTTCATCGCCTTCTGGCAGGGGCTGGCGACGGCGTTCGACAGGAACGTCATCGTGCCGGCCCCCGCCGACACACTCGGCCTTTTTGCCAGGCTCATTCTCTCCCCCGACATCCTCGTCGCCGCCTGGCAAACCGGCTGGAAGATGCTCGTGGCGCTGTTGCTGGCCATTCTGCTGGGTATGCCATGCGGCTTTGTGCTTGGGCTATCCGGCACGCTCTACGGCCTGTTCCGCCCCGTCATCATGGTCACCCAGGCGGTGCCGGTCGTGTCGTGGCTATCGCTGGTGATCTTCGTGTGGGGCATCGGCTGGCGAGGCCCAATCTTCATCACATTCGTTTCACTCTTGCCCGTGACCGTCCTCACCACGCTTTCGGGCGTGCGAAGCCTCGATCAAAACCTGCTGGAGATGGCGCAGGTCTACCGTGTAGCGCACCGCAAAATCTTGACGGAGATCTACCTGGGGTCGCTATTGCCTTTCATCAGCGCCATCCTGGACGTCGGCATCGGGCAGGCATGGAAGGTGATGCTGGTTGCAGAATATCTGTGCGGGAAAAACGGCCTGGGCGTGAAGATGCTCATGGCGCGAATGAACATCGACACCCCCGGCGTATGGGCTATCACGCTGATCGCCGTCTTATTGGGCATCATCACCGAACATCTGATTCGATTCGGCACGGAAAGGATCACCCCCCAATGGACGCTTCCTTGACGATCAACCATCTCTCCAAATCCTACGGCGCGCTGCCCGTATTGGACGACTGGCAATTGACCATCCAGGCCGGCGAGCGGCTGGTTTTGCTTGGGCCCTCCGGGGCAGGCAAGACGACATTCCTTAGGATCATCGCAGGGCTGGAAACGCCGACGCGCGGGAGCATCGAATGCCACCATCACGTCACTGGCTTTGTCTTTCAGGAACCCAGGTTGATTCCCTGGCGCAACGTGAAAGACAACTTGCTATTTGTAAACCAGGATGGCCCATATCAGGAAATATTGAAAGGGCTTGGGCTGAGCGATTTTGAGGCGTACCTGCCCTCACAACTCAGCGGCGGCATGCGCCAGCGGGTGAACCTGGCGCGGGCGTTGATCTGCACGCCGGACCTGCTCATGCTGGACGAGGCATTTTATTCGCTGGATTGGGGGGTGAAGATAAAGATCGTCCAAGACCTCACCCGGCTCTGGCAAACAAAACGCTTCACGCTGATCGCTGTTACGCACGATCCCAAAGAAGCATTGTTGCTCGCCGACCGTATCATTCTGCTGTCCGCCCGCCCGGCCCGCATTCTTCGCGAACTGCCCATCACATTGGAAACGCCTCGCCATATCTCCGCACCAAGTTTCCTGCGCGCAGAAGCCGCGCTCATCGAAGCGCTGAATAACGTCGAACAAAGTCCTGGATCCAGCCCACGCACGCACGCTTGAAGTCATCGGCGCGCGCGGAGGTGAGAAACTCCAGGTGACTGCTCAGGTCGATGAACTCGGCGCGCACGCGCCAATCCGCCGGCAGGCTCACCCCGCCGGCCAATAGCCCTTCCCCGATCTGCTCCTGGCAGGCAGGCGGCGTATGGCGCAGCAGATTGCCCACATCCATGTAAAAGTCGCCGGCGTGGGCAAATTCCCAATCCAGCACGCCGCTGACGGCCCCATGGTGGATGAGGATATTGGTGGGGTTGTAGTCACCGTGGCACAGGCAATAATGCGCCGGCTCACCCTGGCGCCGCGCAGCCTCAGCGGCCAGCACATCAAAAATCGCCTGCACCGTTTGCGCGCCAAGCCAACGCTGCACGTCGGGCCGTTCCAACAGGGATTCCACAAAGCCCTTGCCAGCGCCAAAGTTAAACGGCGCCAGCGCGCCATCGGCCTGGATCCAGCCGGCGGAAGGGAACACGACGGACGAGAGCGCGGCCAACGTTTGGGCGGCGGCCCGGACATGTGCGGGCGTTGCGTCCAGAGGTTCGCCGGGCAGGAAGGTGTAGAGCGACCAGTCTTCGCCCTGGTCGAGCACCTCCGGCACGGGCACGACGCCGCGCACCAGGCTCAGCACATAGTTTTCGCAGGCGGCGCCGCCTTGCGCGCACAGCCGCAGCACGCATGTCGTGCCGTCGGAGAGCGTTAGCTTGTAATTAGTATTGGATTTGCCGGCCGGGAACATCTGCGCCGCTACGAGCGTGCGGCCATTCAGAAAATGCCGGATCAGGTCTGTGTCGAGGGGACGATGGGGGTGACGTCTGTCTTCGGTCATGATAGATACAACCTCTAGCTGCTGGCGCTCGCGTAGTTACGCAAGCCGCGCTTCCAGGCCAACCGCACAAGCGCCAGCAAAATGAGCGGCAACACTGCGGACCAGGCCAGGTAGACCGGCGGCATCTTGCCCAGCACGAACATGGGCGGGAAGTTGGTGATCACGAAGATGGGCAGCACGAACACGCCGATCTGCTTGATCCAGCGGTCGTAAATCTCCATCGGCATGTTGTTGAAATCCCAGAAAGAATCGGTCACCTCGGCAATGGCACTGGTGTTCATCAGCCAGAAGGACAGGATTTGCGGCAAGAGGAACAGACAATAGCTCACCATGACGCTGATAAGCACAAAGGCCGCGTAGCCGCCCACCGTCAACAGGTTGACCGGGATGCCCAGCCGTGCCCAGGCGATGATCACCATGACAAGCCCGGCGACGGCATCCACGCTGAAGATCGTCAGGTCGGCTTGGCGCAAGGTGGCCATGAACTGCAACGACACGGGCTTGGTCAGCAGCAAGTCCAGGTCGCCATCCTTGATCTTGGTGCGCAGGCCAAAGTTGTTGATCATAAACAGCCCGGCGTAAGTCGCCGTGAGCATGACGAAGGTGCCGATGAAAAGCAATATCTCGTCCGGCGAAAGCCCATTGATCTGCACCCCTGAGCGATATACCACCACCACGTAGGACAATTTGACGCACAGGTAACCCGCCTCCATCGACAGATTGCCGATGAAGTTGAAGCGGTATTCCATTTGCGACATCAAACTGTTCTTCAGGAACAGGGCATAGATGATGAGATGCTTGCGAATTTCGCACAGTAGTTCGCACATGTCAGCCTCCCACCGCCACGTAACGCTGGGTGCCCTGTTGCCACAGCCACCTGGCCAGCAGCAAAATGACGCCAACCCACACCACCTGCACGAGCAGGCCCAATACGACGTCCCCAGCCGGCACCTTGCCGTTTAGCACGTTGATCGGGAAGCTGATCGTATATTGGAACGGCAACAACTTGAACACCTGCACCAGCCGTTCGCCGAACACCTCCAACGGGAAGATGCCGCCGCTGAGCAGGATCGTGACAATGCGAATGCCCTCGAACAAGAAGCCGATCTCGATGATCCAGAACGCCACGGCGCTGAAACAATAGAAGATCAGGAAGTTCAAAATGACCGCCAGCCCCAACGAGAGCAGGAATGAGACCAGGTTGAACAGCCCCAACGTGACGCCCCAGAAAGCGCTGAGGACGACCAGCACGATGACCATGATGACCAGGATCATCGCCAGGTTGGGCAGCTTCTGGCCCAAGAAGGCGCTCAGGCGATAGGGGAAATAGCCTAACGGCTGCACCTGGAACTTGCTGAACTTGCCGCTCTTGACGTCGTCCATGATGTCATATTCGAAGCCCGTGCGCACGATGCGCGAGACCAGCCCGGCCAGGAAGGTATAGGCGATCATCTGGCGATAGGTATAGCCATACACCACCGCCTGGGTGGAATTCGCATAAATAGCCGTCCACAGGTAGGTCTGGATGATGATCGGGTACGCCGCGCTTAGGAGCGAAAGCGCAAAATTGGCACGATATTCCAGCGCCGTCTGAAAGCCCAACTCAAAGACCTGCAGATACTTCCTAATCCAGCGCACGCGCACCCTCCTGGCGTTGGTACATCAGCGCGATGCCCTCCTCCACTGGAATATCTTCGATGTTGAAATCCACCACCGGCAGGCCATCCAGGATGGCCTTAGAACGCTCCTTCACCTCCAGGCGCGGCACTTCCAGTGTGGCGGCGAAGCCGGAATAGTCCTTCACGCGGCCAAACGTCTCCAACGTCTCGCGCCCAACAGTGGCCGACAGTTGCAACTTGATGACCTTCGACTGGGCAAACACGTCGTTCACGTGGTGCAGGTCGCCATCGAAAACCAGCCGCCCCTCGTTGATGATGATGACGCGCCGGCACAAATCTTCCACGTCCTGCATGTAGTGGCTGGTGAGGATGACGGTGGCCTTCTTCTGCTGGTTGTAGTACTTCAGGAAGCTGCGAATCCGCTTTTGAGAAAGAATATCCAGCCCGATGGTCGGCTCGTCGAGGAAGATCAGCCTGGGCCGATGCAGCAACGCGGCGACCAACTCCATCTTCATGCGCTCGCCCAGCGACAGCCGGCGCACCTGCACGTCGAGCAGATCCTTCAAGTCCAACAATTCGGTCAGTTCGGCCAGCGTGGCGCGGTAGTCTTTTTCGTCCACCTCGTAGATGTGCTTGTTCAGATTCAAGGACTCGTTGGCCGGCAGGTCCCACCACAATTGCGCCTTCTGGCCCATCACGATGGCGAACTGCATCTTGAAGGCCTTTTTGCGCTCCCAGGGCGTATAGCCAAGCACGGATGCTCGCCCGCCGGTGGGGTGCAAGATGCCGGAGAGCATCTTCAAGGTGGTGGTTTTGCCGGCGCCGTTGGGGCCGAGGAAGCCCACCATCTCGCCTTCTTCCACCTGAAAGGAGATGTCACGCACGGCCTCTTTGATCAGCTTCTCGCGGTGGAACAGATTCTTCAGCGAGTTGCCCAGGCCAAGCGCCTTGCGGTAGTAATCGAACGATTTTGATAAATGCGCTACGTCGATAACCGTCATGTGTCTCCGGTGATATATGTCCGGCTCCTTGTGCTGGGTGAGTGTGTTAATTGTAGAGCGAGTGCCCTTATGCCGGGGAATGGATTTCACGATTGAAGCGCTTCACACGAGGGGACTAAGCGCATGCAGCCAGTCACGACAGAAAACAAAAAAGTGCCCCAGCACTGACATCCCTATCAATGCGAGGCACCTGACGAACCCTAGCGAAATGCAAAAGCCTAGGCGTGTTCCCCGTTCAGCCCAAAGATCGCTTCCAGGATCATATTCACCACGCCCATGATGATGCCGCCGATGATGGCCCAGCCCAGCCCGTCCACGACTAGCCGCCCGCCCGAGAAAGACGCCGTGAGCAGCAGCATGAAGCCGTTGATCACCAGCACGAACAGGCCCAGGGTGAGGATCACCAACGGGCAGGTGAGCAACGACACGAGCGGCTTGATCAACGCATTAATGATGCCGAAGATCAACCCCAAGATCAGGTACGTGCCAATGTCATTGTTCACCACGTGAATGCCCGGCAACAATGCCGCCGTGACGGCAATCGCAATGGCGCTGACGATGATACGAGCGATGAATTTACCCATTTTTTACCCCTTATTGCCCAAGATCCATTGTCAGCGCATCCGGGGTGGTGCTGACGCCATAAAGCTTCAGCCCGCTCCCTGAGAGTGCGCTGTTTAACGCGCGATTCGCGCTGCTCTCCAACATACTTTCCATCTGATCGATCTGCGGTTTGATGAGCGACGTGGGCACGCTAATCACCCCCAGGCTGATGTTGGTCACATTCGTCTTCACTTCGCCGTTCTCCACCGTAAACTGCATGGTGACGGTAGGGCGCACCTTCAACGTTCGCCCGCCCACATCCACCGGCAGGTTCGCCGTGAGCACCGCCACGTTGGGCGACTTGAGCGCCAATTCCGGCTGCGCATCGCTAAATTGCGGCTGCGTGGCCAGCAGCGTGCTCAATTCCTGATTCAGGTAGCTCGCATCTACGCTGATATGAACCACGCCGGTGCCAGACGGGAGTGTTGGCGAATTCGAATCGACCGGGTTCCCATTCGAACCCAACGCGACGAAAGCGAACACCGCCAACGCGCCTACGACGACACCTGACACGAGCCCAAGAATGAAACGTAACATTTCCTTGTTTACACCTATATACGAATTGTGCCACGCTTAAGTTGCAGGCCCGGGTCCGACACCTGCTCGCCGGTGGAGGGGTCGGTCAGCGCCCGGCTGGGCGTGACGACGTCCTTGCCGGTGATGATTTCCTGCGGCATCGTGGCATAGAATATGTCTCTCTGGATCAGACACGTTGTGATTCCCATCTGAAGTATCATCCCCTAACAGGGGAAACTATGACACTGAAAGCCGTCGTCAGTAGCTTCAACGATTCGCGTGACCAGATTGCGAAACTGGTTGCCTACTACCAGACCAACCGTCAGGCTTACCTTGCCAGCGATTATAAAGAGGCGCAGATCCGGCAAAACTTGATCGACCCGTTTTTCATTGCGCTGGGCTGGGACGTGCACAACAGCCTGAAGATTGCGCCGCAATATTGCCCGGTGGTGGTGGAACCGGCGCTGGAGATCGAGGGGCAAGTACGTGCGCCCGATTACGCCTTCCGCATTGGGCAGACCACCAAGTTCTTCACTGAGGCAAAGAAGATCGGCGTCTCCATCAAGAACGACCCTCGCCCGGCTTATCAGTTGCGCTCCTATGCCTGGAGCGCCAAGCTGCCACTCTCACTCCTCACCGACTTCGAGGAATTGAGCGTCTACGACTGTCGCTTCCGCCCGACCAACGCCGACAAGGTGACTACGGCCCGCATCAACTATTACACCTGCGAGCAATACCCCGACCGCTGGCGCGAGATATGGGACATCTTTTCATATGAGGCACTCTTAAGCGGCGCGTTCGACAGCTATGTGCAGGCCGAGAAACCCAAACGCGGCACCAGCGAAGTGGACGACGAATTCCTGAAGGAGATCGAACACTGGCGCGACCAGCTTGCGCGCAACATCGCCCTGCGCAACTCGGCCCTCAGCATCGAAGAGATGAACGACGCGGTGCAACGCACCATCGACCGCATCGTCTTTCTGCGCATGGCGGAAGATAGAGGCATCGAAGATGATGCACAACTTCAGCACCTGGCGCGGCAGGAGGGCATCTACCCCGGCCTGCTGACGCTGTTCCGCAAGGCCGACGCGAAATATAACTCGGGGTTGTTCGACTTCAGCCCCAAAGGCGACCGGCTTACCAGCAAGCTCAATATCGATGACAAGGTGCTGCGCGGCATCCTGAACGATCTGTACTATCCGCAATCGCCCTACCGCTTCAACGTGATGCCGGTGGAAATCCTGGGCAACGTCTACGAGCAGTTCCTGGGCAAGGTGATCCGGCTGACGCCCGCGCACCAGGCCAGGGTGGAAGAGAAGCCGGAGGTGAAGAAGGCCGGCGGGGTGTATTACACGCCCTCCTACATCGTAGATTACATCGTGCGCAACACCGTTGGCAAGCAGATAGAAGGCAAGACGCCCAGGCAGATCGCCGATTTGCACGTGCTGGACATGGCCTGCGGCTCCGGCTCCTTCCTGTTGGGCGCGTATGACTACTTGCTGGATTATTACCTGAAGTGGTACATAGCGCACGACCCGGCCAAACACAAGCAAGCGGTATGGCAGAAAGGCGCGGACGGCGAATGGAAGTTGACCATCGCCGAGAAGAAGCGCATCCTGACCGATCACCTCTTCGGCGTGGACATCGACCGGCAGGCGGTGGAAGTGACCAAGCTGAGCCTGCTCCTAAAGGTGTTGGAAGGCGAGAGCGATGAGTCGCTGGGCGAGCAGTTGCCGCTGTTCAGCGAGCGCGTGTTGCCCAACCTGGACCGCAACATCAAGTGCGGCAACAGCCTGATCGGGCCGGACTATTTCGCCGGGCAATTGATGCCCGACGAATCCGACATGCGCCGCATCAATGCCTTCGATTGGGCCAGCGAATTCCCTGACGTGCTGCGCGCAGGTGGGTTTGATTGCATCATCGGCAACCCGCCCTACATCCGCATCCAGACAATGAAGGAATGGGCGCCCCTGGAGGTGGAGACCTATAAGCAACTGTATCAGGCCGCCGGCGCCGGCAACTATGACATCTATGTGGTGTTTGTGGAGAAGGGCCTGAGCTTGCTGAACCCGCAGGGGCGCTTGGGCTTCATCTTGCCGCACAAGTTCTTCAACGCCAAGTATGGCGAGCCGGTGCGCGCGTTGATCTCGGCCGGCAAGCACCTGAGCCATGTCGTTCACTTTGGCGATCAACAGGTCTTTAAGGGCGCGACCACCTATACCTGCCTGATGTTCCTCGCTAAAGCCGGGAGCGAAGCGTGCCGGTTTGTGAAGGTGGATGACCTGAATAAGTGGCGTGAGGTGCAAACCACCCCCTCTGCCATCGCCGAAGTGGGCGATGACCACACGGGCGCAGGGTACTCCGCCTCTATCACAGGGTCCATCGCTTCAGACACCATTACAGCGACGGAGTGGAATTTCACTGTAGGCCATGACTCGGCACTATTTGAAAAGTTGAGCAAGATACCAGTGAAATTGGAAGATGTGGCAGAAAGGATATTCCAAGGTGTAAAGACCAGTGCAGACAAGATATACATCGTTGAGGAGACTGAGCGCCATGACAGGAGCGTAAAAGTTTATTCACGGGAAAGGGATGCCGAATATTGGCTAGAGATTGACCTCTTGCATCCCCTAATTAAGGGAGGTGACAGCCGTCGCTATCAGATGTCGCGAACCAACAGGCTATTGTTATTCCCATATGCACGGCAAGGTCTAGATACCTCCAGATTACTCAGTACTGAGATATTGGCATCTCAGTATCCTTTAACATGGGCTTATTTACTTGACAACAAAGCGTATCTTGAAAACCGGGAAGATGGTCGTATGCGCGGAGCGAAGTGGTATGGATACATTTATCCTAAAGCGTTAGATGTTATGCCTTTACCCAAGATATTTACTCCGGATATTGCGATGCGAGCATCGTTTTCGCTGGATGAGACAGGCGAAGTCTTTTTCACAGGTGGAGTTGCTGGAGGGTACGGCATCCTCGTTAAGGGAAACTATTCTCGCGAATACATTCTTGGTTTGATAAACAGCAAACCACTCGAATGGTATATCAGGCAGACTGCAACCCAAATGCGCGGCGGGTATTACAGCTTTGAATCCCGTTTTATCAAAGGGTTGCCCATCCGCACTATCGACTTCAGCAATCCGGCCGACAAAGCCCGCCACGACCAGATGGTGGCCCTGGTGCAGCAGATGCTGGAACTGCACAAGCGCCAACAAGCTGCCAAGAGCGATCAGGACCGGCAACTGTATCAGCGCCAGATCGACGCGACAGATAAGCAAATCGATGCACTGGTATATGAGTTGTACGACCTGACCAGTGATGAAATCAGGATTGTTGAAGAAGGCAGCCATTCATAAGGCAGCGCACTTCTTTGCACAGATGTGCTGCCTCAAATTCATACAACAGTGCCCGGTGGCGCAGATCAAGACCCTTGCTTGCCTGTCATCTGGCCCATCGAGCCGGCCGGCTGTGTCAATCGGTTCAGACCTTCGTATCGGATGCGCTCATAGATCCTCTGCGTAGGCGCCAACTTGGCCATAGCATCCTGCATTAGGCCCGCGAACATAGGCCCTTTGAGAAGGCAAAAATCACACGAGTAGGGGCGCACGGCCGTGCGCCCCTACCAAATACCACCAAGACCTTCGCAGTGCCAGACCAACGCACTGCTATAGAAGCCACGCTAGCGATAAAAGAAACCTCCGGGGTCTGGCAAACCCCGAAGGTTTTTATTCAAGCAGACCTTAAATCACCAGTGTGTGCGCCTGGCGGTCATCCGGCACACGCACGATGAGCGTGCCATGCGCGCTCTCGTGAGCCAACGGCTGATCGTCGAGGGTGGCCTCGCGCTCGGGCAGGCCGTGCAACACGAACGTCCAACCGTCGCGCGCATCCGCGTAGTCACCTTCCGGCTGAGCCCACGTTAGTGTGACGTGCTCGTCGGTGGCGCTCACCTCGAACGGCGTGATGCGATAGCCTTCCGGCCCGCGCTCGAAGGCGCGCGAGTGACCGTCGTCCTCGTAGAAGCTCAACTGGCCCTTGCCCGGCCACACGTGCATCTGCAAAGAAGCGCGATCGATAGCGCCGGTGTGCTGAGCCACCGCCCACATCGGCAGAATCGCGCCGCCGCGCACGAACAGCGGCAGCTCATCCAGCGGCGCATCTGCCGTGATGTGCGCCGGCCCGACGAACGATTCCACGTCCGCATCCGGCGCGCCGGTGCGCCAGCGATACCACGTGTCGCCGCCCGGCAGGTAGACCGTGCGCGCCGCCTGGCCGGGGTAGAGCACCGGCGCAGCCAGCAGGTCGGGACCGAGCAGGAACTGGTCGTTCAGGTTGAACGTGGCCGCGTCGTGCGGATAGTGCCACACCAGCGGGCGCATCACCGGTGCGCCCGTTTGCGCCGCCTGGTAGAACAGGTTATAGGTGTAGGGCAGCAGTTGATAGCGCAGTTCAAGATAGCGCCGCGCAATCGCCTCCACCTGCGGGCCAAAGCACCACGGCTCCTGGTGCAGCGAGCCGGTCATGCTGTGGTTGCGGCAGAAGGGATATAGCGCGCCCGCCTGCATCCAGCGCGCGAACAGTTCGGGGTTCGTATCGCCCTCGAAGCCGCCGATGTCCACGCCCACGAACGGCATCCCCGTAAGCCCCATACCCATCAGCATCGGCAGGCTGGAGGCCAGGTGCTCCCAAATGGAGCTGTTATCGCCCAGCCATTCGGCGGTCACCGTTTGCGCGCCGCTATAGGCCGCGCGGGTCAGGATGAACGGGCGCGCGTCGGGGTCGTGTTGAAGGCTGCCGGCGTAGGTGGCGCGCGCCATCTGCAAGCCATAGGTATTGCGCGCGCTCGCGTGTGGCAGTTTGCCCTGCGCGTGTAGCACGGTCTCGATCGGGCCGCTCATGTCGGTGGTGGCGGGCTCGTTCATATCGTTCCAGATGCCCGACAGGTTCGATTCGGTCAGCCAACGCTGCACGTTGCCGGCCCACCACGCGCGCGCCTGCGGATCGTGAAAATCGGGGAAGGCGCTGCGGCCCGGCCACACCTTGCCGTTATATTCCTTGCCGTTGGCGTGGCGGATGAAGTAACCGTTGCGCTTGCCCTCGCGATACACCGCGTACTGCGCGTCCACCTTCACGCCGGGGTCCACGATGGTGACGGTGTGCAGCCCCTGCGCCGCCAGGTCCGCGTTCAACTTGGCCGGGCGCGGGAAGCGCTTCTTATCCCAGGTGAAGACGCGGTAGCCGTCCATGTAGTCGATGTCGTACCACATCGCGTCGGCGGGGATGTTGCGCTTGCGCAATTCCTGAGCCACCTCGCGCACCTCGGCTTCGTTCATATAGCCCCAGCGACACTGGTGATAGCCCAATGTCCATAGCGCAGGCAGCGGCATGCGCCCCGTCAGGTCGGTATATTGGCGCAGCACGTCGGGCAGCGTCGGGCCGGGCAGCACGTAGTAGGTCATTGTCTTGGCCGGCGCCGCGAACTCGTAGGAATCCAGCTTCGTAAAGTCGAACTCGGTAAACTCGGGGTTATCGACAAAGATGCCGTAGCTGCCTTCGGCGCTGTGCACGATGAAGAACGGGTAACTGGCGTACATCGGGTCGGTGACATTGCCGATGCCCCACTGGCCCAGGAACACGTCGGTGTTCTTCATGCGATAGCGGCGATGTCGCTTATCCAACCAGCCGGTTTTCTCGCCCAGGCCATAGATCACCTGGCCCGGCTTCAGCGCCTTGCGCACGGTGATGAACTCGCCCCGCACGCCCACCGCGACGTCCTCTGCAAATGCCGTGCCGTCTTCGCGCAATACGTCGAGCGCAAAGGGGCTGGCCTTGGCGCTCGACGCAAAGCCCTGCGCCTGCAGCTTAACCCCGCTCTGTGAGCGGCGCACATGAGCCTCCTGTGCCGAAGGCGGCTGAACGATGGACCACGATTCATACTTGCCGAGCGTCTTGCGCCCGCTCAGGCGCACGCGCAAAATGCCACCAGGCAAGAGAATCAATTCAACGGCGCCCCGCGCACCCGTGAGCGTGACGGTGCCGCCGGCGTGAGCAATGCTGGATAAATCGGTGAGAGGACGAAAGGTTGATGGCATAGGACTTCCTTATATCGCAATGTGATCTTTGGCGCCGCTCGTTGTGGCGAGTGGCACTCATGCACTGCGTGCTTCGTATACCGCCTATTATGCACGCATCGCCCCTACTTTTGCGCAGGCCGGGGGTCGGTCACCAACGCAGGCGTGAAGCCTGCGCCTACCACGCCGGTCAGGCCATTTGTTCAACTGCACGTCCAGTCGATGCACGATGGTAGGCGCGAGTTTCATACTCGCGCACAAGCGCAGGCGTAAAGCCTGCGCCTACCAGTGATCGATCAACGCCTTTGGCGCCCAGGTGCGCGCACAGCCCCCGGCAGGGATTTGCGATCCTCCGTACAATGCTTGTGAGTGAACCATGAAGCTTCATTTGATCCACACCCTGAACGACAACATCGAGGCACGCTGGGGAGAGCGCGTCCTCTTTCGCTACGTCTATCAACCGCACACCGCCACGGCTGAATCTCCCCGCCCCTATCTGCATCCCGTCCACACGCTGGCGGGCGAGCTGGTGACGATTTTTCGCCCACACGACCACCCCTGGCACCACGGCATCAGCATGACCAGCGCGCATCTTTCGGGGCAGAACTTTTGGGGCGGCCCCACCTACGTGCGCGACCAGGGCTACACCCAGTTAGACAACAATGGGCACACCGAGCACCTGGCGTGGGATGAATTGCATTGCGACGGCGCACAGGCGCGGCTGAATGAATCGCTGCAGTGGGTCACCCAGGCCGGCGAGGCGTGGCTGGCTGAACGGCGCGAGCTAAGCATTCGCGCGGTGAACCCGGCGGAAGGCTATTGGGTGCTGGGGTGGTCCACCCGGCTGACCAACCTCACCGCGCGCGAGTTGCGTTTCGGCTCGCCCACCACTGCCGGACGACCGATGGCCGGCTACGGCGGCCTGTTCTGGCGCGGGCCACGCGACTTCACCGGCGGGCAGATCATGGCCGCCGGTGAGCAGGCAGGCCCGGAGATGATCGGCCAACGCGCCGCCTGGCTGGCCTACACGGGCACGCACGACGGCAGCAATGCGCAATCCACGCTGGTCTTTTTGGACGACCCGGCCAACCCGCGCTACCCCACCCAGTGGTTCGTGCGTAATGATCCGTATCCGGGCGTCAGCTTCGCCTTCTCATTCGATGAGGCGCTTACGCTCGCGCCGGGGGCAGAGTTGGCATTGCGCTATCAGGTCATCGTCGCCGACGGCGCGTGGTCGCGCGAAAGAGTTGAGGGTTGGAGATTAGGAGACTAGAGATTGGAGATTTGGGATTGGAGAGTACGGACTGAAACCACGGATGACACGGATTTCACAGATTGAACCCTCTATTGATAAATCCGTGTCACCTGTGTAATCCGTGGTTGCAATCTCCAATCTCCAAGTAGAGAGAGGCTGGAATGAACATAGACACGATCAGCGAACTCGACACGTGGGCGCGCCAATTGCAGCAGATTGCCGCGCAAGGGCTGGCGTTCTGCCCCGACTTCCCGCAGATCGCCCAACGCAGTGAAGCCTGGTGGGCGCACGAATGCCTGGATCGGCCGCTCTTCATCGGCATGGCCAACCCACGCCCCGAGCGCCCCATCACGCGCCGGCTGGAACTGCTCGATCAACCCGACGAGTGGTTCGCCGCCAAATATGCCGACATGCTGCAAATTCACCGCGTGGGCGACGCGCTGCCGCACGTGCGAGCCGACTTTGGCGCGGTGCTGTTGGGCGGCATGCTGGGCGGGCAGATCGAATTTGGCGCCGATACCACCTGGACGCACGCCTTCATCGACGATGAGTGGTCCAACGCGCCCGACTGGCAACTGCGCGACGACAACCCGTGGTGGCGCATGTTGCAGGCGCGCGCAGAGCGCATCGCCCGTGAAGCGCGCGGGCGTTTCCTGTTGTGCACGCCCGACCTGGGCGGCTCGGGCGACGTGCTCTTGAACCTGCGCGGCTCGGCGGCGCTGTGCATGGACGTGGCGGAGCACCCCGAGCGCATCACGGCTGCGGCAAACGCCATTTACCCCTCATGGCGCAAGGCGTTCCGGCGGCTCTACGAAATCGCGCTCGGCGCCGGCAGTGGGCTTATCCACTGGGTGGGATTGTGGTCGAACCGGCCCTATATGGTGCCCGCGTGCGACTTCAACTTCATGATCGGCCCGCGCCAATTCCAACAATTGTTGCTGCCCGACATCGCCCGGCAGGCCGAAACGGTGGGACGCGCCGTCTTCCACCTCGACGGCCCCGGCGCGACGCGCCACATCGATGCCCTGCTGGAAGTGAGCGCCATCCACGCCATCCAGTTCACCCCCGGCGCGGGCACGCCTTCGGCACTGCGCTGGGTGGAGATGTTCCAAAAGGTTCAACGCAAGGGCCGCTCGCTGCTCATCATTTGCCCGGCGGAGGAAGTGATGGCGCTATGCGAGGCGTTGCGCCCGGAGGGGTTGGCACTGATCGTGGAAGACGCGCCCTCGCCCGAGGCGCTGGACGCGTTGTTCGCCACTTTCGCCGCGCGCTTTCACTAAGCGCAACTGGCACGAAGATCGCGCAGGCTTTCACTACATGCAAAGATGGGCAGGAATAGAGACGCTTTGTGTCCTTCGTTTCTTTGCTTCTTTGTGCGTGAGAGAGCCTGTGCGTCAGCGCGCCCACCGGTCGTAGAAGGTGATCTGCTCCAATGACTTGCGGCTCTTTTCGCCAGGCTCCTCGGCCGGGTAGCCGACCGGCAGTAGGAATAGACACACCAGGTGATCGGGGAGGCCCAAAACCTGCCCGGCCTTCTTCACGTCCAGGTAACCGATGAAGCAAGCGCTCAGCCCATGCGAGACGGCGGTGAGAAAGATATGTTCGCCTGGGATCAGCGGCGTGGCGTTTTCAAACAACGTCATGCACGCTTTGCGGTCGGGGTAAGCGCTCATATAGTCGATGAAGTCGGCGCCGAAGCGCAGCTTATTGACGATAAGCCCGAAGTCATCGGCGGGTTGCTTTGCGATGTCCCAACTGACGTCGGCGCAGCAGGCGATCACGATGGGCGCGCCGGCAATCCACATCTGGTTGCCGGCTGCTTGCGCCAGTTGGCGCTTCAGGTCGGGGTCGCTCACCACCCCAAAACAGTACCTTTGCGCATTCCCGCCCGAAGGGGCCAGTTGCGCAGCGACGAGCATCTCGTGCAAGACGCCAGCGGGAATCGGCGTATCCTTAAAAGCGCGAACGGATCTTCTCTTCTGGATGGCTTCGCCAACATTCATGCTTGTGCTCCTAATAGATCAAGGTTTACGCAATGCCACCATATCGGTGCTATCCACCACGTAAGTATCGGTGTGCATCAACGACGACGAGCGGAAACCAACTTGCCAAACGGGCGGCGAAAGCGGCAAGACGTGCGCCTCCACCACGCAATCGCCGGCCGCCTGCAAGAGCGACGCGCCATCGGTGTGCAGGAATGCGGCATGGGCGGACTGCATGATCGATTCCACCTCGCCTTCTTGAATTGCCGGCACGGGGTCGATCTGGGTATCGTTGGCGCGCTCCTCCAACACGCTGATCATGTTACCAGCCGACGCATCGATGGCGACCAGGAAATGAACGTGCAGCCCGGCTGTCTGCGGATATGGCGCAATCCATTCAAAGCGCATGCGGTCAAACTGATCCGGCCTGTCACAATGGTGGCCATAAGTATCGATCAACGTCAATTGCAGGGGGCCATATAGCTTTGGCGGTGGAAGGACGCGATGCGCAAGCTCCAGGTAATCCAGGCTGCGAAGTTGAGGCGTGTAATGCCGATCCCAGCCCGTGGCGCTCACGGGAGTCAGCACGATTTTCTGCACCGGTTGGGAGCCATCAAACTCATAAATGTGCTCCTCGCTGCGCAAGACACGATCATGCGCGTCACAACCCGTTGCCAGTATGACAACGAACATTGCAAGGAATACAGCGAGCTTCTTTTGCATGTTAGATACCTGTCACCTCCCGTGTGGTCGCGGGCCATGTTGACTCAAGTTCTCCTGCTGTACGCGGCGGGCATGTCCTCCTGCCGACATGCCATAACATCTTAATGGTACAATATGACTCTACAAACGTTTTTAGTCATTTAGTCACAACATGAAGCAAATAGGCAGCACCAATAACCGCCGGCAGCGCATCCTGGAAGCTGCGGCACATTTGATCGCGCACTACGGGTTCGATAAGACCACGATGGACGACATCGCGCGCGAGGCCGGCGTGTCGAAGGGGGCGCTCTACCTGGAATGGGCCAGTAAAGATGACTTGCTGAATGCCCTGCTCTCCTATCAGATGCAACGCCTGCTCGATGACTTCCTGGCGCGCATGGAAGCGGACCCGCGGGGCGGGCAAATCGCCAACCTCTACCGGCATGCACTGATGGCGTTGCAACAGAACGCGCTGATGGCGGCTATGTACACACGCGACAGCCGCGTGTTGGGTGATTTCGTGCGGCGCCAGGACGTAACACGCTACACCAATCGCCTGATGTTTGGCAAAGACGCCATCATCCAAATGCAACACGCCGGGCTGCTGCGCGCAGATATTCAGCCCGACGTGCTGGTCTATCTATTCAGCGTGATCGCACTCGGCTTTCTGCACGTCGAGACGATCATCCCTCCCGCAGAAGCCCCGCCCATGCCCGAGGTGGCCGAGGCGCTGACGAACGTCATCGGTCGCGGGTTCGCTGCCCAAAACGGAGATAGTGAGATAGGCAAACACGCCATGCGACAGTTCGTTGCGTTCATCAAACAACAATATGAGGAGGCCGACCAATAATGGATGGAACATCAAATCTGATGGCACATACGCTTGAGCGCGCCGGCTGCCCACTGCACTACTGGGTGGGCGGGCCGGAAGGGCGGCCACTGGTCGTCTTCACGCACGGGCTATGCGTGGATCATCGCTCGTGGCACTACCAAGTGCCCGTGGTGGTGAATGATTACCGCGTCTTGAACTGGGACGTGCGCGGGCACGGGCTTTCGCAGCCGATGGGCCAACCCTATGACACGGCGCTGGCGGTGGAAGATTTGCTGGCGCTGGTGGATCGACTCGGTTACCAGCAGGCCATCTTCGTCGGTCACTCAAACGGCACTTATATTCACCAGCAGCTCGCCTTCCAACACCCCGAACGCGTGCAGGCGCTGGTGATTACCGACGGCACGTGCATCACCTGGCCGCGCAGCGCTTTCGAGAACTGGTTCACGCGCAGCGTCACCAAAACGATGCGCCTCTTCCCGTTCGAGACGCTCAAAAGGTCGTCCCTTGCCGGCGATTCGTTGAAGAAAGAGGTGCAAGACTATATCTACGACGCCTTCTCGATGATCCCCAAGCCCGAGTATCTGTTGCTCTGCGAACGCATGGCGGAGTGCCTGCATGCCGAGTCGGGCTATCGCATCACGCAACCGCTGCTCCTGGCCCATGGCGACCAGGACCGCCTGGGCGACATCGCAAAAATCGCCCCCGAGTGGGCCGCGCGTGAGCCCAACTGCCGCTATGAGGTGATCCCCAACGCCCGCCACATGGCGATGATGGACAACACCGAGCGCTATAACCAACTCCTGCTCGACTTCCTGGCCCGCTGCTGAGGTGCAAGATGGAATGGATCGTGGGCATGCAGCCTGCGCCTACCGGGCGTTGCGCATACACGTAGTAGGCACGAGCTTCACACAACGAGATAAATCGCAGGCGTAAAGCCGGCGGCTAATGACGTCGTCATCCTGAATGCGCCTCGACGGCGAAGGCATACATGATATTGAATGGCGCATGAAGAATCTTGGCTCTCATCAACACATTGGGCACATACAGCCAAGATTCCTCCTCGCTACGCTCGTCGGAATGACAGTGAAGCGGAGTACCGTACCACTCGAAAACTGAGGTACAAGCATAAACGCGCCAGCATAAAGCCGGCGCCTACCATTGACCATTCCCTTAAGTCACGTAAGCGCCGACGCGCAACACGGTAGGCACGAGCTTCACGTTCACGCAGAGGATCATAAGATTGAAATAAGGCACGACCTCATTCGCACAGATTCGTGCATTCACGCAGATTCGTGGATTCGTGCAAATTCGTAGACTTGTGGATTCGCGTGGATTCGTGGACCCACGGTGGACTCGTGCAGATTCGTGGATCAGGGGCCCCCTCGCTCAGGTATACTTGCAACGAAATGCAGTTGCAACGAGTTACAAATAGAGATCGGGCCAGGCAAACACATGATTGAGCCACTCCCCGCCCCCGTCGCGGCACGCCGGCGCACCGGCGCCATCGAGCGAACCCTTTCCGATCTGGGCCAGGCAATGGAACATGCGCTGTTTGCCGAGGAACTGGCCCACCGGCCTGGGCTGCTGCAGCGGTTGGACCCGCGCGTTAAAGTAATCTCACTGATCGCGCTCCTGCTGGCAACCGGATTATCCCGCAATCTATTGGTCATCGCAGGGCTGTATCTGCTGGCGCTGCTCCTGGCCTGGCGCTCTGGATTGCCTCTGGGGGCGTTCGTCAAACGCGTGTGGCTGTTCTTGCCCTTCTTCACCGGCATCATCGCGCTACCGGCCATCTTCATCACGCCCGGCGCGACGCTCGCGCAATTGCCGCTGGGGATCCACATCACGCGCACGGGTGTGCAGACGGCCGCCTTTCTGCTCATGCGCGTCAGCACGTCCGTCTCGCTGGCGACGCTGCTGGTGCTGACCACCCCCTGGAGCGACGTGCTCAAATCGCTCAGCGTGTTGCGCGTGCCCGATGCCATCATCCTCATCCTGGGCATGACCTATCGTTACATCTACCTGCTCCTGCGCATCACCGGCGATATGTTTCTATCACGCAAAAGCCGGGTGGTAGGTCACCAGACCGGCGCCACCGAACGGCGCATGTTAGGTGCCAGCACCGGGGTGCTGCTTGAAAAATCGCTTCAGTTAAGCGGCGAAGTCTACCTGGCGATGCAATCGCGCGGCTTTCGCGGACATTCACACACTCTGCAAACATTTCGGATGCAACCCCGCGACTGGGCGGGGCTGCTCATCGCGCTCAGCCTTGCCGCGCTGGCGATTTGGCTCGGACGTTAAACGCATGAACAACGACATCATTTTCGACCTGCACGACGTGTGCTACACCTACGAACATAAGCAGCCCGCCCTGGAAGGGGTTACGCTCTCCATTCGCGCCGGTGAGTGCATCGTCATCCTGGGTTCCAACGGCTGCGGCAAGAGCACGCTGTTGAAAATCCTGGATGGGCTTTATTTCCCCACCTCCGGCACGGTTCAGGCCTACGGCCAGACGCTCAGCGAAGCCGCTTTCACTGACGACGCCTTCAACTTCGCCTTCCGGCGGCGCGTTGGGCTGGTATTCCAGGATAGCGACGTGCAACTCTTCAGCCCATCCGTATGGGAAGAAGTGGCCTTTGCGCCGCTACAGATGGGGCTGGATCAGCACGAGGTTCAGGACCGGGTGGACGAAGCGCTGGCGGCGTTGCGAATCGAAAAGCTGCGCGACCGCCCGCCGCATCATCTTTCGGGCGGCGAAAAGCGCCGCGTGGCACTGGCGTCGGTGCTGGCATTGCGCCCGGAAGTCTGGCTATTGGATGAGCCCACCGCCGGGCTGGACCCGCGCAGCCAGTCCTGGCTGGTGGACTTCATCGCCACACAACGCGAGGCCGGCAAGACGGTGATCACCGCCACGCACGATCTGAGCATCGTGGATGCTATCGCCAGCCACGTCTACGTGTTTGGCGAAGATCATCGCGTGGTGGCGCAGGGCACGCCGGAACGGATTCTCTCCGATCACGCGCTGCTGGAGACCTGCAACCTGGTGCACAGCCATCTGCATCGCCACCCCGAGACCGGCCAGGTGCATTCACACCCGCACGAACATCCGCTCGGACACGAGCACGTGCATGGGGATACGCCCGCCCCACGCGCTTGAGCAACCCGGCGCGAAAACAAAACAGGGGATCGGAGGCGCCTCCGATCCCCTGAGAAACTCTCGGAGAGATGTCTTAAAGACACTCACCCAAATCGCACAGGTTGTTGCCGTTACTATCGGTATATTTGCGGCAATGGCCGGGGTAAGAGCATCCGCGTGGGCACCTCACCGTGCATGTGCTTGCCGTCTGAGCTTCGGCCGGAGTAGCCGTTGTGGTTGCCGTTGCCGCCGAGGTTGTAGCGGTAGATTGGCCGGTCATCGTCGCAGTTGCACTCACCGTCGCGGTTGGCGAGATCTCAGCCACCGATTGCGACGGCGCTACGTATTCCACGATGACGTCGGAAGCCGAGAGCGCCTCGGGCTGCGGGGTGAGCGTCACCTCGGAAGCTTGTGCGATGTACAGGCCCTTCACGGCGTTACCCACGGCGAAGGCCGATGCAATACCTACTGCGCCCATCGCGCCCAAGAAGGCCCTACGGCTCACCGGCCTTGCGCCGGCAGGCCGATCAACCGCCGGCGTGCGTAACTGGGTGGCTGGTCGCCCAAAGGCGTTCTGCAGGGCTTCTTGAACCCAACGCGAGTGCAGACCGATCTTCAAGACCGTGATGCCCAGCACGACAATTGAAGAAGCGATGTGAATGGTGAGCCAAGCATCGTAATGCGTGAGCGAAAGGTTGAGCCAGGTCGAGATGACGAATCCCGTGCCGATCACAACAAGCCCGCTGACGAGCAAGGCGGCATCGATTGCATAATACAGGCGGACCTTGCTCGTCGCACGTTTGAATAGGCGCTGCGAGACTGCTTTCACCCAGTTCCAATGCGTGAGCAGATGATAGGCTGCGACCACCCCGACGGCGACGCCGATCCACTGATGCAGCGAGAGCCCCGTTAGATCCAGGAAATAGGCTGCCAGAAGGCTTACCAACAACGCGATATCAACAAGCAATTTCGATTTCTGATTTGTGTTCATACGTTCTTTCCGGTATGCCCAGAGAGTACCCACCAGATATTCAGAAAATATGAACTTCTGTTTCGGACATTTTGAAGATTTTCGACAAATAAGAAGTCCGCGATCCTTATAAGGATCGCGGACTTTTACCGTTAACCTGCGCGACTTGCGCAAGCTGTGTGACTATTGCTTGGGTGCGTACTCTTTCAACAGATCGTCGGCCTGCTGCACGGCGGCATCAAGCTCGGTCTTGGGGTCGCCTTCGCCCTTGACGGCAACCTTCGCAACCATATCTTGAATGAGCGAGCGGACGGGATCGTAACCGGCCACCGGCGACTCAACTGCGCCGTACTGGATCCAGGTGTACAGATCGCCATATGCAGCGGCGGCTTCGGGGAACTTCTCGAAGGTCTTGGAAGCCTTCACGTTGTTCACGGCGGTTTCCACAGCGCTCTGGCGCACGGCCATGTAGTTGGACGTGGTGGCCCAGGCGGCGGTGTTGTCAGCCTGTGTGAACCACTTCATGAACAGCCAGGCGGCCAGTTCCTGTTCGGGGGTGGTCTTCATCACCGACCAGGACGCGCCGTACAGGTTCACCTTCGGCGAATCCGGGTTGGCTTGCGGGTGCATGGAGATGGTCCAGTTGAAGGGCGTATCGGCCTTGGCGACCGAGCTGGCATAGAACGGCAGCCCCGAGCTGGAAGCCGTCACGAACAGCAGCTTGCCGGCGGCGAAGCGGTTCTGCTCACCATAGGCTTCGCTCGTGGGCAATTGCACTGCGCAGCCGTTCTTGAACATGCGCTGCATCATGGTCAACACTTCCACGCCGGCATCGCTGTTGAAGTCGTAGCCAGAGGCATCCGGCTTCAGGATTTCACCACCGGCGGCGAAGATCATTGAGGCAAAGTCGCTGGCGTCATTCTTCCAAATCCAGCCATACTTCTGCTGCGACGCATCGGAAGCTTTGCAAGCCAGGTCCTCAAACTCCTTCAACGTCTTGGGCGGCTCGGTCGCGCCAAGCTGCTTCAACCAATCCAGGTTGGAGTAGAGCACTTCCATCGAGCGCTGTGTGGGCCAACCCAGCACTTCGTTGGGGAACTGCGGGTTCTTGTCGCTCTGCAAGAAGTAGGGGAAGAAGTCTTTCTGGTCATCCGCGCTCAAACCATACTTCGTGCTCTGGATGAACGGCGTCAGGTCGATCAGGTTGCCATCGCTGCGATACAGCGCGGCCTGGTTCTGATACGCCACCGTCAACGCCGGGAGGTCGCCACCGCCCTGGATGGCTGCGTTGATCTTGTTATACACGTCGTTGTAGCTGCTGCCGGCCTGCTCCAGGGTTACCTTGATGCCGTAGGGATTCTTCTCGTTGAAGTCGTTGGCGATCTCCAACACCTTGGTGACCTGCGAGCCGGAGTAGCGGTGCCAGAACGTGATCTGGACATTCTTACCCGTCAGATCGATGGCGTCTACTTCCGCGGCGCTCTTGGGCGGGTTCGAAACGCTGACAGCGGCTGCGGCCGTGGTAGCAGTTGCTTCGACGGTCGGGGTTGCCTCAGCCATCATGGTCGCTGTGGGTTCTGCGGCTGTTGTTGCAGTCGCTTCTGGGGCGGCAGTCGCCGCGGGGGGCTCTGTCGGAGCCGCGGTAGGGGTCGCAGCGGTACCGCACGCAGCCAATACGACCGCGAGGATAACGCCTAATGGAATTACCTTTCGAACGTTCATTGTGTTATCTCCTCCTGAGTGAGATCCACTAAATAAGGAACAAGATTTTTGAACAAGAATGCGTGACTATCGACCAAACAATTGTTAAACGTTTACCACCTCCTTTTCTCCTAAACGGCTTTCACGGGATAACGGCATAGCAGCACTGCCGGGTGCCGCTCATCACCCCGTCATCGTTACGAACATGAAGCCCACACTCGGGCGCTGAATGAACTATCCCTTCAGGCCGGTTGTGGTGATGCCCTCTGTAAAGTAGTGTTGTGTAAAGAAGTAGAGCACGACAATCGGCGCAACCACCATCGCCGCCACGGCCATCGCCAGTTGCATTTGTGCGCCGCCGTCACCACGCAAGAAATCTTGCAACCCAACCGAGATCATGCGCATGTTGTTGTCCTGGGTCACCAGTTGGGCCCACTTGAACTCGTTCCACGTCCAGATGAAGTTGAATAGCCCGACTGTTAGTATGGCCGGGCGCGAAAGTGGAACCATTATCTGGATCATGTAGCGAATGTGCCCGGCGCCATCGATGCGCGCTGCGTCGAACAAATCCTTTGGAATTTGCATGAAAAACTGGCGAATCAGGAAGATGCCGAACGCGCTCGCCAGGAAGGGCACCGTGAGCGCCAGGTAGGTGTTGTACCAATTCAGGTAATTCTTGAACATCATCACCGCGCGCGGGATGAGCGTCAGGTCGTCGGGGATCATCATGGTCGCCAGCACCAAAATGAAGAGCGTCGACTTGCCCGGAAAGTTCAATTGTGCAAACGCATAGGCCGCCATCACGGAAGTGATCGTCACGCCCACCACGATGCAAAGTGTCACAAACACTGTGTTCAGCAACTGGCGCACGAAGAGCGAGATGCCCGTATCTCGGTCCACGCCGATCAGTTGAATCGCCTGCGCATAGTTGCCCCATTGCGGCGTGGACCGCCCAAAGGGCGGCCAGGGCCAGAATTTGAGCGAGATGACGTCGCCCAGATCCTTGACCGAAGTCATCAACATCCACGCAAAGGGAAATAGACAGATCAGGGCGATGAGGGTCAACAAAATGTAGATGGCCCATTGCCCGCGCGGGCGCATCTGACGCGCCTGCTGCGTTTGGGTAATGGGATGAGCGGCTGTCACTATCGTATTTGCCATCTGCACATGCCCCTAATAGTTCACCTGCTGGCCCGCAATGCGGTTCTGGATGATCGTGACGATCAAGATCACGGTGAAGAGCAAAAATGCGAGCGCCGAAGCATACCCCGCGCGCTGGAATTCATACATCTGCCGATAAATCAAAATGCTGGCCGTGGTGGTGCCATTATTCCCTTGCGTCATCACCCAGATATGGTTAAACGCCTTGAACGTTCCAATGATGGTGATCAACGAGAGGAAGAACGTCGTCGGCGAGAGCAAGGGCAGCGTGATGTTTTTAAACAGGTTCCAACCGCCCGCACCATCGATCTTGGCCGCCTCATAAAGCTCGGCGGGAATGTTGCCCAGCCCGGCCAGGAAGATCGTCATGTCATACCCCACAAACACCCAGGTGGTATAGATGATGATGGACACCAGCGCCAGGCTTGGCCCGGTGAACCACGACGGCAGCGTAATGCCTACGCCGGAAGCAAGCAGCGTGAAAATGCCTTTGTCTTCCTGTAACCATTGCAGGGGTTGCAGGCCGATCCCGCGCAACAACTGGTTGATCAACCCGATGTCGGGGCTATACAGGCGTGCCCAAACCGCCGCCGAGGCAACGGTGGATGTGACATAGGGCAAAAAGAGCGCCAACCGAAAGAAGCCTTTTCCGCGAATCTTCTGAAATAACAGGACGGCCAACACCAGCGCAATAAAAAGCTGAATCGGCACACTCAGGATGGCGTAGGAAATCGTGGTGCCCAGAGCGCTCCACATCTCCGAACCGGATTGCAGGGCGCGCGTGTAGTTATCCAGGCCGATGAAATCGCGCGGCACCAACCGCCAGTTATATAGGCTGATGATGAAACCAAACACAACCGGGAAGAATGTGAACCCCACAAAAAGCAAGAGCGCGGGGGACAAAAGACCGTAGGCCAGCAAAGCCTCACGGAATGCACGTGACCGCGATGATTTGGTTTTGTTTTGCGCCAACTTCGATGCCATCACAATACACCTCCCAGGCGCATCCAAAGGAATATTCCAAACGCCACGAGGGAATAAACTAACACGCGCGCGTTAAGAACGAATTAAGCGCGCGTTAAGCGAATGAGCACGACCAGTATTGTACATGCCGCACGAGGGGCACCATAAGAAGGTGGCGCAAGGAGCAAGCGCAACGCACCACTGGTTCCATAAACCCAATTGGCAACCGCACCGAGAGATTGAAACCGCCGATACATGCCGGTGAACGCGGATATAAATTTGTCCGCGTTGATCGGCACGCATCGGCGGCCAGCGTCAAGGGTGTGAGCGTCAGAACTGCTCGAGGAAGCGCAGGTCGTTGCCCCAGAAGTAGCGGATGTCGTTGATGCCATACAGGCGCATCGCCGTGCGCTCCACGCCCATGCCAAAAGCGAAGCCCGACCACTCCGCCGGGTCGTAGCCGCCGTTGCGCAGCACCTTGGGGTGCACCATGCCCGCGCCGGCAATCTCCAGCCAGCCCGTGCCTTTGGTAATCATGCGGTCACGCTCAGTCTCCAGGCCCCAATAGACGTCCACCTCTACGCTCGGCTCGGTGAAGGGGAAGTAGGAGCAGCGGAAGCGAATCCTCTGCTGGCTGCCATACATATGGCGCGCGAACTCGCTCATGGTGCCCTTCAGGTCGGCCAGGGTGATGTTCTTGCCGACGGCCAACCCCTCGACCTGGTTGAATTGCATTTCGGCGCGTGCCGTCACCTGCTCGTAGCGATAGACCATGCCGGGCAACACCACACGTATCGGCTTGGGGCAGCGCTCGCGCATCACGCGAATTTGCCCTGGCGACGTGTGCGTGCGCAGGATGACGCCGGGCGTGGTGGTGTAGAACGTGTCCCACATGTCGCGCGCGGGATGTTCCGGCGGCATATTGAGCAGCTCAAAGTTATATTCGTCGGTCTCCACGTCGGGAGAGCGATACACTTCAAAACCCATCTGCTCAAAGGCACGCACCATACGCCGCAGCGCCTGGGTGCTGGGGTGCAGCCGCCCGCGCGTTACGGGCATTCCCGGCAGTGTCACGTCCAACGCGCCGGCTTTCAGTTGGCGCTCCAATTCCTGTGCCTTCACCGCCGCCTGGTGTGCTTCCAGCGCGGCGACGAGCGCCTGTTTCACTTCATTGGCGCGCTTGCCGAAGATGGGGCGTTCCTCTTTGCTCAGGCTACCCAATATCGAGAGCGTCTGATCCAGCTCGCCCTTACTGCGCTTGGTGCCAAAATACCTGGCCTGCCACGCAGTGAGTTCTTCGGCGCTGTTCACCTTGGCAAGTGTCTCCAGCGCGTCATGTTCCAGTTGGTTCAATTTGTCCAGCATGATGAGTCCATTATACGAACGGCGCCCACAATTCGCGTCATTTACGCGGGGTGCCCATATAACCACCAGTAGAGGGCCACCGGGGCGTGCGGCGCAAGTGCCGCATCCCATACGAATGGGCCGGCGGCAAAGCGTGTGCGCAGGCGGCGGTCGTTCGCCGCCAGGCGCACGATCTGATCCTGCGTCTGCGCAACGTCCTCTTTGAGCAACTCAAGCTTGAAGCGCACGTGCACCTGCGTGGCATACGCCTGCCCTTCCGGGGGGACGGCCACCGGTTCGCGCGCCAGCACGTCGTCCAGATACCACGACCAAACGTCCAGGCGACTCTTGAATTCGCGGCGCGCCTTCTCATTGTAGAGATCGGGTACGCGCGAGCGCACGCGCTGTACCTTCATGTGCGCCTCATCCAGTTCGGCCTGTTCAGCGGGGGCAAGCGACGCAACAGCCCCTTTCAAACGCCAGTCCGCCTCCAGCCACGCGCCGATCGTCAGTTGTGGCATCTGCATGCCATCCAGCGCGCCGATTGGGTAGTACAGCACTTCGGCATGTACGTACTCGTCAAGTTGCTCACCGGCGACTTTCGCAAATGTCAGATCGTGTTTCAAGTCAATGCTCATAGAGGGTCATTCGCCTCGCGCATTGGCCGTGCCCGACAAATGCGCAGACACACAAACGTCAGACCGGCGCATTTTCCCCAGGCTCCGCGCCTTCCAACATGGAGGATGCGGGGATGTTTAATAATGCGTGCACGACGCGCCGCACGCCCCGGCCCGCAGCGTATACCTCGGTCCAATGCTCGTGCCGGCGCACCACCAGTCGCTGCATCGGCCACAGCAGCGCAGCAAGCAAGCCCAACAATGCCAGGGCGGCACCGATCACCAGCAGGCCGTTACCCGGCCGATATTGCACCCCCAGCACCGCGCTGTTGGTAGGCTTAAAGAAGAGCGTGGTATCGCTCACGACGATGCTGGGGCGAACCTGCGTTTCCGTCACGACCTGGCCAGAGGACGCGTTATAGACCTGCACACTCCCACCAGAGTCGTCGGACACGAGCACCGCCAGGTGCGCCTCATCGATCACGACCAGCCGGTCCGTCTCATCGCGCCGGAACGTGAGCAACGCCTCGCGCGCCGGGCTATCGTAGCTCGATACGGTGATGGTGAGCGGCTTGCCGGCCAAATCCGCCGCGCTGACGCGGTATCCCGGCGTGATCTCCGACAGGCGCAACACCAGGCAGCACGGCATCGGCAGCGCGCGCACCCAGGGCAGCATGGCCGTCTGCCCTAGCGACATCTTGAGCGGTTGTGCTTCGCCCTGTACCTGCACAAGGGCCGTCTGCGCTGCGTTATCCGCCATTTGAAGCTGCATCCCCAGGTTGTTTTGCAAGCTGGTCACCGGCGAATCCGTGTCAATTTGCTGGCGTGGCACGTCCCAGCCGAACATGAAGTTCATCAGCGCACCCGCGGCAATCACTAACACACCGAGGTGCAGCGCGATTGAGAATAGCTCCGCCCACGGCGAACGGTCTGCCACCAGCCATCCCTGGGCGACGGAAGAAGGCGCGCTCGGCAGCGCCAGGCGATAATGCCACGCGCGCAACGCCGAAGCCATATCCGGCAACGCGGGGGCGTGATCGGTCACACGGATGCGCTCCTCGTCAAAGAGTGCATCGCCGGCATCGCGCATCGTCGCCAGCCGGCCCACGCGGTCCACCAGCCGCAGCAGCGTCACGATAACCAGCGCCGCCAGCACGATGCGCAGCCAATACGCCTGGGCGATATTAAAGAATTCCAGGGTGGAGGCGGCATCATAGAACCCACCGGTCACGTTGCGCGCCTGCGTTTGCCATTGGCTATAGGCCAGCGGATTGGATGTGCCACCCGCCGGTTGCTGCGGCAAGAAGAAGCCCAACGCCAGCGCAATAATGGCGATGATGCATAGGGTAATGAGCAGCGCATCGTTCGTTAATGCCTGCCAGAAATTGCGCCAAGCGTCGCGTTGTTCCAATGCATCTGCCGGCGGTGGAGCGGAAGGGAGAGATGCCATCGAGCCATCATTATAAAGTCGGGCTGTACTATGCGGGGTGCCACTCCGCCAAATTATGATGTATTAATCAAATGCTCACCATTTACTCTTTAAGTCTTCAGAAAAGATTAAAGTTAGATGAGGATGATTGTGGGTGCGATCCCGTTACGCCGCTGTAACGGATTACGAGAGATGATCCTTTTTATTTTTAAAAAACGTTATCTTTAGTGGTTCACACAGATAAAAATAATGTGTAAGGCGCAAAATAGACGCAGCATGAATCACCTGAGCCTAGCAGGAGGACAGTCCCTATGAACAACCGTAAAATACTCGCCGGAGTTATGCTTCTCGCGCTCATCTCGCTGGGATGTGGAGTATCTTTCCGAACCCCCAGCTTTTTGCGCTCTAATCCATCAAGCGTGACGGCCATGCCCGAACTGGTTCAACCCACTGCCGAGGCAACCGCCGAAAGCAATACCGCCCCTTCCTCATCGGGGCAGGTCGTGGCCGAGCCGACCGCCGGGCCAACGCCCACCCTGGTCCCCAGTAGCGAACGCAGCACGTTCGACCAGGAAGAGCAGGTATTGGTCAATATTTATCAGCGCGTGAACCCCGGCGTGGTGTACATCGATGTGATTGTGGATGCCACGCAGACCCAATCGGGCGGTGAAGGCACCGGCTCCGGCTTTGTGATCGACAAGGAAGGCCACATTGTGACCAATAATCACGTGGTAGCCGACGCAAGCACCATCAACGTGATCTTCTCCGACGGCACCAGCGCGCGCGCCGAGGTCGTCGGCAAGGATAGTTATAGCGACCTGGCAGTCATCAAGGTGGACGTATCGGCTGATAAGCTCGTGCCTGTGGAATTGGGTGATTCAAGTGCCTTGCAACCCGGCCAAAAGGTGATTGCAATCGGCAACCCATACGGTCTGGCTGGCACGATGACGACCGGCATCATCAGCGCAGTCGGCCGCACACTGCCGGAAACGGGCAGCCAGTCGCAAGATGAAAACAGCAACAGCACCGGCAGTTTTATCAACCCCGAAATCATCCAGACGGATGCAGCGATCAACCCCGGCAACTCCGGCGGGCCGCTGCTGGACTCACATGGCCGCGTCATCGGCGTGAATACGGCCATCCGCAGCGCCAGCTCCAGCCTGACAGGCCAGGCCTCTAACAGCGGCATCGGCTTTGCAGTGCCGGTGAACACGGTCAAGCGCGTGGTCCCGCAACTCATCTCCAATGGGGAAATCAGCTATCCCTACCTGGGCATCACTTCACGCGACGGGTTGAAGCTATCCACCATTTCCAAACAACTGGGCGTGGACGTGACGAACGGCGTGCTGGTGTTTGAGGTGGTTCCCAACGGCCCGGCCGACAAAGCCGGCCTGCGCGGCGGCGACCAAAATAACGTCATCAACGTGCAGGGCGCGCCTATCCCACTGGGCGGCGACATCATCATCGCCTTCAACGGCCAATCGGTGGAAGATTACACCGACCTGATCTCCAAGCTGACCTCGCTCTCCAAGCCCGGCGACACGGTCACGCTGACCATCTTGCGCGACGGCAAGCAGCAGGATATTCAAGTCACCGTAGGTGCCCGGCCGAAGTAAGTCTTTCAAAGGCTCAGAGAATGCTCCAGAGGGTGGCGCGTTGCGCCACCCTCTTCTTTTTTCAGTTTGTCGATAATGAAATAGACTGCACTCATCACATGACAAAGGAGCATCAGACATGTCTGTCTTTGATCGCGACTCTTTCCAAAACCCATCGAACGAGTTTCGCCCTTTGCAAATCGTGCACGGCCTGGACGCGGCCCTCCGCGACCCCGAACACCTGACGGGCGAAGAAGGGATCGACCAGCGCTTGCAACTGCTGCACGACCTGGGCCTGGGCGGCGTGGTAATGAATGTTGGTTTTAGAGATTACCTGGTCAGCCCGCGCCAGTGGGAAATCTATCGTTATGGCCTACGCAAAGCAGCCGACCTGGGCTTGCTGATATGGCTCTACGACGAAAAGGGCTACCCCAGCGGGACGGCGGGCGGCATCGTCACGCGCGCACATCCCGAATACGCGGCGCTGGGCCTGGCTTGCTATGAGCAGCACATCGACGGCCCGGCCGAGGTGTGCTTCGACATGCCGGTGAGTTGCCAGCGCTTCGTGTGGGCGGGCGCGTTGCCAAACCCCGCCTGCGCCACGCGCGCCGGCGTGTGGGATCTGTCGGCGCTGGTGGATGCACAGGGCACATTGCGCTGGCACGCCCCGGCCGGGCATTGGACGCTGTTCTACCTGGCGGAGCGGGTGATGTATGAAGGCACGCACGCGGCCGCCAACGTGTCGGAGTTCAAGCATTACGTGAACCTGTTGAAGCCCGAAGCCGTGCGCGAATTTCTGCGCGTGACGCACGAACAATACGTGCGCCAGACGCCGCCCGAATTGTGGCCTCACATTCGCGCCGTGTTCACCGACGAGCCATCGCTCATGCCGGCCTACATGCCACCGCTGCCCGAGCGATTCCAGGGCAAGATACCCGTGCTGGATGCGCCGCTTTTCACCGACCGGCCTCCCGCCGTGCCGTGGGTGGAAGACTTCCTGCCCTACTTCAAAGCAATCAAAGGCTACGACCTGGCGCCCCACCTCTTCGCGCTGTTCGACTCCGGCACCGACGAGGCCTGCTACGCGCGGCAGGACTACTACGAGGTGATGACACGGCGTTACACCGAAGCGTTTTATGGCCAGGTGTTGCGCTGGTGCCAGGCGCACGGCATCGCTTCATCGGGCCACGTGCTGTTGGAAGAAGATCTGACGAGCCACGTCATCTTCCACGGCAGCCTTTTCCCGGCGATTCGCCAGATGGATCTGCCCGGCATCGACATGCTGAACTCCGACCCGCAGAGCATGTTGAGCGGCCAATCCTTCATGGCGGCCAAGCAGGTTTCTTCGGCGGCGCACCTGATGGGCCGCCGGCGCATTCATAGCGAGAGTTCGGATTGGGAGCAGCACAACCAGGGGCGTTATGCCACATTGGCCGAGCGACGCGGGCAAGGCAACCTGCAATATGTGTTGGGCGTGAACCAGATCACCGCTTACTGGAGTTGGGACGAAATCGGCGCGCAGAGCTATCGCGCCTACAACGACTACATGGGCCGCCTGGCCAGCCTGTTGGTGGGCGGCAAGCACGTGTGCGACGTGGCCGTGCTCTACCCGGTGCGCAGCGCCTGGGCCGATTTCACGCCGCTGAAGCATCTGGTGCAGTGGCAACATCCCGAACTGAATAGCCAGGCGGCGCGCATGCAACACATCGCGCGCGAATATCCCGACCTGGTGCGCCACTTGCTGCGTGAACAGATCGACCTGGACATCGTGGACGAGGAAGGGATCGTCGCCGCGAAGTTGGAAGGGGCTGCGCTACACCTCGGCGACGAATGTTATCGCGCCGTGGTGTTGCCGCCGCTGTGCGCATTGGGCCAACAAACGGCGCAGAAGCTGGCTGCCTTCGCGCGCGCCGGAGGTGTGTTAGTCAGCGCCGGCGCGTTGCCAAAGCTGGCCGAGTCGGCGGCGGGCAGCGCGCTGCTGCAAGATGACTTCGTGCCGCTCTTCGCGCCCGGCGGCCCGGCTACCCAGATGGGGCGAGAGGATGTCGCACCGTTCTTACGCACCCACCTGACCGCCGACCTGCAACTGGATACGCCCAACCCCGACATCCTCTACACGCATCGCTGCCTGGATGGGCACGAGGTGTACTTCGTCATCAATAACTCCCCCGCGACACAGGCGATTGCGCCACGCCTGCGCGTGCCGGGGCCCTATACGCTCTATCGCCCGCTGACCGGTCAGCTCGCCCCGGCCGGTGATGCGTTGCAGCTCGCGCTAGAAGGTTACGAAGGTGTGTTCATCGTGACGGCTTAAACGACGCCAGGGGCGCCCGACTCCGATCAGCGGGCGCCCAACTTCTTACTTCTCGCCATACAGCACGCCGATGGCCCCCACCACAAATGGGACGCGCAACGCGCGGGGAATGCATGGGGCCTGGCTCGTCTTGACGAACGCGACACTCATCACGCCCCATTCCTTCAATGTGGCGATGAGGTCATCCACCTCGCCATAGAAATGCGGCTCCTGAAATAAATCCTGGAAGGCAAATCGCCCGCCCTTCTTGAGCACGCGCAGAGACTCACGCAACACCTCGCGCTTATCCTGGGCTTCGTGCACCTCGTGAAAGGCCATGTTGCTGACCACCGCGTCAAACGTTTCATCGGCAAAGGGCAAAGCGGAAGCCGTCCCTCTTTGGAAGGTCACCCGCTCTGCGACGCCTTCAATCTCCGCGTTCCGCTCACAGCCGCTTTGAGAATAGCGCCACGTGACGCCCCACGGGTCCACGCCCGTCACCTGGGCGGTAGGCCACTTGTGTGCCAACTTGATCGTGACCGGCCCGTTCCCGCAGCCGATATCCAGCGCCTGCCCCTGGCCGTCCCAATCTAGGCGCGCAAGCAGCATGTCCTGAATCCGAGATAGGAGATTTTCTCCATCCGCCGAAAAGGCATAACGCACATACGCAAAGTACGCCCCGATCAGGAACGCGACGAACGTCCCAACGATGAAGATGGGCGACACGAGCGACAGCCCCCAAAACAGCAAACTGAGCGCTCCGAATAAATAGATAACTCTACTGGATACCCAGTTTCCGTAATCCGGCCGCTCCGTGATGATCCTATTCATATCGTCCTCAACTGAGGACCACTCTAAACATGCGATGCACGATCGCCCACTGACTCAAGGCCGAAATTTGGTACGTCAAAAGGGGGAATTTATGGTTTGGCTCTACCGAGCGCCAAACGCCAAGCAGGCCATTTCTCCAACAACACGGGAACGCCCCCAGGTATCACTTGAATGTCATCGAAGTGAAATTAAACTCGCGGATAACAACACTAACCGCAAAACAATTAAGCGGACACGGAATGATTTATACTTTGTGTAACCATATTATTTCTAGTGAGAGGACGCCAGTTCTCCGGCCGAAACCGATAGATGTGCGAACGCTGTGCTGGCCTGAAAGTAGAAGCCGGGGTCAATTCTTGTTCGTGGGGAGAATGGCTGCCGTGTGATCGCGCATAGCGGCTGCCTGGTTCACAAGGAGCATACAATGCACCAACGCATCCATAGTCAATGGTCTCGTATCCTTTCTTTTTTGATCGTTCCGGCGATGATTGTTTCCTCGCTATGGCTCACGCCGATCCGCCGGGCGGCGGCAATTGGTGAAGCATCAACCCTATTCGGCGTCTTTGTTCCCGTGAGCAGTAATAGCGAGCGCGTCGCATCATTGGTCGTTACGGCGATCTCCGACAGCACCATTGTGGACATCCAGGACGCCACGAATGACGGCGGCTCCGACGAGAGCAGCCACGGCGTTACGCTCGATACCGGGCAGTCTTACATCACCTATGTGCGTGGCGGTGCATTAGGCGGCGGGAGAACCCAGGCGGGTGATTTCTTCATCGTGCGCGCGACGAAGCAAGTCGTCGTTGCAAATGAGACGTTCTATTCGGATTGGCAACACACTTTTGTGCCATCCGATAACCACCGTGGCACCGGCACCAGCTTCTACCTCTACCGACAGCCGGGCCTGACGAGCGCCAGCACGACGAACGACCTGCTGAACGTCTTCGCTTACAACGATGACACGACCGTCCACGTTATCGACATCACGCGCGGCCAGGGCGTGAGCGTCGGCAAGACCCAAGTTGTCTCAGACGCGTTGGGCACGCTGGTGCTATCGACGGTGTTGCAGTCCGGCCAGGACTTGCTGGAAGTAAACCAGAAGCACACGCCGCTCGCCGAAGGGCATACTTATCACATCATCAGCAGCAACGACGTATCTGTGCAATACGGCTCACTCGCCAAGGGGCTATCGGGCAGCCGCGACGGCGGCTCTTACGTGCCCGGCAAGACGGGTTTCAGCGCCGACACGATTTTCTATTTCACGTTGCCCTATGAACACACGACAGAACGCGAGATGAGGATCATCTCATATGACAACCCGGCCGACGTCACTGTGCGCGGTTGGAACACGGCCACGCGCTCTTTCACGACGATTGCACAGACCACTCTACCCGCGTTCGGCCACCTGGAACTGGTGGGGAACGCGCTGGGCAGCTACACGGCCAATCGCGTCTCGTATGGCTATTACTTCTTTGAAGTGACTTCCAGCGCGCTCGTCTCGGTCTTCGAGACTAATTGGCTGGAAACGGGCAGCTATGGCACGTCAGACATCGCCACTTTTATCTCGTCCAAGGAAGGCACCGGCGCCGGCACCTACTTCCAAACCTACATGGGCCCGCCTTCGAACCACCCCTACACCACGACGCGTCTCTCGCATCTGGTGATCTCAACCTATCAGACTGCAACGGTTCAGGTGGCCGACTCGGATAGTTACGGCGAATATATCGAGCTATATAACAACTCGTCACATCCTGTGGACTTAAGCGGCTGGACACTCACCAACAGCATGAGCCAGACAATCGTCATATCCGGCCAGGCCAACATCCCAGCCGGCGGCATCTACTTGCTGGCCTATCACAGCGCGGGCACATCCGTCACGCCGGATTACGTCTATGGCGACGCCTCCAGCGAGTTCAGGCTGGGCAATGCCGCCGACAGCATCGCGCTCTCAGACGCCGACGGCAACTTGCAAGACAGCATGACATATACCGACACGGGCTGGCTGAGCCACGGCATCTATCACGCGCTGGAACGCGTCAACCCCAATCTCCCCTTCAATGCAACAAACGCACGCGATAGCACGGTTTATGCCGCAGCATCCGCGAACAACCTGGGCGACTATTATGGCTCACCCAAGGTTCACAACGGACAGCCCGGCCTGCTCACCGGCACGGTGGTCATCAACGAGTTCATGGCAGGGCGCATCTACCGCAAGTTCACCATCGGCCCCAACAGCTACTATGACTTCTCGCTCACCAGCGCGGAATGGGAAGGCTTACACAACGGCAACCTTCCCAGCACCACCTCCAACGCGACACATCCAGAGAACCCCTACCTCATCGTGCGTTCCGACGTGCCAATCAGCGTGATGAACTCCAACTGGAACGATAACTGGATGTCCTATGCTACCGGCGTTTTACGCCCCGACCCCGAGGTCACCCTGTTACTGGACAACGAACACTACCGACCCGGCGAGACAGTGCAACTGACAGCGCTGGGCACCAACTACTATGGCGACCTGTACCACCCGGTGCTGCGCGTCAACCTGCCGCCGGAGATTCATTATGCGCCGGGGAATTATTCGGCAACCGGCCAACTCTCGACAGTGACGCCCGACCAGGCACAGCAGCCCAACGGTTCATGGGTGCTGACATGGGTTCTTTCCAACACGATGAGCACCGGCATCGCCAACCGGGTCAGCGTCATCATCACCGGCTCGGTGGCATTGAGCGCCACCGATGGCACGCTGCTGCCCGCAGTCGCAACCCTGACAGGCACCGACAACGCCGATCAACCCTATTCCAGCCAGGACACCGCCGTGGCCGACGTAAGCATCGATGCGAATGGCCCTGCCGCCAGCGATATCTTGATCAACGAAGTGATGCCAACCCCGGATTGCGCGAGTGACGAGTGGATCGAGCTTTACAATCGTGGCACCAGTAACCTGCCGCTGGGCGGGTACGAGTTGACCAATCGCAATGGGCTGGTCTACCGCTTCTCATCTAGCGTGCCGGACCTGGCTCGCAATGCCTACCTGGTGGTACATCTCAGTGCCGGACAGGACATCACGACCAGTAGCCCAATGCAGCTCTATGCAGGGGCGACGCTGGCTGGTGCACTAGACGATGCGCAAGATCAGGTGGCCCTATTTAAGAATGGGTTACGTACCGCTACGTCACTGGCAGATTTCATGCACTGGGGCACCCCCGGCCTAACCGACCCGCGCGGCGACCTGGACCTAGCAATTGCATCGGGGCAATGGGTCACCAGCACTGCCGTGACGCCGCCGACCGCGGGTTCCTCGTTGAACCGCCGGATCAACGGCGCGATTGTGCTCGACACAAACACGAGCGCAGATTGTGTGACGGGCACCGCCACACCGGGGCAACTCAACAACCCCTCGCTGGTAAAATCAACGCCCTCCTCCGTCCAAAATCTCAAAGCGACGCCGGTGCTCAACCGGGCGGGCGGGCTACAACTGAGCTGGACGAACCCTGTCACCAACCTGGATCAGATCACGCTGGTTCGTTCCGCCGTGACCTACCCCGTGCATCTGAGCGATGGAGTGGTGGTCTACACTGGGACGGCCAACAGCTTCCTGGACGTGCTAGACGATGCCACGACAACGCTGTACTATTCGGCCTTCGCCTCTCACGGCAGCAACATCGCCTGCACGACGAACGGCTCACAGGCCCGCGCGCTTCCCACGCAACACACATTGCTGGCATATGAAGATACAAAAGGAGCCGGCTGGTCGGATTGGGACACCAACGACCTGGTGGTGGCGCAGGACACGGCATTGACGCTCAACCGTGACGGCATCAGTCGAATAGAGGCTTTCATGACCGCCGAAGCACGCGGCGCGGCCTATGACCACGCCCTGACGCTCACGCTGCCGATCTCGGGCAATGCGCTGATGAGCATCGAACGCTACGATCAGAATGGAAATCGCACCGGCATAAGCCAATCTACGGTTAGCGGCGTCGTCAACGCCGCCATGTTCACCAGCACCATGCTGGCTCTCCCGGCCAACCCCGGCACCTTCACCTCCAACACCTACAGTGGTACGCACAAGATTGCCGGACTCTCTGCGCGCGTCGTCATCACACCGCTCAACCCGGCAGCAAACTCATTGGAGACGACCGGGCTGCCGCCTTTTGATCCGTGGATTCACGTCATCGACACGGGCGACAACATTCACTTAATGCAAGCCGGCAGTGTTGGCAACAGCCAATTGGATTGGGACTCGAACAGCCCACTGTACGGCCGAGACTTACCGCTGGCGCTCAACCTCAATGAGGACTGGGCATGGCCGC
>DAOUFG010000191.1:0-34182 GCA_034430115.1 Thermoflexales bacterium | reverse complement strand
CCCGATTGCATCAGCTCCGATGACTTGCGGCATGTGGAAGGCCTGGTGGATCAGGCGGCTGTGGCCATACGCAATATTCGCCTGTTTGAAGCTGAGGCGCACGCGCGGCGCGAGGCCGAACATGCCAACGAAACGCGGCTGCGCTTCCTGGCCATGATCTCGCACGAACTGCGCACACCTCTGACGTCCATCAAGGGGTTCATCACGACACTGCTGGCGGAAGACGTGGTCTGGGACGCGCAAAGCCAACGCGAATTCCTCAGCATTGCCGACCAGGAAGCCGATAAGCTGACCGACATGATCGATCAATTGTTGGACTTGTCTCGCCTGGAAGCGGGCATGCTCAATATTCACCCCGTCCCGCTCACAGTGAGCAGCATCATGGCACGTGCGACGAAACAAATGCAGGCGATCACTCCTGACCACCTGTTGAAGATCGACGCCCCGGAGGCTTTGCCAAAGGTCTATGCAGATTCACAGCGCATCGCCCAGGTGTTGACCAATCTGGTGGGAAACGCCGCCAAATATTCTCCCGCGAACACCCAAATTACCGTGACGGCATCCCAGGAGGGCAATGAGGTCCAATTCGACGTGAGCGACCAGGGCCCCGGCATCTCCGTGGAAGATAGGATGCATGTCTTTGAGCCGTTTCATCGCGGTCATGGCGAGCCCGTCAGGCGCACAAAAGGATCGGGCCTGGGTCTGGCGGTGTGCAAAGGGTTGATCGAAGCTCACGGCGGGCGCATCTGGATCCAGGCTCCCGATTCCCCAGGCACCACCGTGTCGTTCACGTTACCGGTGGTTACTGCATAGCGTTTCAAGGAATGAGTCCCCGATATTTCGCCGCAAGCTGTTGTTCCCAGAAGCCAGGCGGCACAATGAGTGGGCGCTCAAAGCGCTGTGCCACCACGCCAGGCGAAGCAGGTAGCTCGTTCATTTCGGCTACAACATGCCGCGCACGTGTTTGAGCGTCACCTTGATGACAGCGGAATAATCGCGCGCCATTGCGTCGGGCGTGCTATTGATATCGTGGATGCCCTGCGCATATTTCTTCAGGTAAGCGAGGTTCGCATTTACGGAAGTAGGGGCCGGATCGATCTGTGCTTCGCCCGTGAAGATCACCACGTCGCCCCCATCCGGTGTGGTGTTGAAGTTCAGCGCAACTTGCGGGTGAGATTGGATGTGGCTGACCTTGTGCGCGCCTGGTTGGCTGTAGATGGTGAGCGTATCCCCTTCCCACAGGAACCACACCGGGTTGGGCTGCGGGATGCCGTCGGGGCGCACCGTGGTCAACCAGATCACTTCATCCTCTTGTAGGCGTTTTGCCACATGGATGCCGAATTCCGTATTCATATCCAGATTGAACATGACGATCCTCCAGAAACGATTTGCTAGCGGAACGGTGGATAAAATGGCATGGGATCAACATTGGGCCAGAGCGTGTGAAGCTTGCTGGCAAGTATATGAGATATTCTACCCAGCGAATGCAGGTAGCCAAATTCCTCGCTCGTTTGCGCCAGCAGCTCAAATCGCGTGATGGTGCGTTGGCGTTCCGTTGCGATGCCCCATTGCAAGTTCTCGCTCCACAGGGCGCGATAGAACTCTATCGAGTACAGCGTCCAATAGGCGCAGGCCGTCACGAGTGCCTGATTAAACAGGTCGTCATCGGCTGCGGCGGGGCAGCCTTTCACCAGTTCCGCGCGGTAAACGACTTCGCACCGGCGTATCACGTCATCCGGCAGCCGGTTGACGCACCAGCAACTGGCGAAGTTGCTGCGCGCGCGTGCCCCATCGCTGAGCGCGTTGCGAAACCAGCCCCACTCAAAATCGAAGAAGCGCATCCAGTTCCCCTGGCGGAGGCAGTTGTCGGGGCAGGTGTCGCTCTGCGAGTAGGCCAGGAAGGGGCCGGGTTGCACGTCCAATAGCGCGACACGGGCGATGTCCTGGTGCACGCCTGCATCCAGCGTCACGCCCACGTGTTCGCACACGCTCCTCAGCAGGGTCTCCAGCTTGTATTTTTCGGCGCTGAGGCTGAGGTGCGCGAGCGGCTCGTCGGCGCCCAGGCTGGCGCGGATGCGCTGATATTGTGCCTGTCGCCCGCATGTGACGGCATTCAGCCGCCCAAGTGAGCGGAAGAAGACCTCCAACGCATCGACAGCGCCGGCGCGATCGTTGCCGGTAAGTGGTTGAACCAGGCTTGCGCCATGGCCGAGGTCTTCCATCACGATCAGCCCTGCCTCACGGTCGCCGCCATAGAAGTGGGGGGCCAGCGGCGTGTCCGTATCCAACTGGCTCAGGAACTCCAATCCGGCCCATTCGGTAAATAGACGTATGGCAGGGCCCTCCCTGGCATTGGGGTCATACGGCTCATCGGGAGAAGCGTTCACGCGCTTGATGATGACGCTGGCAGGTGCGTCGCCGGGAGCCTCCAGCACCTTACAGCGCAACACATTTGCGCGCCCGGAACCGCCCTTTGGGGTTTCGCCTTCGTCCAAACGCACCGCTCCATGAAATGTGCGTGACAGCAGGGCTTGGGCCAACGCGACGTTTGCGCGCTTCTCGGCTGCGACGATATCCAGATAGTCGTCACGCATTTATGAAGGGTTATACGGTCGTTGCATATATCTGGCGCAACTTGTTTGTAGAAGGTGACGGATGGCGTTAGCGTGCGGCCACGGCTGTCAGGCTACGCTCCAAGAATTGCACATCATCGCGCACCATCCGGCACGCGTCCGCTGGCCCTACGCCGACGCAAACGGCGTCGCCGGCGCGCATATGGTGCGCTGCAAAGGCGAAGGCCTCGGCGGGTTGATTGCGTCCAGCGGCCAGGATTTTGTAATGGACTACCGGGCGAGTAAGCTGTGCGATGAGCTTCACCATCGCGGTGCGATCTTCCTCCAGGAACCACTCCTTCATCCCGCTGACGTGTTCGGCGCGTTCGTCGCGGTGGGCCGAATTATAGTAACAGCACAAATAGTAGTCGGCGTTCAGGTGCTCTTCAGCCCATTCAAAAACCGCCGGGTTGTGCCCGGCGATGCCGGCCTGCATGCCATGCCGGCGGATCATCTCCAGCAGTGGCGGCACCTCATCCATGCGCTTCTGAGCCAGCAGATAATCCATCACGCCACCGTGAATGTGGCAGGCTTTTGCGCCCATGCCGGCGGCGCGTTCGATGGATACTTCCGGCGTCCCAAGTTCAGGGCAGGTTTGGGCAAACCATTGCAGCTTGCCGCCTTCATCCCAATATTCCAAAAGCATTCGCATCACGTGATGGTCACTGCGCCCGATGAGCGCGGTCACGCCCAGGCGTTCCGCCTCGCGCAGCGTCTCTTTGATGCGCGATACGGTGAAGTAGCGCTTCATCTGCATGTCCACTTCCGGGCTCTGGTGCGAGAAGCCGCTGAATGGGTTGCTGCCCAGGATGAAACGGCTGACCTTGACGTCGCCGATCTGCACGTACTCCATGTTGATCCTCCTGTTGTGCCGTGACCCGGCTGCTTCGCATAACTGTATGCGCAAACAGGCAAATGAGCAACCCAGTCCCTATCGTGCACGGCTCAAGGTGCGACGGTGGACCATATTTGGCGCAAGATGTCCCGGCTGCGCAGCAGGTTGTGCACGTCGGGGGTGAATACCTCCAGTGTGATGGTGCCGTCATATCCACTGCGCTTGAGCGCATCCAGGCAACCCACCGTGTTTAGCTTGCCGGAGCCGAGTGGCAGGTGCAGGTCATCGCGACCGCCCTTGTTATCGTGCAAATGGACATGCCGCACACGATGTTGGAAGCGCGCCAGGATGGCCTCGGTTTGGTTCACCGGCACTTGCAGGTTGGCGTGCCCAATATCAAGGTGCATGCCAAGCTCAGGCAGCGGGTCCAGCAAGTCTGCCAGTTGGTTGGGCATATTAAACTCGCCGGGTAGATTCTCGATCATGATGCCCACGCCTACTGTGCGTCCATAGTCCAGTAACTCGCTCAGGCTTTGCAGGTTGCGTTGCACCAGGAACGCGTGATCGTGCATGGGGGCGTAACGGTCGGGGTGGACGTTCATGTAGCGTGCGCCCACCTCGGCAAACACATCCAGGCAGCAACGTAGTTCGTTGACGGCCGCCCGGCGCACGCTTTCGAAAGGACTGGCGATGCCCAGGTAGTAGGCGGTGTGGCCTATCACGCCCAACCCGCATTGGTCCAGCTTTGCGCGAATGGCGCGCGCGTCCACAACCCACGTGGCGGCGCGCGGCGGTTCCAGCGTCAGATCGATAAAGTCCAGCTTCGCGGTTGCCATCCAGTCGATCTCGGATAGGACGTCCTTTTGTGGATGGTTCATCGCGCCGATTTGCATTTGGTCCCTCGTCTTTCTTATGAATCCTGGCCCATCTCTCAGCGAGGAGCCGTTTTGCCTTTCTTTTTCCGTGGTGCGAGCATCGTGCCACGACATGAAGGGGCGCCGCAGAGGCACTTATAACGTTCACGCCATTCGGCCCGGAAGCGCCCTGGGCGCTCCAATTGATAGTCGTAGGTCAATTCCTCACCGCGCGGGATATCTCGGATAGCTTCGATGAAAATGCGCCCATCGTCGTTCACGGCTTCGCAGTTGGGCTCGCAGGAGTGATTGATGTATTTGGCTTCGTTGCCGTCCACCCCACCGTCGATCACGGTGTGCTTATCCACGGTGAATAGGAGGATGTGTGGATGGTCGGCCTGGTCGTCGTCGTAGCGCGCATCCGCCTCTTCCGGCGTGATGCGTTCGCCCAGGTATTCGATGATGCGCCGGCCACACGAGATGCGGCGCATCGCAAATAAGCCACGCCCCTGTATGGGCGACTCACGAACTTCATATAACGGACTGGCCCCCCGGACGCGTTTCGTCCTCTCTGTCACACGTTCACACTCCCATTTGTAAATTCGATCAGGGGCAGTCGCCGAGCGGCAGGCTGCCCCTGGATTATCACACCTCCATCGCGCGGTACAGCGAAGCGCTCTCCCACGCGATGGTGTCGTCGTCATTGGGTAGGCCGGCCTGCTTCAGCCAGACGCGCATGGGCGTTTTGCCTCGGTTGGCGATTGCATAGAACGGGATCGCCGTCAGCGGGGCTCCTTGCGTCGTCGTGCCGTGAATTTGCGTGATGCCGCCCAGCAAGTCGCGGCGATGCTCGTCCGTCAGGGTGGGTCGGGCCGGCAGAGCGATGTCCATGCTTCCGGGCTGGTCGATGCCTTCGATGGCATAGATCAGTGGTCCGCGTTGCAACGCGACCATGCCGCGCGTCGCTTCCACTTCGGGCCGCGTTTGAATGCGCTGCACCGGCATGGACAGATGCAGTTCAATGACATCTCCTGACCGCCAGGCGCGCTTGACGCGCACATATCCATGCTCGAACTTTGGCTCATCGACGATGTACCCGTTCACGCTCAGCGTGGCGTCGTGGCACCATCCTGGCACGCGCAGGGCCACCTCGAATTTCTGCGAGCCCGATAAATCCAGCGTGACGGCGACGTCACCCTCCCAGGGGTAGTTGGTCACCTGCGACAGGTGAATGGTTTTGCCCTGTAAGGTGAGTGAGGTGCGCGAACCTACGTACAGGTTCAGGTAGATGCTTTGCTCGTCGTGGGCATAGATGTAGTTGCCCAGCGCAGCGAGTATTTTCAGCAGCATCGGCGGGCAGCACGGGCAGCCGTGCCAGGCCCAGCGCTCGCGGCCTTCGCTTTCCAGCGGATTCTCGTAGAAGTAGGCATCGCCTTTGAGTGAGACGCCGGTGAGTACGCCGTTGTAGAGTGTGCGCTCCAGCTCGTCGGCAAATTGCCCGTCGGCGAAGGCCAGCGCCATCGATTCGTGGAAGAACCCCATCGCCACGGCGGCACAGGTTTCCAGGTAGGCGTTGTTGGGCAGGAAGTAATCGGGGCCAAAGCCTTCGTATTCCTGGTTCGACCCAACGCTGCCCGTGATGTGCATCTTGCGATGGACGGCGTTGTCCCACAGCTTGAGCGCAGCTTGGTAATAGTCGGCTCGTTGATTGACCATCGCCGTGCTGACCAACCCGGCGTAGAGCAGCGCCGCTCGCACGGCGTGCCCTTCGGCGGTCTCCTGCTTCAGCAAGGGCAGGTGATCTTGTGCGTAGGCAGGGCCGCACTGAGGGGGCAGGCTCAGTGGCGCGCGTCCGGCGTAGTTGCCGCGATTTTCCAACCAGAATTCCACCAGGTGCAGGTAGCGCTCGTCATCTACGTCAAACCCCATCTCGTTGCACAGCGCCGGACGCTCCTGGAAGAGCCGGTAGAGCTTGATGATGGCTTCTTCGGCCAGCGGGTGCGCCGGCACGATGTTGTGCTTTGGCGGCGGGCCCATGACGTCGGCCATGTGGTTGGTCATGCGCGCAGCCACTTTTAGCAGCGTTGTTTTGCCGGTGGCACGGTAGTAGTGTACGGCGGCTTCCGCCAGCGCGCCGGCGTTATAGATGTCGTGTTGCCAGAGCAGCTTACCGTCGTTCAGCCCGAAGTGCGAGTTTGGCATTTCCAGTTGGGTAAAGGTATTGAGATAGCCGTTCGGATCGATGTCCGCCGCCGCGGCGATGCGAGCGATGTAGCCATCCATTTGCACTTCAAGTGCTGCATCTTGGTGCGCGGCCAGCATGTCCGCCGCGGCGCGCATCGTCTCGTAGAGCAGCCCGTCGTACCAGGGCGGCCCGCCGTGCCCGCCGGTTTGCCCATCGCGCACGCGATCAAAGTTTGTCAGCGCGCCATCGTGCTCCAGCTTGGCAAATACGTCGCCAAGCGTCACACGGCGCAGAGTGTTCAGTTTCGGCGTCCAAAAGGGATCGTCGATGACGACCTCTTTGAGTGCAACAGCCTGTAATGTGTGTGGTGTTAGCGTGTTCATTGCTCCTCCAGAGATGAACCTTGAGCCAAACGCCTTACAAGCTTGAGCAAGGTTCTCTCACTAGCTTCATTGTACGCATACGGGTAAAGGACGAGACAGAGCCAGCGGAGAACCCTATCCCTTGTTTCTTTGTGTTAGAAGGCTTTACCTCTGCCCTCTATACTTAACAGCATGATGCCAACATTTGTGCCTGGTCTGGTGCTTGCCGAGCGATTCTACGTCGAGGCCGTGCAGCCTATTTTGCAGGGGCATTTCCCGCAGCTAATCTACTCCGCAGCACGGCTGGATTTTGGGTCCGACGTGCTGGGCTTTGATACGCCGCAATCGATGGATCACGATTGGGGGCCGAAGTGCACGCTCTTCCTGTCGGAGCACGACTACGAAACGCTACATGACCGGATCGCTGAGGTGATGGGCTGGGAACTCCCGCTGGAAGTCGCCGGGTTCCCTACGCACTATGGCTGGCACGCCGATGGCACGCGCAACAATGTGCCGGCCACCCAACGCCCGATCAACCATGGGGTGACGGTGACCACCCCCGCGCGTTTCTGTGCGGCTTACCTGGGATTGGACCCAGCGCCAGGGCTGTGCGCATCGGATTGGCTGGTCATCCCGCAGCAACGCCTGCGCACGGTCCAGGCGGGCAGGGTCTTTCATGATGGGCTGAAGCAGCTTGAGCCGCTGCGCCAACTGTTGCGCTGGTATCCGCACGACGTCTGGCTGTACCTGATGGCGAATCAGTGGCAACGCATCAGCCAGGAGGAACCCTTCATGGCGCGTTGTGGTGACGTGGGCGACGATCTGGGCTCGCGCCTGATCGCCGGGCGGCTGGTGCGTGAGTTGATGCGCCTATGCTTCTTGATCGAACGCCAGTATGCGCCCTATATCAAGTGGTTCGGCACAGCATTTGCGCGCCTGGGTTGCGCGGAAACGCTTTTGCCCATCTTCGAGCGCGTGCTGAGCGCAAATGACTGGCCCGCGCGTGAGGAGCATCTTTGCGCCGCCTACACGCACGTGGCACACATGCACAATGATTTGGGGCTGACGCCTGTGCTGGCGACGCAGCCGATTTACTTCTACAGCCGGCCCTACCGGGTGTCGCAGTCGGGGCAGTATGTGGCTGCAATACACGCGGCGATTCAATCTCCCGATGTGCGGGCCTGGCCGGCGCACGTTGGGTCGGTCGATCAGTTCGTTGACTCCACCGACATCCTGGAATCCCCCGCACGTTGCCGAAGGCTCAGCCCTATCTATGAACAGGCATAGGTGAGTCACGGGGGTGATTTCGTAAGATGCAAGTAAAAGCAGAAAACCCAATTTCGCTATTAAAGGATCGGCAAACGCTGCCGCTGGTGCAGGTGTATTTTGAATTCAACCAGTTGAAGCAACTTTATCGTCAGGGTTGGCTGCAGCGTGGCGTGCCGGCGCAGCGTTGTGAGAGCGTCGCGGAGCACAGTTTTTGTATGGCCGTGTTGTGCATGTTCATCGCCGATGCGTATCTCCCAGACCTGGATGTGTTGCGCGTGTTGCGACTGGCGCTGCTGCACGATTGTGGCGAAATCTACGTGGGCGACATCACGCCCGCAGATGCGGTGTCGCCGGAAGAAAAACACCGCCGCGAGCGCGCTGCGGTGGAACAGATATTTGCGAAGCTGCCGCACGGCGCAGACTACCGGGCGCTCTGGCAGGAGTATGAAGAGAATCGTACCCCGGAAGCGCGTTTTGTGAAGCAGATGGACCGCTTGGAGATGGCGTTGCAGGCCGGCGTATATGAGCAACAGGGCCTGGTCAACGCGGACGAATTCCTGACCTCTGCGACTCAGGTGTTGGCGCAACCGGAGCTACGCGCGATCCTGGATGATATCGTTGCACTGCGCAACAGGGCTGGCTAGCGACTTTTGCCGCAGCCTACCTTATGAGAGATGGAAATACTAATCGGAATTCGTTGTATGATCTGTTCTACATTGCTGGATCGCGGAACGCTCGTATGGCAGGTTCATCATGATAGATAAAAAGGTGGGCCAGACACGGCCCACCTTTTTATGAGTGCCCCACGTAGAACGGAACGCCTACATGATTTGTGAGCCCTCGTATAGAACCGCGCCTTTCGCGCGCCCCCGGTCCGCGTGCAGACAAAAGAATATTTAGGAGTAATCAATCACATCATGGACGCACAACCAGTCGTCAAAGCACAGGGCCAGCCAACGGCCAATGGTCACGTCGAAAAAAGTCGTGACGCATTCACTACCAGCCTGGGCGTCATCGCGGCGACGCTGGGGTCGGCAATCGGCCTCGGCAATATCTGGAAGTTTCCTTCGCTCACCGGCACGAACGGTGGCGCGGCATTCATCATCATTTATTTGCTTAGCACCCTGTTCGTAGGGTTGCCGGTGATGATCGCGGAGCTGATGATGGGGCGCAAAGCAAAGGCGAACGCCGTTACCACCATGCAGAAGCTCGCGCCAAATCGGGCCCCCTGGTGGCTGATCGGCGCCGGCGGCGCATTGGCGGCTTTTCTCATCATGGCCTTCTATACCGAAGTGGCAGGCTGGGTATTTGCCTACATCCTCAAAGCCGCTTCCGGCAGCGTTTTAACAACCAACCCCGATCAAACGGGCGCAGCTTTCACGTCGCTCATCAGTGATCCGCTCCAATCGCTCATCTGGCAGTGGATCGTGCTGGCGGTGGTCGGGCTGATCATCGCGTTGGGCGTGTCGAAAGGGATTGAAGCCGTCACTAAGCGCCTGATGCCGATTTTGTTTGGCATTCTCATCATCGTCTGCATCCGCAGCCTGACGCTCCCCGGCGCCGGCGAGGGATTAGCCTTCCTCTTCAGCCCCGATTTCACCAAAGTAACCGCCGCGACGGTGCTGATGGCAATGGGTTTGTCGTTCTTCAAGTTGTCGGTGGGCATGGGCACCATGATCACCTACGGCAGCTATTTCCGCGACGATCAAAATGTGCCGTTGACCGCTTTGCGCGTGATGCTGGCTGACCTGAGCGTGAGCATCTTGGCCGGCATCGCTATCTTCCCTGCCGTGTTTGCGTTTGGCTTTAAGCCCGACGCCGGCGCTTCGCTTCTGTTCATCACCATCCCGGCTGTGTTTGCGTCGATGCCGTTCGGTGGCGTCTTCATGGTGCTGTTCTTCGTGCTGGCGGGCATTGCCACGATCGGCGCGATGCTCTCGTTGCTGGAAGTGCCGGTGGCCTTCCTGGCGGAACGCACGCATATGACCCGCAAGACGGCTACGCTGCTGACGGTCATCCTGCTGGCGGTGATTGGTTCTGCCGCGGCGCTCTCCAATAGCGTCCTGGCAAACTTCAAGGTCTTTGGCCTGGTGCCGTTCGACCTGTTTGACTTTGCCACGTCCAACATCCTCCTGCCGGTGGGCGGGTTCTTCATCTGCCTGTTTGTCGGCTGGGTGTGGGGTTACGACCAGGTGAAGCAGGCCCTATCGAACGAAGGGCAACTGCATAACGAGCGCGTCATCAAGCTGATCTTTGGGCTCACCAAGTTCGTCACACCGCTACTGGTGTTCGTCGTCTTGTTGAGCCAGTTGAAGCTCATTTAAGGCCGTTTCGCCGGATATAAAAAGAGCGGCACGTTCAGCCGTGTCGCTCTTTTTGTGGGTCAACAATCACGCTTTAGGCGCACTTGTCTTGTTCGGAGTCGCAGTCGCCTGTGGTTGGTCTTGACCTCTCAGGTACTTGGCAAGCAACGACGGTGCTTCTGGATGATCAACATGTAATGCATGATCATAGTCTCCGGCCGGGGCGGGGGGCTCGTAACGTATGGGGCGCCTGACGCCCAGCATCTCGAAGAAACGCACGATTGCGACGATGATGTTGTAACGATACTCCTGCATGCGCAACGATTGCCATTCCACGATGGAGGCCATCGCTCCTTGCACGCGCGCCTTCGTGCGCACGATGCGGTAAATTTGCGCCGGCTCACGATAACCGATCGGTGACAGCAGGATTGCGTGGGCGGCCAGCACCAGCAGGCTGAAGCTGATCAGCACGACCCAGCCGCCTTCTTCCCACTTGCCGGCGATTTGCCCGATGAACACCAGGAAGGAGAGCGCGGCTGCAAGCCCCGCCCCGGCAGCGCCCCAGCGGCGCTTGCGGCCAGTGTAATGTTTGAGTATATGCTGGCGGATCGCCAGGCCCATCGCCATGATGGGCATGAACACGCCAACGCCGTAGAACGGCACGGCTAGCGACGTCTGTCCACGCACGATCAACATGATGATGAGCGCAAGCCCGTAAGCGATGGTCACCGAGCGCGTGAAGGTGCCCTGTGCGTTGCGATACACGATAATTTCGGGGATTTCACCGATTGCAACGTCGCGCCATTCCGTCGCTTGCAGGTCCTGGAAGGCCGTCATGGAGGCCGCCGCCAGCAGAACCACGGCCAGCAACTGGTAGGCCCAATAGAGAATCTCACCGCCCGGTAACTGCCCAAAGCCGATGAAAGCCAGGTTGCCCACCAGGGTGCGCCCCAATGTGCCGTCGAACACGTTAAAGCGGATGGCGAAGCTGGTCAGAACCAGCGTGGTTAGCCCGCCATAGAAGAGAAACGACGTTTGCACCACGCGCCCGATGCCAGCCTTGCCGCTATAAAAATCCCACACCCTGTGAAGTTTTGGTAAGTGCTTTTTGCACCATGCGATGGGTGCAGAATCTTCGTTGATGACGAACTGGATGCCGTTCGACATTGCTTCCAATCCCGTGAGCGCGACCATCCCTTTCATCGTCGCCGTCAACATGTGATAGAACGCTTCGCCCAGCGTGGCGGATTGCGGCACTTCGGTCGCCGGCACGGCTGGCACACCTTTGCCGCTGGCGATGAGCAGACCCACGAACATGACGACGGTGAGCATCAGGAAAACACCCAGCATCGTAAACGTGACATGCGCGCTTTCGCCGCGCCCACGGATGGTGAGGAAGTAGGTAGTGCTCACCAGCACGACGCCGATGGCGAAGTGAAACACCCAGTCGATGCCGTATGCATTCAGAATCGACAACAACTGATCGACGCCCGACAGCGCCGACACGACGATGGTGAAGAGGTAGTCCTGGATCAGCACCACTGCGACGACCAGGCTCATGGTGGGGAAAAGATAGCGCATTGATGCTGTGTAGGCGCCGCCGCCCTCATTGAAGATGCCCAGTGAGTACATGTAGAGCACGCCGAAGATGGCGTTGGCTATCGCGATGGCGATGACGGCGATGTAGCCATATTGCTGCAGGCCGTAGGGGTGCAATGCGCTCATCATCTCGCCCGTGGCATAGTAGAACGAGGTGAAGTAGTCTACGCCGAATAATGCAATGGCCGCTGCCAGGCCAATTTGCCCGGCGCCATGCACCATTGCATCTTCCTTCTTCTCCTTCGGCGCAAGGCGCAAAGCGATAACGAAAATAACAACTAAAAGAGCAATCCCGAAAATCATAAGCTGTACTCTGAATGTGAAATCTGTAACGAACCGGCTGAATAGATCAGACCGTTTGGAAGGCTCCCTGAAGTTCCTTCAACTCGTCCAGTAAATGTTTGCGCGTAGAAGGGTTCAGGCGCGTGTCCTGGGCTACTTTGACCTGTTCTTCCAGTGCCGCCTTCACAACGAACGCGGGAATGAACATGATGCGCCCGGCGGGAATGACGTCGAAGTTGCGCAACTGTAGGCGCAACGCCTGGTCATTGAAATAGGGCAGGCTCAGGCTGAGCCCGCGATTGAGGTCCCTGGCGCCAGCGCGCTCTTGGATGATCTTGATCGCGGAGCGCGTCTCATAGCGTGCGAGTGCGCGCCCCTGGTTCACCAATTGGCCCAACATGCCATAGCGCTTGGCCTGGTAAATGTGGCCCGCCACCATGTAGGGTGCCAGTGCAACGGCGGCGTGCAAGATGCGCACGAAGTTTTGCATGGCGCTGATATGCGCCTCCGCTTCGGCGGTGGAATTCACCAGCAGGCGATCCCGCTCGTCGAAAGCCACCCATTGCGGCATATAGAAGCGCCGCGCGTAGGGCACAAACGGCACCAGCAACTCGCCACGCGTGCCATCGCTAGATTTTTCTTCGGCGATTGCGTCACTCGACGCCATCAAGGCCGAGCCGGGCTCCCAATCATTCGCCGCCGGGAGGCTGGGGACTTCCTCTTCGCCATCGGGCTCGTAGACGACCGAGCGCCCGGCAGGGAGCACCTTGTAGATCATGTGCGTGGCCGTGGCGTGTCGCAGCAGCCCTGCGCTGGTTGCCAGGCTCCGTTCCGGCGACTGCTCCAGTTCGGTCAATTTCTGGCTAATCGCCGCGCAGATGTTATTGTGGGCGATGCGCTCGGCCAGCCCCCCTACCTGGTGTTCACACTGGTTTTCGGGGAGGAAGCCAATCTCGCCCTTGCCGTTGGAGCGTATGTTCATCAGCACTTCATGTGGCAGGTGGAATTGTGCGTGCGGCGCTTGATGGATGATCGCATCAGCCAGCGATGCCGCCTGGGCGCTGAAGAAGTGCTCAATCATCGTGGGCTGTTCATCCAGGAGTGAGTGCCAGGCCCCGTATTCTTCGCGCAGGTGGCTGATCGAGGTGCGTAGCAGGTCAGTGGATAGCGCAGCTTCGTGCTGCAGCGTGTTGGACGGATCCTGGATCGTATTCACGTAAATGAACTCCAGGCGGCCAGGATGCTCACCTCGACGACCGCAAATGCGGCCAAAATGAGCGTATGGGCCATCCCCGTCGTAAGGCTATCGACGCGTGTTTCAACAAAGAAGAAAACGGCGATGATGAGAATCGGGATCAACCAGTGGAGGGTACGCGGGCCATGCTGGTTAGCCCTGGCGGGTTGGAGCGCATAAACCCCTTCTAATACGAATATCGGAACGCCCAACGTTTCTTCCAGCACGTTGTAGAGCGGTTGTTTGCCGTAAGAGGTAGTGTGGATTGTATGTTCTGCGCAACAGATGACAATATCTCCCGGTCGCCAATGACGCACGACGGCCTCCACCCAGCCCTGACCAGGCTCGACGCAGGTATCCACCTGCACCTGGTCGCTACGGATTTGCGAAGCAAGTGTAATCAAGCGCAGATAGATAGCCGACTCCTGATAGGCGTCCGATTCAGGCACGCATAAAAAGAGCACTTGCAATTCACACGGTGCTGCCAATGACCATACGCGTTGCGCCAGGCTATTGCCATCGGCGCCCTGATCAGGAACCAAGACGATAAGCCTCTTTACGTCCAAGCTTGTCGTCTGTAGTTCACCTGACATCTGATACTTCCTCTTCACTAACGAGTCTTCGGCGTAGTGAATGCTGATTCGTGATTTTCCTTCTCGTTTAAGGATAGCGAGCGGTTATTAAGAAGCCAGTGCAGACGCGCAGCAAACCCATTAGAAAAACATAAAGACGCAGCGGCGAGGCGACGAGCGGGGGCACTTTAATACTTCATTTATGCCTATCGCCCTCGATTTAAGCGTATTTGAATAACCCTTTCCTTACACTCTACCCGGCTTAGCCGCGTTGACGAGAGCAGTTCGCAGTTTGACGCGGGGCAATGGTTCGACAGGCTCACCATGATCGCTTGAGAGCCGTTCGAAGTTGCGCGGCCTTGAAACACAAGGAGGATTGCAAGAAAGATGGATGTGCTTTTTGTCGTGCTGGGCGTTGTCTTCTTCGTCGCAAGCTGGGGGTTCATACAGGGTTGCGACCGCCTATAGGGTGAGATATGAACTGGACTTATTTACTGGGAGCGGTAATCGTTCTCGCGCTGTTCGTCTATCTGCTCATCGCATTGTTAAAACCGGAGGCTTTCTCATGACCCCGAATGGTCTTATACAGCTTGCGTTGTATATGGTCGTCTTGATTGCCCTGGTCAAGCCACTGGGTTGGTACATGGCGCGCGTCTACGAGGGGCAGCCTATCGTGCTGGATCATCTCCTCGGCCCTATCGAGCGGCTGATCTACTGGCTGTGTGGCGTTCACCCGGACGACGAGATGAACTGGAAGACGTATGCCGTTGCCTTGTTGCTTTTTAACTTCCTGGGATTTGTGGCGGTGTATGCCTTGCAGCGCTTGCAGGCCCTTTTGCCATTGAACCCGCAAGGGATAGGCGCTATCTCGCCGGATTCCGCATTCAACACGGCGGTCAGTTTTGCAACGAACACCAATTGGCAGGGCTATGGGGGTGAGACGACCATGAGTTACCTCACCCAAATGATGGGCCTGACGGTACAAAACTTCGTCTCGGCGGCGACGGGCATGGCTGTGTTGATCGCTTTGATCCGGGGGCTGCGCGCTCGTTCGACTCAAACAATCGGCAATTTCTGGGTAGACCTGACGCGGACGACGCTCTATATCCTGCTGCCGCTGGCGGTCATCGTGTCGTTGATCTTGGTTTCGCAAGGCGTGGTGCAGACCTTTAACGCCTATCAAACGGTGCCGTTGCTGCAACCGGTGGCGGATGCAAATGGCAACACAGTCACTCAGCAGGTCATCGCACTTGGCCCGGCCGCCTCGCAGGTCGCCATCAAACAATTGGGCACCAATGGCGGCGGCTTTTTCAACGTCAACTCCGCACATCCCTTCGAGAACCCCACGGCGCTCAGCAACTTCGTGGAGATGCTCTCGATCCTGTTGATCAGCGCGGCGCTGTGTTACACCTTCGGCAAGATGGTTGGTGACGCACGCCAGGGCTGGGCGGTGTTGGCCGCCATGACGGCCATTTTCCTGGTGTTTCTCACGGTTGCCGTCAATGCGGAACAGAATGGCAACCCGGCATTTGCCAGGTTGGGCGTTGACCAGGCCGCCAGTTCGCTTCAATCGGGCGGAAACATGGAAGGCAAGGAAGTTCGCTTCGGCATCGTGAATTCGGCGCTATGGGCGACGGCCACGACGGCGGCCTCCAACGGGTCGGTCAATTCGATGCATGACTCCTATACCCCGTTGGGTGGGTTGGTTCCTTTGTGGATGATGCAGCTTGGTGAAGTGGTCTATGGCGGCGTCGGGTCGGGGCTGTATGGCATGTTGATCTTCGCTATTATTGCGGTCTTCATCGCCGGGTTGATGGTGGGGCGCACGCCGGAATACCTGGGCAAGAAAATCGAGGTATACGAGATGAAGATGGCCTCGCTCGTCATCCTCATTCCGCCGCTAGTCGTATTGTTGGCAACGGCGGCTGCCTCGGTCACGGGGGCGGGCACTGCATCGGTGCTGAACCCCGGCCCACATGGGTTTAGTGAAATGTTGTATGCCTTTTCGTCGCAGGGCAATAACAATGGCAGCGCATTTGCAGGGCTGAGCGCCAACACGCCGTTCTATAACATCCTGGGCGGGTTTGCCATGTTGTTTGCCCGCTACTGGCTGATCATTCCGACTCTGGCGATTGCTGGCTCCTTAGGGCGCAAGAAGTTGGTGCCCGTGGGGGCCGGCACGCTACCCACTCATAATGTGTTGTTCGTCGTTTTGCTAATCTGCGTCGTCATCATCGTCGGCGCGCTCACGTTCATTCCTGCGCTTGCCCTGGGCCCAATCGTTGAACATCTCAGCATGGTCCGGTAGACGTATGAGGGAAGTTTGAAATGATAACTAAGCCAAAGGCCAGACCTCTTTTTGACCCGCCCATTGTGCGCCGGGCGCTAATTGATTCATTTATCAAGTTGGATCCGCGCCGGCAGGTGCGCAACCCGGTGATGTTTGTCGTGCTGGTGGGCGCGGTGTTGACGACGTTGCTCTTCATCCAGGCCCTGGTTGGCCAGGGCGAGGCCCCCGCCGGGTTCATCCTGGCGATTTCGCTGTGGCTGTGGTTCACCGTGCTATTTGCCAACTTCGCCGAGGCGATGGCCGAGGGGCGCGGCAAAGCGCAGGCCGATGCGCTCCGTCGCGCGCGGCGCGACGTCAGTGCCAAGAAGTTGGCCCAGCCTCATCATGGCGCGGAGGTGAAGCAGGTTTCTGCCACCACCTTGCGTAAGGACGACGTGGTGCTCGTCGAAGCAGGAGATTTCATCCCCAGCGACGGCGAAGTGATCGAGGGTGTCGCTTCTGTGGATGAGAGCGCCATCACCGGTGAGAGTGCGCCGGTGATTCGTGAAAGCGGCGGCGACCGCAGCGCCGTGACGGGCGGCACGCGCGTGCTATCAGATTGGCTGGTGGTGCGCATCACCACCAACGCCGGCGAGACATTCCTGGATCGCATGATCTCGATGGTGGAAGGGGCCAAGCGCCAGAAGACGCCCAACGAGATCGCCTTGAACATCTTGCTGGCCGCGCTGACGATCATCTTCCTGCTGGCCACGGCCACGCTACTACCGTTCTCGCTCTATAGCGTGCGCTCGGCGGGCCAGGGCACCCCGGTTACCGTGACGGTGCTGGTGGCGCTGCTGGTGTGTCTGATCCCGACCACGATTGGCGGGCTGCTATCGGCCATCGGCATCGCCGGGATGGACCGCATGATCCAGGCCAACGTCATTGCCATGTCGGGGCGTGCGGTGGAGGCCGCCGGTGACGTGGACGTGTTGTTGCTGGATAAGACGGGCACGATCACGCTGGGCAATCGCATGGCGACCCAGTTTCACCCGGCCCCTGGCGTCAGGCCGGAGCGCCTGGCCGACGCTGCGCAACTGGCGTCCCTGGCGGATGAGACGCCCGAAGGACGCTCCATCGTGGTGCTGGCGAAGGGAAAGTATGGGTTGCGTGGGCGTGAAGTGGCCGAGCCGCAAGCGCATTTTGTGCCCTTCAGCGCCATGACGCGCATGAGCGGGGTGGACTTCCCTGCGACGGATGGCCTGCCCGCGCGCTGCATTCGCAAGGGTGCTGCTGACGCGATCCGGCGTTACGTGGACGTAACAAGTGGCACCTTCCCGCAAGCGATCGACCAGGCGGTGAATGACATCGCGCGCAATGGCGGCACGCCGCTGGTAGTGGCTGAGGGCCGTGAAGTGCTTGGTGTGATCGAGTTGAAGGACGTCGTCAAAGGCGGCATCAAAGAGCGCTTTGCGGAGTTGCGCCGCATGGGCATCAAGACGGTGATGATCACCGGCGATAACCCGCTCACAGCGGCGGCCATCGCCGCCGAAGCGGGCGTGGATGACTTCCTGGCCCAGGCCACGCCGGAGATGAAGCTGAAGCTCATCCGCGAGCAGCAGGCCGGCGGTAGGTTGGTGGCGATGACCGGCGACGGCACCAACGACGCGCCGGCGCTGGCCCAGGCCGACGTGGCCGTGGCGATGAACACCGGCACGCAGGCCGCGCGCGAGGCAGGCAACATGGTGGACCTGGATTCCAACCCCACAAAGTTGATCGAAATCGTGGAGATTGGCAAGCAATTGCTGATGACGCGTGGCGCATTGACCACGTTCAGCATCGCCAACGACGTGTCGAAATACTTTGCCATCATCCCTGCCGCGTTTGCGGGCGTTTACCCTCAGCTAAACGCCTTGAATGTGATGGGCCTGCATAGCCCGGAAAGCGCCATTCTTTCAGCGGTGATCTTCAACGCGCTGATCATCATCTTCCTGATCCCGCTGGCGCTGCGCGGCGTGGCCTATCGTCCGGTGGGTGCCGGCACGCTCTTGCGTAACAACTTGTTGATCTATGGATTGGGCGGCCTGATCGTTCCGTTCATTGGGATCAAGCTTATCGACTTGCTCCTCGTGGCATTGCATTTGGTGTGAGGTGGGCGCATGATGTTGAAACAGTTGCGCGCGGCACTCGTCGCGCTGGTTCTATTGACGATCATCACCGGCGTGATTTACCCGCTGGCGATCACGGGCGTTTCTCAAGTATTCTTCGCGCGCCAGGCGAATGGTAGCCTGATCTACGATGTGGCCGGCAAACCAATCGGCTCGGCCCTGATTGGGCAACCGTTCGATGATCCAAAGTACTTCTGGGGCCGGCCATCGGCGACCAGCCCCTATCCCGATAACGCGGCGTCGTCGAGTGGTTCTAACCTGGGGCCTACCAATCCCGCGCTCGCGGAGGCGGTCACGGCGCGCGTGAAGGCGCTGCATGATGCGGACCCGGCTAACACTGCCCCGATCCCAGTGGACCTGGTGACGGCGTCGGCGAGCGGCCTGGACCCAGACATTAGCCCCGCGGCGGCGGCATATCAGGTCGCGCGCGTGGCACGCCTGCGTGGTATGGACGGGATGGCCGTGCGTCAATTGGTTGCCCAGCACACTACGAGGCGCTGGTTGGGAGTTCTTGGCGAGCCGGTGGTGAATGTGCTTGAACTGAACGTCGCGCTGGATTCAGTGCAGGGTCGATGAAGTCACTGGCGTGAGGGTATCATCATCGTATGTCCACACAAAATGACCGTCCGGACCCCGATGCGTTGCTGGCTGCGATCAAGCAGGAGGAAATGATTGAGCAACGTGGCAAACTGAAGATATTCTTCGGCATGGCCGCTGGGGTGGGAAAGACCTATTCCATGCTTGAGACGGCCCAGGGGTTGAAAGCGGAAGGCATGGATGTCGTCGTGGGCTACGTGGAGACGCATGGGCGCGCGGAGACGGAGGAACTGATCGCCGGGCTTGAGATCATCCCACGTAAGAAGGTGGAATATCGCGGCACGTTCATGGAAGAAATGGACCTGGATGCTTTGCTGGCGCGCCATCCCAAACTTGCCCTGGTGGACGAACTGGCGCATACCAATGTGTCGGGTTCGCGCCACCCCAAGCGTTACCAGGACGTGTTGGAACTGCTCGACGCGGGCATCGACGTCTATACCACGATCAATGTCCAGCATCTTGAAAGTCGCGCGGATACAGTGCGCCAGATCACCGGCATCACCGTACACGAGACGGTGCCGGACTCCATTGTGGAGCATGCAAACGAGATCGAACTGATTGACCTGGCGCCCGAGGAATTGCTCAAGCGCCTGGCGGAAGGGAAAGTCTACACCGGCGAGCGTGCGGAATTGGCCGCGCAGCACTTCTTCCGCCAGGGCAACCTGACGGCCTTGCGCGAAATGGCCCTGCGCCTGACAGCCGAGCAAGTGGATCACCAGTTGCAAGATTACATGCAGGTGAAGCACATCGCCGGGCCGTGGAAATCGGGCGAGCGGCTGATGGTGGCAATCAGCGCCAGCCCACTTTCGGAGCGGTTGGTGCGTTGGACGCGCCGCATGGCCTATAACCTGGACGCGCCCTGGATCGCCGTGTTTGTGGAGACTGCGCGCACGCTTTCGGAGCGTGAGAAGCTGACGGTGGTGCAGGTGACCTCGCTTGCGCGTGAACTGGGGGCGGAGGTGATTACCACCTCCGATGAAAATGTCCCGCGCGCTTTATTGCGCATCGCGCGCCAGCGCAACGTGACGCAGATCGTGGTGGGCAAGCCGGTGCGCGGTATGCTACAGCGCTTCTTTGGCAACCCACAGGTGGTGAATCGCCTGGTGCGCGAGAGCGGCGATATCGATATCTACGTTATCTCGGGTGATAAAAGTGAGGCTGCGCCGGCTCGCCCGGCGAACCTGCTGCGCAAAGAGCGCGGCGCCTGGCGGCAATATTTGCTTGCTTTGAGCATCGTCGCCCTCACGACGGCGGCGAACTTACTGGCGTTGCCGTGGGTGGGCTATCGTGCGGCGTCGTTGGTTTATCTGTTCGTCGTGGCGATCCTGGCGTTGTTCATCAACCGTGGGCCGGTGCTGCTTGCGGCAGCCGTCAGCGCCGTGCTGTGGAATTTTCTGTTCATCCCGCCGCGTTTCACATTCTTCATCTATGCGCTGGAAGACATCCTTACTTTCTTCATGTATTTCCTCGTCGCCCTGACCACGGGCACCTTGACGGCGCGGCTACGCGCGCAGGAGAAGGCCGGACGCAGCAGAGAGGAACGCGCCACGGCCATGTATGCGCTGGCGCGCGAGGTGGCAAGCGCCGTCACGATGGATGACGTGTTGCAGACGGCAGTGAAGCAAATCGGCCAGGCGTTTAATGCGGACGTGGCCTTCTTGCTGGTGGATGTATCGGGGCACCTTTCGACCCAGCCGCATTCGTGCAGCACGTTGGGCCTGTCGGAGAAGGATTACGGCGTGGCACAACTGGCCTACGAGAAAGGCAAGATTACCGGACGCTACACCGACACGTTGCCGTTTGCTGAGGCGCAATACCTGCCCTTGCTTGCGCCAAATGGGGTGGTGGGAGTGATGGGCATCCGCATGCGCGAGAATCAGCGCCCATCGCTGGATCAGCAGGTGCTGTTGGAGACGTTTGCGCGCCAGATTGCGCTGGCGATCGAGCGTGAGCGCCTGGAAGAAGCCACTGAGCACACGCGCGTGGTGATGGAATCGGAGCGCTTGTATAAGACGTTGTTGAATTCTGTTTCGCACGAATTGCGCACGCCGATCGCCACCATCACAGGGGCCGCCAGCAGCCTGTTGGACGCCAAGACCGGTGATAACGCAGAGGCCCGCACCACGCTGGTGCAAGAGATCCAGAACGCCGCAGACAGGTTGAACCGCGTAGTGGAAAATCTGCTGGACATGACGCGCCTGGATTCGGGCAAGCTGAAGTTGAACTTGGAATGGTGTGACGTAGGCGACCTGATCAGCGTGGTGACCAACCGCATCAAGGGCGCCCTGAGCCGGCATGAGCTGATCGTGGACGTCCCGCCCGATTTGCCGTTGGTTCGGGTGGATTTCGTGCTTCTGGAACAGGCCCTGGTGAACTTGCTGCATAACGCAGCCGTGCATACACCGGCAGGGACGCGCGTGCGCCTGATCGCGCGGGTGGATGGCGACGATCTATTGTTGATCGTCGCGGACCGTGGCCCAGGGTTGCCGCCGGAAGATCTGGAGCGTGTCTTCGATAAGTTCTATCGTGCGCCGGGTGCCGCCCCAGGTGGCACCGGGTTGGGACTATCGATTACGAAGGGATTGGTTGAAGCACAGGGCGGAACCATTCATGCCGAGAATCGCGCCAACGGCGGCGCGCGGTTCACCATCCGGCTGCCGATTGGGACTCCGCCAGCCATGCCGCCGGAGGGAACACTATGATAGGCGAGCCGCTCATCCTGGTCATCGATGACGAAATTCAGATTCGCCGCTTCCTGCGTGTGAGCCTGGAGGCGAACGGCTTTCGCGTTCACGAGGCTGCCTCCGGGCAGGATGGTCTGCTGCAAATGACCATGCTCAAACCCGACATCGTGATCCTTGACCTGGGATTGCCCGATGTGGAGGGGCTGGAAGTATTGCGCCGGTTGCGCGAATGGAGCCATACGCCGGTGATCGTGCTTTCGGTGCGCGACGCCGACGAAGACAAGATTGCATTGCTCGATGCCGGCGCGGATGATTACCTGACCAAGCCCTTCAGCATGGGCGAACTGTTGGCCCGCCTGCGCATGGCCCAACGACATGCCCTGCCGGTGCAGGATGCGCCCATCTTTCGCGACGGCGCGCTTAGTGTAGATTTAGCAAGTCGCCTGGTGACGTTGCAGGGCGAACCGGTGAGGCTTTCTGCCACCGAGTATGCGCTGTTGCGCATGTTTGTCCAGCACGCGGGCAAGGTATTGACGCATCGCCAGCTTTTGCGCGAGGTATGGGGGCCGCAATATGAAACCGAGACCCAGTATCTGCGCGTCTATATGACGATGTTGCGCCGCAAGCTGGAGTCTGACCCGGCCAACCCCAGGCTGTTGGTCACCGAGCCTGGGGTAGGGTATCGCTTGCAGGTGATAGACAATGAGGGTGCGGGATCATCCTGAGCTTGCCGAAGGATGATGGTTTTCATGGTGAGCCTGTCGAACCATGATCGATCGATACCTTGTTACCAGGAGGTGGAGATGAACATCACCATTCGCCCCCTCGCGCGACGCCTTGCCCTGGCTGAACCGCTTCGTGCTGAGAAGCTTATCTATAATCAGCTTTGACTCAACAAAATACCCAATCCGGCTCATGATTTTTATGCATAAACGAATTGTCGGTGTTCAGAAGTCAATCAAGGTTCTGTTTGTGCTATGGATGGGTGCGCTCGTCCTGCTGGTCGGTTCACCCGGGAGCGCGCTTGCCGCAGATGGGCGCGGGAGTACGCTTGCGGCGGCGGATCCTATCACGCCGACCGCGACGCATCTTGCCGGCGGCTGCACCATCGGCGAGACGAAGTGCACAACGGCCACGACCGGCGAGGCGAACGGAACGCCTGCCGCGTCGAGCCTGGGCGCACCGGCCTTTCCTGTGCCGCCCTCATCGAAAGTGGTGATCTATCTCTTCTGGGGCGATGGTTGCCCGCACTGCGCCAGTGAAAAACCCTTCCTGCAAGAACTGGCCCAACGTTCCCCAGGTGTGGAAGTGCGCGAGTATGAGGTCTGGTACAACGAGGGAAACCGCGCGCTGTTGGCGAAGATGGGCGAGGCTTATGGGTTTGACCCAAACGGGGTGCCCGTCACCTTCGTGGGTGATCAACATTGGGTTGGCTACGCCGATTCAATCGGCCAGGAAATTGAAAAAGCCGTCACCGCCTGCCTGGCGAACTCGTGCAGGGATGCCGGCGCCGGCATCATCACGCCGGCGGAGCCAGCGAGTGGGCCCGCGGAGGATCGCGTGGTGACGTCGGGGGCCATCGCGGAGATGCCCACCAGCGTTGACCTGCCGATCATCGGCAACGTGAATCTGCAACATCAATCATTGCTGCTCAGCACGTTGCTCATCTCGTTTGTGGATGGGTTCAACCCGTGTTCGGTCTGGGTGCTCACCATGTTGCTGGCGATCACTCTGCACACCGGCTCGCGTAAGAAGGTGCTGTTGATTGGCCTAATCTACCTCACCGTCACGGCTGCGGTCTATGCGCTGTTCATCGCGGGATTGTTCACGGTGTTCAGCGTGGTCAGTTTCACAGGTTGGATCCAGGTCATCGTGGCGCTGGTGGCGCTCTTTTTTGCCGGCGTCAATATCAAAGACTACTTCTGGTACAAGGAAGGCATCTCGCTCACCATTTCCGATGAGAAGAAGCCCGGTCTGTTGCGCCGTGCGCGCGGCCTGCTGGATGCCAGCCAATCCTTCTGGGGGCTGGCGAGCGCCACGGTGGTGCTGGCGGGGGGCGTCTCGTTGGTGGAGTTCTCATGTACCGCCGGGTTCCCGATGATCTGGACGAATCTGCTCTCCAGCCAGAGGGTGGCCCTTGTGTCGTTCCTCGGCCTGCTGGTGGTGTACCTGCTGATCTACCAACTGGATGAACTGGGCATCTTCCTGGCGGCGGTATATTCCATGAAGGCAACCCGCCTGGAAGAGAAGCATGGGCGCATCCTGAAGCTGATCGGCGGGGTGCTGATGTTCACGCTGGCGATGGTGATGCTGATCAAACCGAGCTTGATGAGCGACCTGACCAGTTCGCTCGTCATCTTCGGCATTGCGCTGGTGCTGACTTTGTTGATCCTGCTGGTTCACCGGCGCATCCTGCCCGCGTTTGGCATCTGGGTCGGCACCGAGCAGGAGGCGCGCCGGCGCAAGAAGTGATGCCTGGGCCGCGGATTGCGTGCGGCGCGAACTGGGAGATGAGGCGATTTTGCTGGAAAACTGGGACGGCGAGGCCCCCTTGCCGGCCTTATTGACCGACATGCTGGCCCAGGAGCAGGACTTGATCGGCGATAACCGCGCGCGCATCCTGTGGTACACGGGTTGCGGCCAGGCCATGTAACCCTCCGGCCGGTTGTGCATCTAAGGAAGTGATAAGGCGTTCATTTGGAGAGGTAACGATGAAAAACTTTATTGCTTTCATGTTGAGCACACCGGGGCGTTGGATTCGTGTGATCCTTGGGATCGGGTTGATCGTCTATGGCTTGTTCTTCGCCGCCAGCGTGTGGGGCTATGTCCTTGCCGCGATTGGCGTGCTTCCGCTGGTGACGGGCGCGGTGGACACCTGCGGCTTTGCGGGCATCGCCGGCCTTTCGTGCAACGGCTCGCAGGCCCGCGCAGCACTACACAAAGATTCGCTCTAGAGATTCTTAGAATCTCTGACACGAAGGCACCAGGGCACTAAGAACACGCAGGTACGGAACACATGTGGAATCTATGTGTTCTTAGCGTCTTGTGTTGGTTGCCCCTGCTTTCGCGCCGTCACTTTGCGCCGGATGGCTTGCGAGCTTGCGCAGCCGCATCGTGTTGGGCAAGCCAATCTAGCGCGCCGGGCGTTTGATTCCAGGCGTGCCTGCCGGATGCCACGTAGTCAACCGCTTCGCTCGTGTCGCCAAGCCCAATGTGATCGGGCAATTGAAGGGGCATGTGCTTCTTGCCCAGCAGATAGGCTGGGACGTGCGGGTTGGCTCTGAACGCGATGTTGAAGGCTTTGTCTGCATCCGGCCCAGGGCCTTTGAGGTGGAAAATGACCAGCGCCTGGCTATAGGCCCAGGTGGCGGCTGCGTCATCCTTATATTTCTTCAGCAGCTTAATCGCGGCTTTGTCGTCACCTTCTTCCAGGTAATAGGAAATGAGCCGGTATCGCACGCCCTGGTTGTCGTTGGGGTTCAGGCGCAGCATGTGCTCGAATATCTCGATTGCGCGCCGGCGCTGGCCGAGCATCCAGGCCAGTTCTGCCACGTTTTGGCTTGCGCGCATATAGGGGCGTGTTTCGGTGGCCGACCAGAAATTCCCTTCCATCTCGTGGAAGCCTTCTGTGCCGATGGCCCGTTCGCCGGCGGCCATGCCTTGCTCATATAACGCCAACGCTTTTTCCGGGGATCGTTCCGTTTCGGCGAGGATGTTATAGGCGTCGGCGCAATCGGGGCTGATCTCCACCGCCCGGCGCGCCATATCCGCCCTGCGTTTTGGAGAGGTCTCCTGGTAGGCCTGGTAGATCAAATCCTGGGCGCGCTCCAAGGGTGTCTCCGGTTCAACATCGGGGATCGGTTCGCCTTGCTTGAGCATGTTATCCAGGTAGTCCTGCACCTCTTCGATGGAGGCAAAGTCTTTCTCTTTAATCAGCTTGCCGAGGTTGTTCATCTGCTTTTCCAGCATCATCCGTGGGTCAAGAACGGGCGGCTTGCCGGGGGCATCTGATTGTGCATCGGGAGCGCTTGCACGTTTGCGGTTCTTTCCTGTTTTAGCAGACATCACATCCTCCAAGCGGTTATTTTAGCCGTTCGCATCCTCGTTTGACAAGCCCTCCCGTCTGTGCAATAACACGCAGCATGCCAAATGCAACGCAACCCATGAATGATCTCGAGCGCTTCATCGCCGTGATGGACTATCAACCTGTGGATCGTGTGCCCAATTGGGAACTGGGCGTGTGGCCCCAGACGCGCGACCGTTGGGAGCAGGAAGGGTTGGACACGACCCAATTTCACTGGGATTGGTTCACCGGTGAAAGCGCACTGGGCATGGACCCGCGCGAGTATGTTCGTTTCAATTGTGGGTTCATCCCCCCGTTCGACGAGGAGACGCTGGCCGAGGACGAGCGCACCGTCACCTTCCGCGATAACCTGGGCCGCGTGCGCCAGGCGCTGAAGGAAGGCTCTGCGCGCGGCGGGCGCATGTCCATGGATACCTACCTCAGCTTCCCCGTGACGAACATGGCCGAATGGCAAGCGCTAAAGCCGCGCCTGCGCATGTTCGCGGAGCGCTACGAGCCCTACTGGTGGGTTTTGCGCGTGGACGGCTGGCGCAAGCGCACCTATCCGCTGATCTTCGCGCCCAATTGCCAGACGCTGGGGTTCTACTGGTTTGCGCGCGACATGGTGGGCACCGAAAACCTCTCCTATGCGCTGTACGATCAGCCCGAGCTGGTGCACGACATCATGGAGAGCCATGCCGATTTCCTGATCGAGGCGGCCCGCCCGGTGCTGGAAAAGACGAGCGTGGAATACGTCGTTTTGAATGAAGACCTCTCGGCCAAGGGCGGCCCGCTGATCAGCCCCAAGTGCTACAAAGAATTCATCTTCCCGCGCCTGCGCCGCGTGATCGACTTTTACAAATCGCACGGGGTGCGTTACTTTGGCATCGACACCGACGGCAACCCCGAAGCCGTCGTGCCGCTATTTATGGACGCCGGAGTGGACATCCTATGGCCGTTGGAGCGCGCCTCCGACCAGGACCCGGTGCGGTTGCGCAAGAAGTTCGGCAAGTCGTTGCGGCTATGGGGCGGGGTGGATAAGCGCGAGTTGACCAAAGATAAACAGGCCATCGACAACCATCTGCGCGCGCTGGCCCCTCTCGTGGAGGAGGGCGGCTACATCCCGACGGTGGATCATACCGTCCCACCCGACGTGCCATTGGCGAACTTCCTGTATTACATGGAGCGCAAGCAGGCGTTGCTGGCCGGCGAGTTTTAGGGCGTCGTGGGCATATCCCAGAGAGCTTACACAAAGCAATACAGGCCCAAAGAATACGGCGCTGCTTTGTTTCTTTGTGTGGGCAGGCCGTTGATAAAGGAGCTATATGAGTCGTCTTAAGATTGTCGTCGTCGGTGGCGGCAGCGTGAACTGGATGCCGCGCATCGGGCGTGATTTGTTGCTTACGCCCGCGTTGAGTGATTCGGAGTTTGTCCTGTATGACCTGAACAAAGAAGCGAGCGACCTGACCAGGGCCTTCCTGGAGAAACTGGCCGCTGAGTTGCACGTGCAGGCCACGCTCACTTCGACGGACGACCGCAAAGCCGCCTTGAGTGGCGCGAACTACGTCATCATTACCATCACCACCGGCGGGCTGGCGGCGATGGCGCACGATCTGTCCATCCCCGAGAAGTTCGGCATCTATCACACGGTGGGCGATACGTCCGGCCCCGGCGGGTGGGCGCGGCTCATCCGCAACTTCGACGTGTTCCATGCATTGGCCCAGGACATCAACCGTTATTGCCCCGGCGCGATGGTGTTGAATTACACTAACCCCATGAGCACGCTCACCGATGTGCTCAGCCGCATCTGCCAGGGGCCGGTGATCGGGTTGTGTCACGGGCAGTTTGAGGATTTGGAGATATTGCAACGCTGGTACGGGTTGGCCCAGGAAAGCGACGTCTGCATGCAATATGGCGGCCTGAACCACTTCTTTTGGGCTACCCAGGCGCGTGCGGGCCAGGTGGATGCGATTGCCGACCTATCCGCCCGGCTTGAGAAGCAAAGCTTCTCCGACCTGCTGGCGGCGTCATATCATGATGGGCCGCGCAGCACGCAGAAGCTGGAAGTGGCGACCGAGTTGTTCCGCCTGACGGGCGTTTTGCCCTACCTGGGCGACCGCCATATCAGCGAGTTCTTCGCTTGCTACATCACCGACCCGCAGGTGATGGCACGCTATAAGCTGGTGCGCACCAGCATCGCCGAGCGGGTGGAGATGTTCCGCCAGGCCAAAGAGCAGGTGGAGCAGATGGTGAAGGGCCAGATTACACCTGAATACCATACCCGCACGCGCGAGGCGGCTGCCGACATCATCGAGGCGCACTCGCAAGGGCACGTGTTTATCGACGTGGGCAATGTGCCGAACGTCGGGCAGGTGCGCAACCTCCCGCAAGGCGTGGTGGTGGAGACGGCGGTGCGGGTGGACCGCAATGGGTTCACGCCGCTGGCCTTTGGCGACCTGCCGCTCGTGGTGAAGGGGTTCATCGACCCCTATGCCGTGCTCTATCCGGCGCTGGTGGATGCCTGCTTCAAGCACGATAAGCGCCTGGCATTACAGGCGCTGCGGCTGGACCCGGTGTGCGCACGCCTGACGACGGCGCAGGTGGTTGATCTGGGTGAACAATTGCTCGCGGCGCACGCGAAGTACATCACCGCGTTCTGAGGCACGCCTGGCAAAAGAAACGGTGCGTGGGGTAGCATTTACTGCATAAGGAAACAACATGACAACAGACGCAACCATTCAAATTCATCCCGGCACCGTCGTCGGGCGCATCAGCCCCTACCTCATTGGCGCGTGCATGGAAGACGTGAACCACGAGGTGTATGGCGGCATCTATAGCCAGATGCTCTTTGGCGAGAGCTTTGAGGAAGAGCCACAACAGATCGATGCGCGGCTTGATCCGGCTCATGTGGGGCTTTCCGGCACCGTCAGTTGCCGGACCGAGCGATTCTACCTGTCCGGCGAACCAGAAGTCCGCTCGTGGCAACCCTTCCGGCGTGGCACGGCGGAAGGCGCCTTCCAGGCGACGGTGGCACGCGCCCGGCGAGGCCGGCGCAGCCAAAAGATCGCCTTTGTGAGCGGCGCGGGCGAAGTGGGCATCGAGAACCAGGGCCTAAACCGTTGGGGCTTGAACTTGCTGGCAGGCAAGGCTTACGCGGGCCGGGTGGTCGCCCTGGCGGAACAGGATACAGCGCTGACGGTGGCGCTGGAAAGCGCAGACGGCGCGTCCGTCTATGCCGAACAGACGATGAACATCCCTGGCGACCGCGCCTGGCATGTCGCCACCTTCCAGTTCGCCCCTGCCGCCGGTGATGCGCATGGGCGCTTTGCGATCAAGCTCAAGCAGCCTGGCGCGGTGTGGCTGGATTATGCGCTCTTGCAGCCGGGCGAATGGGGGCGGTACAAAGGAACGCAAGCGCGGGACGACATCGGCGCGGGCCTGGTCGCGCAAGGGTTGACGGTGTTGCGTTACGGCGGCTACATGATCAATACCGACTGGGAACACGAAGTGCGTTGCCCCGGCTCGGGCTATCGCTGGAAGAAGATGATCGGCCCGCAGGAAGACCGCCCGCCCTACCTGGGCACGTTCTACCCGTATAACTCGAATGGCTTCGGCATCATCGATTACGTCGCTTTCTGCGAAGCCGCCGGGTTCCTGTGCGTGCCGACGATCAACCCCTGTGAGACCCCCGCCGACGTGGCCGACCTGGTGCAATATCTCAATGGTGACATCTCGACGCCGTGGGGGAAGCGGCGTGCCGAAGACGGCCATCCGGCGCCTTATGCCGTGCGCTATCTGCAAATCGGCAACGAGGAGCATAACAGCGACGCGAATGGGCGTATGCTGGTGCGCGAGGATTATCCGGCGCACTTTGCCGCACTGTTGGAGGCGGCCACGCGCGAGGACCCGGCTTTGACGGCGATCATGTCGCCCTGGCTCTACAATCTGCCGGAGCTGGCCTACCCCGAAAACCGCCCGCGCATGGCGGCGCTATTGCAGACGGCACGCGGGCACAAGGTGCTCATGGATGTCCACGTCGGTGGCGATAACCTGGGCGATGCCGAGGTAGCGGATCAGTTCCTGCGCAAATTGCGCGCTTACCTGGACGAGATTGACCCGGCGAACCAGGTGCGCTTCTGCATCCTGGAGGAAAACGGCGTGCGACACGACGTGCAGCGCGCGTTGGGCCATGCGCACCACGTCAACACCATCGAGCGGCTGGGCGAAGCGGTGCTGCTGGATTGCGCCGCCAATTGCTTGCAACCCTATCAGCAACACGATAACTGGTGGGATCAGGGCCAGCTATTCTTCACCCCCGATCAGGTGTGGGGCATGCCGCCCTATTACGCTCAGCAGATGATCGCTCAGCACTACCAGCCATTGTGCGTGGAGGCCGCCGTGACGCAAGCGGATGGCGCACTGGACGTCACTGTCACGCGCAGCGAAGATGGGCAACAACTGGTTGTGAAGGCGCTGAACCTGGGCGAGGAAGCGCTGAATGTGTCGATCGATGGGTTGCCGTGGCAGGGTGGACGCGTCTGCCAGACGCAACTGACCGGCGACTTGACCGCCGAGAACACGCCGGCGGAGCCGCGCAAGGTCGTGCCGGTGGCGACGGAGTGCACCTGGGCAGGCGTGTTTCAGTGCGCTCTGCCGGGACATTCCTTCACAGCGTTGCGATTTGAGGCGTAGCTGAATTAAAGATCGTTCAGCGCCTGTGCAGCACAGGGCGCGTGGGCCAGGGCGTGCAACAGCTTGTCATCCGCACTGATGAGCGGCACGCTCTGCCGCATGGCCAGCGCCACGTAACAGGCGTCGTAGGCGCTGATGCCATGTCGGGCGGCCAACTTCAGGGCATCCGCGTTGAGCAGTTGTGTCGGGTGCGGGATCAATGTGAGCTGATTCAGGTTGGCGATGTTTGCTTCTGCGTCTCGTAACGCATAGTGACCATAACGCGTCAGCTTCCACAAGACGTTGGTAACTTCGATATATAGCAGGTCGGGCACGTGGAAGCGCGATTCGGGGTGGGTGAGATGGAGAAACAGCTTCTCTGCCTGTGCACCAGCGCCTGGAATGAACAGTTTTGCCACCACACTCGCATCCACGACGCATTGAAACGCCGTTGTTGCGCTCATCTATCTCGGCCCTCGCGGATCAATTGAACCGCGTCTGGATATTGTTTGTCGCTGGTGGAAGCGCCTGTCTCATATTTCAAGCGCCGCCGGTGGATCTCGCGTAGCACCTTCCCCTGCTGGTTGGCGGCTTCCGTTTGGGCGAGCGCAAGTTGCAGCAGTTCGATCACCTGGGCGCTGATGGAGCGATTTTCTTGCGCCGCAGCCTGTTTGATTTTGTCATACAGGTCGTCGGGAACATCCCGCACATGGAGTGTTGACATTCCTCCTTTCTCCTTGAACGACTAACATCTTAGCAGGGATGGTTGCACTATGCAACCACCTGGTAGGCGCAGGCTTCACTGCCTGCGCAGAGAATTGATCTCGGGTATGAAACCCGCGCCGATCAGGTGTCTATTCGCGCCGATTCGCGGATTGACTTTTGCGCAGGTATGAAACCTGCGCCGATCAGGTGTCTATTCGCGTTGATTCGCGGATTGACTTTTGCGCAGGTATGAAACCTGCGCCTACCGCATGTCCATTCGTGTTGATTCGTGACCTATCTTTTGCGCAGGTGTGAGCCCCGTGCCTACCAGGTGTCTATTCGCGTTGATTCGTGGATGATCTTTTGCGCTGATTCGTGGATCGTCATTCGCGCCGGAACGGGATTCGATGCAAAATGGGCGTAGATGTAGTGCATGGAGGATGCAATGGATAACACCGAGCGAACCATCTTACGCACACTGGCCGCCCGCTGGATGGAACTGGCTAATCTGCCCGTCATGGCCGAGCGCCGTCGCCAATGGATGGCCTTGAATGACCTGCATGCCGAACGGCCCATGGTGCTGTTTGAGACGGACTTTTTGGAGAACTACGTCGCCGAGGCCGAACTGCAATGCGCGGACCCCTATCTGCGCGACGTGGAACGCCACATGCGCTGGGATGTCCGGCATGCCGAAGAAGTCGGCGACGACATGGTGGTGGAGCCTTTCTACCGGTTGTATTGGGAGATCGACTGGCCCGACTATGGCGTGCCACTGCACGCCGAACATGCCACCGATGGACAGGGCGGGCAGGTGGCCTACGTCTACGAGCATCCTTTACGCACGCCGGATGACGTGACCAGGTTGAAGCCGCGCACCTGGCACGTGGACCGCCACAGCACCCAGCGCCATTTTGAACAGCTTGCGGATACCTTCGGCGATATCTTGCCTGTGGTGCTGCACGGCAGCGGCGCATTGCATAGCGGCCTGACGCAAGACCTGTTCAAGCTGATCGGCAACGATAACCTGATGATGTGGACCTTCGACGCGCCCCAGGCGCTGCACCGCGTGATGGCTTACCTGCGCGACGACCGGGTTGCCTATTACACCTGGATGGAGCAGGAGGGTTTGCTTGGGCTCAACAGTACGGGCTGGGAACGCGTGGGTTCCGGCAGCCCGGGATACACCACCGCGTTGCCGCAACCCGGCGGCGATGGGCGGGTGCGTTTGTGCGATTTGTGGGTGTGGATGGAATCTCAAGAGACGACCATGATCTCGCCCAGGATGTTCGGCGAATTTTTCCTGCCCTACATGGCCGACGTGTGTCGTTGCTTTGGGCTGGTTTACTATGGCTGCTGCGAGCCGGTGCATGACCGCTGGGATCTTGTCAGCCGCGCAATCCCGCATGTGCGCGCCGTGTCGGTATCGCCCTGGTGTAACCAGGCGGAGATCGGCCGGAAGCTGGGCCGCCGCTATGTCTATTCGCGCAAACCCAAGGCCGCGCCCATCAGCGGCCCGGCACCCGATTGGGACGTGTTGCGCGCAGATATGGAGGAAACGCTTGCCGCCGCGCGCGATTGCAACCTGGAATTCATCTATCGCGACGTCTATCGCATCGGCGACCGCGAACGCCTGCGCAAGTGGACCCAAATGGTGCGCGCACAGATCGGAGGGCGCTGAGCGCACATCGGGCGGAACGCGTTATTCTTACTAGCTATGAAATGGACACCTGCCGAGATTGCTGCAACATCGCGCGCACCTTTTGAGTTGTTTGATCCACTCTCACGTGAACATGATCGCCGTACCGATGACGCCTGGTTGGCGGCGCGCCTGACCGACGAAGAGACCGAGTTTGTGCCGATTTGGAAATTGCAGAACCTGGTGCGTGGAGACCCGCCCCGCGCCGTCAGCCTGCACGCGCACGACGTGGCCGAGTGGTTTCCCTATGCCGAATCATTGGTTTTTATGGGCGTTCGCGAGGGGCATGCCTGTTTTTCAATCGTGCTGCCTGGGAATGAGAATGATCCACTGGCGCAGCAGGGCCAATGGATGAACATGCGCAACTTCGGCGACTTGTTGGAGTCCGCAGATTGGGCCATGCTGGCCTACGCGCGCGGTTATGCCTACTGGCATGAACGGACTCGCTTCTGCGGGGTATGCGGCAGCCCCACCATGAGCGCGCTGGGCGGGCACGTGCGGCGCTGCACCAATTCGGCTTGCGGTGTGGAGCATTACCCGCGCACCGACCCCGCCATCATCGTATTGGTGATTTCCGGTGAGCGTTGTCTGCTGGGGCGGCAACCCTCGTGGCCGGCGGGGCGCTATTCCACGCTGGCCGGGTTCGTGGAGCCGGGGGAGGATGTGGAGCACGCCGTGGCGCGCGAAGTGATGGAAGAGTCGGGCGTGCGCCTGCGTGAGGTGCGTTACTATGGCTCGCAGTCTTTCCCGTTCCCTGCTTCGCTCATGCTGGGGTTTCATGCCGAAGCGGAGACGGAGGAGATTCACCTGAATGATGGCGAGTTGGCCGACGCGCGCTGGTTCACGCGCCATGAGTTGCGCGCCGGGCTGGATTCGGGCGCGGTGGGTCTGCCATCGCGTTACGCCATCTCGCACCATCTTATCTCGGCCTGGTTCAACACCGAGCCGGCAGGTGGGCCACTCTAAGCTTAGGGTGCGGATCGAACTGGAACTCTATTGGAGGGCACATGGACAATACAGCGTTCCATGTTTCGCCGGCCGGCAACGATGCCTGGTCGGGTAAATGGGCGGAGCCCTTGCACGGGCGGCGCAGTGAAGGGCCGTTTGGCACGCTGGAAACCGTGCTGGATACGTGGGCCGGCATCATGGAGGCGCAACGTTATGCGCTACGCGATGGGCCATTTGCCACGCTGGCGCGTGCGCTGGAGGCGACGCGTGCATT
>DAOUFG010000190.1:0-14438 GCA_034430115.1 Thermoflexales bacterium | reverse complement strand
CATCCCTGTACCAGTTGGGTATGCTCCACCAAGATCAGGGCCACTACGACGCCGCTCAAACCTACTACGAGCAATCCCTCACTATCTTCCAGGAACTCGGTGACCGCAGCGGCATCGCTTCATCCCTGTACCAGTTGGGTATGCTCCACCAAGATCAGGGCCACTACGACGCCGCTCGCTCCTACTACGAGCAATCCCTCGCCATTAAACGCCAACTCAGCGACCGCAGCGGCACCGCTTCATCCCTGGGCCAGTTGGGTCTGTTATGTGAAAAACAGGGCCAGCTCCCAGAGGCAGTTAGCCTTCTGGCACAAGCTTTGCACTTATTCACTCAACTGGGCAGCCCATGGTGCGATAACGCTGCACGTGATTTAGCCCGCCTACGCGAACGGATGGGACCGGAAGCGTTCAACGCAGCCCTGGAAGAGGTGCAAGCCCCAGAAACGCCCGACGAAAAAGAGCAGCCTGGTAGTATGACAATCGACGAGGCAGCGAGGATCATCGCTCAAAACACTGCCACCGTACTTATGCATGCTTTAGACAAGAAGAATGAATGGTGGGCACAATTGGATCAGTTACGCCAGCAAGCGGAACAGGCCCATAACTCAGATTTCGCCTGTTACATTAACCTCGTCCAACGCGTCGTTGAAGGAACAGATGCCGATGCATTAACGACCGAGGTTCCAGCAAACTATCGTGAGGGATGGGAAGCTATGGTGAAAGCCATTCGAGCAGGATAACGGGAAGCGACATGGAAACTCAAGTACTCAAACCAAAGTGCCCGCATTGCGGTTGGATTCGCACAATCACGGTCGAGGTAGAGAGCGCCGACAATATCGTCATCCGCGGCCTGAGCGATCAATGGAAGGCAACCACAGACAAACTGAAGGAAATTTTCAAGGACAGACAATTGGAAGAGGCCAATGCCTGGATCGATATGCCGGCCTGCCCTAACCCAAAATGCGGCAAGACCTATCAATATAACAAACAGACGGGAAAGACACGCGCATGAGCACGCCCCCTCAACACCCCGAACCCACCGACGACTCATTAGTCAAGGAAAATCGCGCCTTCTGGCGCGAGGTGGGCAAGGAGATGGTCAAAACGTCCATCAATGCGACGGAGGAGGTTGCCAAACAGATCATCGCCGTTGCCAGCATCCTGGCAGGGCTATATTTCAACGCCATCGCCTTCGGCGACCTCATCGATACGAACAAATACCCTGCCTATTTACTAAAAGGGAACTTGACGCCCTACCTGGCGCCAGTCGGGTTGTTGTTGATCAGCCTGACGTTGGCATTCCTCGTGTTCTTCCCGAGACGTTACACGATCGACATTCAATCGTCAGAGGCTGTTAAGCGCGTCTACACACGGCTTGCCACGCGTAAACTGTGGCTGGTCCGTCTTTCAGCCATCTTCCTGACGTTGGGCGTGTTCTCCATCGGCAACGCCGCCTACATCTACCTGGCTTACCGTTAACCCGCGACCTCCTTTGTGACGTGTATCGGGCGCCCTGCGTCACATCGCCTCGTGACGCCATCCAGCGCCATGGATGGAATGGCCACCTACCCCAACCGTTCCTTCAAAAACGCCAGCACTTTGGCGTAAACTTGCGCCACCACGGGGTCGTTCGGGCCATCGCCCTCGTTGTTGAAGTTATGCCCGCGCCCGGGGACGATCAGCAGTTCATGCGCCACGCCATGCCGCGCCAGTTCCGCCGCCATCAGGCGCGATTGATCGCACGGCACGTCGGTGTCCTGGTCGCCGTGGATTAGCAGCGCCGGCGGGTAATGCGCGTCCACGTTACGCAGCGGGCAATAGGGCGCGAACCACGCCGGCTCGCGCGCGGGGTCATGCCCGGCCACTTCCTTCGCCCATGCACCTTGCTGACGCGTGTAGAGATAAAACGCGAAGCGTTCGCCGCCGCTGCCCACGAGCGGAGCCGTGCCCACCACGTTGCGGGCTTCTTGCTCGCTTACGCGCGGCTGCTGCGAATAATAGGGGTCGGGGTAGGCATACCAATCGCCGACGATGTCGCCATACCCGTAGAACGACACCAGCGCACGCGGGCGCGGCAGGACGCGATGGCCCATCAGCAACGTTAGGTATCCACCGGCGGACGGCCCAACCACGGCGATGCGCGCAGGATCAATGTCGAGAAGCGCTTGCCCCTGCTGCGCCAGCCACGCATAGGCATCCTGCACGTCTGAGAGGATCGCTTCTAGCTTCGTCTCGGGCGCCAGGCGATAGTCCGCCGTCACGATGGTGTAGCCGGCCTTCAGATACACTTCCGCCTCGGGTTCCGAGAGCCACGTGCGATTGCCAAAGATCAGCGCGCCGCCGTGGAAATACAGGATCGCCGGGTGTGGCCCGGCTCCGGCGGCGCGATATACGTCCACATACAGGGAACAACCCTGTGCTTGCTTGAAGAGGTAGCTTTGTTTGTCGATCATATCCATTCCCGTTCACTCACACACGCCCTTACTCACACAAAGAAAGTGTTTCAAAGGGCCCTATCTCACGCACTGCGGGATTCAGGGCTTCTTAACCCGCGCAGCAGGGTTTCTTTTCCTTCCCAGGCGTCGGCTTCGAGCCGATGGCATCCTTGACCATGTATGCCGCGTGCTAGAGCTTGGCTCAGATTCCTCGCGCGCCATTTCATCTCGCATCGATTTTCTTCGTTTGGCGCACTGCTCATGACATGTGATTCATTGCACAGAGAGACATGGCTTGAGCTGTCATTCCGACGAGCGCTGCGAGGAGGAATCTCGGTTGTGTAAGGTGCCTGTTCAGGACAACGCTCAGATTCCTCGCGCGCTATGAACCCCTCGCATGATTTCATTCGTTGGCGCGCGCTTCGGAATGACAGGGCTGCGGGTCATGGGGCACCTCTTTTGCCCCAACGATCTATTTCTCGGAATGACCACGTCGTCGGAGAAAGACCGCTCTAAAAGCAAATAACTTCGTGTTCTTTGTTGCTTTGCTTCTTTGTGTTACTCGTTCAACAACCATCGATCCAGAAACACCTTCGCGTCGTCGTAGAAGATCTCATGCGTGCCCCACTGCGCCACCACGGCCTGGGCTCGCTCCGGCATGCCCAACGCCGCGTAGATGTCATGCAGCCGCCCGAATTCATCCACCGCATCGCGCCAGTCGATCACCGGATCGCGCCGGCCGATCTCCACCATGAAGGGACGCGGACAAATCAGCGCGCCCAGCAAATGATCGGGCACCAAGGGCGCGGACAACGGGTTGAACTTATCATCCTCGGCCAACTCCAGGTAGGCCCGGTAATCCAGCCCCTCTTCGCTCCCGCGCGCGGCCAGGCGCTCCGGCTCGATCATCTTGTTCCAGCGGTCATTGAAGTAGCACGAGCACACCGCCGCTGCGATGCGCGTGTCCAGGGCGGAAAGGAAGAGCGTGCTTTTGCCGCCCTGCGAGATGCCGTACATGCCGATCCGCTCGGGCTGCACTTCGGGGCGCGTCTGAAGATAGTCCACCACGCGGCTCAGTTCAAACATCTCGAAGCCGAGCAGGCTCACCCCGGCCAGGCGCGCCAGGCGATCCTGCCGCACACGATCTTGCCCCACCCCGGGCGGGCTGCATACGATCTGCGGCGCGATCACCACATAGCCTTCGCTTGCCAGCCGGTGCCCCACGGCGTTCAGGTAATTTTGCTGGCCCTCAGTGCCAAAGCCCAAGGCCCACTCTGGCGAACCGGCGTAGCCGTGCTGGCAGATCACCGCCGGGGCAGGCGCTTGGTCGGCGGTGTGAGGGATCAACAAGAGCGCCGACAGCTCCAGCTCGTCGATCACGTTGATGAACACGCGGTAGAGCGCGCCCGGCCCCAATTCGCCCAGCGATTCCACGCGGGCGAGCGTTTCGCGCGGGCGCGGCTCCCACCCGCCGAGTGACGCCAGCAACCGCGCGCGGAATTGGTCCGCCGTTTGGGCATAGTTCTGCGCCGACGACGTATCCAGCACGACCGATTGCAAAAAATCGTCTTGCCTGGCGCGGATTCTGCGCCGCCAGTAGGCTTCCAATTGCTCATTACGCTGGCGGCCGCGCTCGGCCAGCGCCTGTGCAGAGCTATCCACTTGCGCGCTAAAGCTCACGCCGCTTATAGCACCCAACGTCGCCATCCGGTTACCTCCCGGGAAAGACACTCGACTGAGCTGATTTTAGGGCAGGATGTCGATCTCCACCCACTGCACCGTGAGCGCGCCCGGCGCGTGCAATTCGACCACGTTATAGCCATCCACCAACGCCGCTAGCGGCACCTCGAATTGTTGCAGTGCGCCCGCGGGCCTGGGGTCGGAAACCTGCACCGGCGAGGCCGCTGCGTCACAACGCACGCCGTTCACGCGCACCTGCGGCGTGAGCGGCTCGTCGATGCCCAGGCATACCAGCGCCCGTCCGGTATGCGGCGCCGGCCCGACGTGCAACCGAAACGCGCCCCACCCATCCGTGGGCAACGCGGCCGGTAATGGATAGGCGCGCGGCTCTCCGGGCGCCCACGTGTCGGCAAAGGTCAGCACATGCCGGCGCGGTTTGCCCTGCATCGTTGGCAGGCTGCCCACCTCACGCAGCAAAGCCGGGTATTTGGGCAGGTCATCCATGGCTGTTTGCGAGTCCATGTAGTTAAAGAGATAAATCTCGTCCGCACCGCGCGCCAGGAACGAGGTCGCCGCGCCGCACACCGTCTCCAGCGAGTTCGTCTGATGTTGCGGCCAGGCCGGGTTGGGGCGCAGCAAGATCTCCAGCCCGGCGGCCAGCGTCACGCCCGTGCCCGCGAGCAACTGCCGCCATAGCTCTATCGGCATGTCCGTTTCGGCGCTGGCCCAAAACGGCGTAATCACCAGCCGGTCGATCAGCCTGCGCTGAGCCCACGTGACGGCGTCCATGCCCAACCCCAGCGCCGTCTGCGGGCGAGAAGGCACGCGCGCGCTCAGGTGAATCGCGTGCCCGCGCCGGCGTTCCCATTCGTCCAGCAGCGCGCGCACCTGCGCCGTGAATTCGGTGAGGATCTGTGCGCCTTCGCGCTCATGGCCGGGTCGGAAGTGAAAGCCGAAGCGCATCCAGTCCAGTTCCAGGCCATCGAAATCGTAGCGCTCAGCCAGTTCGCGGATCAGCGCCATGTGATGCACGCGCACCTCGGGGTGAGCGTAGTCGAAGGCGCGGTCTGTCCACTCGGCAAAGCGATAGGGTACACGGCGCAACTGGGGATTGGAGCGCCAGAACTCGCTGTGGATGAACGAGCGCTCGTCGTCCACATTGTGCACGTCGTTCATGCGCATCGAGAGCCACGCCGAGATGCTCTTTTGGCGGCAACGCGCAATCCAGCGCGCGTACACGTCGATGCCATCCTGGGCAAGCTGCCAGGCGGTGTGAATCCAGCCGCGCATCTGGGCGCGACTTTCCGGTGCGCTGCTCGCCAGCAGCGGCTGGTCGTCCGGCCCAGCGGGGTCGTAACCGCGCCAGATGGGGTCCCACACGGCGCTGGCGTAACTGGTGCGCATGCAGTTCGGGCACAGCAGCAGCCGTTGCACCTGTGTGCCGGCATATTGATCCACCCACGCATCCACGTCGGCGGCGGTCAACCGCTGCCCGGCGCGCGTGAAGAAGTAGTGGCTATCGTCTTCGTTCAATGCGATCCCGGGGATGTTCATGATTCGTGCTCCTTGAAGGGTCAGGCTGATTTTCGCATGGATATTGAATCCACGAATCTGCGCGAATTGATCACGAATGGATTACGCCGGTATATCAATCCACGACGGCGTCACATGCGGTGGCCGTTCGTCCAATGCTGAAGCAAGGATAGAGTGACTGGGCGGGCAGCCGTCCGCCCCTATTTCAGGCGAATCACCCGCAACTGGTCAATGAACGGCTGCGGGATGGCCCCTGTCCTACCGATCGGCACGTCCCAGGTGACCACGCCGCCCTTGTAATTCACATAGTGGGTATAGGCACGCACAAAGTCATCCGTGAAGCGCGGGCTGCCGCCGCCCCACCAATCGCCCAGGTAGCTGAGGATGTGATACTGCGCACCGCTCACCCAGCGCCCCGGGCACACCGGGAATGCATCGGAGATTTCACCGGCGGTGTAGTCTTCATCCTCGCTATGTGAGATCACCGGCAGCAGCACGCCGGGGTTGAACGCGACGATGGATGCCGGGTTACCCGCCTTGAGCGCCCCGGCAAACGAGCGAAAGTTCGGCGCGTCGGGGTGACGATACATCTCGTCGGCGAAGTAACAACCGTCGATCCACCAGCCGCATACCTTGCTGCCCCAGCGCAACGACCATTCACGTATTACCGCCTCCCAACGCTGCTGAAAACGTTCCAGCCGCTTGCCGGTGCGCTGCGTGTTCCAGGCATCCGGCCAGTCTCCTTCAAAGCCCCATTCCCACTCCAAGCGCTGCATGGCAACCGGGTCTGCCGCAGGCGCACCGCTGGGCAGATACACCAACAGCTTGATATCACGCGGGGCCAGCACATCGTAAAGGTCGCTGATCAAATCGCGCTGCGCGCACTTGCTGGGCCGGATGCCCACCAAATCGTCATAGGTGGCATTCGGCGCACAATAGTGGCCGGAGTTCTGGCCGATGGTGATGAAATAGTAGGGCACGCCCGCCTCGGCCAGTTGCGCCGCCAGCGCCTGCACGTCAAACTGATCCACCTGGCGGTTCCAATCGTCGGCGCTCAGTTCTTTGGGCGCCAGATAATGGGTGAAGGCACCCCAACGCGCAGCATGAAACCACTCGGTATCGGCATGTCGTCGCTCACTGTTCGGGTTGGTCATATAGATCTATGTCGCTCCGCAATAAAATAAGGCAGGGGCGAACGGCTGTTCGCTCCTGCCTCGCCTTTGAACGTGTGCAGTCTCGTCGTTGTGATCGCGCTCAGTGCATGCGACACAAAATGCGCGCATAGCGGATCCATTTATCGTAATCCGGCTTGCGCCACGGCGGCGGCTTCAATGCCGCTTCAATCTGGGCCGGCGTAGCAAATGCCAACTCCTTGATCGACCCGATGCCGGCCGCTTTCAGGCGCGTCGCGTCGGCGCTGGTCAGGCCGTTGATATTTTCCAGCAAGATCGATTCGTCTTCCGTTAAGATCGTATTCAACTGCTCGGTAAGCTGGCGGATCGAGCCTTGTTGTTCCTCGGCTTCGTGCGTAGATTGCTCCAGGCTGCTATTCAAAGTCTCGATCTGCCCCGTCAGGCGCTTGATCGTCTCCAGTTGCTCTTCGTTCTCGCGCTGCTTCAAGTCCAGGCTGCTTTGTAGGTCAGTGACCTGCTTGGTCAATTGTGAAACAACCGGCTCCTGTTGCGAACGATCCGTTTGCGCGCCCTTCAGGTGCCCTTGCAACGCATCCACCTGGCTGCTGAGTTGGGCCACCAGGGCATCACGGGTCTTAACTTCGCGCTGCGCGGCTTCCAGTTGCGCGCGCAGGGTGTTCACCTGTTCGGCCAGGCGCGTCCGCGAGGTCTGTTGTTCGGCGGCCTCACGCTGCGTTGCCGTCAGGCGGGTTTGCAATTCCATCACCTGTGTCGCGCCCGCGTTCTGCTCCTTGGTGTTGCCGGTCTGCAACACGCCCAGGTGCGCTTCGGCCTGCTTCAAGCGGCTGCTCAGGTCCACCACTGCCTGTTCCTTATCCTTCAACTTCTGGTCCAGGTCGTTGATCTGAGCCTGGGCCTCCTTCAGGCGATCCGAGAGCGCGGCGTTGGCGCTTTGTTGTTCCGATAGCTCATCCTGCGCCACGCCGATATGCCCATCGGAGCGCCCTAGTTGCGACGAGAGTAGCGCCAGCGAGTTCTCTTTCTCGGCTGCTTCGCGTTGCGTGTTGGCTAGCGTCACCTGTAATTCGGCCAGGTCGGCGGTGAGCTTGGAGATGGTGTTGTGCCGTTCGGTGGAGACACGCTGCACGCTCTCCAGGCGCTCTTGCATGACCTGTACCTGCGACGTCAATTGCGAGACCAGCGTTTGCTGTTCGCCATGCGTCTGCTGTGTCATCGCATAGTTGGCTTGCAGCTTGCCGATTTGCTCGGTCAGTTGCGCGATGGTGGTCTGGCGCTGTGCGGCAATCTGCTCGGCTGCGCCAAGGGCTTCTTTCGATTCGCTCAACTGGCCGGTCAATTCATTCAGACGCTGTTCCTGTTCGGCCAACTTCTGGTTTGCGGCATTGGCCTGGTCCTGCGCTTCCGCCAGGTCATGTACGGCCTGTGTCGCGCTCAGTTGTTGCGTGGCCAGCCCTTGCTGAGCCCGGATGACCTGTTGCTGATGCGCTTCAATCTGGCGGGCTAATTCTTCCGCCTGCGCGGCCCTGGCATCACGCTCGTGCTCCACGCCGGCCAGCTTGCCCTGCGCTTCGGCCAGTTGCAGCGCCAGTTGCGACATCTGTTGTGCATGTTGCGCGCTGGTGGCCTGCGCCATGCCGTATTTGCCCTGCAACGCGTCCAGTTGCCCGGTGAGCGCATCGATCATCGTCTGGCGTTGGGCCAGCATGGTTTCAGTCTGCGCCATGCGCGGCTGCAAACTCTCGGCATGGCGGGTCAATTCGGTGACCACCATTTGCTGAGTCAGCGCCTGCTCGCGCGCCTGGCTAAGCGTGTCGTGCAACTCGTTGATCTGCGCAGTGAGCGTGGCAATCTGTTCCGCCTGCTGGCTGATGGTATCCTGATCTTCCACTGCGCGCTTATCACGCTTAGCCAGTTGTTCGCCGAACTGCTGCACCGCCGTAGCCTGTTCCTGCACGTCGGTGTGCGCCTGGGCCGTCTGGGTTTGCAACGCCTCAAATTGAGCGGTCAATTGGGTGATGACCGATTGCTGCGCGCCGGCGGCCTCGCGGGCGGCTTCTAATCGCTTCAGCGCGCCCTGCCATTCGGCGGTCACGCGTTCCAGCGTATCCTGGCGCGCGGTCACGTCACGCTGAGCCTGTTCCAGGTGCAAACTCACCACGCCAAGCTGATTCTCCAGTCGCGCGCTCGCCTGGCGCGCCTCGGAAAGCTCGGTTTGGGTACCCTCTTGCTTCTGGCGCGCTTCTTCAAGCTGCTGTTGCAATGTCTGAATCGTCGCTTCACGCGCCTGTAAATCTTGCTGGGCGTTGGCCAACAGTTGCGCCGCTTCGCCGACGCGCCCGTCCAGTTGCGCCAGGCTGGCGGCGTGTTCGCCCTTTTGTTGTTCGCTGGCCAGGTAGCGCGCGCGCAGGTCGTTCACCTGGGCCGTCAAATCGGCGATCGTATGTTGCTGGTCGGAAATCGTCCTTTCAAAGCCATTGCGCGTATCTTGCAGAAGGCGGTTGTTCGCACCCAGTTGGGCGATGATCGCCTCCTGTTGCGTGGTTGCGGCCTGGCTGGCCTGCAACTCCGCTTGTAGTTTGGTCAGTTGGCCTGTGAGTTCCGCCACGTTCTTTTGCTGCTGATCGATCAGCTTTTGTGCGGCTTCCAGGCGCGCCTGCCCATCGCCCACCTGGGCGATCAACCGGTTGATCATCTGCTGGCGCTCGGTGGAAAGGCGCTGATCGCCGGAGAGCAGATTCTCATTCTCAGCCAACTGGCTGGTGAGTTGCTCGATGGTGTTCTGGTGCTCGCTGGCCAATTGTTGCCAGTGCGCCAGCACCCCGCGCGCTTCGGTGGCCTCTTGCACGGCGGCGGCGGCTTCCCGGCGACGCGCCTCGGCTTCCTGCTGCGATTGTTGCAGCGTCACCGACACTTCGTTCACGTGCGCGGTGAGTTGTTCCACCTGCACCTTGTAACCGGCGTTTTCCTGTTGCGCCTGTTGCAACGCATTGCGCGTCGTATCTAATTCGCCACCGACCTGTTCAATGGACCTGGCTTGATCGGCCACTTTCTGATTAGCGCTCTCCAACTGGCTGCGCATGCTCTCCAGTTGTTCAGTGACCTGGTTGATGGTGATCTGGTGCTCAGCGGCCTGGCTATACATTTCCTCATGCCCGCTGCGCGCCTCACCCAGGTTAGTCGTCAACCGCGCGATGCTCACCTGCTGATCAGACACCACGCGCTGCAGTTCATCCAGGCGCGGCTGCACTTCAGCCAATTGCGCCGACATCTGCTTGATGGTCGCCTGCTGTGAGGTGACGACTTGCTGCGCCTCGTCGAAGCGCGCTTGCAATTCGCTGTTGCGCCCGGTCAATTGATTGATGACGGTCTGCTGCTCCGCCGTCAGGCGTTGCGCACTATCGAAGCTGGTATGCGCACCCTGCAATTGTTGCGTCACCTGATCCAGTAAGCCCTGGTGATTGCCCAGTTCACCCTTCATCAGGTCCAGGCGTTCCTGGGCGCTATCGTATTGCTTCTGAAGCTGCTCGGTATGCGCCTCGGTAATGGCCAGCTCCTGTTTCTTGCGCGCCAATTCGGCCTGCACCTCGGACAGTTGCGTGGTGAGTTGTTCGGTGAGCGTGCGCTGCGTCTGCAAGGCTTGCTGTGCGTCTTCGATCAATAGGCGGTCGGCCTCGGTTTGCTCTTTGTGTTTGGCTACCAACGCATCGTGATCGGCCCCAATCTGCGCAGCACGCGCGATTTGGGCCGCGCCCTGGCGCTGTGCATCGGCAAATTGCGCGCGTAACTTATCCAACTCCTGCTGCTTGATCTGCACTGTGCGTTGCAGCGTCTCGGGCGTGCCGGCCACAGTGGGCGTAACACCCGGCAAGCGATTCTTCTGCGCGGCCAATACGCGCAGCCGCCAGGCGAAAAATAGCCAACTGGCTACCAGCGCCACAAACAAAATCGCGATAACGATCGTGATCAAATCCAATAGGTTTACTTCCATGACGGCTCCACCTGCCTCCGCGCAGCTTTTCTTGTGCCAGGCCACCCACGCCAAGCTGCGGTTTTTAAAGATTGTAGCTTAGAAAGCTACAATAATGACACGCAAGCGACCCCAATGACCGCCCCGCTTATCGTAAAGGCAAAGCATTACCGTTACGTTCCGTCTCCAGCACAGCATTACGGCGATGCTTCAGCTCCATTACAGTAATCCTATCATTCGCTGGCCGTCAGCACGATCACCTCTCCAGGGCGGGTCTCCAGCCTCAATACATCATCCAGCAGAATGAATTCACCCGTGCCGCGCAGACAACGCACCGCCCCTTGCCACGGGTTGACGATCACAAGCGGTGCACCGGCCTCGCTGACGATCTCAACCCACTGCACAGCGCCCTCGGCGTAGCTTGCGCTCACCAGGAACCCGCCCACCGCGCGCAAGGTGCGAAACTCGGCGCGCTTCTCTGCGGGCCAATTGGGGAAGAAGCGCAACTCGCCGTGGTAACTTTGCAACAGGCACTCGTTCAACACCACCGGCAGCGCAAAGTTCTCGAACCAGATGCCCATTGGGGCCATGAAGTCGTAGGGGGTCGTGTCGCGATAGCGGCCATGCACCTGCAACACCATGTCGGTGCACGTGCCGTTGGGCAGCAGACAATAGCCCACCTGGCGCTTGAAGCGTTCCAGGTCCAACAGCCCCAGGCGCGCCGCCTGCAAGTTCAAAAACACCAGGTCGTTGCCGCCCTCGTTGCGCTGATGGCGCAGGCTACGCGCGGCGATCTCATATTCCGCGCCGCTGGAATGCAACCCATGTTCCTCACCGGGGAAGACGGTCATCGTGCTGGCCGGGACGTTGTACACCGTGTCCGCCAGCTCGCCCGGCACCGACACAAACACCTCACCCTCCGGCAAGCCGGCGGTGGGGTTGGCCGGCAGATGCGCCAGCACGTCGCGCACATCGACAAGCAACTCGCTTTCATCCTCCTGGCGCTCCAACTCCTGGCAGGACTGCACAAAAGCGCGCAATACGAAGCGCGTCAGGGTCAGGTCCACGATGCAATCGAAGTTCTTGCTGAAGCCGGGCGTCAGGCCATACAGTTCCGGCGGCGCGCTGGGGAAGATGTGATAGCAATCGTCGCCCCACTGATCGCCGCGCGCTTCGGGGCGACGTAGATAGTCCACCAGGAACAGCACAGCCTGCTTGATCGGCTGGAAGCCCTGTTGCGCCAGGAACGCCTTATCGCGCGTATAGAGATAGTGCCACCACAACGACTGGACCGACCAGGGCGTCTCGCAAATTTCCCAGCCCCAGGTGGGCACGGGATAGGGCATCACGTTCATCTCGGTCGGGTAGGCGCTATGCGGGAAATAGGCCCCGCGCAAGCCGTAGTAGTCGCGCGCCCATTTGCGGCTGAGCGGCAGCAGGCGCTGCACCAGTTCCACGTAGGGCAGGTGTTTCTCCACGTGATTGCTGGAGAAGGTGCACCAGAATGGCTGCTGCGTGTTGTAGTTCATGTGGTAGTCGCCATGCCACGCCGTGCCGATGTCGCCATAGCTCCAGTTCGCAAACAGCCCCGGACAATTGACGCCTGCTTTGGCGGAACAATTCAGGAAATAGAGGTTCCAATACCAGATGCGCTCCAACAGTTCGTCGTCCAACGCGACGCCGGAACAGTTCCAATAGGCTTCCCAGCCGGCGCGCGTGGCGTCCCAGGCCAGCTCGTAAGCGGCTAAGGTTGGGGCGGGCAGCTCGCCGGCGGCGTGATCCAGCGCCGCGTCCAGGCCTTCATCCAATTGCGCGCATAGCACAAAAACGTCCCGCTCCACCAGCCCGCGCTCCAACGGACCCATGCTTTCCTGCACGCCGGCCCAATTCACGCGGCCACGCACTTCGAGCGCGGATGCGCTGCGCACCGTCAGGCGGAAGGCGCGGTCCTGCGCCGGATCGGCGGGCAGATGCGGCAACGTCTGGCGAAACGAGAGCCGGCTTGCCGCGACGTCGCCGGCGGTGGAATAGGCGGGCAGGTCGGGCGGCGTTTGCGGGTCGGGCAACAGCCGGATGCGCTCAAACGGCGCGCGGGCGAGTTGCCCATGCTCGTCCACGTAGCGACACCACACCCGGTCGGCTTTGTTGTCTGCAAACACCTGCAACGTGCCGCGCGCGCCGTTTGCGTCGAAGAACACCTCGCACAGGCCGGTGGATACGTCCAGCCGGTGGCCCAGCAGTTCGGCCTCACGCCGGTCGAACCCGATCACCAGTGACCCGCAGGGGAATGGGCGCGGATAGGGTGCACGATAGTTGGCCTGCATCAGTTCGCAATACTGGCGATACCACGCGTCGTCTTCCAGCGTGGCGTAGCTGGCAGGAATCTGCTTGATGCGCGCGAAGATTTCCTGGAAGGTGCCGATCTGATCCTGGTGTTCCTCGGCCACGCGAATATCCCACACGTTGTTGTGGCCGAAGTGAATCACCACTGCGTCGGGCCGGGTGGTGACCACCGCGCCCAGGCCGCCATTCCCCAACAGGGCGCCTTCGAAGAAATTCACCGCCGGCTTGCGGCAGATGATCGGATGTTCCTTCGCACGTTCGAACGGTGTGAATGTGGATAGAGGCATGTAGAAATTCTACTTGTTCCCGCCGCTTTGACGAAAGAGCACGAAAAGCAAAGAAGCAGAGAAACAAAGGAGCAAAGAGACTTTAAATTTGAACCGCCAAGATGCCAAGCTATAGAAGCACTTTGTGGCCTTTGTTGCCTCGTTGCTTTGTGTGAGTCCGAATGAACCACCAAGCAGCCAAGAAAGCCGAGATAAAGAAATACTTTGTGTTCTTCGTGCTTTCGTGTCTTGGTGGTTTTACTTGCTTTGGCGCGCCCCTACCCCGTGCCCCTTTCCAACCCAATCTACCGGTACAATCATCGGCATGACCGGCACAGCCACAGCATTACGAGAAACGATTCAACAAATGATCGACGGGAAGCTCAGCGGGCCCGCGCTGATGCGCCAGTTCATGGCCCACGAAGAATGGCAAATGCCCATTCACCTGAAGCCCAACGGCGAATGGCGCCCCACCATCATCCAGGACACGGAAGGGCAACAGTTTCAATTGGTGTTCACCGATGAGGCAGGCTACCAGACCGGCCTGGAAACAATCGGCCAGGAGCTGATGGGCGAGCGGGTGTTGACGATGAGCGGCTGTGCGCTATTTGGAAAGCTGGGCGACGACGCCGATATCCTGAGCATCAACTGGAACTCGCCGGGGCAAATCTTCTTCAAGCAGGCCCAATTCCCCGCCCTGCGGCGCTGGGCCCAGGCGATCAACGTAGAGCGCACGCTGGCCACCCCCCGGCCCGACCTGTCGCTCTTGAAGCATTTCGAGGGCTACTACATCGTGTTGCAGAAGGTGGAGGGCGGCTACGCGCTCACGCTCGCGCCCGATCAACATGGCCGCAAACTGGCCGCCGTCTTCACCGCCGAAGACGCGCTGGACGCCTTCGTCAAAGACCAAACCGCCGGGCAACTGAACTTCGAGCCGGTCACGCGCTCCATCTCCGGCGACCTGCTATTTGACGACCTGAAAGACATCGCCATCGACGGCATCTGTTTCAACGCTTCCGGGCCAATCCCCAAACGAATGTTCACCGCCGCGCTGGCCGGT
>DAOUFG010000189.1:0-20571 GCA_034430115.1 Thermoflexales bacterium | reverse complement strand
AGTTGGAACTGGACCCGCACGATCCTCGCTACATCCTCACTGTTCACGGCGTAGGCTACAAGTTCGCAGATGTCTAAACACAACCATGTCCCCCGGAATGCGCCGTTCTGGTGGCCGGCAGAGGAGCCCTGGCCGCCTCATCGGCGTGGATACGGCAACCTGGCCTGGTGGCGGGATCGCCAGGAGCATCAGACGTGGCAAACCAACCCCTGGCACAGGGCGCGACGCACTTTTTGGCTGCGTATTGTGGTTGTTCTGGGCGTCTTTTTGCTCATCGCGGCGATTGCCGGCGCTGCGCTCTTGTGGGTTGCAGCCAGTGCCCTGGGCATCATCAGCAGCAACGAACCCGCGGCCTATGCGTCCTGGCGTGGGCCCATATTGTTGATATTTGCCGGCCTGCTGATCTTGGCAACCGCGGTAGCAGGCTCTTTGCGTGGCACGGCAGGGCCGGTGGCCGAGATAATGGAAGCGGCGAAGCGCGTGGAGGCGGGAGATTATGCGGCGCACGTGCGCGTGCGTGGCCCCCGCGAGGTGCGTGAACTGGCCCAGGCCTTTAACGAGATGGTGGATCGCTTGCGGGAAAACGAAGAACAGCGCCGCAACATGCTTTCTGACGTGACGCACGAATTGCGCACGCCGTTGACGGTGATCCAGGGCAACCTGGAGGGCTTGTTGGACGACATTTACCCGCGCGACGACGAGCACTTGGGCCTGATTCTGGACGAGACGCGCGTCTTTGCGCGTCTGGTGGAAGACTTGCGCACGCTGGCGCAGGCTGAGGGCGGCACCTTAAAGCTGCAACTGGAGCAATCGGACATCGGGTCGCTCATCCGCGATACGCTCGCCTCCTTCAAATCGCAGGCGGATGGCGCCGGCGTGACGCTGGTTGCCGCAGTGGCGGACGACTTGCCCCTGCTGATGATCGACCCTGTGCGCATCCACGCCGTGATTGCCAATTTGCTGGTCAATGCCCTGCGTTACACTCCCGCCGGTGGCACGATCACCGTAAGCGCCCAAATGCCCCCTCAAGCCAACCTGGTGACAGTGATGGTGGCCGATACGGGCAAAGGAATAGACCCGCAGTTATTGTCACACCTCTTCGACCGCTTCACCAAATCCAGCGACTCGCACGGCAGTGGGTTGGGCCTGGCGATTGCCCGGCACCTAGTGATGGCCCACGGCGGCGAAATCAAAGCGGAGAGCGCCCCTGGGCAGGGCACGTGTATTACCTTCACGTTGCCCGCTTAATCGGTTTGCACTGAGCTTCTCCATTGTCCTTTGTTCTGCTTGTTGTTCCTGCCCGACGGTGGTACATTCACCTTCGATCTTGAATGAGAAAAAACGCATGGATATGGAGGCTTTGGTTTCATCATGACGTCAGATAAGCAGATGCTGCATGCGATCGGTAACGCGCATATCGACCCGGTGTGGCTGTGGCGCTGGCCCGAAGGCGTGGAGACGGTGCGTGCCACTTTCCGTTCCGCACTGGATCGAATGAAGGAATACCCCGATTTCATCTTCACCGGCAGTTCCGCGGCATTTTATGCCTGGTTGAAGGACGTGGACCCGGCCATGTTCGAGGAAGTGCGCGCGCGGGTGCTTGAAGGGCGCTGGGAAATCGTAGGCGGCTGGTGGATCCAACCGGATGCCAATATCCCCGGCGGTGAATCATTCGTGCGCCAGGCGCTCTATGGGCAACGCTTCTTCCAACGCGAATTTGGCTGTATGGCGACGATGGGTTACAACCCCGACACCTTCGGGCACACCGGCACGCTGCCGCAGATCTTGCGCAAATCGGGCATGACGCGCTATATCTTCATGCGCCCGATGCGCAACGAGAAAACCCTGCCGGGCAACGTGTTCCTGTGGGAAGCGCCGGATGGCTCGCAGGTGCTCACCGGGCGCATTGCGAGGTCGTATGGTTCCTGGGGCGAGGAGCTGGTGGAGCACATCAAAGGCGTTGACCAGGAGCGCCCGGCCTACGTGGACGATTACTTCGTCTTCTATGGCGTCGGCAACCACGGCGGCGGACCGACCAAGCGCAACATCGAATCGATCCAGGCGATTAGCAAAGACAGTAGCATGCCGCGTATCGCGCTAAGCTCGTTGGGTGCCTTCTTCTCGGCAGTGGAGCAGCAGATTGCGGCGGGCGCGCCGGTGCCGGTGGTGCACGACGACCTGCAACATCATGCGCGCGGGTGTTATACCGTGGAGTCTGAGGTGAAGCGCCAGAACCGGCGTACCGAGCACCTCTTGATGACCGCCGAGCGCTGGGCTTCGGCTGCCTACGCGACCCTGGGCCGGCCATATCCTGCGCAGGAATTTGACGCGGCGTGGCAGGCCGTTTTGTTCAACCAGTTCCACGACATCCAGGCCGGCAGCAGCCTGCCCGAGGCTTACCAGGATGCGCGCGATTCCTATGGCCAGGCGGCCGCAATTGCCAATAAGGCGATCACCTTTTCGCTGCAAAGCATCTCAGGGCAGGTGGATACGCGCGGGCCGGGGGACGCGCTGGTGATCTTCAACCCGTTGCCCTGGGCGGTGACTGTGCCGGTGGAGGTGGAGCGCGGGTCGGCCAACTTGACCGATAGCCAGGGCAATAAGATCCCTGGGCAGAGCATTCAACCCATGACTGTGACTGGCCAGCGGCGCTCGGTGTTCGTGGCCGAACTGCCGGCGCTTGGGTATCGCGTTTTGCGCCAGGATGCTGACCGTGCCGCGACCGATAACCCGATCTTTAAGGCAGTGGATGCAGCGCCGGCGCGGCAGGCTTCTGATGACGATCTGAGCGTTAACGGCGCGACGTTGGAGAACCGCTTCTGGCGGATCGAGTTCGACCCGGCCAGTGGGCAGATGACGCGCCTGTATGACAAGCGCAACCATGTCGAGCTGTTGGCCGCACCCGGCAACAGCGGCATCGTCATCGACGATAAGAGCGACACATGGAGCCATGACGTGCTTTCGTTCCGCGACGAGTTGGGGCGCTTCGGCCAGGCCAGCATCTCCGTCGAGGAAGAAGGCCCGGTGCGCGTTGGGCTGCGCATCGAGAGCCAGTGGGGCAAGTCCAGCCTGTTGCAACGCGTCTACCTTTATCGCGACCTGGACACGATCGATTGCCGGCTGACGGTGAACTGGCAAGAGCAATGGAAGATGCTCAAGCTGGGCTTCCCGCTGAAGCTGGACGATCCGCGTGCGACCTACGATATCGCATACGGGTCCATCGCGCGGGCCTGCAATGGCGAAGAGGAACCTGGGCAGCAATGGATCGACGTGGCAGGTTTCGCGCAAACTGATTCGGGCGAGCGCATCCCCTATGGCGTGAGCTTGCTGAATGACTGCAAGTATGGCTTCGACGTGAAGGACGCCGAAATGCGCATGAGCATCTTGCGCAGCCCCATTTACGCCTTCCATAACCCATACAAGCCGGAGGCCGGCCGGCAATATTCTTACCAGGATCAGGGAATCCAGACGGTGAACTACCAACTGGTGCCGCACCGTGGGACATGGCAGGAAGCCGCCATCCCGCGCCGCGCGTGGGAGTTGAACGAGCGCCCGCTGTGGGTGAACGAGTTCATCCACGCGGGAAACTTGCCGGTGCAAGCCTCCTTCCTGGACGCGGGGCCAAGCAACATCCTGGTGAGCGTGTGCAAGAAAGCCGAAGACGCCGAGGCGTTGGTCGTGCGCGGTTACGAGACGGCCGGACAGGCCACCGCCGCGACGTTGCACTTGCCGCAAATCGGGTTCACCTGGCAGGGTCACTTTGAGCCGCACGAGATCAAGAGTTGGCGCATCACGCTGGGCGAGCAGCCGGCGGTGACCGAGGTGGACTTGTTGGAACGCGATTTGTAATCAAGTTCGCGCGATGGGGGTGGCACGCGGGAGCGTGCCACCCTTTTTTATCTGCCGCATAGGGGGCTCACGATGCAAACATCACCCTTCTCGGATTGGAATGCCGTGCAGACGTCCGCACGCTCAAGCTTGTTCGCCGGGCACACGCTGGATGCGGTGGCCGATCGCAACTTGGGTGCGGCCCTGGCGCCTTCGGGCGAGGCGCTCTTTACTCAGTCGAACGCGCGGGTGTTGATCGGTCAGGCCGCCAATGGCACGTTGCGCCTGATCGCGCTGCCGACCCAGGTCTACCCGGCGCCGACGGGCGAGGGGGAGTTTGGGTTGGGGCCGGGGATGTATCACCATTTTGACGTGGCGATGTACGCCGGTGATCTGCACTACCTGTTGCAGTTGGAAGGCCGCGCGGCGCCGGTGGACCTGGCCGATGATGCGCGTGAGAACCGGACGGCGTATGCCGATCATTTTCTGCCCCTCACCGAAACGAGCGTCGATGATCTGGCCGTGTCGCTGATCAGCTTTGCGCCGCTTGCCGGGGATGCGCAAACTGCGCCTTTAGCACCGGCGCCGTTGCCAGGCCCGGCTGGGGCGTTCTATTGCCTGCATTTGCGCAACACCGGGAGCCAGATGGTGCGCGGTAAGGTGCTCTTGAGGGCCGGCGATATGCTGGTGGGGCACTATGAAGATGCCGCGCCGGAGATGCGCTCGGCTGCGCGACCGCAAGTATCTCTGCGCCAGCAGACGCTCATCCTCTCCCGCCCGGAAGGGGCGGTGGGGGTTCACCTGCATGCAGGGCGCTGGGTGAAGTTGGAAGCCCCTTTCCAGGCTGAGCGGGACTTCAGCCTGGCACCTGGGGCGGAGATTGTGATTGAAACGTCCCTGGCGGTGGCTGCGCAAACCAGCGGTGTGATGCGCGAAATTTATGAACTCTACCGCCGGCCGGCGTTGGATTGGCTGAACCTGACGGCCGGGTATTGGCGATCCCGGCTGGGCGAACTGGCGGTGGATGCGGACGGGGCGAGTGAGGAGGCGCTCTTCAGCCGTGACATCTTTATCCGTTCGCTCTTCGATAACTTCAACTGCCTGCAAACGGATGCCCAGGGCAACTTGATTGCGCACTGGCAGGGCGCGCCTTCTCATGGCTACGGCACGGTATGGGGCATCGACGTGGAGCCGACGGCTATTTCGGCCGGCCTGCTGTGCCCCGAGATCATGCGCCAGGCCTGCCTGTTCTTCATGACGCGCAGCCGTGCGCCGAAGGGGCCGAAGGATCACTCCGTGCCGATCCTTGTTGCGCCGATCATCATCGCAAAGCAGTGGTTGCAAGCCAGTGGTGACGTGGCCTTCTTAAAGGCGCACCCGCAGGTGGAAGCTGCCCTGCAATCGATCATCGACGACGTGTGCTTGCTCAAAGCGGCGGGTGAGGCGCTGTTCCCTTCGCGCTATTCCAGCGATGGGCCGGTGGGGCGGCGCTATGACTACGGCACCAACGTCAAGGTGCGTTACGCGTTTGAGTCCTATGCGTATCTTTTGCGTCACCTGGGGCGGGCCGAGGACGCGGAGCGCTATGCGCAACTTGCGCGTCAAATTGATGCCAGCATCGCGCGCACGATGCTGATCGACGGCCCGTTTGGCCGGCAGCTTTCGGGCGGCACCAACCTGGGCGAGGACCCCGGCACGTTCTATCTGCCGGAGGGGGTGCCCTATTATGACGGCGAAGATACTTCCAGCATGTTGGCCCCGCTCTATGGCGCGTGTGACCTGGCAGACGAGGCCTGGCTCAATTACCATCGCTTTGCGCGGTCGATGGCGTGCGCCAACTACGACCCGGAGTTCGACGTGTTGCGTTGGGGGCCCAGCGAGAACGGCGTCTTTGATGGCACCGCCTTCTTCTCTCGCCTGGGCGGCAGCCATACCCGTGCCGAGATGATCGAAGCGCTTATTACTTTGCGCAAACTGGGCACGGATGATGTGACCGGCAGCGCCTTTTGGTGGCCGCATGGGCGTGAATATCGCCGTTCGCTCACCCGTTGCAGCCAGGGGCAGGGCGCCTGGGCCTGGCAGTATGCCGAACAGTGGTTGGGGCTGAAAGTGGACGCGCCGGCGCGTGAACTCACCTTTGCGCCGCGTGGGCTATTGACCCAATTGAGCTGGCGTGGCTATACGGCAGGCGGCTCACGCTTCGACGTGCAGTGGCACGAGGGAAATAACCTGAAGATCACCAATTTGAACGAGGATGCCTGGACCGTTCGCATTGGGTTACGCCAGCCGGGCGCCGGCGCAGAAGGGCCGCTCACCTGGCAGACGCATCCTATCGCCGCGGGTGAAACGCTACTGCTGAACTTTGAGGCAGCCGTTCATGCACCCGGCAAGGGATACTTGCTGCGCGACATGAATGTGTGGGCGATCCGTTCCTGGGGCGATGCGCAGGGTGTGGTGTTCCGGCGCTTTGGCCCGGCGATGTTGTGGGGGCACTGGGACGTCTCCTTACAGTGGGATTCACGCGCCATGCCGCTCGCATTGCGTTTTGTGATCTTGAACGGCACCACTGAGCGCTGGCAGGACGTGCGAGTGCAGGTGCATTGCCCGGTTGGGTGGGTAGCACAGGGCCGCGCTGCGCAGCATTGGCCGCGGCCCGCTGCGTTGCAACCCGGCGAGGTGACGCTGGCATTGGGAGAACTGGGGCCGCTGGAGCGCGCCGTCGCGCCGTTCTGGGTGCGCGGCCCGCAAGGATATGAGATTCATTCCGGCTGGTCGGATGCGACGCGCCCGTTTCATGCCAATAGCCAGCCCGGCCCCGGCTTGACGATTGCCACGCCCGACGTGGATGTGGAATCTGAAGTGCTCTTTGATGCAGACCTCACGGCGCAATCAGAGACCGGCCAGCGGATTGCAAGGCACCTGGACATTCCGGTGCGGCTGGTGCCGCATCGTTGACGGGTGAGCGATCGTTGTCACGGTGCACCGTCTGGCGCAGGCGTGAAGCCTGCGTCTACCATCGAAGTTGAGCTGGTTAAAAGATCACCCGGCGATTCAATTGGCGCTCCAACCGCCGGGCGTGCTTCCCCTACTCTCCAAACAAAGTCGCCACCAGGCGGGGCCACTGCGAGAAGTCGGGTGTGAGGAGGTTTGCCCCGGCGCGAATCAGCCGGCGGCGCTTGACCAGGTTCACCCCGAAGCGGCGTTCCTCGTTGCTGGCGATGCCGCAGGCCAGCCCGCCGTAGCGCCGGCCCAGGCGGATTTCCACCGGCCCATCGCCAAACACCATGAAGCGTTCGCGCCCACCCAACGACTCGATCACTTCGCGGATGATCTGATCCTTGGTGTCGGCGCGGCTGCCGGGTTTAGCGCCGTGGATGCCGCCGTTGAACAGATCGGCATAGCCTAGCAAGGATGCTTCGTGAAGCGTGTCCGCTTCGTCGGTGCCGCTGACCAGGTAGAGTTTCATGCCTTTTTCGCGTAAAGCGTGCAAAAAGTGCACGATGCCCTTCATACTAAAGTCTTCGGGCGCAAGTTCGCCGCGCGCCAGGCGCGCCAATCGGTCATTCACCATCTCCATCAGGGCCTGGTTATAGACAGCTTTATAACCCCATGCGTCCAGGCGTTGCGATGCGGGCACGATGTTGAACTCGGCCACCATCTGCACCAGGCCATCCATCTGGGCGATGGTCTGGATGCCGGTGGATTGTTCGATATAGGCTCGCACGCGTTGCTGGGCCGTGTGGAAGAGGCCGCTATCTGCCGTCTGATATTGCGCGCCCAGGATGGCGTGCATCATGACCGGCTCCATCACCGTCTCCCAGCCCTGGCGCAGCGTGGAGAGGGTGCCATCGTGGTCGAACACACCTACGCTGTAGGGGGTGGCGGAGGTTGTGTCCCACGGCTCGATGATTTCGATGTCGCCGGCTTCGACGTAGTGCGCGCGGCGCGGCTCGTCGGCCAGGGTGGGGTGATAGACGTATGCCAGCTTCTTCGCCGCGGCGATCAACTCTGGTTCCGACGCCGTGCCGGTTTGGTTTAGCTTCTGCACGGTGATGGACGCCGCCAGGTTCGCCATCGTCGCGGCGCGCACGGCGTCCGCGCCGGTGGACAGGCAAGCCGAGAGCATCGCAGTGGCTGCATCGCCCGCGCCGACGGTGTCGGTGGGCCCATTGATCTGTATGCCCGGCACGGCAACGGCACTGCCAGGTTGGCAGGCAATGACGCCACATTCCCCGCGCGTGACGAAGGAGATGCCGTGGCTCAACTCCGCCAGTTGGCGCGCCATGGCCAGCGCTTCGTCGTCATCGTATGTCTTGCTCAACGGCGCTTCTTGCCCATTTGGCAACAATAGATTGGCCGTCTCATGTTGATTGAGTTTGAGCGACACGCCCTTAAAGCCACGCACAAAGTGACGTGCATCCACCAGGTGTTTGGTTTGCCAGTGTGCGCGTAGTTCGCCGCACATCCAGGCTGCGCGGGCCTGGCTGCACCAGCCTTTGGGCAGTTGTTGGTTCACGATCAGGAAATCCAAGCGGCTGCGCGCATCGACGATGGCGGCTTGGAGTAGAACCCACGTTTCGTCGGAGAGGACATTCCACGCGCCAAAGTCCAGCCGTTGCTGTTCCACGCCGTCCAACAATGGTTTGCCGTAGACGGGGGTATCCCAGCCTTCGGTTTGCACCAGCAGCCCTTGCGTGCCGGCGCCCAGGGCAACGAACTGGCGCGCCATCTCACGGCCAAACAGGTCGTCTCCGACGGCGCCGAACACCTCCAGGTGCCCTACGCCGAGTGCGTTCAAGTTCACCACGACGTTCCCGGCGCCGCCGGGGCTATAGCGCTGGCGGCGGACGTGTTGCACACGTTTGCCCGTCTCGACGGATATCTCTTCAAGGCTGGAATCGATCTCGAAGTAGGCATCCAGGCAGAAATCGCCCAGCACGCCGATACGTGCCGAGCGCATATTCTGCATCAACTGTGCGATTTCCTGTGGGGTGGGGAATAATGAATCCATCAATCAAAGGCCCTGAATGACTTGCCGGTAAAGCTCTGGGAGGGTGACGAGTTGATCGCCCTGTACGTAATAGCCGTGCCCGCCGAAGGCGTTGGGGATGCGCGTGACCACGCTCTTTTGGTCGCGGAAGTAATAGGCGAAGTGCCGCTCGTTGGTCATGGCTTCGGGGTGCTGAGGGCGGATGTCGAAGTCGGCCGTGACCAGGTCGGCCGAAGGAGCATCGCCCACATTCGACACGATGGAGATAGACTTCAGGAACACCTCGGGGCCGATCACCGCGGACCCCATGTTGATGAACACGCCACCCTGCTTCAGGCGCCGAATGTGTTCGATGAAGATCAAGAAATCGCGCCCGCTCGTGCCGCCTTTTGCTTCGCCGTCGAAGCTGGGTTGCTGGTCGATCACGTCGCCGCCGATGACGGCGTGCACTGTCATCGGCACACCCGTGCGCGCCGAGGCCGCCAGCACGCTCACTTCGGGATGGGCGAAGGTGCGCGGAGAGCCCTCACGCCATACGCGTTGCATCACCGTTTGCTGGAATTCAGGGTCCGTAATCATGCTGCTCAATGACTCGCCATAGCCTATCTTGCGCCGGTTGCCCTCGCGGATCGACTCGTTGATGTAGGCAAACTCGTAAGCCATGCCAAATTCGCCTTGCCCCAGCACGTTTGGCACGTACTCGCTCGTCTCGCCGATCAGGGCCAGCTCGAAGTCGTGGATAGTGCCGGCGGTGTTCACCGCGTAGAGCGTGAGGATGCCGCGCTCCATCCAGTCGATGATGAGCGGGCCGAAGCCGTTCTTCAGCACGTGCGCGCCGCTAAACAGGATCACCGGCCAGTGGTTTGCCAGCGCCCTATGGATGGCTTGCGCCACCGGTGCGACACGTTCCTTCACGTCATCGGGAGCCGGAGGAGCACTTAACACACCTAGGGGCGTATAGAGCTTGTCCCAATGCACCTTGTTCTGGCGCGTGGAGAGCGGGTAGGTGCGCATGTGTGAGTTATCGAAGATCGGATATTTCCCTTTGTATTCCATTGTTTCCCTGGTGTTTTAGATGTCTTGCCCAAATGGCGAGAGCTGGGCCGTGATGCCGGCGTCCACGTAGATGACCTGGCCTTGAAGTTCCGGGTAGCGCGGTCGAATCGACTGATACAGTTCAGCTAATTCCGACATAAACGTTATTGTTTGATCTCCTTCATCTGTTGTCTGGCGTAGCTCGTCTTGGCTGCCAGGTTGAAGACGTTCCAGGCGTTGCCGCGCATGAGCGGTTCCACCAGCGCGAGCGCCTCTTGTTCATCCATCCACCCTTCATCCACCAGTTCGCTAAGCGCCTGTGCCAGGCCGTGCCGTGCGATGGCGGCGTGCCCCACCACGTTCTCCACAGCGGTGTAATCGCCACCAAACGTGAATATCTTATTGGCGGGGACGGCCATCAGGAATTCTTTGACAAAGCGCATCGTCGCGGCGGGATTCACAATCCATGCCCAGCACAAGTCCACGTAGACGTTCGCATATTGCTTGGCCAGGGCGATCAACTCATCCTGGTAGGGATAGGTGATGTGCATCAGTACGAACTTGGTGGTGGGGAAGTCCTGCAAAATGGGACACAGGTCTTTCAGGTTCATGCTCACCTGGTCCAGTGGCATCCTGCCTGTGCCTGCAAAATAGCCGGTGTGTAGTTTCACCGGAAGACCGAAGGCGGTCGATTTTGTCACCGAGTAGCGCCAAAGGTGATCGCACACGGCTGTACGCTCTGTGGCGGTGATGTCCTGGCCCTCGGCGAGCCGCTCGATGATCGGTGCCGCTTCTTCGGCGGGCACATTCGCGTAATTCAAACGGCGCATGTAGGCGCTCTGGTTCTTTGTCGCGACTGCCTGTTGCCCGTAGCTCTCAAAGTACCAATCGACCGCCTGGTAACAATCGTCCAGTGAGTGAATGGGCAAGCCGGTCTCACGGCGCAACGTGTCGAGGTTCAGTTCGCTGCCGAGCGGGAGTGTGCTGATGTCCTGGAACAGCAGGTCCGGGTACTCTGTGACGCGGAAGGTGCGGTCGAGTGAGTTCACCTGGCACGATTCCACACCGGCGACGTCGTGCAGCACATGCGCGTAGTAGCCCTTGCGTACCTGGCCCCGCATCTTGTCGCTGATACGTTCGACGTTTTCGGCGGTGATGTCTTCTTCGCCAAACAAGCGTTGGATGCTGATGAGGACTGCCTTGCCATAGCCCGTCTGGCGGATGAAAGGCCAGTAGGGCGCAAAGAGGTGCCACTTCTCTTGCGGAGAGAGTTCGTTGGAGGCGAATTTGGCAGTGTCGGCCTGCGACATGCCGGCGATGGTCAGGTCGTCCATCGCGTAGTGCACGAACAGATAGGCCCAATCTTCGCAGGTGAAAATAGGCGCGCCCGAAGCCAGCCCCGCCAGGCGCTGCGATTCTTCCAGCAGGTGTTCATGCGTGTCGATGAACAAGGTGTTGTTCACCTTGTCGGCGATGGACGGATGCATATTCATATTCATATTGGTTCCCATTTCAAACCCTCATGACGCACATACATGCTTGCCGCCCGGGTGAACGAGCAGCAGGTGAATAGACCTCGTCACAGTAGCGTTTTATAAGACGCTTCGTTACAACTAGCCGGCGCTATTGGTAGTCTCACCGATTGCACCGGCTAATCGGATGGCGACATGGTACGCCAGTTCTGGAATGGAGATGCGCAGTGTGCAATGCCCCTGTGGGTCTTGGCATTCGGATGATTCCACCACCGGCACCAGGTTGACGTCATCGGGAAGCAACGTAAGGTCGCTTGGCTGATGTGGCGGCCGGACGATCAGGTTGATATTTTTGTAGACGGGCACTTCGTCGTAAAACACCTCGGAACTGGCCCCGAACGAGATGCCCGGCGTCAGGTTCACCAGGTGTACATACAGGTCGTTGGCACGCCGGTTGACGACCAGTTCGATTCCGGGGTGATCGGCCATCTCCACCAGGGGGAGCTGACCGATGCCCTCACGTGCCGCATAGGCCAGCAAATTGCGCATGGGCGGCCAGTGCGTTTGGGCATAGTCGCTGATCGCTTCGCCCGTGATGGCCAGGATGTGACCGTCGCCCAGGGTCAACTCGGCCAGCCAGGGCTTGCCGTCGTCATACGGGATGATGCGACGCCAGTTCCCCGTCAAGGTGTAGCGCCTGTGACCGAGCTGGATGGGTTCCTCGTTCAGGAGCGCAACGCCGGCTGTTTCGTCCGCAGGCGTGATAGCGATTCCTTCGCCCAGCAAGGCATCTTGCCAACGCGAATCGCTGTTAACGGGTTCCGCCGCGACAACCAGGACGCTGCCGCCGTCCAGCACGTATTGATGCAGCCATTGGGCGGTGTCGAGGTTCAGAATGCGCGTCTCGGGCAGGATCACCAGTTGGTATTGCATCAACCGGTTGAGCAAGAGATCGTCGTGGACGACATCGCACGGAATGTGCGCTTCTTGCAATGCCTGCTGGACTGCACGCACGGCCACATCCTGCTCTCTGGGGGCCATGTAATGATCCAACCGGCTGGCGAGCACGGCAACCTCCGCGACGCTATTGTTGTCGATGCACCAATCCTGGCGGGCGCGCACGAATTGTGCCACCTGGCGCGCCATATTGGCTTTGGAAGGAGGCACGCTGCCATCGGGCTGCGGGTCATGCCACAGGTTTACCCGCGCGCCGTGTGCCAGGATCGTGCCGGCTTCGGTCTTGAGTTGGGCCAGCGTACGCGGGCGGCGCAGCAGTTCGGGTTGCCAACGCACGATGCCCTGCTCGTACACCATGATGTCGGCTGGCTTGCCGGCGGTGCTGATGTAAGTGGATTCGAAGGAGGCCCGGTGCAAGTTGGGCGTGTTCAGCGCATCCCAACTTAGCCAGTCTATTTCGGCCATCGGCTTGCGCACGTCCTTAAAGAAGTAGAGGTAGTTGCAGGCGAGCAGGATGTTGGGGTCGCGCCCTTTGATTGCTCTGCCGATGCGGCTGATCGCGCCGTCCAACGACTGCTCATAGAACTCCTGTAGCTCGATCCAGTCTTCGGGGGCGGGGTCTTTGGGCAGTGGGCGCCCGTATTGTTCCTGGAAGCGCCGTTGGCAGTGCTCACAATAGCAATAGTTCTCTCGGTTTCCCGGCAGCCAGACGCCGTCCAGCCAGAAATGCACCGGGTGATAGCGTTCCATCACTTCCAGGAGGAATGGAATAAAGAACTCTTCGGTCCACGGGCCGTTGGGGCAATAATCATGTTCCGATACGACGCCAACGCGGTTCACGCAGCGCCACTGTGGCACGGGCGTGGGAGATTGGCAGTCGAATGATGCCGCATAGCATCCGAAGGGCACTCCTTCTGCTGCACAAGCTTCGGCCCAGATTTGCAGTGGGTCGCCATGTAAACCGGGCACAACAGGCGCGATGACGGAAGGGAAACTGGCATAGCCGGTGCAGCCGATGGTGTGATACTGCGTCACATCGGGATGCACAGTGCGCAGATAGTGCCGTATTTGCTCTGCATTCGTTCCTTCGCCATAATGCTGATCTTCACTTGTCGGATGGTGATCCCAGTGAATACATAGCGCCTTGTATACACGTCGTCGGTTCATGATGTTGCCTCCTGGGTTAACCTAAACGTCACATGATACGCGCGATTGCGGACAGGTGTGGCGCACGGGTATAGGTTTGTTTAACTCTTTAACAAATCTTCGATCGCGATGACGCTCCCCGTGGCGATTGAACGATTTGCGCCGATGCCGATCAAGATGGACATAGCGCCGGCCCATGAATTTGCCATGTGACCGAGCGGGTCGGGAATCTGGCGTCCGCTGAAGAGGCGCTCCAGCAACCGCTCGTCGCCGCCAGCGTGGTCGCCCTGGGCCTTGGGAATGTCGTAGCTAACCGTTTCGCCCTTGCGGTTATAGACGGTGATCACCTGCGTCGGGTCGTTCACGTGTTGCCCGCTATGAAACTCCTGGGTCTCCAGGCGGCCTTCGGTGCCGCTGAGCGAGACACGCCAGCCCTCGTAGGGGCTGTGAGCGACGAGCGAGTAGCTCATCGAGGCGCCGTTCTGATAGTGCACCACGGCGTTCATGTTGTCCTCGATGTCGATCTCGTCGGAGAAAACGCAGCGATCGCGGAAGTAGCCATCCTCTTTTTCCGCATCGAAATAGAGCGCCTTCATGAGCGGGTCGTGTGCGTAATCTGCAAAGAACTCGCAGGTGTGTTGATAGGCACACCTGCAACAGCGTTCGCCGCGTTGCGTGCGAGTTGGGCCATAAAACTGGCGCGAACCGGTGGCGTAAACCGTTTTTGGCTCGTCTTCCAGCCACCAGTTGATCATGTCAAAGTGATGTGTGGCCTTATGTACCAGCAGGCCGCCTGAATTCTCTTTGCGGCGGTGCCAGCGCCGGAAGTAGTCGGCGCCATGACGCGTGTCCAGGAACCACTCAAAATCGACGTTTAGCACGCGCCCGATGACGTTCGCGCGCAATAATTCTTTGACGCGCGTGACATAGGGTGCGAAGCGATAGTTGAAAGTGACGGTGAGGCGTTTGCCGGTGTTGCACTCGGCGTCGAGGATGGCCCGGCATTTGGCGTCGTCGATCGTCATTGGCTTTTCGGTGATCGCTTCGCGCCCGCTTTGCAGGGCGCGGATGATATATTCATGATGGAAACGATCCATCGTCGTGACGATGACGCAGTCGGGATTGGCATGTGCCAGCATCTCATCAAAATCCGCATAGACCGGCACACCGCCGCATGCGTGGCTCAGGTAACTGGCGCGAACCGGGTTGACGTCGTAAACGCCCACCAGGCGCGCCGTATCATGATAGGTCCCTGTGATTGCTTTGCCATACATAAACAGGCCGCGACTGCTTGCGCCCGCAATTGCATAGGTTTTCATCGTGTAATACATCTCCGAATGCCAGGATTGATGGCTTGAGCGTGCCACCATTACTTTACTATTCTATTTGGCATTGCTAAAGATGTATTTAAGAACTTACTGTGCCCGGCAGTGTAAACCGGGGATTGGGCGAAGTGAGGGAACGTGATGCGAGCAGCCTTCATGCCGGCCGCGAACGGGTGCATTTGGGTGTATTGCATACTCTCACTGAGCTTGACGTGCCGATTCTGACGTGCTGAGTTGTGGGCTGGCCTGTTTTGGAGATACTTGCCATATGGCTACAAACGCATACACACATGACCCTCGGATAGAAGAGTCGCTTTTGGTGCTGGACCAGGCGTCGGCAGACGCCCGGCAGGTGCTGGAGCGGTTCAAGGCGGAAGTATCGTTTTGCGCCGGCATGGCGCGGAATAACCCGGACAAACGCGAAGAGTGGCTCACGTTGGTCCAACAAGCGGTTGGACAGGTGAATGCAGCCATTGCCGGGGACGGCAATGTGGCGCAGGCGGTACGCGCCGCCGAAGCGGCACTTTCGCCTTTAGCGACGGCGGCCAAGCAATATACCATTCACTGCGTAGGGCATGGTCACATCGATATGGATTGGATGTGGAACTGGCCCGAGACCGTGGCGACGACGAACGACACCTTTACCACGGTAGATCGCCTGATGAACGAATTCCCCGATTTTCACTATTCGCAAAGCCAGGCTTCGGTATATCAGATCATGAAGGATTACCTGCCTGAACTCTATGAGAAGGTGAAGCAGCGTGTGGCGGAGGGGCGTTGGGAGGTGACGGCAAATCACTGGGTTGAAGGCGACAAGAACCTGGCATCGGGCGAGATTTTGTGCCGGCACATTCTATATACCAAGCGCTTCTTCAAGCAGGAATTTGGGTTGCCCTACGATGCCGTGTCGATTGATTGGGAGCCGGACACGTTCGGTCACGCACATACGTTGCCGACGATCCTGAGCAAGGGCGGCGTCCGGCGTTATTACCTGCACCGGGCCGGCCCTGGGCCGATGCTCTTCTGGTGGCAGGGCAAAGACGGCGCGCGGGTGATGGTGTTTGACGACCGCCTGCGCGGCTATAACGGGCAAATCAACGGCCAAATCATCAATCACCTGTTCGATTTTGAGCAGGCGACCGGGCTGAAGGATTTCCTGTTCGTCTATGGGGTGGGCGATCACGGTGGCGGCCCCACCCGGCGCGACCTGCAAAACGCCGTGCGCATGGCCGAGTGGCCGCTGTTCCCCAATATCAAATTGAGCACTACCGAAGCCTTCTTTTCAATCGCCGAGCGTGAGGCGCGCAATCTGCCGGTGATTGACGCGGAAATGAACTATGTCTTTGAGGGGTGCTACACCGCGCAGAGCAACATCAAGCGCGCCAATCGCAAGAGCGAGAACATGCTCGTCTCCACCGAGGCAGTTGCATTGTTGGCGAAGGGGCTGGCCGGGCTGGCATATCCCGAACATGACCTGGCGCTGGCCTGGCGTCATGCCATGTTCAACCAGTTCCACGACATTCTGCCCGGCTCGGGCGTGCATGCCACGTATGAATATTCGCAGGGGTTGTTCCAGGAAATCCTGGCGCGCACCAGCATGATAAAGACGCGCAGTTTGCGCAAGCTGGCCGGTATGGTGGATGTCAGTGCTCTGGCGAAGTCGAGCCGGCCTATCGGATTGCACGCAGGGTTCGACGTGGGTGGTGGTCCCGGCGACGTTACCGGCGAGGGTGGCCTATCGCGGCGCGGCGCCGGCGGTGGCGTCAGCGACCCCTTTGTGATCTTCAACCCAAGTGCCTGGCAGCGCACGGAGCTGGTGACGGCCCGCTTGTGGGATCGCATCTACCCGGATCAGCAGATTAGCGTCACCGATGATGATGGGAACGTCTATCCGGCCCAGGTGACCGAACGCGGCAACTACTGGGGACACAACTACATCGGCGTGGCGTTTGTCGCCGAGGGCGTGCCGGGCACAGGCTGGCGCACCTATAATGTGGCGCATGACGTCGCTATCTCGAACGCGGGTGGCCCAAGCGGTTGCTTTGGCGATGGCAAAGGCACGCTGGAGAATGAATACCTGAAGGTGGTGGTGGAGCAACCCTCCGGGGCGATTTCGCACCTGATCGATAAGCGCACCGGCATCGACATGGTCTCGCCCGGCAAACGCCTGGGGCTGCTCGAGTACTTCCTCGAAGCGCCGCATCCAATGACGGCCTGGGTAATCGGACAGATCAAGGCGTACCAGCCTTTCACGGAGGGTGGCGTCATCGATTGCCCGGCGAACGGCCCCTACCTGACCAGCGTGCGCGCGAAGCACACGTTGAATGATAGTCAGTTCACCCTGACGATTTCACTGGCTGCCGGTGTGCCCCGGGTGGACTTTGCGCTCGATGTGAACTGGTTGGAACGTGGTGCGCCCGAAGTGGGTGTGCCGATGCTGCGCGTGGCCTTCCCGCTGGCACTGAAGGATGGCGTGGCAACCTTCGAGTGCCCGAATGGTCACGTGCGCCGCAGCACCGACCCGCGCGAACTCTCTTCTTACACGTCGTGGTTGGGCGGGACGTACTGGCCTACCAGCGAAGCAGTGGATGCCACCCCCGGCGACGTGCCGGCCCAGAAATGGGCAGACCTGAGCGGGCAAACGGACGCTGCGCAGCCCTTCGGCGCGACGATCCTGAACGACAGCAAGTATGGCTATTACGTGGACGGGGATACGATCCGGCTGACGCTGCTGCGTTCCAGCTATGACCCGGACCCGCTGCCGGAGCTTGGGCAGCACACGATCCGGTTTGCCATCCAACCGCATGACGGCACATGTACCCCCGCCGATGCTACCCGCGCCGGGTATGCGTTCAACAACCCATTTGAGGTAGTTGGCACGGATGTGCATAGCGGGACGCTGCCTACGCACGCCGGCCACGTGGACGTCTTGACGCCGAACGTCATTCTGAGCGGGTTGAAGAAGGCGGAAGATTCAGACGCATTGATCGTGCGGCTGTACGAGGCGAACGGGCAGGCCGCCACGGCGCGGGTGCGCCTGGCGGATGCTTTATGCGCGGCCAACGCCCCGGCTGTGGAGACCGACCTGGTGGAGCAGCCGCTGGCGCAAAGCAGCGCGCGGGTGCAAGATGGCGTGCTCAGCGTTGATCTGCCGGCATTTGGGCTGGTGACGGTGAAGATCGGCTGACCCAGGTCATAAAGGCCGAAGCAATCTTGCAGCCAGCCGGCTGCATGTTGGCGGTAGGATTGCTTCGGATTGATCGTTGGCACATTGGAGAGGAGGTGGGCAATGGACGTTGGCATTTTTGCCAAGATATTCAAACGGGCGACGCTGGAAGAGACGCTGGACGCAATTCGGGAGCATGACCTTTGTGCAGTGCAGTTCAATATAGCCTGCGCCGGGCTGCCCACTTTGCCGGACCAGGTTGACCCGGCGCTGGCGCAACGGATTCGCCGGGCGATGGATGAGCGCGGGCTGAACATGGTTGCCATCTCTGGCACCTATAACATGATTCACCCCGATCCTGCCCAGCGCGCGAGCGGGCTGCGTCGCCTGGGCGTGTTGATGCAGACGTGCCATACGCTGGGGACGCCCATCATTACGGTCTGTACAGGCACGCGGGACGCTGAGAATATGTGGCGCAAACATCCCGACAACGATACGCCGGAGGCGTGGCATGATCTGTTGGCCGTGATGCGCAGCGCTGCCGACATGGCGGAACAGGCCGAGGTGAACCTGGGCATAGAGCCGGAGCTTTCTAACGTGGTGGATAGCGCGGAGAAGGCCCGATCATTGCTGGATGAAATCGGTTCGACGCGCCTGAAAATCGTGATGGATGGCTCGAACCTGTTGCGAGCGAAGGACGTCCCTCACATGCGTGACATCTTCCAACAGGCGTTCGACCTGCTGGGGAAGGACGTGGCCGTGGTGCATGCCAAAGACCTGGTGATCGACGGCAACGCGGAGCATGGCGCTGCCGGTACAGGCGTGCTGGACTATGACACTTATCTGGTGCTGCTGAAAGGCATCGGCTTTACGGGGCCGCTGGTTTTGCATACGCTGGAGGAACATCAGGTGGACGCAAGTGTCGCTTTCCTGCGTCGCAAACTGGCGGAAGGGAAGTACTGAGATGCCATCTTTCGAGCGCGACGGCATCCACTTCAACTACGAGGAAGTGGGGCAGGGCATCCCGATTATTTTGCAGCATGGGTTGGGCGGGGATACCAAGCAGCCCATCGGTATGTTCAAACCCCCGGCGGGTTACCGGCTATGTGTCTTCGATTGCCGGGCGCATGGGCAAACGCAGCCGGTGGGCGAGCCGGCGTCGATCTCCTTCAACACGTTCGTCGAGGATTTGTGCGCCTTCCAAGACCATCTGCACGTCAGGCGTTGTATCGTGGGGGGCATCTCGATGGGCGCGGGGCTTGCGCTGGGGCTCGCGTTGCGTTACCCGGAGCGGGTGGGCGGCCTGATCCTTTCGCGCCCGGCGTGGGTGAATCAGCCGGCGCCACCGAACCTGGCCGTTTACGAGCAGATTGTGAATCTCATCCGCGAAAACGGCACGGAGCAGGGCCTGGCCATCTTCGTGCAATCCGAGAGCTACCGCGCGATTGCGCAGGAGTCGCCGGATGCAGCGCAATCGCTGGTGGGGCAGTTCCAGCATCCGCGCGCAGTGGAGGCGCTGGTGCGGTTGGAACGGATTCCGCGTGATGCACCCTTCATGGGCAACCTGGATGAGTTGCTCAGCATCGACGTGCCCACGTTGGTGCTGGGCACACGCCAGGATCCGATCCACCCCTATGCGTATGCCCTGCAACTGGCGCGTGCCATTCCCTGCGCGTTGTTACGCGAACTGACGCCGAAATCCGTCAGCAGAGAACGGCACGTGGCCGAGTTTCAACAGGCGGTGAGCGCATTTCTGCGCACTTATTCGCTCCACTCCAATTCGTAATCGCCGATGTAGACCGTATCGCCTTTCTTGATGCCGCGCTGTTCCAGTTCGGCGGAGATGCCGCTGCGTTGGAGCAGGTTCTGGAAGCGTTGCACGGCTTCGTCCAGGTCCCAGCGGGTGGTTTCCACGCGCTTCACCAGCATGGGGCTGATGACGCGGAAGCCGCCACCTTCGCGTTTGATCTGGAAATCCTGGGCGGCTGTGATCTCTTGTAGCATCGGTTCGGCTTCAAGCTGTGTGACGGGCGGGAGTTGATCCAACAGTTGCACTGCCTGCATCAACAAAGGACGCACCCCTTCGCCGGTTGCGGCGGAGATGGGCGCACAGTCTTTGAGCGCAGCGGGTGTCCCTTCGGCGTGGCAAAACAATTCATAGGCCGCCTGCGCGTCGGGCAGGTCCATCTTATTCATTGCCACGATTTGCGGCTTGTCGCCCAGGCCGTGCCCGAACGCCTGTAGCTCTTTTTGGATGGTCTGATAATCCTGGGCCGGATCGAGGCTCAGGCCGTCCAGCACGTGAATCAGCACGCGCGTGCGCTCGATGTGGCGTAGAAATTCGTGCCCCAGCCCTGCGCCGTGGCTGGCGCCTTCGATCAGGCCGGGGATGTCGGCTAGCACGACCGTGCGCGCGCCGTCCACCTCAGCCACGCCCAGGTTTGGCTCCAGGGTGGTAAAGGGGTAATTCCCAATCTTGGGGTGCGCGGAAGTGAGCACCGAGAGCAGGGTGCTCTTGCCGGCATTGGGCAACCCCACGATGCCGATATCGGCGATGAGCTTTAGCTCCAGCAGCAATTCAAACGATTCGCCCGGCGAGCCATTTTCGGCCATCTGCGGGGCCTGGTTGCTGGCGGTGGCAAAGACGGTGTT
>DAOUFG010000188.1:0-23823 GCA_034430115.1 Thermoflexales bacterium | reverse complement strand
GGTCCGGCTGCAAAGAAGTCACCTGCACCCGCCGGCCCAGGTATTGTGGCAGGGGGTCCAGCATGTGCGGCGCGATGCGCACGGTGGCATCGAACCTGGCGCGCCCGCGCTCCACCGCGTCGCACCATTCTTCCCAAAACGTCACCAGGTCAAACGTGGCCGGGCGCTCAAAAGTCTCATTCAGCATCTCGACGCTGGTGAGGTGCGCGACGCGGAAGACCTGCATCCTGCCCTCGCAACTGCACGCCACGTGCCACACGCCCTCCTTGGCGATCAGGCCCAGCGGGGCGACGAGGTGCTCCAACTGCGTGTCGATGAAGCCGGCGAAATAGACGTGCCGCACCATGCGCAACTTGCGATCTTGCCATACGGCGCGCAAGACCGTTTGCAAATGCGGCGTGGCCTCGTCCAGCGTGGCGCCCCAGGGTGTCGCGTCCAGGTAGACCCGCTGGCGCACGCCGATCGCTTCGCCATTGCGTTGGACGGCGGGCAACGCCGCCGAGAGCTTGAGCAGGGCGGCCTTCAACGGCTGGCTCATCCCCAGCGCATCCAGCGGGGCGGGCACGCTCAGCGTGAACAGGGCGCGCACTTCGTCGGCGTTCAGGCCGTTCAGGGTGGTGCGATAGTGGTCCACCAGCGAGCATCCGCCGCCGGGGCCGCTTTCGGCATATACCGGCACCCCCGATGCGCTCAGCGCCTCGATGTCGCGGTAGATTGTGCGTTCCGAAACTTCCAATTCGGTCGCCAGGTCCTGGGCCGTCATCCGCCCGCGTGTTTGCAACAGCATCAAGAGTGAGATCAGTCGGTCGGCGCGCATAATGCCGTTGTACCATGAATTCATTGCACCACAGAGTCACAGAGGGCACAGAAAGATTTGAGATTGGGGATTTGAGATGAGCATGAACCACGGATTTCACAGATGACACGAATTGAAGGAATAATCTGTGAAATCCGTGTCATCCGTGGTTTGTCTTACTAAGTCCCGAATCTCCAATCTCAAATCCCTAATCCCTAATCCCCATTCTTGACAGAAGATGTCAGGGTTCATCCGTACCATGAAGGCATCCGACAACACACAAGGAGAAACATCATGAGTGAACTGAATGTCAAGATCATACGGCTGGAAGGGATGCGCGTGGCAAGCGTGCAGGGCTTTGGGAGCGGGCCGGAAAAGCAGGCCTGGGAAAAGATGCGCGTCTTCCTGGCACAGCAGGGCTGGCTGGCTGATCTGAAGGCGCATCGCTTCTTCGGTTTCAACAACCCTGAGCCTACGCCGGCCAGCCCGAACTATGGCTACGAGCAGTGGGTCACCGTCGGCCCCGAGGTGATGCCCCAGGGCGACGTGCGGGTCAAGTCGTTCGCGGGCGGGCTCTACGCCGTGACGCGTTGCATGTTGCCGGTCATCACCGACACGTGGAAGAAGTTGGTCGTCTGGCGCGAAGGGTCGGGCTATAAGCCGGCTTCACATCAGTGGCTGGAAGAGTGCCTGAACCCCTTTGTGCCGGAGGAGGACATGCAACTCGACCTGTACTTGCCGATCACGGAGTAAGTGATTCGGATTCACCACAGGGTCACAGAGAGCACGGAGAACTCCATATCTTGATTCCCTTGACGGTTTAATCTTTTTCACCGCTGAGGTGCAGAGGACGCAGAGGTTTTATCTGTAATCTTCGTTTCTTTGCTTCTTGGCTGTTTATTGCTGTAATTTCATCACGGAGACACGGAGGGCACAAAGAAGACGAATTCAACCGCCGGTGCACGCCGATAAACGCGGATAAGACCCATCAGTGACGCAGAGGTTTTATTCGTGTTCTTTGCTCCTCCGTTCCTTTGCAGCTTTGCTTTTGGGCTGTTTATTTTGGTGAGGCGAAGATCACTGGTATGTTGGCCTCCCGCCGGAAGCCCAGCTTTTCAGCCAGCCGGATCGACGGCTCATTTACCATCCAGCATGACCAATCGGGCCTCAGATCCTCTTGCAGGCAGTGCTCGATGAATGCACAGGAGGCCAGAAAAGCGAATCCCTGCCGGCGGTAGGGCTCAGCCGTCTCGATGCTGATCTCCATACCCCGGTTGCCTGCCAGCACTGTGTGACAGCGGCTGATCACTTCATCGCCCTTCAACACGGCATAGCCCAACCCATGTGACAGGAAGTGTTCGGCGCTGCCCCAAAAGTCCACGACGCCGCTGGCGCTCTCCACCAGCGCGCGGTCGTAGTGCTTCACCGTGAAGCCGTCTGGGATGTGCGTGCGCCAGCCCGCGTGCGGGGCAAAGCCTTCCGCATCGATGCTGAACACGCTGCGCGCGATGTCCAGCACCTTGTATCCCTGCACCATCTCGCGCAGCAGGCTGCGCCAGGTGTCATCGAAGGGCATCAAGAGCACGTACTTCCCGCCCGCCAGGAGCGCTTGCAAGTGTGCCCGCACCTCCGCGTTGAAGGCGGCGTTCGTCGTCGCGCCGCCGATGAAGGTGAACTCGCATATCAGCTCCAGCATTGCGGCGGTTGGATGAACAGGGTCATCTGCCAGGATGTGCCCCTTGTGGTTGCCCTCAAAGAGCGCCGCCACAAACGTCCGGCTGTGCGGCACGTCTTTGAATAACGGCCACGCGTTTGGATATTGTTCTTGATTGAGTTTGTGCATAAGCAGTTCGATTGCGGTTGAACCCTACCGATGCGGGTAGCAGCACAACACCGTGTCCAGCCTCTCCACGCCGCAGAAGTAGGGGCAGATGGATACATTCTTCAACGCGCAGCGATGCTGGGCGGTCCCTTCGGCCTCGTTCCAGGGGCACTTCATCTGTTCCCAGGCGATTTTGTCTTTGGGTGTCGTCAGGTCGATGTCCATGTTCGCGCCATTCAGCTTTTGCAGCGTTATGTCTGCGCGATTCACGGTTGCCGCGCTCAGCCCGTGCCGGTGTTTGATCGCTTCGATCGTCTCCAGGTGCTCGGTCATGTGTTCACCCAAGAAGCCGATCATCTCGCCCACCGTCACCTGTTGAAGGACGTGCCCCGCGCCATCGACAATCGTCACGGCGTTCTCCCATGCGGCGGGAAAATCGGCCACCAGTTGCGCCATGACCTGCACGTGCGCGTCGATCAACGCCCGCGCCGCCTTCAGGTCGCGTTTGTCGAAGCGCAGTGCCGCGACCCACGCATCATTCCCCGGGGAACCTTCGAGGCGAATCAGTGCCCCGGGCGTGGCGATGGCTTTCTTCAGCGCCATGCACCACGCGTCGCCATCGTCGGCGAGGTGATGCACGATTTGCCGGATGCTCCATTCACCCGGCGCAAGCGACAGGTCGAGCGCAGCCGAGGGGAGCCCTTGCAGCGCGGCGGATAGCAGGAGCGGGCCCGAAGTGAAACGGGTGACGATCTGTTCGCGGGTTAAGCCTGGTTCAGTCATTATTCGATGTACCCCTTTGTTGATATGTAGATAGTTCGATTTACGCAGGAAACATCCATGTGCAAATGAAGATCACAAAAGTTCGCTCTCGCAAGTATACTGACTTATAGAGGTGAACGATGCTCAATTGTGACATTGTCCGTGGAGACCTTTACGCTCCAACCCTACACATGGCTTTCGCCGATCACGCCTATCAATATGCGCTCTCGGGCGCAGCCGGCGCGGCTTCCTTTCGCGATGATCCCCTCATCGACCGGCAGGTCGATCACCAGGGCGACCTGACCGTCATCAGCGGGCGTTTCGCCTCGGCGGGTATAACGCTGGAGCAGCGCTTACGCTGCACCGATGAGCAAGTGGAAGAAACGATCTCCCTGCACAACATGAGCAACGAAACGGTCACGCTGCAACAGGTGAAGCTCGGTTTTGTCGCGGCGCTGGGTTCTCGCACCTCATGGCGGCTGTGCGCCATCCCCTTCCGTGTGCAATTGGATGGCAGCGTTCACGATTACCCCACCGAGGCGCTTGTCGCGGGCGACTTCCACAATGCCGTCTATTCCGACAAGACTCGCCCCGAACCGCCGCTCACGGAGGAAGGTATCCTGCGCTCCGAAGCCTGGGCCTGGGGCACGGGCGACCAGGGGCTGGTGATCATCAAGTACAACAACGACGCCATCGAGCTATCGGTGGCACAGCCCGAACATCATGATGGCCAAACGCTGCTGCGCTTCGGCGGCGCCGGGTTCTCGCTCTATGGCGAGCCCTCGGCGGCACGCACGCTCGCGCCCGGCGCGACATTCACCTTCGGCAGCACCTGTTACATCCCCTATCATGGCGGCCTCCCGGAGGCTTACCGTATCTACCGCGACTTCCTGGATGCGCACGGGCACGGCTTTGACGCAAGCTATAACCCGCCGGTGAATTGGAATGAACTCTATGACGTGGGCTGGTATCACTCCGATCCGGCCCTGCTCAAGCAGTTCTATACGCGTGAGGCGCTGTTGAAGGAAGCGGCCAAGGCGCACGAAATCGGCTGCGAATTGCTCTACCTGGACCCGGGCTGGGAAGTCTCGGAGGGCGAGACGCTGTGGGATGAGGCGCGCCTGGGCCCGGTGGCCGACTTCATCCATACGCTGAAAGAGGATTACGGGCTGGACCTGGCCTATCGCACTATCCTGCGCACTTACAAGGACTACTGGCCGCACCGCTATATGGTGAAGCACCCCGACCGCGAGGTGGGGCCGCTGGAGTATTACCCCGCCGTCGGCCCCGACAGTTGGGAGCCCTGCCTGTGCGGGCACGCGTTTTGGCAGGAAAAGCTGCGCCGCATCCTCGATATTTCCAGGCACGGCGTGCGCTTCATGATGTTCGACGAGATGGATTGGCGCGGCCCATGTTACGACGCATCGCACGGGCACGCCGTGCCCAGCACGCCGCTGGATCACGTGCAGGCTGTGTATGGGCTGACGCGCGAAGTGCGCAAGCAATGCCCCGGGCTGACCATTGAAGCGCACGACCCCGTCTGGCCGTGGAGCACATCCATCTACGTGCCGACCTACTTCCAGCAAGGCTTCGACGAGAAGGGCGCTTACGATGAGAACTGGGGCTTCGAGTACATGTGGGACTGCCTGAACGACCTGCGCACCGGCAGGGCACTGGCGCTCTATTATTACGCGCTCGGGTGCAACGTGCCGCTCTACCTGCACATCACGATGGCCGCCGACAACGACAACTGCGTGTTCTTCTGGTGGACGGCTTCCACCGTGCGGCATTTGGGCATCGGCGGGAAGACCAGCAACAAGACGATTGAGCCCGCCGGCGGGTTGCCAACCTACGACCCCGAACGGCGCTTCGAGGCTTACAAAGAGCAGATGAGCGCCTACAAGCGGCTTAAGCCGTTCTTCGTGCGCGGGCAGTTCCAGGGCATCGCCGAGAACGTGCACCTGCACACGTTGCCGGATGTGGCAGGCGGCGTGATCAACGTGTTCAACCTGGCCGATCACACGCAGACGATTGAGTTCGAGGTGCCGTGCGATGCACTGCAAACAGCCGCGCCGTTGCCCGTTGTAGGTGCGCAGGTCGCCTGGCAGCCAGATCGCGCGAAGCTGAAGGTGACGCTGCCGCCCATGTGCCCGGCGCTGGTGGAGATTGGCAAGTTCTAGAAATGAAACAAACCCGATGTCTGCGCAGTATCCTGCGCTTGAGACATCGGGTTTGTTCAGTGCTAACCAGATACCGGCTGTCTTGCTTCTGCCGGCAGCGTTATTGCGCGGGGAACCAACGCAGTAGTTCGCGCGTGACCAGCTCATGCCCGAGCCGGTTGGGATGGTTGATGTGCGAGAGCAGGTCTGGCAGTTCACCGCCGTTTGCGATATAGCGCTCGATGGCGGCATCGCTATCGGCCAGGCCGATGTGATATTCGGCAGCCAGCCGGCGCACCTGCTCGGCATGCTTGGGCAGTTCGATGCACCATTTCGGGTCGCCCAGGCGGATGGTCATCACGTCGCGCGTGGGGGTGAGCAGGATCACCTTCACGCCGCGCGAAAGCGAAACTTCGATCATCTTGCGCCAGGCGGCCTTGGCGCGTTGCAGGCCCATATCGCGGTCGTTCAGGGAATAATCAATCGTCACCACGTCGGGCTTGTGGCATAGCGCGTCGCTCTCGAAGCGCGCCGCGCCCTGTTCCGAGCCTTCGCCGCCGATGGCCGAGACGATCACGTTGAGCACGGCGTAGGCGAAGCGCTGCTTCAACGCCACGAACAACAGGTTTGGATAGGCCTCCAGTGAATTCACCACCGGCGTAGCGAAGTAGCCCGCGGGCACACTGTGCCCGTGACAGACGATGTTCACCGCCCGGTTGTCGGGCCACGTCTTCCCCATTTCGCGAATGACGTCGATCAGGTACGTTTCCTTATCGGCGATGCCTGCAATGCTGCTCACGTTTACCTCACAATGAACCCTACTTTGTACTTCATCTCTTGGACTTTTGGTTCTGCCACGGCCCGGGCGCGCTCTGCGCCGTCGTCCAGGATGCGATCCAACTCGGCCGGGTCCGCGATCAACTGCTCATAGCGCTCGCGGATAGGCCGCAGCGACTCGATCACCACCTCGGCCACCTCGCTCTTCAGCGCGCCATAGCCTTTACTGGCCGCGAAGTGCGCCTCAATCTCTGGGCGGCTCTGGCCGGTGAGGAGCTGGTAAATCTCCAGCAGGTTGTTCACGCCGGCTTTCTCGGGTGCGTCGCTGAACACGATCTCGCGGCCCAGATCCGTGACGGCGCGTTTCAACGCCCAGCGGATTTCGTCGGGGCTGTCGGTCAGGCGGATGGCGTGCCCGCGAATGTTGGTCTCGCTCTTGCTCATCTTGCGCGTCGGGTCGTTCAACCCCATGATGCGCGCGCCGGTCTGCGGGATCATCGGCTCCGGCACGACGAGCGTCTCACCATAGATGCGGTTGAAGCGCAGCGCGATGTCGCGCGTCAGCTCCACGTGTTGTTTCTGATCCTCGCCCACCGGCACTTCGTCGGCGCTGTAGAGCAGGATGTCGGAGGCCATCAACACGGGGTAATCCAACAACCCGGCGCTGACGCTTTCTTGCTGTGCGGCCTTGGTTTTGTACTGGGTCATGCGTTCCAGCCAGCCGATTGGCGTGACGCAATTCAGAATCCAGGTGCATTCGGCGTGCGCGCGCACGTGGCTTTGCACGAAGAGCGTGCTCTTCTGTGGGTCCAGGCCACAGGCGATATAGAGCGCGGCCAGTTCGCGCGTCTTTTGGCGCAGCGTGGCTGGATCCTGTGGGACGGTGATGCTGTGCATGTCCACGACGCAGAAGTAATTCTCCTTCTGGTCCTGTTCAAGCACCCAGCGCCGGATTGCGCCGAGGTAGTTGCCAATGTGTAGTTCGCCCGACGGTTGTACGCCGGAGAACACACGCCGTTTGCGATTGTTCGGTGTATTACTCATGGGCTAAGTTTACGCTCAGTGAGCCGTTTCATCCACCCAGGGAATCATCTAAACCGCCAAGAAGCAGAGAAGCAAAGCATCTAAAAAGAACCTTTGCGTCCTCTGCGTGCTTTGCGGTTGAAGATTGAACCGCAAAGAGGACCAGGAAATAAAAAACTTCGTTACTTTGTGTTTTTCTATCCTCTGCGGTGAAATTAGAAATGAACCGCAAAGAAGCAGAGAAGCAAAGCACATAAAAAGAATCTCTGCGTCCTCGGCGACTCTGCGGTGAGACAAATCAGAACTTTGTGTCCTTTGTGTTTTTCCTATCCTCTGCGGTGAATTCCCCGGCTGAGCCATAATAGTCAATCATGCAACCAGAAATCGACCTCAGCCTGCAACCCGCTCTCGTGATCGACGATCCTGGCCCCGAATACGCCGATAATCGGCGCCGCTGGCAGGGCATCCCCGGCATTGAGCGCGCGCCGGGTGGTCGCCTATGGGCCACCTGGTACAGCGGCAGCGACCGCGAAGGCCCCGGCAATTACGTGCCGCTCGTCACCAGCGCCGACGACGGGCACACCTGGTCGGCACCGCAACGCATCATTCACCCACCTACGTTGGAGTGCCGTTGTTTCGACCCCTGCCTGTGGTGCGATCCGCTGGGCAGGCTATGGCACTTCTGGGCTCAAAGTGAGGGCTATTACGACGGTCGGGTCGGCGTGTGGGCTTCACACTGCGCCGACCCCGACGCGCCGAAGCCGCGTTGGTCCGCGCCCACGCGCCTGTGCAACGGCATCATGATGAATAAGCCGCTCGTGCTTTCCAGCGGCGAATGGTGTTTGCCAGCCGCCGTTTGGGGCACCGTCCTTCCCCAACAAGCCGAAACGTCGCCCCAGGGTGAACAGCGAGCGGATACGGCGCTGGACCGCTTCTCCAATATGGTCGTCTCCGCCGACGCCGGCGCTCATTGGGCGCGCCGCGGTGGCGCCGACGTGCCCGGGCGTACCTTCGACGAGCATATGTTGGTGGAGCGCCGCGACGGCAGCCTGTGGATGCTGGTGCGGCGTAGCGACGGCATCGGCGAGGCCGTCTCGACCGACCGTGGTTACACCTGGCGGGCGAATGCCGGCGCTATTTTGCCCGGCCCCAACGCGCGCTTCTTCATCCGCCGGCTGCGCTCCGGGCGGCTGGTGTTGGTGAACCATGCCCGCGCCGACGTGCGCAGCCATCTGACGGCGTGGCTCTCGGAAGACGACGGCCACACGTGGCTCGGTGGGCTGCTGCTCGACGAGCGCGCCGGCGTCTCGTACCCCGATGGCACCCAATCGCCCGATGGGTCGCTGTACGTGATCTACGATCACAATCGAGGTGACCCGTGGGCCCTGGGCCGCGAGCGCGAAATATTGCTTGCCGTGATCCACGAAGAAGACATCCTGGCAGGCAGCGTGCAAAACCCGGCCAGCCGATTGCGCGTGCGCATCAACCAGGCCACCGGCGCATGAGGAATACCTATCCACGAATCTTCACGGATGTGCAAAAATTCGTGAAGATTCGTGGATCAGCCTGAACACAGAGTTGCTTGTTCCAGACCTGGTTAGATAGATATTCTTTGTGTCCTTTGTTTCTTTGTGCCTTTGTGTTAGATGCGTTAGATCGCCTAATCCAGCTTGCGCACGGCGGGGTGGAGCAGACCCAGCGCCAAGAGGATGGCCTGCAAAGCTCCGCCCACGACAAAGACGAGCGCCGGGCCGAGTAGTTGCGTTGCCCAGCCTCCCACTGCCAGCCCGGCTGGTTCCAGGAGCGAGGAGCCCAGGTAGTCGATGCTGGAAACGCGGCCTAACTTTTCGTGCGGCACATATTCCTGAAGCGCGTTCAACCAGGCCAGCCCCAGGGCCGCGTTGCACAGGCCGATCACGAAGGCGGCGCCCAGGGTGAGCCAGGTGCTGTGTGAGAGGCCGATGAGGGCCACCATGAGCGCGAGGGCGATCCAGGGCAGGAAGATGCGCAGCCCGCGCCGGCCCATGTGTCGTTGGCGGCCCATCCACAGCGCTCCACACACGGCCCCCGCTGCGTTGAACGAGTAGAACAGCCCCAGCACGGCTACGTCGGCGTGCAGATGGTCTTTGATCAGGAAGGGCAGCGCGGCGCCCATCGGCCCGGCGTAGGTCAGGTTCGACGCCGCGGCCACCGCGATGGTGACCCAAATCCAGCCCGTGCCAAAAACAGTCGCCAACCCCTCGCGCGCGTCGCTGAGCAAGTTGCCGTGTGACGCCTCAGGATGCGTTGTGTACGCGCGCCCGGCTAACGGCAGCAGGCAAGCCGCCGAGACGAAAAACGACAGCGCATCCAACCCAAAGGCCAGCGGGCTGCCGCCGGCGGCGACGATAAATGCCCCGAGCGCCGGCCCGGCGATGCCGCTGAATTGGGCGCTGAGGTCGGTGAGCGAGTTCGCACTGGTGAGGGCATCCGGGGGTAACAGGTCGGGCAGTGCGGCTCGATAGGCGGATGGGAAGCAGGCGTCCACCAACCCAAAGAGCAGGCTGAGCGCGTAGATGTGCCATATCGCCAGCGTGTTGCTCAAGAACAGTCCCGCGACCAACCCGACGGCGACGCCGCGCAATAGGTCGGACAGCAGCATCAGGTGCAGGCGGTTGAAACGATCCACCATCACGCCGCCCAACAGCGCAAACAGGAGCATGGGGATGGTGCGCAACATCACCACCGTGCCCATGACGACGGGCGAGCCGGTTTGTTCCAATACCCACCAGACCAGGGCCACCTGGTACAGGTTGTCGCCGAGGCTCGAAATCGTCTGCCCGCTCCACAGCAACGCAAAAGGCTTATGCCGCAATGAACGAAAGATGACAAGCATGTTGGTTCTCTCAAGGTGAAAAAGACAGCAGCGCCTTCGGTTTGGTCGAGATGGGGGTGAGGCTCCCTGCTCCTATTGCCTGTGCGACGTTCAGCAGGCGCGACAAAACGAGGCATCACGCGCGGTCCAGGATGCCGGGAGTGTTGAGGGAAGTTATTTTGCCACTGTGCTGCTCATTATCGATAGGGTAATGAAACCCGTCAAATTCGGGGTGATCCACGAATCCACGCAGATGATCGCCATCTGCGTTTATCGGCGTGCATCGGCGGTTTTATTTGTGTGTCGTGTCGACGCGCGGACAAATGGCACCAAAATTCCGTTATCATGGCAACATCTATCTCCTAAGGGGGTTATGCACATGAACACGCAATGGAACTTCTTTACCCAACAAGGTCCTCTCTCCAACCCGGGCGACGATGCCCACCTGTATGCAGACCTGCCAACGGATATCGCCGAACTCTGCAAAGTGGTGCAGGGAACCACTGTTCATATCTTTTGGGCGGAGCGCTATGGGCTGCATCTCTCGCCCGAACGTCAGGGTGAAGTGCAATTGCGCAGCATGCCGCGCCGGCTGGCACGCATGATCGAACTAGACCCCAGCCCGCTCACTCAGGCGCGCCCGCTGGAGCGCAAGCTGGTGGGCAACTGTCGTGACTTCTCGCTCATGCTTGTTTCCATCCTGCGCCATCAGGGCGTGCCCGCCCGAGCGCGTTGCGGGTTCGGCGCCTACTTCCTGCCGAACCATTACGAAGATCACTGGGTGTGCGAGTATTGGAACGCGACCCAGAACCGCTGGGTGCTCGTGGATGCCCAACTCGACGCCTTCCAGTGCGAACAGATGAAGGTGCCGTTCAACCCGTTGGACGTGCCGCGTGACCAGTTCATCGTGGGCGGCAAAGCATGGCAGATGTGTCGCAGCGGCCAGGCCGACCCGGATCAGTTCGGCATCTTCGACATGCACGGGCTAGGCTTCGTGGCCGGCGACTTCATCCGCGACGTTGCGTCGCTGAACCGGGTGGAACTGCTGCCCTGGGATTGTTGGGGCATTATCGAAACGCCCCTTGACGCGTTCAAGCCCGACGACTGGACCTTCCTCGACCAACTTGCCGCGTTGACCAGCGGTGACGTGCCGGACTTCGCCGCCGTTCAGGCGCTGTATGAGAACGACGCGCGCCTGAAAGTGAATGGGTCGGTCCGCAGCTACGTCGCTGGCGGCCCCCTCAATGACGAGATCCCGACAGCCGCGTGAAAACAGGACTAGAATCCACGAATCTGCACGAATCGCTACGCATGACGAGAGGGGATTCGCGTAGATTCGTGGATTCCCTATCTTCATTTGTCACTTATAAGAACACTCGAAAGGATTGTGGCCCTTGGTTCGTCAACGTCTATTGCTGTCTGCTCGTCGTGTCTCACTCCGGTTCGATTGGCGAACCACCCTCGCCGTTGCCTGCACCATCATGCTATGGGCGTCGGCGTTTGCAGGCATTCGTGCCGGGCTGCGTTCCTACTCCCCACAGAGCGTGGCATTGCTGCGCTACCTGACGGCCTCGCTGGTGCTATTGATCTACGCCGTCATCACCAAGATGCCACTGCCACGCCGGCGCGATTTGCCGGGGTTGGCGCTGGCCGGGTTCCTGGGCTTTTCGTTCTACAACGTGGCGCTCAACATCGGCGAACAGAGCATCCCGGCCGGCACCGCCAGCCTGATCATTGCTTCTTCGCCCATCTACGTGGCATTGTTTGCGACGCTCTTTTTACATGAGCGGATGCGCTGGGTAAGTTGGCTGGGGATTCTGATCAGCTTCGTGGGCGTGGCCGTGATCACGCTTGAACCAGGCGCAGGGCTGCAAATCTCACCCAGTGCGCTGCTGGTGCTGGTGGCGGCATTGGTCCAGGCCATCTACAACGTCAGCCAGAAGCCCTACCTGCGGCGCTACACGCCGTTGCAATTCACGGCATGCGCCATCTGGTTCGGCACGCTGTTCCTGCTCGTCTTCACCCCCGACCTGCTGCACCAGTTGCCGGCTGCCTCAATGGAATCCACGCTGGCGGTGATCTATATGGGCATCTTCCCCGGCGCGATCGGCTACTTGGGTTGGTCCTACGTGTTCTCGCGCGTGCCGGCCTCGCGCGCGGGCAGCTTCCTCTATATGGTGCCTGCGGTGGCGATCCTCATCGCCTGGCTCTGGCTGGGTGAGTTGCCCGCGCCTACTGCGCTGCTGGGCGGCGCGCTGATCCTGACCGGCATCGTGTTGGTGAACATCATCGGCCGGGCGCAGCCGAAGGTTAAAACCACAGATGAACACGGATATCATCCGGAACAGGCATAACCATCCACGAATCTTCACGAATACGCGCTCATTCTGGAATCCCGTCTAGCACCCATTCGCGAAGATTCGTGGATTCTTCTTTAGTCGGATAGCCCAAGCGCCTGCTTGATCTCGGCCATGTGCATGCGGCGATGGTCGGCGCGGTTCAGGCGCACCGTCTTGCCCTTCTCCATCACGTCGGCGGCGAATTGCGGGGAAAGCTGTTCGATGGCAGCGTCGATTCTCGCGGCGCAGTCGATCGCCAGTTGCGCAGCCGTGCGCGGCGGAATGGCCAGGCACAACGTGCGCGTGACCTCGTTCACCACATCCGTATCGAGCGGGGATGGGCCGATGCCTTCTTTGGCCCACTTCTCCAGCAACACCACCCCACGCTGATCCCAAAAGGCCAGGTGCGCCAGCACCGCCGCCACCGTCCAGCCGGCAGGCATGGGGTGCACTAGTTGTACCTCGCTCAGCCCATTCACGAACTGGGCCAGGTGCTCGCGCTCAATCTTGTTATCGTCTACATATGACGGCGTGCTCATGATAATCCTCCCGATGGTTGTGCGCCGGGCTCGTCTCGGCGCTGCGTGGCTTGTTCAAGATGCCTCACCCCAACGCGCATAAATGAGACATAGCCTTCAGACCAAGGTCTGATGACATTGTAGACGATATGCGCGCCGTTTTGAGCCGCCAGCCCCTACAGGCGAGCGGGGCAAATGCGTATAGTCATGCTCAGGTAGCAAATGGATTGGACTGAACAAAAGGAGTTTTGAAATGACAAACATTAAGAACCCAAAGACCTTTAGCGGTCGTGTGATTGAAGACCCCGGCATTGCCAAGTTCCTCTTCTCGGACGTGCGCTTTAGCTGGGTGTGGTTGGTTGTGCGTATCTGGTTGGGCTATCAATGGATTGAGGCTGCATTGCACAAGGTCACCGACCCGGCTTGGGTGCAGACGGGCGCAGCGTTGAAGGGCTTTTGGACCAGCGCGGTGACGGTTTCAGCCAGCGGCAAGTCGCCGATTGCATTTGGTTGGTACGCGGATTTCATTAACTATCTGCTCGCGACCAACTCTTATACGTGGTTTGCGAAGCTGGTGGCCTATGGCGAGTTGCTGATTGGCATCGGCCTGGTCGTCGGCGCATTCGTAGGCATCGCGGCCTTCTTCGGCGCGCTGATGAACTTCAACTTCATCATGGCTGGTTCTGCCAGCACGAACGGATTGCTCCTGCTGGTGGCCTTCATCCTGGTGCTGGCCTGGAAGACCGCCGGTTACATTGGTGCCGACTACTTCCTGCTGCGCTGGTTGGGTGTGCCGTGGAAGCAGCGTGAGGCGACCGCCCCCTCCACAGCATCTACTCTTTCTCCGAAGGCCGGCAAGTAAGATCCCCCGGCTCGGAAATTCCTCCTCATGTGGCAAGGCCCGCTTCAATTGAAGCGGGCCTTGCATATTATCTAGATTGCACCACGGGGACACAGGGAACACCTAAAAAAAGACCCCCGATCTCTTCGAAGAGATCGGGGGTCTTCATACTCTCTGTGTCCTCTGTGACTCAGTGGTGTGTATTACTCGTTGACGCTTTCTTCCAACCCAAGCAGGCCCATCCCCAGGCGCGGGGTCTGGCGACGATCTTCGTCTTTGCCGAAGTGCATCACTTCGCCGTTCTCGTTGATGGCTTCCACAGCCAGGCCCAACGATTGCAGTTCCTTCACCAGCACCTTGAACGATGCCGGGATGCCGGGCTCCTCGATCTGTTCGCCCTTCACAATAGACTCGTAAGTCTTCACACGCCCTTGCACGTCGTCGGACTTGACGGTGAGCATCTCTTGCAGCGTGTGCGCCGCGCCGTAGGCTTCCAGCGCCCACACTTCCATCTCGCCGAAGCGCTGGCCGCCGAATTGAGCCTTACCACCCAACGGTTGCTGGGTGACCAGGCTGTACGGGCCCGTGCTGCGGGCGTGGACCTTGTCTTCGACCAGGTGGGCCAGCTTCATGATGTGTAGGTACCCCACCGTGACTGGGTGATCATACGGCTCGCCTAACTTGCCGTCCATCAGCTTCATCTTGCCCAGCGTGGGCAGCGGATCGGACGTCTCCAGGCTGAACTGGGTCGCGCGCTCGTGTACCTGCTCATCGGTCAGATCCGCATGAGCGATTTCGTGCGCTTCCAGCCACAGGCGCAACGCTACCACGACCAGCTTGCGGTCGGCGCCGGCGCGTTGAGAGTAGGTGCGCTTCTCTTCTTCGAAGCTCAATAGCTCGTCCGGGTCGTAGCCCTTCTCGCGCATCCATTCGATCAACACGATGCGGCGCGCATAATTTTCGTCGCGCGCGGCGCGCTCGATGTCATAGTCCTTATCGGCCAGCCACTCGGATAGATAGGCGATGCGCGCATCGTGATCGTCGCGCAACGACTCGGTATCCACCTCGTGTTCGTGCAGGAACGTCCATGCGCGCTGGGTGATCTGGTGATAGGCATGATCGATCAGCCACGCACGGCAGAGTTCTGCCTCGATTTCGGCTTCGTCGGCGCCGTCGAACACGGGCGTCACCGCGCGGAAGCCCAGTCGGTCGGCGGCCCAACCCAGGTGCGTCTCCAAGATCTGGCCGATGTTCATACGGCCGGGCACGCCCAGCGGGTTCAGGATGATGTCGATGGGGGTGCCATCGGCCAGGAAGGGCATGTCCTCGATGGGCACCACCTTGGATACCACGCCCTTGTTGCCGTGACGGCCGGCCATCTTGTCGCCCTGGGTCAATTTGCGGCGCTGCGCGATGCTCACGCGCACCATGCGGTTCACGCCGGCGGGCAGGTCGCGATGCTCGTCGCGGTCGAAGATCTTCACTTCCACCACTTTGCCGTGCTCGCCGTTGGGCAGGCGCAGGCTGGTGTCTTTCACTTCGCGGCTTTTCTCGCCGAAGATGGCGCGCAGCAACTTCTCTTCCGGCGAGAGTTCCTTCTCGCCCTTCGGCGTAATCTTGCCCACCAGGATGTCGTTTTGGTTCACTTCCGCGCCGATGCGGATGATGCCCGTCTCGTCCAGGTCCTTCAGCGCTTCTTCGCCCACGTTGGGGATGTCGCGCGTGATTTCTTCGGGGCCCAGCTTGGTTTCGCGCGCCTCGATCTCGTGCTTTTCGATGTGCACGCTGGTGAAGTAATCTTCACGCACCAGGCGCTCGCTCACCAAAATCGCGTCTTCGTAGTTGCCGCCCTCCCAGGAGAGGAAGGCTACCAGGATGTTCTCGCCCAGCGCCAGTTCGCCGTGGTCGGTGGAAGAAGAGTCGGCAATGACCTCGCCCTTCTTCACGCGCTGACCCTTGGTCACGATAGGCCGCTGATCGATGCAGGTGCTCTGATTGGAGCGATTGTATTTGCGCAACGTGTAGGTGCGTTTGCCCTTGGCGTTCTGTATCACGATCTGTTTGCCGGTGACGCTGAGCACATCGCCGTCTTCGGCGGCAATGATCACCTGGCCGGAATCCATCGCGGCCTGGCGTTCCACGCCGGTTGCCACTACGGGCACGTGCGGCTGCAACAGCGGCACGGCCTGGCGTTGCATGTTGCTGCCCATCAATGCGCGGTTGGCGTCGTCGTGCTCCAGGAAGGGGATCAACGCGGCGCTGATGCCCACGATTTGCTTCGGCGCGATGTCGATATAGTCGATCTGCTCAGGCGGCGCGAAGATGAACTTCTGGTTGCGGCGCACCGAGATGCGGTTGCCCATGAATTCGCCATAGTCGTCCATTTTGGCGTTTGCCTGGGCGATGGTGAACTTATCTTCCGTGTCGGCGGACATATACAGCGTCTCCGCCGTCACGTAGGGCTTCACGGGCAGCGTTTCGATGCCGGTATTCTGAGCCAATATCTCGGCCAGCGATTGATCGACGCGCGTGCCGGCGGTCGCCAGCACTGCGCCGCCGGCGTCCACCACGTCCTGGCTGAGCGTATGGCCCGGCGCAGCTTCGACGGTGTTGGGCACCGCCTTCGATACGCGGCGATACGGCGTCTCCAGGAAGCCGTAGGCGTTCACCTTGGCGTAGGTTGCCAGGCGGCCGATCAAACCGATGTTCGGGCCTTCGGGCGTCTCGATCGGGCAGATGCGGCCATAGTGGCTGTGGTGCACGTCGCGCACGTCGAACCCGGCGCGCTCACGCCGCAGACCGCCGGGGCCCAGGGCCGAAAGGGTGCGCTTGCTGGTCAGTTCGGCCAGCGGGTTCGTCTGATCCATGAACTGCGAAAGTTGCGAGGAACCGAAGAACTCGCGCACCGCCGCGACGACCGGGCGGATGTTGATCAGGTTCACCGGCGAAGGTGAATCGTTATCGGGCATGGACATGCGCTCTTTGACCATGCGCTCCATCCGGCGCAGGCCCACGCGCAACTTATTCTGGATCAATTCGCCGTTGGTCTTCACGCGGCGGTTGCCCAGGTGGTCCACGTCGTCCACAGGGATCACCTGGTTATTCACCTGGATCAGGTGGCGGATGAGCCGCACCAGGTCGATCTTCGTGATGGTGCGGTGCGTGCGCGGGATGATCTCGTCCAGGTCCAGGCGCTGATTCAGCTTATAGCGGCCCACGCGCTCCAGGTCGTAACGGCGCTGGTCGAACAATTGCTGGTTGATGAACTCGGTCGCGTTATCCAGCGTGGGCGGGTCGCCGGGGCGCACGCGCTTGAAGAACTCGATGAGCGCTTCCTGCGCGATGGTGCGCGACGGCTTGTTGGCCCAGTCCGGCTCCTGCTTGAAGGTTGCCTCCAGGAACTGGTGGTCGGGGTTGTTGTCCACGTCGGCGAAGAGGGCTTTGATCTCATCTTCGCTGCCGGTGGTGAGCAGGTCTTTCGTCTGCCCATCGTCCACGGCGGCCAACGCGCGCAGCAGAATGGTGACGGGAATGGTGCGCTTGCGGTTGAACTTGAGGACGATGTAATCGCTCTTGCGAGTTTCAAACTCCATCCACGCGCCGCGGTCGGGGATCAGCTTGGCTTGCGCGAGCGGCCGGCCGCTCGCCATATCCTCTTCTGCGCTGAAGTACACGCCCGGCGAGCGAATGAGCTGCGAAACGACGACGCGCTCAGTGCCGTTGATGATGAACGTGCCGTTCTCAGTCATCAACGGAAATTCGCCGAAATAGATCGTATCGACTTTGTGTTCATCTGTCTTGCGGTTGTGCAACGCCACCTTGGCATAGAGCGGTGCGCCATAGGTCAGGTCACGTTCCACACACTCGTCGATGCTTACCTTTGGCTCCTCGAACCAATAAGTCAGCCCATATTCCTTGGCTTGCTTGTAATTGCCAGGAAAGTAAAGCGCCATCTCGCCATTGAAGCTCTCAATGGGCGAGATTTCCTCAAACAACTCGCGCAACAACTCATTCTGAAATAGCTTGAACGATTCCAATTGCACTTCGATCAACTTGGGGAGTAGTTGAATCTCAGGAGCACGTGCATAGGACTTTGTGGCGCGATTGTGGTTTGTCACCATTAAAAAACACCCTCCTCAAACTCTGGGACAGGTTATTAGTAAACTGCTCTGTAAGGTCTGTACGGCTAGTACGCCCATCTGCTGAACAAGCGTAAGGCGACTGAAGAATACCTTCGGTCGCCTCTTCTGAACGCAAAGGGTAATTATAGAGGGAAAGCTCAATACGGTCAAACGCGTTTTATGTATTTTACGTGTGGCTGCTGTACGCAAAAAAGTATACCACAGCCAATTCTCAGTTTCCAGAAATTAACGCCATCTCCCATGTCTCGCTGACCAGGTCATGCCCAAAGCCTTGATAGGGCTCGCGTTCCACGCACTGGAAGCCGGCCTTCTGGTAGATGTGCCGCGCAGCCAGCAGCACGTCGTTGGTCCACAGCGTCATCTTCTGATAGCCCATCTGGCGGGCCTGGCGGATACACTCGTTCACCAGCCGGCTGCCCAGCCCAAGCCCGCGCGCCTGTGGCTCCACCAGCAGCAGGCGCAGCTTGGCCATGCCTTGTGCTTGTTTCACCAGGAAGATGGAACCGGCCCGCTCGCCATCCACTTCGGCGATCCAGCAACGCTCCCATTTGGGGTTATATTCTTTGATGAACCCCGCGACGATCTCGGCCACCAGCGCCTCGAACTGCTCGTTCCAGCCATACTCTTGCGCATAGAGCGCGCCATGCCGCTGAACGACCCAGCCCATGTCGCCGGGTTGGGGCGGGCGCAACAGGATATAGGGCGTCTTGCGCTCGGGCTGCGCGCCAAGCAGTTCTTCGATGCTGCGCATGCTTTTCAGCAGGCGGGTTTGGTCGTCGGGCGACAGCCTGCTCAGCAGCGCCTCAATTTCCCCTTGCGTGTCTGCGTTGAGCTGCTCAAACGCCGCCTGCCCCTGGGGCGTGAGTTGCAACAGGCTTTGCCGGCCATCCGTTTGCGAGGTTTGGCGCGTCACAAACAGGCGCTTTTGGAAGCCGTTCAAAATGCGGCTGAGGTAGCCAGGGTCCAGCCCCAACTCCTCGGCCAGCTCAGAGGCGGTTGGTTGCGCGCGATGCGCCAGTTCATAGATCACGCGCGCTTCGGTGAGCGAGAAGGGGCTGCGCGATAGCCCTTCTTGCAATAGCCCGATCTGGCGCGTGTAGAAGCGATTGAAGCGTCGCACGGCGGCGCTGCGTTGTGCAAGCTCATCTGCGACTGTCATATGGAAATCACACCCGGGAACGAAGATTTAGTGAAACCTTTAGGGTCTGCCAGATGCTAAAGGTTTTTGCCTCACCCACAAGCAAGGATCATTATACGCATTTGATTGACTAAGTCAATTGTTCAGTTGACTTTATCAACTTATGGCTTTCTGCCACTTCTGTACCCACGCCGGGTCCATCTGCGCCAGGCGATTCTTCTTCAGGTTTTCGCGCATCAGCCAGCGCACGTCCTTATCGGCGCTGGCGAACCAGCGCTCCATGCAACGTTTGCCTTCTACGGGCGAAGCCGCCACGGCAACGCTCCAACAGTAGGCCAGCGCCTTGCGCAGGGTCTTGAAGTCCTCGTTCTTCCGATCCTGCACCTCGCACAGCGCGGAAGTGATGTCGTCCAAGGTGTCCAGCACGCGACTCACCTGTGCCAGGTCCTTCAGCAACCTCGGCTCGCACAGCGCGGCAACGACGGCGCGTTGCTCCAGCAGGTTCCCGCTGCGCCACTGCGCCATCGTGTCCAGCAAAAAGGGCATGTCCGCATCGCCCACGCGTTGCAGCGCCATCGCCACGCCTTCGCGGGTGCGCCAGCGTGGATCCGAGGCGAGCTTGCGCAGCGGCTCCAGCCACTCGCGCTGGCCGGCGGCCACTAGCTTGCCCAGCCCCACGGCGCCACAAAACGCCAGGAACTCTTGCGGGGTGTTGGTCGGCGCTACTTCGGGCGTGAAGGTCAAGAAGTGAGTGAAGAGTGTTGCGTCGCCGAAGTCGGCCACGGCCTGGGCTAGCTCGATGTTGCCGCGTGGGCCGGGCAGGCCCGACTCGGCGAGCAGGTAGCCGTCCAGGTCTTTGCACTGCTCGAGTGCTGCGCGATAGGTGTCAATTTTGCTCATGGGTGCTCCCTGTGTTGTGGGTAGTGTAGCGCAAGCGGGACGACTGTTGCACAATAGGAACAATGACCGCCATTCAAGTAATCGAGGCTGGGGCACGCACGATGCTGGCGAGAGAGTCAGTATAAGAGGAATACAAGATGTGTGAGTACCACCAACACAAAGTCATGTTCGACTTGACCTTAAGCGATTTTAGAATTTGCCCGATTTGGACCATGTTTGATGATGATGGCGATGATGTTGTCCCAGTGCATTATCCCAGTTGGGAAACTGATGCAGGAGGTGGAGCCCTAATGTATGTGGCTTGTGCATTCACTCTACATGATGGCACCACAGTTCAGGGAGTCGTTGCTGTTGATAACAGCAATATGATGATTCCCTATGCGCTTCTATTTGCAAGAAGTGATGGAATATTAGAACAATTTTTAATTAACACGTATGATGAGGATGATGCATCACGCGCAAATCTGGCTAGATTCCTCAATAAAACTGTGGATCAGGTATATCCAATCCGATACGCCACACCTTTTAAGTCCCGAGATGGGCACCTGATTGCAGGTGAACACAATTAGCGATTAATACAGCTGGTACTATTTTGTTTTTGTGTGATTTTTCAGCGGTAAGTGGCAGTGCGCGAAGGCATCGCCATGACGTTCGTATGTGACAACCATCTTGACTCCGTGAGCCTGATCATCAACCCCAGTGTTACAACAGCCAGCGAGATGTGCTACTACTCGTTTGAAAGTCTGTTCATCAAGTGGAGACTTGCCTTCCAACCGTATGGTTCACAAGGCAATCCGCGACTTTTATGGATGCATTTGATATAGGGATAGTACTAACTCAAATAGTAATTCCAATTACCGCTGGGATGGGATTTATCGTTTACCTGTTAGGCACTCTCTTACTTCAATACTGGAGGATGAAAAGTAATAGCACCTCTAAACCCACGAAAATATTCATTGTTGGTTTCGCCTTCTACATTATGGCAATAGGTATTTGTTTACAGATTATTCTTTATGACCTATTTCCACAATGTATATTGGCTTTCATTGTGTTAACGGGGATAGTAAGCTGGGCGACTTGGTCTATGGTGGAAGGAAGCAAAAAACGCTACGAACGCATACAAAGTATGCGAGAGGGGCTTATTAAGAAAAAGAGACAGGGGCGTGGGTCATGACAGATGCCGAAATGGCATCACTCAATCAGCCCAATGGCTCAGCAAAGGAGTTCGATATAGCATTTGAGCCGTGGTATGAAGATGAGTCTGGGCTAACCAAATCATTCGAGGTGAAAGGACGGTGATGAATGACTCTCAAACGGCAAAGTGTCATGCTTCTTATCATTTCTATCCTCCTTACTTCATGCTCGTTGTCCAATGAATTGTCGAACGAGATGGCACAAGGGGATATAAACGCTACATCCATTCGAGCATTTCATGTGTATTGCCTGCCCCTTGACGGGACAATCGAGATTCGCGACCCAAATGCAACCACAAGCCTGCACTATATAGTAGTAACGGACACAACAACGATTAGCCAAACAGTATCCGAATTGTCCTCTGGTCCATTGATAGAGTCATATCCAATGGGTGTGAAGGAACTGAATGCGCGGATCGTCTTTTACCTGAGTGATGGTCAAAGCGATTACATTCAGTACTACATTCTGAAGCGAGCGGGGGATGCTGTTGTCATGCCACGAGCAACTGTGTTTGACTTTGAACCTCTTAAGCTCCCGAAGGGAGGAGCATTTACACTACGTAAACTTACTGAGAACGCATGTGCGTTGTATCCTCCAAAGTGAGGAGAGGTGACGCATATGTAGCGAGGTGCTTTCTACTAGCGCATCTAGTGGGGTTTTGCGCTGGTACACCAGAATGGTATCGAAAGGGAGCCGGGGCTGCACCCGGCCCTCTATTTTTATGCGCGTCCTGTGTAGAGTGACGTATCGCTTCAACGGGCAGCAGGTGGCCGTGCGCGAGGGCGTCACGCTGACGTTCGTCTATGGCGATCATCTCGGTTCCGCCAGCCTGACAACCAATATCACCGGCACGAAGGTGAGCGAGGTGCGCTACTACCCGTTCGGCGAGGTACGTTACAGCAGTGGCAGCCTGCCTTCTGACCGCACTTTCACAGGTCAACGTTCCGAAAACGTGGGGACTGTCGGGAATTTGATGGATTATGGTGCGAGATTCTATTCACCATTACTGGGCCGTTTTATCAGCCCGGATACGATTGCGTTAATCGCTGGTAATCCACAAATCTATAACCGGTATGCCTATGCAGCAAATAGCCCTCTCAACCATACAGATAGTAGTGGGCATTGTCTTGATGATGTATGCAACAACTCCACAGTTAGCCATGTTATTTACACATCGGGCTACATTAGCCAGCGTCAATACATCATCAATAAGTATGGCCTTAGTTCCAGCATAGTCACCCCACAATTTGTCGCGCAAGTGATGCAGAAATCAAGGCAATTCATGCTACCTTCACAATTACTCGCCGGAAGCATGTATGCTGAGTTGAACAGCCGCAACCCAAAGGATGATTTGGAAGATGGGGCTGTGGCGGCTGTAAGCCGTTGTAGGTCAACATGCTCATTACCTGATTCCATATTAGCTGATGTGGGTAGACTTTTTATAGCCAGAGATCAGAGCTTTGGTCCGGCTAAGGTGAAGCCCAGTGCAGTCCTTGACCCAGACTATACTATCCCGTCACTCAGGCAAGCAGGGGTCGGTATTCCATCTGATGCAACTGATGCTGCAATACAATCGCTAGATTTCGGAACAGGTGTAGAGTTCGCGGCTGCTTACCTTAAAGGGCTTGCAGACTTAAGAATGCATGATACCCCTGGCAGTAGTGGGTCCAGAGCTACTGATATGTCGAAAGTTGATATGCAGGTTGTCAGAGTTGCATATAATGAAGGCGTAGGAAATTTCCCCAGTAAACAATACTACCAATCCACAACACATATTGATCCAGAAGGGAGAGGAGCAGAAGTATCTCCTTGGCTTGATGCTTTTGCGGAACTATATGGGAATTAGCGCGGCTCAGGTGACTTATGCGAAACCTTAAGTTGTTCATTGTTATAGTCCTCGTATGCACCAGTTGTTCCTCTGGAGGACGCGATCTAGTGCGGTCTCAAGTTCAAGAAACCGCAAATAAATTGACACTTCCTCCGAATAGTGTTGTGGTGTTGACTATAGATAACTTTTTCCCACCAGGGAGCAGTGATACATGCTTTACGTCAGATAAGTTGTATTTGATTGGCACATCATTATCTACTGGCAAGATTACAGATTTCTATAATCAGCAGCTTGGAGCAGGATGGGCGGATGATAGCATTTCTGATACTTTGACTTGGACTAAAAAGGAAGGGCGGTTATTACAATACGTCTCAATTGCGTATATGTACAAAGACTACACATTGAGTTCATTCCCTGCTTATCAGGGAACAATCATTAACGCACAAAAACAGTACTCAACTACATATGAGCTTTCCATCATCGCAATTACCAATGACACATGCAAGGGGTAACTGTGTTGCATAAACAGGAGCCGGGTATAGTCCCGGCTCTTTTCATTATTATGGTCAGGTGCGCCAGATTTGCATCAACGCCACTAGTGCCGGGAGTTGTGCGGATGATGGGGTGACCGGTAGGGCGATTGCATTTAGAAGTTTAAGGCAACCCAGCGCATAATGGGCGGATGAGCCAACCACATACTACGATCGAGCAGTATTTTGGCGATGTGCCG
>DAOUFG010000187.1:0-18808 GCA_034430115.1 Thermoflexales bacterium | reverse complement strand
GATGCATAGTACCAAGGCAAGCGGCAAGGCAACTGCGCTGATGGTCCACAGCATGAAGGTGGTCATCTTTTGCAGTCGTTGGCGGTCATTCTGCAATTTGGCATATGTGTAGAGCCCGATGCGACTGGTCAGGCCATTGAAGAGGAGGGCTGGCCATTGCGCCAGGCGGTAGCCTCGGTCATAGAAGCCCAGCGCTGTTATGCTCACAAACGTGGCTACCATGTAATTATCTAGTTGTGTCAGAAGCCCGCCTGCAAACAGCGACAAGCCAGCGACGATGCCAAAGCGCAACATCGTCCGGGCAAGCAATTTGTCGAACTTGACCGGTGCGTGCCATATCCGGCTAAGATGTTTGCGCACCAGCCAGCCATTGAGCACAAGCCCAAGCCCGCCCAGGACGGCGTTTTGGGTCACCAGGCTCCATACGCCGGCGCCATGCACTGCGAACAATACGGCAGGGATGTACGAAATCATGTTGACGGCGATGCCAAACAGGCTGGTTTGCTTGAAACGTAGGTCCCGTTCCATGAGCACGCCAAATGTTGATGACAGGCCCTGCATAATCGCGATGGCGGATAGCACCACGGCAAGTAGTTGCACACTGGCGGGTAAAAAAGGGGTAGCAATCAATACCAGCACAAAGCCCCCCAACGTCGCCAGGAACTCCATTGCGCAATAGGTGCTCAGGTTCTGGTCGGAGGTGTCTTGCGAGTGCGCGTAGGCGTATCCAAGCCCCAGCTTGGGTTGGATGGAGAACAGAGAAGCGAAAAACTGCGCGTAAGCAAACAGCCCGAATACTTCGGCGGTGAGCAGGCGCGTCAGGATGATGTTGATGGCGAAGCCGAAGGCCAGGTTCCAGTAGGCGCCGAGGGAGACCCAGATGCTGCCTCGTACCACCTGCGTCGCCAGGGGCGGTTCGGTCGGCCCGACAGGTGCGTTGGCGGGATCATCCCTGTTTGTCGTGTTCATTGCGTATGCCGCCCCTGGCGTGGTGTTGCGCGGATAGTTTACTGCTCCATCTTTGGCAGGGTGATGGTGATCTGCCCCTGATACTTGCCCTTTTTATCTTTATAGCTGCGCTCGCATTCGCCGTCGGCGCCCAGGAACAACAACTGCGAGATGCCTTCATTGGCGTATACCTTGGCGGGGAGGGGGGTGGTGTTGCTGATCTCCAGGGTCAGGTAACCTTCCCACTCCGGCTCCAGGGGCGTTACATTGACGATCAGCCCGCAGCGCGCATAAGTGCTTTTGCCCAGGCAGATGACCAGCACATCGCGGGGGATGCGGAAGTATTCCACGGTGCGGCTGAGCACGAAGGAGTTCGGCGGAATGATGCACACGTCGCCCGTGAAGTCCACAAACGAGCCGGGGTCGAAGTGTTTCGGATCGACGATGGCCGAGTTGACGTTCGTAAAAATCTTAAACTCGTTGCTGACGCGAATATCATAGCCGTAGCTCGACAGCCCGTAACTGACGACGCCGGTGCGGATGGATTGCTCCACGAACGGCTCGATCATGCGGTTTTCCAGCGCTTGCCGGCGAATCCAGTGATCCGGTTTTATGCCCACTTTTAGTTCCTTATTACTTCCTGATCTACATGCGGTCCGGCGCGCTCATCCCCATCAACGCCAGCGTGCGTGCCAGGGTGACCCGGGTGGCCTGTACCAGTTGCAGACGTGCGGCGCTCACGTCGGGCGCTTCACCCAATACGTGACAATCGCGATAAAAAGCGCTGAACGTGGCGGCCAGGCTTTGCGCATACGTGGCGAGATGATGCGGTTGTAGTTGCGTCGCTACCTGTTCCACCACTTCTTCCAATTCCAGTAGTTTCCGTATCAACGCCAGCTCGCTGGGGTGTGAGAACGTGTAACTGGAGATTGGAGATTGGAGGTTGGCGCTGGCCATCTCTAATCTCGAATCTCCAATGTCCTCTTTCGCCTTGCGCAAGATGGAGCAGATGCGCGCGTGCGCGTATTGCACGTAATAGACCGGGTTCTCGTCGGATTGCTTCTTCACCAGGTCCAGGTCGAAGACGATCTTGGTGTCGATGGAGCGCGAGATCAGCACGAAGCGCGTTGCATCGGAACCGACTTCGTCCACCACGTCGTCCAGCGTAACGATGTTCCCAGATCGTTTGCCCATGCGCACTTCCTGGCCGTTGCGCATGAGGGTGATGAACCGATAGATCAACAGCACGACACGGCTGGTGTCTAGCCCCAAAGCCCTGGTCGCAGCCATCAGGCGCGGCACATCACCCTGGTGATCTTCACCCCAGACGTAGATGGCTTTGTTGAAACCGCGCTCCACCAGCTTGTTCCACACATAGGCGATGTCGCTGGCGAAGTAGGTGGGTCGTTCACTCGGTTCTGGAATCACCTGGGGCGAGCGAATGACCACCGCTTGCACGGCTTTTGATTTCTGGCCGTCTTCTTCTGCGTCCTCCGGCGCAGCCTGCCCCTGGGTGGCCCTTTCCCGGCGTGCCTCTGTCTTGCGGATCGGGCTGCCATCCTCTGTGAACCACAGCGCGTCGTCAAACGCCATCAGCAAGCCCTTTTCACGCAAGATGGGCAGCACACGCTCGAAAAGGCCGCTTTCGTACAGGCTCTTTTCGGAGAAGAAGTTGTCGTAGCGGATGTTCACCCGCGCCAGCGATGCCCGCACGCCGTCCATCACCATATCGATGCCGAGGCGACCCAACGCACGTCGCGCGGCGTCGCGCGGCATGTGCATATAGCGGTCCCCCTCGCGCTCGATGATGTGTTTGGCGATGTCGATGATGTACTCGCCACGGTAGCCGTCTTCCGGGAAGGGCTCATCCTGGCCCAGGCACTGCGCATAGCGCGCATAAACGCTCTCGCCGAAGTGACGAATTTGATTGCCGGCGTCGTTGACGTACCATTCACGTTCCACCTGATAACCCGCCGCGCTGAGCGCATTGGCGACCGTGTCGCCGATGATGACGTTGCGGCCCGAAGCGACTGTGAGCGGCCCGGTCGGGTTGGCGCTGCCGTGTTCCACCTGCACGCGTTGCCCGGCGCCGATGTCGATGTCGCCCCATTGGTCGCCCGCTTTCAGAATGTTGCTCACCTGTTCGGTGAGGTAAGCAGGCGTCAGGCGGATGTTGAGATACCCTCCCACCACTTCGACGCTGGCGGTGTCGTTCAGCTCCAGGTGTTTGGCGACGCGCTGCGCAATCTGCGGCGGGGGCATCTTGGCGATGCGTGCCATTTGCATGGCGACGGACGCAGCATAGTCGGCCATTTGTGCCTGGCGCGGGTGATCCACCGTGAAGGTTGGTATTTCGGATTGTGGCAGGTCACCTGCTGCCTGGGCATTGAGAATCGCTTGTGTAATGTAGCGCTTGAGTTGTTCCCGGATCATGCAGGCGATTATAGCCGTGCCAATGAATCACTCATCCGCTTTTTCCGGCTTCTCCTCCGGCGTTCCTGTGGGTGGCGTGGTGGGTGGTGGCGGCTCCGGTATGGCCTCCGGCTGCGGGGCTTCTTCCACGGATGGCTCTGCGGCGGTGACGGCCTGTTCATCGTTCGGTGTGGCGAGTGCCGGGGGCTTGCGCGGCCCATCCCCGCCGTCCTGCGGATACAGTTGATAGGGCACATCCGTCACGACCACGCGGTCGTAATGCTGCAAATCCCCGATGATGCCAAGCGCGTTGTTCGAGTGCAAGATGCGTTGCACCTGGTTGTTCATGACCAACTGGCCCATGATGACATGCACAAAACCGCCGGGGATTTTATCCCTTTCGCTCAGCACAAAATCGCGCACAGGTTCGATCAGGTGCCGGTAGGGGGAAGCTAACACGACCAGCTCCCCCTCGCCGATGCGCTCTTGCCATTTGTCGCGAATCTGCTTTTCGCCCCGGTCGTTGTAGTCCACATGCAAGGCCACCCAGGGGTTACCCAGTGACTTGGCAAATTCCACCAGGCGCAACGTCCCGCGATGGACGTCGTCCACCAGGATCACCGTGCGCATAGGGCGCACGCAAAGTTCCGCCGTTGGCATATTGCGTAGCGAGAGTGCCCTGGCGACACTTACGTAGTGTGCGTGGATGCGCGAGAACATAAGCACCAGGCTCGGGATGATGATGACGGTGACCCAGGCGCCTTCGGGGAACTTGGTATAGGTAAAGATGGCTGTGACACAGAGGGTGACGATGCAGCCCACGGCGTTGATGATTTGCTTGGGCCGCCAGTAGCGGTCGTGCTGCAGCGTGCTATGCTCGGCCTGTACTTCTTCGCCGCGCTTTAGCCCCGCCACACGGTGCCAGCGCACCACCATGCCCATCTGCGACAGGCTGAAGCTGAGGAATACGCCAATCGCGTAGAGCGGGATCAACCCGCTGACGCTGGCATTGAAGACGATGATGAGCACGGAGGCCGCCCCGGAAAGCACCACGATGCCCCATTTGAACACCAGCCGGCTGCTTTTGAAGGTGAGTTGGCGCGGCAGGAACCCATCGCCGGCAGCCAATGCCGCCAGGCGGGGGAAGTCGGCAAAGCTGGTATTGGCAGCCATCACCAGGATGATCATCGCGGCGGCGATGACCAGACCATACAACAGGCCACGACCGAGGATGGTGCGCGTGATTTGAGAGATGATCGTTTCCGTCTCGGAGGGAACCGCGCCGGCGTGGTTTGCCAGGATGGTCGTCCCAACGAACATGACGCCCAGGATGATGCTCATCACCGTCAGCGTGGTTGCCGCGTTGTGAGACTTCGGCTCCTTGAATGCGGGGATGCCGTTGGAGATGGCCTCCACCCCGGTGACGGCGGCGCAGCCGCTGCTGAAGGCGCGCAGCACCAGGATGAGCGTCAATTGTTCGGGCAGGTGATAGATGGCTTCTGCGCCAGTGACGTGGCTCAGGGTGCCGGTGGCCATCTGGAACATGCCAACGCCCAGGGTCAGCAACATCATCCCGATGAAGAAATAGGTGGGAATCGCGAAGACGCGCCCCGATTCCTTCACGCCGCGCAGGTTGATGATCATCATGAGCATCACCAACGCCACCGCGACCTCCACTTTGTAGGGCAGCAGGGAGGGGATGGCGGAGGCGACCTGCTCTACGCCGCTGGAGATGCTGACGGCCACCGTCAATGTGTAGTCGGTCAGGAGTGCAGCCGCCGCGACCTGCGCGGGTATTTCGCCCAGGTTATCACGGGCGACGATGTAAGCCCCACCCCCATTCGGATACGCGGCAATCGTCTGCCGATAGGAGAGCGTCAGAATCATCAGAAGCAGCACGATCGCGATGGAAATCGGAATGGACAGTGCCAGTGCCCCGGCGCCCGCCACGATGAGCACGACGAAGATCTCTTGCGTGGCATAGGCCACCGACGATAACGCATCGGAGGCAAAAACAGCCAAACCTACTATTTTGCTGACTGTTTGATGTGGGGCCTCTTGTGACTGTAAGGGTGGTCCAAATAACCAACGACTGACGGTCTCAGAATTCACATGAACTGTCATTATAAATGTGGCTTTTTCTCACTCCTGTTGTGATAAAGCCAGTGTCGTTAATGATATAGGGTTAGAGCGTATTGGGATTAATGACGCTTTCCTGACATTGCCCTGACACTTATTGGAAAGCTGCGCGACTTGGCTCGTTTTAAGACGAACGTTGGCGCAATGCTTCATATAGCGCGACGGCACCGGCGACCGATGCGTTGAGCGATTCCACGTGCCCGCGCATGGGGAGGGCCAATAGAAAATCGGCTTTGTCGCGCAGTAACCGGCTGACGCCCTCGCCTTCGTTACCCACGATGAGCGCCAGTGCGCCGCGCAGGTCAGATTTGTAAATGTCTTGCGCGCGCGCATCGCCTTGTAGCGCGGCGATCCAGATGTCGCGCTCTTTGAGTTCGTCCACGGCGCGAGCCAGGTTAACCACGCGCGCCACCAGCAATTGTTCCACCGCGCCCGATGAAGCGTTGGAAACTGCCGGCGTCACGCCGACGCTGCGCCGTTCGGCAATCACGACGCCATGCACCCCCACGGCATCCGCCGCGCGAATCAGGTTGCCGAAGTTCTGCGGGTCCTGCAAAGTATCCAGGATCAGCAGAAATGGCTTCTCGCTGCGCGATTCGGCTTGCTGCAAAATGTCATCCAGCGTGGCATAGGGATAATCGGACACTTCCAACGCCACGCCGTGCGTGTGATCGGAGATTGCCTCCAGCGCCTGGCGGCTCACCGTCTCCACGCGCAAGCGTTGTTCGGCTGCCAGCGCCAGAATGTCGCGCATGGTGGGCGATTGGCGTATCCCGTCGGCGATCAATAGTTTGGTGATCTTGCGCCGCCTGGCGCGCAGACACTCTTGCACGGCGTGTCGCCCGTACAGTCGTTCCATAGTCATTTGATTGTAATGATCTCACTCAGTGTTGCATCATTGATGGGCTGGCCGGTGGCGTCGAAGGCGGGCATGCGCGCGCCGTCCGACGGCTGATAGAGGCCATATTTCAACGTGTATTGGCCGGGAGCCAGGTTCGGCGGCAGGGAAAAGGTGTGTGGGTCGATCACCGTATCCCCTTTACGCCACCAGCGGGTGCTGAAGTCATCATTGCTGGCGGGGCCGTCGGCCTGCGACACCTTGTTGCCCTGGGCGTCGAAGAGGTGCATGAAGACGGTGTAATCGTTCGTGAAGTCGGTTGTGACCTTCCAGGTGAGACTGACGGTGAGCGTGTTGCTGATCTGGCTCATCTGCGTGTCCGACACATAGGCTTGTGTGAGCGATGGGTTGTGCGTGGTGGGTGGGGCGCCAGTAATTGCCAACGCGCCGGCCGGGTAGCGCTGGCGGCCGGTGGCGTTGCCCGTGGCATCGTAGGTGTTCAAGAATTGTTTGGTTTCAAAATCCCAAAAGCCCACGTCCAACCGGATGACGGAAGGCATGATCTGGGTGTTGGTGGGCGTATCGGCGATGCGCAGTTGGTACTGGTCGGCGATGATTTGCCCCGGTTGCCACAATGTGGTCTGATACATCCCGCCGCCGGGGTACGTGTCGAGCAGGAAAACTTCAGCCCCGTTGCGCCCATACAGGCGCACGAAGGCACTATAGTTCTTGGCTATGGGCTGTAGCGCCTGCCAGTAGAGCGTGACGATGAACTCGTCGCCCGGCTTCACGCGTGGCGTCTGAACCTGGTAGCCGATCCAGCGGATGCTATCGGCAAAACGCAATTCTGTCTTCACCATGTCAGTGGGCAGTTGCGTTTCGTCACTCAATATGGCGGGCTTTGTGTAAGCCGGGCGAATGTAGGCAAACGGGCACACGAGCGTGAGGACGAGCATCAACACCGGCAATCCGTAGAGCGCGCCCTGTGCAAGTGCCTGGATGAGCCGGTCCCGCCATGCGAGCAACGCCTCAAACAGACGAACCAGCCCCAGCGCAAGGAGCGTGGAGATGACGGCGATGACCGGGAAGAGCAGCCGCCCCTGGCTGGCGAGCGTGATGGACGTCCAGCGTACCAGCGCGGCGAATTCCAGGCAAAACACCCCAAAGCAAGCCAGCGCCGGCAGCCCGCGTGTGATCCACGCCGAAGCAACTTCTTGCGGGCCTGTGCTCCCGCGCAATGAACGCACAAAATCAATGGCGCATACGAGCAGGCCAACCCCGGCCAGGATGAGCAAAATATCAAAGACGCTGTAGATCCAACGCGCCATCGGGATATTCACCGCCCCGAACAGCCCCCAATAGGCTTGCCGGAAGCCGCCCCATTCGCCAAGCAGTTCCCAGATCGAAGGTAACGTGTCGCGCGCGCCGGCAATGGTCGCCATCATCGTTGTGCCGGTGAAGTCGCCGTTGTAATAATAGGCATTGCGCACGTACCACCACCCGGCGATGCCCGCGATCAGCATGCCCATGAGCGCCAGCTTGGGCACGGGGCGCAGCAGAGCGGTGGAGCGAGGGTGATCGGGAGCAGGGGAGCCAGGGAGCGTGGGTGCTGGGGAACGCAGCCATTCGCTGATCCAAATCGCGAGGGGGATGATGCCCACCAGCGCCAGCGCAGATGACTTTGACAGCGCCGCACAACCCAGCACCACCGCGAGTAACGTTGCGTTGCGCCAAGTTAGCCCGCGCCGGATGATGCGCACGCCCAGCAAGATGCCCAGCGATGACAGCATGGCGGCCAGCGTGTCGTTGTTCACGGAAGCGCTGATGAACACAAACATGGGGTTGAACGCGCTGAATGCGGCCGCCAGTGGTGCAACAAACCACAGACTGGGCCGTCCGGCAGGGGTGAATTCCCGCGCGATGGCGAAGGTGCAGGCCACCGTCATAGCGCCCATCAACACGCCCAGCAGGCGCAGCAGTTGCACTACCAGCACCGTGCCATGCCAGGGGAAGGCCTCAGCGGGGGTGTGGATCAGTTGGTTGAAGTTGTTGGTGGCATCGGCCCGGCCCAGGCGGGCATGTGGGTTGAACTGCGCCAGTTGCTTGAAGTCGGCACGGTCGAACGGTTGCACCACCAGCGCCATGATGGCGTAGTACAGCGGCGGCTGGCTGCCTTCCTGCTCATAAAAGCCGTGCTGGGCCGGGTTTTGGACCGGCAGCCCGTTCCCCTGTGCCAGGTATTCCACCATTGCATAATGGCGCACCTCGTCCGATACATCCAGGAATGGCGTGCTGAGGGCATAGAGCACGCCGGCGATGACGAAAGCGATCAGGATGGCGCTAAGTGCTGCGCGTTGCCTCCGCTCGTATGCGGGGGAAGGGCCGGCTGCGAGGTGTGGTGTGAGTTTCATCAACTTGTCTTGCCTATCATATACGATCAGGCAATGGGCCGGGAGATGCATCAACTCACATAGAACAGGATCGCCGGCTCAAAATATGGGCGGAAGCCGAGTTTCGCATACAGGGGAATTGCCTCATGGCTTGCGCGCAGTGTCACGGTTCTGACGTTTGTCTTCTGCAAGTCGCGCAACGCTTCGCTGCATGCCGCGCTGCCTGCGCCTTTGCGGCGATGAGCTTTGAGTGTGGACACAAACTCAAGCGTGGCAATATCCCCTTCTTGCATGGTGGCAGCAGTGGCAATGGGAATGCCATCCAGGAGCGCCAGGTAGAACGACACACTCGCGCGCGCAACAAGGGGGTAGTTGTACTTCGCGAGCAGCAATTCGCATCCGTGGAGTGCTTCGTTGACGACGTCAATCCACCTCTCAAAGTCGGGGAATGATGTGACCCTTCTAATCTCGAAGCTGGGTGAGGCGGCCCAGCGCATGTCAGGCGCCATATCCAGGGCCATGGCAGCCTCTGGTTCATCCGGGTCCGTCGGCTTGCGTAAGGTCTTGACGAAGCCCCTTGACAGAAGGATTTCGACGATGTTTGCCGGCGTCGAGGTCGCGGAGACGTACCATGCCGAGGGGATGTGCTTACTTTTGATCAGCGGGATCAGCTCGTCAATTCGAGCCGCCGCAGTCCTCTCGTCAAGTGAGATTTTGTAAACGATCGAGGGGCCCGGCGTGTTGGGCAAAGGCGCGATCCACTCGATGTCTCCTGTATGAAGGTGCATGTTGTCTGCATGGCCTAACGTGCGGAAATAGAGCTCCACGCCTTTGGCGACGCATTGTGCGTAATAGTCGTTTTCCATGTTCTCCTGTGAATCTGATGACCCGAGTTCGTCACCAGTTTTAGCTTGATCTTGTAGGGCGAGATAATATCTCGCCCTGGCAAACCCGGCCGGGCGACTGAACAAGTCACCCAACGTTGCTCAAATTTGTGCGCTGTTTGCCGGCACTTTCTGCTTCATCGCAATATCGTAAGACAGACGCAGCAATTCAATGGCCCGCGCCACGTCGTCCGGCTCGCGCAGAAAGAAGCTGACCCAACCCGTATTGGGCAGGATATGATGCGGCTGCGCGCGCCCACTGGCGACCAGTTCATCGCGCACCTTGCTGGGGAAGGGGATATCCACCAGCACATCCCCGTGCATGTGACCAATCTCACGTTGGCCGATGTTGAACTCCGTCCCGCCGAAGCGGTGCGGCTGTGCGGATACGCCCGGCCAACCCGCCACCACGTTGTGAATTTGCTGGTTTGCACCTTTCACCGCCATCGTTTCACCTCCAAACAATATGTCTGTTATTGATCGGGTGTGCGTTGTTTCTCGCTTCGCCAGGACCGAAGCAAGTGGCATCCATTCAGCGGATAAACACCCTGAGATTAGAACGGATGTTCAGATGTGTCAACATAGTCGTTATGCTGAAATTGGGAAATGGATATTGCTCTCTTGACAATCCCCCTCCTGTCCGTATAATATTTTCGGAAATTTCGGAAATAAGATGAAAAAGCTAACGCGCCGCCAACAGCAATTTTTGGGCAAGGTTCTTGATTTATATACGCAAGAACAGCAGCCGCTGCATTATGCAGCGCTTGCCGAGTACATTGGCGTAAGCAAAGTCTCCGCTTATGAGATGTTGCGTTTGCTGGAAGAGTATGGCCTGATTGAGGCTGAATATCAGCTCCCGGAGGCTCTGCATGGGCCAGGGCGCGCTTCGGTGGTATTCCGCCCCACGCAACGGGCGGAACAGGAACTTGCTCGTTTAGCGGGTGGGGATGTGACCCAACAGGAATGGACGACGACCAAGGCGCACATCTTGAAGGCGCTTGAGTCGGGACGTGCCAAAGATTACGATGCTTTGCTGGAGGAATTGCTGGCTCGCATTCCAGAGCAGCATTCTTCGATGATTTACGCCGCGGAAATGATCACGGCAATTATCCTCGGGTTGGAATCACTGAATGAGACGGCCGAGGCCGACGCATTACGTGACAGGCTGCGAGAGGTTGGCAGGTTGGGCGAGCTGGGGCTCAGTATCTTCGCTGGCCTGGGCATGGGGCTATCCGTGGCCGAGCGCCTCAACCGCCGCTTAGCCAGTATCCTGTTAGTGCAGTCGGGCCGGCTTCAATCTACGCTTGCGCAAATGAGCGAAGAAAACAGCCGCCAGATAGCCGAATTCACGCAGGAGGTGATGCGCCTGGTGGAAGAGTGAGTTTTTCTTCGCTTAATATTTTCGTTTCTTTCGGGTTTTGGGCGTTCGTCTCTAAAGACGAGCGCTCGTTTTGGAGGGTGAGATTGCAAGAAATGATTGAAGAAAATGAGCCGCGGCATGATGTAAGTGTGGCTGTGGGCGAGGTGCCCGGCGTGCCGAATCGGAAGCGAATACGCTGGGTAGGCGCCAGGAGGGCTCTGGCAGTCGGCGCATCGAATAATCGCCTAGCTAATGGGGATGCATCGTGGAATGTCGGCGCAGATTGGGCATATCCCTCTGGCCCGTCACCGAAAAGCTGGCTGGCGGTGTTGAGTAAGCTGGTGCTAAAGACGCTAAAGCAATTGCCACCGCTTGAACGAATCGTTGCCTTGCGCGAAGTCGCAGAAGCCGTCTTGGAGCCTGCACTATTTGATCTGGGCCGCGAGGAACGCATCCAGTTGATGAACATGCTCTTGCCTCTCATCGTGCGCGTGTTCCCACTGGCGGACCTTGACCTGCAGGCAGCGTTCCCCGTTCCCACATCCTCCGAACATACGCGCTGCGTTTGATGATTTGCCGGTTCTTGCGCAAAGCAAAAAAGCTATGAACGATTTTTGCCAGTTCCTTGAACTTGATGCTGCAACACATCGGCAACGTTGCGCCGCCGGCATCAACTTCGTCTTTGTTGGTCCAAATCGAGCGTTGTGCCGTAATTGTCCACTGGCCGAATTAGGCGACATCCCATTCTGCCCTCATGCAGATGTCTATGTCTATTTGCGAAAGGGACATGCTTCGACAGCGGAAGTGGAGGTCAGGTTTGCCTGTGGTGTGAGCGATGCGGCTCGTGCAGAGACGCTTTGTGCTAACTGCCCATCCCGACCGCACGAACAACCGCCAGTGCCTGCGGTGTTGGTTGAGCGCTAAACGCTTCAGGCCATGTTTGTACAGCATCATTTTTATACGAAAGGAATCAAATGCCATTTCTAAGTTCTACACAATCGAAAATCATGCGGGTTGGATCGGAAATATTCGTCCATGCCGGGCCAGGGCTGGTAAAAGTCAAACCAATTCGCCATGCAATCACCCGTCGCGTCGAGGCTTCAATGTTGAAAGGGCTGGAGGAAGGCCGCAAGACGAGCCCGTATCCACCTGGGGTGGATGATGATCGTACGGCAATTGGGTTGGCATTGGTTCGGAGTGTCGAACGTGCATTAGTGAGCAACCATTATTCAACGGCTGCGCTACATTGTCTTTTCAATACGTTCATCCAGAAGCTGGTGATCGAACAAGGCGACACTGCCATTAAGGAGCAGTTCCGCACGCAATATGGCGTGCCCCCTCCGACGTTTCTGGCGATCAGCCCCAGTAAAGCGTGTAACTTGCAATGTACAGGTTGCTATGCCGACTCTGGACCGGCCCCCGCGAAATTGGATTGGGATGTCTGTGACCACATGATTACCGAAGCTGAAAAGCTATGGGGAGCGCACTTTTTTGCTATTAGCGGTGGCGAGCCACTTGCCTATCGTTCAAATGGCGAAGGCGTCTTGGATTTGGCTGAAAGGCACCCAGATTCGCTGTTCATCATGTATACCAATGGCACGCTCATCGATCACAAACTTGCAATCCGATTGGCCCGTCTGGGGAATCTGTATCCGGCAATTTCGCTGGAGGGTTGGGAGAAACGTACCGATGCGCGGCGCGGCGCGGGCGTCTATCGTAAAGTCATGGCCGCTATGTACCGACTACGTGAGGCGGGGGCTCCTTTCGGCGTTTCATTGACCGCCACCCGCGAAAATGCAGAGGAACTTCTATCAGAGGACTTTATTGATTTTTGCTTTACGCGCCAGGGTGCGCTATTTGGCTTCACCTTTCAATACATGCCAATTGGCCGCTCATACACACTTGACCTGATGCCAACCCCACAACAGCGTATGTGGATGTGGCGTCGCTCGTGGGAGATCATCCGCCAGCGTGGTATTTTCATGGTCGATTTCTGGAATCAAGCCACGCTGACGCAAGGCTGCATTTCCGCTGGACGTGACAACGGCGGCGGGTATTTGTTTGTCGATTGGAATGGCGCAATCTCGCCTTGTGTCTTCATGCCTTACTCGCCCGTGAACATCAAAGATATTTATGCCCAAGGCAAGACGCTCAATGATGCATGGAACGCCCCATTTTTTGCCGGCCTGCGCGATTGGCAGCGATCTTATCGGAACGAGAGCGGCAACTGGTTGGCGCCCTGCCCGATACGTGACCATCATGCCGATTTACGGCGCTTGTTGGCGGCGTATGAACCAGACCCGACAGACGCTAATGCCAGGGCGGCTTTGCTGGACGAAAACTATGCGAAGGGGTTGGCAGAGTACGATGCGTCTTATCAGGCGCTCAGTGGAACGCTCTGGCAAAAGCATTATTTGCGACCGGGCGCTCCCTCCGATGGCGGTATTCCGCCATTGCCGGAGATAAGTGAGTTCGGCGTTCAGTAAGTATGCGAAATGCTGGCTCAATTGGGTATTGTCCTGCTCATTACCCTTACCCTATGGGCGATCTGGCTGGCCGGCCAGGCACAATGGGCTGCAAGGTATTGGGAGTATCTTGTGCAATATCCACAAGTTGCATATCAGGGCATGTTGCTATTGGTGTTGGCGCTCTATATCACATGGCGAGATCAGATGCTCTTTGACGCCCTGGGGCTGCACATTGAAACAGCGCTCATTCCCTGCGTCGCGTCGCTAGGGTCGGCACTCCTCCTTGCCTATCTATCCGGGCAACTGTAGGGAAAATATGATGGAATGTTCAATTGGAGATGGCGTGATGCCCAACCATCTTGGGATCATCATGGATGGCAATGGACGTTGGGCACAGGCGCGCGGGTTCCCACGTGTTGTCGGGCATCGGGCCGGCGTACAGACGATTCGCCGGATGGTTGAGATCTGCAAGGGGATGGGCATTCACGTGTTGACGTTATACGCATTTTCCACTGAAAACTGGAAACGCCCTCAGGCAGAGGTCACCTTTCTGATGCAACTGCTTGAGGGGTATGTGACGAATGAACTCCCCGAGTTGCAAAGCAATGGTATTTGTCTGCGTTTCATGGGTCGGCAGGAAGGTCTGCCCGATTCGCTGCTGGCTCCTTTGCATCAAGCAGTCTGGCAGACAAGGCACAACGATCGGATGACCCTGGCGTTGGCGATCAACTATGGAGGGCGAGCTGAAATTGTAGATGCAGCGCGCGCTATCGCACACGAAAATCAACTCGGCAAATTAGACGGTGCCGCGCTGGATGAAAGCATCATTCAACGGCATCTGTATTGCTCTGATTTGCCCGATGCCGATTTGGTGATCCGCACGGGCGGGGAGTGGCGATTGAGCAACTTCATGCTTTGGCGTGCTGCAGGCGCTGTTTTCTGGAGCACGCCGGTGCTCTGGCCGGATTTTCAACGCGGGCATTTACAAGAGGCAATTCGGTTTTATCAGGAGCAATCATGTCGGAACGCAGATGCAAAGTCGCAATTGTGACGGACAGTGCATCATCTCTAACCCAAGCAATGGGACGAACCTGTCGTCTCTGCGTTGTCCCACTATATGTTTGCCTTGGGAACCACACCTATCGCGACGGCGTGGACCTGGATGTGCAATCCTTCTATACCGCATTGGAATGCCAGGAACGCTTGCCTACTACTTCTCAACCGACCGTAACGGATTTCGTGACTGCCTATCATTCGCTCTCGGAGCAGGCAGAGGCGATTGTGTCCATTCACCTCTCGCAGCGTATGAGCGGAACGCTGGATTCGGCGTTGGCTGCCAGCCGGCTATTGCCGGATATCCCGATCAGCGTAATTGATTCGCGTTCGGTATCAATGGGGCTGGGGTTGATCGCTATGTCGGCGGCTCGCGCCAGCGCGGCAGGGCAGGATGCGCCTTCGGTCGTTCGGCTTGTCGAACGGATGATTCCTAGGACGAATCTTATCTTCACCGTGGACACGCTGGAATATTTGCACAGAGGCGGGCGTATAGGGGGCGCTGCTGCATTGCTGGGGTCTGTACTGGATATCCGTCCTGTTTTGTACTTGAAAGATGGCCGAATCGAGCTATTGGAGCGGCAGCGCACCAGACAGCGCTCAATTGAGCGTATCGTTGCCTTGATGGCAGAGCACATCGGCCCATGCAAGCGCATCTATGCTTCAATCATTCACTGTGCCGTACCCAATGAGGCACGGGCGTTGGCAGATCGCCTAATGCGCCGATTTCGGAGTGTGGAATTGGTTGTCACAGAGGCTGGGCCAATCATCGGCACACATGCTGGCCCAGGCACATTAGGCGTGGCGTTTTATGCCGATGATTGAGGGCTATCTTGTCGCTACCCAGTGGGGTAGGACAAGGATGCTGGTTCCGAATGTCTTTGTTTCCCCAAGCTTTAGCATATTCATATCGTCTCCATCCAGGAAGAGGCGTTTAGCGCTGCCCAACACAACGAGCGATTCACCCCTGTGGGCAAAGTCCATTTCACCCTTCACAATTAACTGGCCTTAGGTTCCTCGCCCAAGTGAGAGCACCCGGCACTGTTCGCTTGTTGGCAATTCAGCAACTGGCTGAAGCCTGAAATCCTTCTTCCTATGTCGTTATCTGTAAACCGCCGAGGAAAATGCTCGAAGAGCTTGTCCTTTTAAAACGTTCTCCGTAGCAATTAGGTCCTTTGACAGGTGCGGTTACGCTCTCCACATGCGGAGACGGCACACATGACGAACGACAATTACGGTCACCGGCGCGGTTTCTTTGGCACGGGCGGAAAAGCGAACGCTGGCCGAGTGAGCGCATCTATTTGAGGCGGACGTATAAATCCGCACATCCATTGTCGTAAATTTGGTGTTACACATTCAAACTACAATACCCATCGGAGGACAGCATGGTAAGAATTGTGACCGACTCGACGTGTGATCTCAATACGGAACAGGCCCGCCAGTTGGGCGTCGATGCAGTCGCCAGGTTATATGTCCGCTTTGGCCGGCAGACGTTCATCGACGGTGCCACAATCTCCAACGAGCAGTTCTTTACCATGATGAAGGAGAACCCAAATTTCCCATTAACCTCTCAGCCTTCCATTGGTGATTTTGCCCATATCTATGAACGATACAAGGGCGAGCCGATTGTTTCCATTCACATTTCGCGTGATCTGAGCGGCACGATTGCCTCGGCCGAGGCGGCGCGCGATATGGTTGGCGCAGACGTCACGATCATCGACAGCCGCAACGTCAACGCCGGGCTCTCGCTCCTGGTGGCCGAGGCGGCGCGCATGGCTCAGGCCGGCGCAACCCCAGCGCAGATCAAGGCTCAGCTTGAGACGCTCATCCCGCGCACGCGGCTTGTCTTCGCGCTCGATACGCTTGAGAATTTGCGCCGTGGCGGGCGCATCGGTGCCGTGCAGGCATGGGTGGGGGGCGTATTGCAATTCAAGCCCATCATCATCATCAGGGATGGGCGGTTGGAGCCGTTGGAGCGCGTGCGGACCATGCCTAAGGCCATGAGCCGTTTGCGCGAGATTGCCTTGGCCGATTTGCAGGGGCAAACCGGGGTGCGCGTATGGTTTATGCATTCCGCGGGGGCTGAACTGGCACAGGAATTGTCCGCCTCCACGCGTAAGTCGTTGACAATTCGAGATTCATTATTAATTGAGGCCGGACCCGTCGTGGCAACTCACGCCGGACCCGGCGCAGTTGGCATTGCTTATATTATCTAAATGCGCACAAAAATCGTTTGTACACTTGGTCCCGCAACCGACACAGAGCCGGTGATCCGCGAAGTCATCCGTGCGGGGATGGACATCGCGCGGATCAACTTTTCACACGGCACTCACGAGGAACATGCCCGGCGGATTGCGCTGGTGCGCCGTATCGCAGAAGAAGAAAATAAGCTGGTTTCCATCATGGGAGACCTGCAAGGCCCCAAATATCGCGTCGGGGTGCTCCCCGAAGCCGGCACGCTCCTGACGGTTGGGCAGGAGGTTACCTTTTCGGCCCAGCAACCGTTTTCTGCCGCTGCCGATAAGACGATCATCCCCTTGCCGCATCCCGATCTTATCCTTGTGATGCGCCCGGAGCAACGTGTGTTGATCGATGACGGCGCGTTGGAACTGCGCGTGTTGGATATGCCCGCCAACGACGAGGTGCGTTGCCAGGTTGTGACGGGCGGCATGCTCACTTCACACAAGGGAGTGGCGGTGCCGGGGGCGCGCCTGGCGATTATCCCCATCACCGAGAAGGATCGCACAGATATTACCTTTGCGTTGGAGCAACAGGTAGATGCGCTCGCGCAGTCTTTCGTGCGCTCCGCCGCCGACGTGCGCGCGTTGCGCGAGATCGTCACTTCCAGAGGTGGGCGGCAGTATATCGTGGCGAAGATCGAGAAACCCGAAGCCATCAATGATTTGGCGAACATTCTGCGCGAAGTGGATGGCGTCATGGTAGCGCGTGGCGACCTGGGCGTCGAAGCGCCGGCCGAGGAAGTGCCGTTCTATCAGAAGAAGATCATCCAGAGTTGTCTGCATGCCGGCATCCCGGTGATTACTGCCACTCAGATGTTGCAGAGCATGATCCATGCGCCGCGTCCTACGCGCGCGGAGGCCAGTGACGTAGCAAATGCCGTATTGGATGGCACCGATGCCGTGATGTTGAGCGCCGAGACGGCTACCGGCGAATACCCGGTGGAGGCGGTACGAGCCCTGGAACGTATTTCGTCGCGTGCCGAAACGGAATGTTGCGGCAGCGCATTGCTTTCGGCAGGTGGCGTGGACGAGCATGGGAACATCCCTTCGCCCGACGCAGCCACGCAGGCGATCACCAGTGCGGCGGTCCAGGTGGCGCAGGAGGTGGGTGCGAAAGTGATTGTCTGCACCACCACATCCGGCTATACGGCGCGCATGGTGGCCCGCCACCGTCCGAGTACGCCCATCATCGCGCTGACGCCTGAGAAGCGCACCTATCAGTACACCGCATTTATGTGGGATGTGCGCGCTGTGTTGGTGCCGGGTTTTGACCGCACGAACGACATGTTCGAGGCGGCTCGCCAGCAGGCGTTGCAGCAGGGATATGCGGTGCCGGGGGATTGCATCGTGATTACCGCCGGCATGCCGCTAGGGAGCGGCGCAGGCACCACCAACCTGATTAAGGTTCACAAGGTGTGAGGGGCTGGCGACTGATACAAAAACCTCCAGGTGTGCACGCCTGGAGGTTCTTTTTTTATTCGAGCGGTTCTTCTCGGCTAATTAGCGGCTTGATGCTGCTGGTTGGTTTGGTGGGGGCGTCTCCATTTCCCTCATTACCCTTGGACTCTGCCGGACGCGTGTAGGTGCGTTGCGCAGGTTGTTGCGGCGGTTCTGCCGGAGGCTGTGGTGGCGCTTCGTGAGCGGATGGTGGTGGCGCGCTTTCGCCCCGAGAACTAAGCCGATCTACTAACCCTTCGATAACGCCGCCGACGCGGTCTAACATATTCCCAATATTGCTGGTGGCGGGATCGTTCTTTCCGGCCGGTAGCGAGGTGTTGGCGTAGGGGGGGCTAGCGGGCAAGGGCTCGCGTACGGGTTCATGCGGTTGAGTGGCTGCCGCCGGGATGCGCTTGCGGGCGGGCTTGCTGATGACGGGCATTTCCGGCTGCAACGTTTCGCCACAATACGGACATAAATCCCACGAGAGATGAACCGCGCGCTGGCAATTGGGACAGGGGTTGCGTAGCTTGGTGTGGCACGAAGGGCAGAACACCATGTCGGCATCCACCCGCCGCCCGCACGAAGGGCAAAATTCCTGGTGTTCGATGCCGGCCAGGAGCGATTCTTCTTCCAGCG
>DAOUFG010000186.1:0-15268 GCA_034430115.1 Thermoflexales bacterium | reverse complement strand
TCCCTACCACGTCATCGCTGTCGCAACAGCACCGCCGCAGCCCACCGCCGTTGCACCTGATACATCGCCCTACCTGGAAGGGCAACGCGTTGAGGGGTTGGAAGGTTACGTGAACGCAGCTGTGTATCAAGACCAATCCGGGCAGACGACACGCATTCAAGCGAGCCTTTCCGTGTTGCCGCTCGAGGGAAATCGCTGGGGCGCCAGCCTCGACGGCGCGCCACTGCAAGCGCTGGCGCGGTTTGACGGCCTGCGCGTGCGGGTATGGGGGTTTTACACACACGACAAAAACGATCAGCCGATGATCAAAGTCATCTACTTTGAGAAGGCCGACCCCACCGAGAAGGTACAGGCATGGCTTGGAACGCTGTTGACGGCGACCGTCGCAAATCGCTCGGTCACGCTGCTTCAGACGCGAGAGGGTGAGAGCTTCGTGCTGGCGTCATCGTTGTTGGCACCGCAAGGCGCTTTTGCAGGCTCGCGTGCGCCATCCTGGGGCAGGCAGGTGGTTCAAGAGGGCGTGCTACGGCCGGAGACGTTTGGCGGGTATCGCGTCATCCAGGATGGCGTGCAGCGGGCAGGGCTTGATGTGGATCAGATGAGCGACTTGAAAAATTACACGTTGCAGCCGCACCCCTTCGTGTCCATCACCACCGAGCCGGTACTTACTAAGACGGTCGAACAGGTGGAGCTGATTTATTACACAGATGTCGCGCCGGAGGTTGTGCCTGCCTCTATCGCAGTCCGCCCAGTATGGCGCTTCTCCGGCCATACCTCTGGCGGCCAATCATTTGAGGCACTGGTGGATGCGACCCGCGCAGATTCGGCGCGTGTGACGCTGGATGCCTTCTCCGACCGACCCAACCCCGTGTGGAAGCTCAGCAACACTGAGGCGGCGGATTTGCAGGCGCTGCTGGCGACGTCGGCGTTGGCGCCTTCATCCGTATACAGCCTGACGGATGGGGCGCTGGGCTACCGGGGCATGCTGATCGACCTGGTCGATGCGACGACCGGCGCGACGCAACAATTGCGTGCCTTCGATGGGGCTTTGGTGGGCCAAGCCACCGCCTGGGCCGACCCGCAGCGCCGCCTGGAACGTTGGCTGTTGCGTAGTGGCGCGGGGCAGATGGACACTGCGCTGTATGCGCAACTCGCGCAGCAAATCGATGCCGCCTTGCCGCAAGTATGGACGGAAACCTGGGCGACCTCCGACCTGGCAGCGGCGGCGGAACCCATCGCATCCTGGAACGATAGCGACATTTTCTTCCTTGAGCTGATCGATGGGCAGCCGGTGGCGTTGGACCGCAAAGACCCGCATCCGCGCGGCTGCCTCGTCAAATGGGACGCTCAAAGGCAGCGCATGGTGGACGCGTGCCTCGGTTCGGAATATGACCGCTTTGGCACATGGTTGAGTGGGCCTTCTCAACAAGACATGAACCGTTTCCCAGCGCGATTCAATGGCACACATGTGGAAGTAGATTTCACGCGCACAATTGAGGGCACCTTTCGCGGGCAGCGCTCGCCGGATGGTAGTGACGCCTCTGCCACAGCGCCCGATCCGAGCCCGCCCGTCGTGGTGACGAAAGAGATCATCGTGCCTACCTCAGTACATTGAGGATGCTTGCCATGCATTCTCGGCGGGTTAAAAGGATTTGCTGATGCGGCATGTGGGGTCAGCTGCCTGGCTAACTTGAGGTCGGATGGGCTCCTAATGGCGGCGGAGCACAAGCCTGTAGAAGCTTTTGGGTTCTTCGTTCAAAACACGGGGGTACATCATGTATCGATCATGGCGAGCCATCGTATCTGCCGGGGCCGTTATCCTGGCTGCCTGTTCCGGTGGGCCAGCGCCCAGCACGCCGGCACCATCGCCGTCGCCTGATATCACGCCCACGATACAGGTGATGAGCACACCAACCAGCACTCCCATGCCCTTGCCCACGCCCACGACCAAACCTACCCCCACCACATCACCTGAACCACCGATCGTCACTGCACTGCCAATAACCGCGACGCCGGCGCAAGTTTTTCCGTTCACCCTGGGCGCACAGTGGGTCTATCACATCACTGCCGTCACCGGCACGCCAGGGAAACTGATCACGGCAACCGGGTTACTCACACAAACGGTGGTGGATGTCAGTGAACGAAAAGAGATGTTGATTTCTCGTGTCTGGTCGGAGCAGGATCGCGCGCTTACCGATTCCCTGCGCAATGAGTCGCTTCAATATTTCATCTTGTATAAGGACGCCCTCTACTGGGCAGACGCTGATGACCCAACGGATCTGATTGCCGATCTTGAGCATGGCCGCGCGAACTCGCCAGCGTTGGTCTGGCCGCTGGAGGTGGGGCAGATGTTCGGCGCAACGCCCCGCACGGATCGCATGTATGCCTGGGACATTGTGGCGCAAGAAGCCATGGACACGCTGGCTGGACGTTTCGGTGGTTGCTTCCACTTGATTTTTCGCACTAACCCCGACGACACACAATCCTGGTTCTGCCCCGGCATCGGCGTTGTACAGCATATCTATCGGCATCATGGCTCCATCAACGATGTCACACAGGTTCTGCTGAGCTACCGGACCGTCCGTGTGACGGATGACCACGCCGCAGACGCGCCGATCCGTGCGGCCCGCCTGCGCCTTTCTCTGAACGGGCATACCGACCCGCTGTTCGCAGCCGCGCTTTACGTCACACCTACTACCTGGCTGGATGATTGCCTCGGCTTGCCCCTGGTTGAGTCCTGCCGTCGTACACAGACGCCCGGATATGTGATCGAACTTGAAAAGGACGCGCAACGTTACCGATTCCGCACCGATGAGTTTGGGCGGCAGGCGCGGCTGGAATGGTCGTCGGTTCCACCCATGCGCGATCCTACTGTGCAGTGGCGTTATACCGATGGCTCCGGTTGTCACGTGGCGTTGATCGACCAGGCGCAAACGCAATATGGGACGTGTGGTGAGGCGTTGCTGACGGCGGGCTCATTCCCCACGTCCTCAGCTAACTATGGATTGGGCCTGGCTGATCTGGGGCAGCTATTCAAGCCTTTCACTGCCAACACCGTGCACGGCACGCTCGTGTATCGTGGCAGCGGCACACTCGTCGCTTCGCCGGCGCAACAGCGCGCCATTGCCGAATGGGCCGCGATGCGTTACGAGGAAGCCAGCGCAGGCTATCTCCCCGCCGATCACGGCTTATCGCTGGTGTGGCGTGAACGGTCCGCGGTGACATGTGGGGGCCTGTGGATTTACCAGGATGGGGTCGCCGCTGCCTGGGATTGTGCCGGGAAGCACCTCGTCGGCACAGGGTTGCTCTCTGCGGCAGATTTAGCCCAGTTCTACCAGTGGCTGGATGGTGGGGAGCACTGGGAGATTGCGCATATCCCCATGCTTGGCGATGGGCAGCCGGACGCCACGTTATCGCTGCCGCAGAACGACGCCGGCGGGCGTGTGACGCGTGTGGATGCAGAGGGCTTGTTGACTTTTGCGCGGGCGGCCTACGCTTGCCTGAGTAGCGCCTGCCCTGTGCACCTCGAAGGCCGCCTGGTTGCCCAAGATGGGCGTGCATATACCTTCCATCTGCTTGCCCCTGCGGATTGGGCGGGTAAGGTGGCCGTGCACGTCGAGCACAATGCCGCTTACGTGGACTATCAGGCCAGCCAGGACGAGACCGTCTTCGTGGTTGCAGCGCTAACGGAAGCGCAGTGGCAGGAAGAACAGAAATGGCCTGGTCATGGCTATGTGCTGTTCACAAAAGACGGCATCATCTTTGTATATAACAGCGCGATTGCAAATCCCTTTACAGGGCGCGAGGCTGATGAATTCTCGCGGCTGGCGAGCCAGGTACGAACCGTTGTGGCAAGCCTGGACGTGATGCGCGCCTTTTGATCTTCGTCGACGTCAGGTTTATACTCTCTTTCGCTGCATGAGGGCGGCTGCCTACTCAAATCGGCGGCCCCCAGGGCATGGGAGCGACGTGAACTAACACACTCAGCTTGAAGCAAGGAAAGGCACATGAACCCTCACCGTCATGGTGGGCGGCTTGTTTTTCCTGTATGACGAGTGATGTTTAGTTCTAAGCACCATGTTCCATTGTGACAAATGAGGAGCGTCTCATGCATGCAGCAACACAACGGGTTGTCGATGTGGACAACCTGTGGAAGCTTTACGAACGCCCGCGCAAATCCGAAGGTGTGGGCGGCGCGCTTCGTGGCTTCATCCATCGCCAGACCGAAAAAGTGGAAGCCCTGAAGGGCATCTCGTTTACGTTGGACGAAGGCGAAACCCTGGGCTACATCGGCCCAAACGGGGCCGGCAAAACCACCACCCTCAAGTTACTTGCCGGCGCGCTCTATCCCAGCCGTGGGCGGCTGAGTGTGCTGGGCTTCACGCCTATCAAACGCGAGCGGGCTTTCTTGCGCCAGATCAGCTTCGTCATGAGCGGGCGCGGATTCCTGGAGGAGGTGGCCTGGGATTTGAGCGTGTTGGATGGCTATCACTTTCTGAAGGAAGTGTATGGCCTGCCGAAGGCGCAGTATCAGCACGATTTGGAGGAGATTACCGCGCTGTTGCAGATTCAGTCCTTGCTGAACGTGCCGCTGCGCCAACTCTCACATGGGCAGCGGGCACGCGCCGAACTGGCCAGCGCGCTCTTGTGGCGGCCACGCCTGTTGCTGCTTGACGAACCCACCCTGGGGCTGGACCTCCTTTCGCAGCAGGCATTGCGTGATTTCGTGAAAGGATACGTGCGCCGCACGGGCGCCGCCTGCGTGGTGACCAGCCATTACACGCGCGATATCGAAGCACTGGCGGACCGCATCTGCCTGGTGAACCATGGGCAGCTTGTGTTGCAAGGCTCTCTAGGCGACGTGATGGCGCAATTGGCCGATACGCGGCTCATCCGGGTCACATTTGAGCAGGTGGTGCCCGAGGCATCGCTATTCTCCTTGGGCGAGGTGGTGGCGCAAGACGCAGCCCAGGTCACCCTGCGCGTGCCACATCGCCAGGCCAAGCCGGTGGCGCAGGCGCTGTTCGCGCGTTTCTCGGTGAGTGACCTGACGATTGAGGAACCCGACCTGGAGGAGGCGCTGCGCGGGTATTTTGCTCACGAGGCCGCCGCGGAGCAAGGGGGCGCGCGATGAAAGCCTATCTTCAGGCGTTTCGCCTGTCGCTGCAAACGGCGCTGCAATACCGCGTGAATTCCATGTTCTTCCTCACGTTGGTGCTCATCCGCCCGCTCGCGCTGTACTTCCTGTGGCGCACCATCTTGGAGAATGGCGCCGACCTGGGGGCGTATACCCTGCCGGCGATGGTCACCTACTACGTGGTGACGCAATTCTTCGTGGTCAACACGCCCTTTGGGGCGTGGGCCGAGATTGGCAACAGCATTCGCAATGGCCGGCTGGTACTGTGGCTGACCCGGCCAGCCAGCCACTTCGGGTTGTTCCTGGCACAGGTGTTGGGCGGGAGCCTCTTCCTGTGGTTGATCGGGCTGGCCGGCATCGCCGTGGTTGCTGTGATCTTGGGCCCCAGCTTCCAGGTTCAGACCAACCCGGCGTTGGTGTTGGCGGCGCTGGCCTTCTGGCTTGGCGGTGTGGTGCTGGGTTACACCTTCGGCTACATGCTCAACCTTGTCGCGTTCTGGACACAGCGCGTCTCGGGTCTGTCGAACCTGGCGGATTTGCTGGTGAGCTTTCTATCGGGCAGCGTTATCCCACTGGACTTGCTTCCCTTTAAGGGCGCATGGCTGTTCTTGCCGTTTCGCTTCGCCGGTTGGTTCCCGGCGCAGGTTTACCTGGGGCGCGTCGGTTGGAGCCAGATGCCCGCCGAATTTGGCTGGCTGGTGATGTGGATCGTCGTTTTCATCGGCCTGGCGACATGGCTATGGCGCGCGGGGCTGCGGCGCTTCCAGGGCGCGGGAGTGTAAGACATGTTGAACACTTTGAAATCCATTTGGGTGATGTTGCGGCTGCGCTTGCAGTCAGAGCTGGTCTTCCGCACCGATGCGATCTTTGGGTTCCTGGCCAGCCTGCTGAGCATTGGGTTTGGTCTGCTGTTCTTTGGTGTCATCTATGGCCGTGTGGAAAGCATCGGCGGCTGGAACAAACCGGCGGCGGTGGCGCTGGTGGGCACGCTGGCTCTGCTGATGGAGTTGGAGAATGGCTTGCTGGGCGGCATTCAGCGCCTGCGGGTGATGGTGCGTGAGGGTCGCCTGGAGCAATATCTCATCCGGCCTGTGGCGTGCCCGCCGCTGTTCGTCTCGCAAGGGGTGAACGTGCTGGCCGTGTGGCGATTCATCGTGCCGCTGGCGGCGCTGGGGTATGGGCTGACCTTGAGCCCCCAGCCGACAGAGCACTTGCTGCTGTATGCGGTCTCATTCGCGCTGTCGCTGGGCATCTATACGCTGATGATCTTCAACCTGGTGTGCCTGAGCTTCTGGCTGGTGGAGATGAACAACCTGTTCTACGTGGTGTATGACCTGATGGAGTTCGGGCGTTACCCGGTCACGGTGTACCATGGCATCATCCGAGTCCTGTTCACCACGTTGCTGCCCGTGGCGTTACTATCCAGCTTCCCGGTGCAGCTATTGATGCTGGGTGGCGCGCCGAGCCTGCTGACCTATCAGTTACTGGTGTTGATCAGCTTTTACGGGCTTGCCCGCTTGCTCTGGCATTACGGGCTGCGCCGTTACCAGGGTGCCGGTGCCTGACTGCACAGTGGGGAAGGTACCGAGGGCATGTGGCCACGAAGGTGCAGTAGATGCCCTTTGTGGCCTGGTGTTCACTGTGCTAAGGCAGCTTGACGCGCACGACGACAGCACGCTCGGCCGCCGCGGCCAGGTCGTTTGTGTCGAACGATCCCTCCGGGGTGACCCGCACGTGCGCCAGGCGTGCAGAAGTCGGGAAGCGCCGGTAGTAGACCTGGAGCGCATCGACGCTGTTCGCGCCGGTGAGGAGTTCCGCCGGCGCCTGGCATTGCCGCCCGCGCAGCCGGAGCGTCACTTCCGCACCGCCGCGCAAGTTGCGCCACCAGGTTTTGCGCTCCGGCGAGCCGGGCAAAATGTATACAGTTTGCTCATCCTGCACGTATTGCACCGGCAGCGTGTAGGGGCTGCCGCTCTTGCGCCCGCGGACGGTGATGAGCGCGGTCGAGCCGCTCATCAGGCTGTGCAATGGTGAGCGCAGGATCAGTCCCATCAATGGGTTCATCACCGCCTGCATGAACCAGGGGCCGAACCCTTTTGGTTGGCCGGTTGGGGCCGGGTGTTGGCTTGTATTTGTGTTCATGGCTGCCTCGTAAGTGATGATAAAGGGGGAATGTTAATTGACTGCGAAGAACTGGGTTGAGACGTCGCCGGCGGCCTGTGGGATGGGAGAGGCTAACAATGGAGCCAGCAGCCGCATCCCATGCATATAGCCACACCTGGCTTCCACCGCCAGGGCATGCGTGTGCGTTTGCCATAGAGAGATCACCGTGATCCGATGATGAAATGAGTCCGGCACCAGCGCAATATTGATGAAGCCCCTTTGCGCCTTCATCACCGGTATGCAGTAGGTGCGCAGAATTTGCAATGCCTGGTCCACTTTCCCTGGCCGGAGATGTACCGTCGTTGCGTTGTGGAACATGCCCGCCTCCTGTTTGTGAAATGGCTTGCGTCCGCTGAATAGGGCCAAGTATATGCAATTCGTGACGGCCGGATTTGTGCAGATGACGTGCGAGCGAATGAATTCGAGCGGTTCCTCGTGGACCGGGATCAAATCGACGAAGGTCGATTTGGTATTCCGAGCGTGAGAATTCCATTCTCACGTTTTGACGCGCTCGGGATGCCAGTCTCCGGGCGAATCAATTCGCCCATTCGGGAGACGAAACCGCCATGTGGCGGTTCCTTATGAATCTTTTGCGAACCCGTCCGTTCGGTGCTAGGCTTTAGCCTATTACATGCAAAAGGTGTGAAAAGTGACATGGAGAAAGGAACGAGGCAATGAACACGCGTTATCAAATTCTCATCGTGTACGAGGACGATCATCCGGTGGAAGTGCTGGCCGAAGCGATTGCCGCCGGGGCCCGCTTGGTGCCTGGCGCTGAGGTCATTTTGAAATCGCCCAGCCAGACCAGCAAAGCCGATCTAGCTGCCGCGCACGCGCTCATCCTGGGCACGCCCAACTGGACGGGCATCAAGGGCTCGCTCAAAGTGTGGCTGGATACGACGGGTGAAATGTGGGAGGAGCATATCTTGACCGGCAAGGTGGGCGCGACGTTCACCACCGGTTGGGGGCGCCATTCCGGCACCGAATTCACGCTCTTGAACGTGTTGCATTGGTTCCTGGGCAACGGCATGCTGATTGTGGGCCTGCCCTGGACGGAGCGCATGCGCCGGTCGGGTTCGTATTACGGCGCGACGGCCATTGGCGACGTGACGGAGGACGACCTACAACAGGCGCGTGATTTAGGCGCGCGCGTGGCCGAAGTGACCGCGCGCCTGTTCGGCGGTTGAGCCTCACCTATCACAAAGGAGCAAATGACATGAAGCTGGATAACCTGACGGCACGCCTGGACCGCCTGCCGCTCACGCCGTTTCATCGTAAGTTGTTGGTCGTTTCCGGCACAGGTTGGATGTTCGATGCGATGGACATTTTGCTGGTCGGTTCGGTCGTCGCGGCCGTCGCCAGCATCTGGCAACTTTCACCGCAGACGTCGGGCCTGATTATCAGCGCCAACCTGGCGGGGATGTTCGCCGGCGCTGCGCTGGCTGGCATCCTGGCCGACCGGCTGGGCCGCAAGACGGTGTTCCAGGTGACGCTGCTGGCCTATAGCATCCTCACCGGCGTCTCGGCGTTGGCGTTCAACGCGCTCAGCCTGGGGCTGGTGCGTTTCCTGGCCGGCGTCGGCATGGGCGGCGAGTTGCCCGTAGCCAGCACGCTGGTGAGCGAGTGCGCCCCGGCGCGTCTGCGTGGCCGCATGATCGTGATCCTTGAAAGCTTCTGGGCCTACGGCTCGGTGCTGGCGGCATTGATCGGCTATCTGCTCATCCCTGCGTTCGGCTGGCAGGTGGCGTTCCTGGTGGGTGCCATCCCCGCGCTCTACGTGTTCATCCTGCGTCGGGCGATCCCTGAATCGCCGCGCTATTTGTTGAACACCGGCCGTGTGGCCGAGGCGGAGGCCGTGATGCAGCAGATCGAGGCATCCGCCGGCATCGAGCCCGAACCGGCCCCCCAGGTGGCGCAAACTGCCCCGGCGCAGCCGGCCGCGCGTGTGCGCTGGGTGGATTTGTTCGCCGGGCGTTTCTCGCGCCGCACGGTGATGTTGTGGGTGTTGTGGTTTGCCATGTCGTTCTCCTATTACGGCATCTTCACCTGGCTGCCCGGTTTGTTGCGCAGCAAGGGGTTTGACCTGTCGCAAACCTTCCTGCTCAACCTGATCATCTCCGTTTTCCAGATACCCGGTTATTTCAGCGCCGCCTACCTGGTGGAGCGTTGGGGGCGCAAGAGCACGCTGGTCGTGTTCCTGTTGCTCAATGCAGTGGGGGCGTTCTTCTTTGCCGAGCAGGGCCTGAGCGCACAACCCAATGTCGTGTCTATCCTGGTGTGGGGTGCGGTGATGGCCTTCTTCAACCTGGGCGCTTGGGGCATCGTCTATACCTACACCCCGGAGTTATATCCCACCCGACTGCGCGGCACGGGCTCCGGTTTTGCCGCTGCCGTTGGGCGGCTGGGTGGTGTGATCGGCCCCTACGTGGTGGGCAGCATGTTGGCCGCGTTCTCCGGCAGCCAGTTCGCCGTCTTTATCACGTTCACGATCATCCTGATCATCGGCGGCGTTGTGGTATTCGTGCTGGGAGAGGAAACAAAAGGCCGCAGCCTGGAAGAAATTTCGGGGAGCTGAGAGAAGAATGCTCCACCGCGCTCATATTTATGGCGCCGGCGGAGCAAAAGTGAATCAACCTTGATTACGACTTGAGCAGGTGTTCGGCTATGCGGAGTGCCTGCTCAAAGATGTTTGACCTGGTTTCGAACGTGGGGTTCGCAGGATGCTGCTTAAAGAATCTCTCTACGCGATCCCTGTACTCGACACGTGCCCACCATGAAATATCATAATACATTACATTAACCTCCAAGGGCTTACTATACGCGGCTTGATTAGCAATTGGTGAAAGTTTGGTTAATGCAATGTGACGATTCCCCTCCTGTTTCCCGCCTCAATTTGCAACATTTTTTACTTGACGCGGCCCTTCTATGCTGTTAAGATGCGTGAGGTTTATTAATGGTTGCATAGTTTTGAGTAGGTTTTGTATGGTGTTGGATTTTGGGAGTGATGTTGTGCAGGATATAGAGTTGAGTTTAAGTGAAGCAGCACAGTTCTTGGGGGTACATGCCGCCACCTTGCGGCGTTGGGCCAATGCAGGTGCGATTCCATATCTCCTGACCCCAGGCGGACATCGTCGTTTTGCGCGTCAAGACCTCGAAACTTTCACGCGCCAGAACAGGCACGCCACAGCTAATGCGGGCCTGGAACAACTTTGGGCTGAACGCGCTATGTTGCACACCCGCCAGGAGTTGGTGGACCATTCGCACAGCCGCTGGCTGCAAGCCTACGATGAAGAACATCGAGACCAGGAACGCATGCTGGGCCGGCGCTTGATGGGCGTCACGCTGCAATACATCAATCACAGCACGGAAGAAAGCGCCCAGGCTCTGCTGGAAGAAGCGCGCGAGATAGGGCATGCGTATGCGCGGAACGCCATCTCGCATCATCTGTCCGTCGTGGCTGCGCTTGAGGCGGCGATGTTCTTCCACGATGCCATGCTGGAAGTGGCCGTCCAGTTGCCACAAACGGGCCGCTTGCAGGCTGGTGCGCACACCAACCTGTTGCGCAAGATCAATAAGGTACTCAATACCGTCCAACTTGCCATCGCTCAGACCTACCAAGATACAGGGCCGCGATGATTTTCTGTATTGGTTTATCACATCAGACGACGCCACTGGTACTTCGTGAACGATTCAGCCTGGATGCCCGGCAAGTGAGTGAGTTGCTTGAGCGTTTTGTGAACCATCTGGAACCGGCACTGATGGACATTTGCGAACTGGCGGTGCTATCCACCTGCAACCGGGTGGAGTATTATGCGTGCCTGCCGGAAACTGCATCCACGGATACGCTGGTGGATGCGTTATGCGAGCCAGGGCACTTCTCGCGCGCGGAGTTAGCGCCCTATCTGCAACGCTATGCCGGCTCCGAAGCCGTGGCGCATCTGTGCCGTGTGGCGGCGGGGTTGGAGTCGTCGGTCCTGGGCGAGCCGCAAATCCTGGGCCAGGTGACGGAAGCCTACCAGGCGGCGCTGACGGTGGGTGCGCTTGGGCAAAGCCTCGGCGCGGCCTTTCAAACCGCCATTCGCGCCGGCAAGCGCGTGCATACCGAGACGGGCATCAGCCGGCATCCTGCCACCGTCAGTTCGGCGGCGATTCGCCTGGCCGAAGAGTGCATCGGCCCGCTGGCGATGCACAATGCGCTGGTCGTGGGCGCGGGAGAGATGGGCGCGCTGGCCGTCAAAGCGCTGTTGGCGCGCGGTGTTCAGAACGTGCGCGTGATGAACCGCACCCCGCAGGCGGCGCTGGAACTGGCGGAACGCTGGGGCTGCACGGCGCTGCCCTTTGAACAGCTTTCATCCGCGCTGAGCTGGGCTGACCTGGTGATTGTGTGCACCGCGGCTCCCCAGCCGGTGATCAGCGCGCCGATGGTGCAAAATGCCACCCGCGCGTGTGAAGGTCGCCCGCTGGTGCTCATCGATATTGCGTTGCCGCGCAACGTCGCCGCCGACGTGGCGGGCATCCCGGGTGTGCGCGTGTTGAACCTGGATGACCTTACGGCGCAGATGCAGGTGGGGTTGAACGAGCGCGCCGGTGCTATCCCGCAGGCGGAGCGCATCGTGGCGCAGGAAGCCGCCGCGTTCGACGCCTGGCAGCGTGAACAGGAAGCGCGCGAACTGATTGCGACGCTGCATCGCAAAGCCGAAATCATCCGCCAGCGCGAATTGCAGCGCACCCTGCGCTACCTGCCCGACCTGGACCCACAGGTGCAGGCGCATATCCAACACCTGACTCAGTCGTTGATGGATAAGCTGTTGCACATGCCGACCCAACGCCTGCGTGCCGAAGCCGGCTCCGCCAGGTTGCCGGTCTATGCGGCGACGATGCGCGAACTCTTTGACCTGGAAGAACCCCGCGCGGAGGAACATGCGGAGGCCGGCCCATGCCATTGACGGACATTGCCACGTTGCGCATCGGCACGCGCACGTCGAAGCTGGCGCGCTGGCAAACGGATTACGTGGCCGGGTTATTGCAGGCCGCCTGGCCGGGGCTGGCGTGCGAAGTGGTGCCCTTCAGCACCGAAGGGGACCGCGTGCTGGATCGGGCCTTGCCGGAGTTTGGCGGCAAAGGCGTGTTCACCCAAGAACTGGAACATGCCCTGCACGAAGGGCAAATTGACCTGGCCGTGCATTCGCTCAAAGATTTGCCCATCGACCCGGCAGCGGGCTTATCGCTGGGTGCTATTTGCCCACGCGCGGATGCGCGCGATGTGTTGATCTCGCGCGCAGGGTTCACCTTACGCACGTTACCCGCCGGCGCACGGGTAGGCACTTCCAGCGTGCGGCGCGCGGCGCAGTTGCTGGCCGCACGGCCCGACCTGGTGCTGTTACCCTTGCGCGGCAACGTGGACACGCGTGTGTCAAAAGCCCTGCGAGGCGAATACGACGCAATCGTGCTGGCCGCCGCCGGTGTGACGCGCCTGGGGTTGGAGCACGACATCAGCGAGTTTCTGCCCTTCGACTTGATGTTGCCTGCGCCAGGGCAGGGCGCTGTGGCAGTGCAGTGCCGCGCAGCGGATGAACCGACACGCGCGCGCTTGCAGGCCATTCATCATCCGGCCACCGCCGCCGCCGTGACGGCGGAGCGCGCCTTCCTATCTGGGTTGGGCGGCGGTTGCTCTGCACCTGTGGCGGCCTATGCCGAATATGCCTTGCGTGAAGGGGCGGGTTGGGTCACGCTGCATGGCTGCGTTGCCTCGCCGGATGGGCGGCAGGTCATTCGTGTGCTGGGCGCGGGGGCCGACCCGCAAGCCTGTGGCGCGATGCTGGTGCAGACGGCCATCGCGCAAGGCGCGGCGGCGCTGGTGGCCGGGGAGGCGTTGGCATGACGTCGCTGGCGGGTAAGCGCGTGTTGGTGACGCGCCCGCGCGCGCAGGCGGATGACCTGTGTGAGAAGTTGTCGGCGCTCGGTATGCAGCCCGTGTGTTTCCCAACCATCGAAATCGTCCCGCCGCAAGATTTAGCGGCGCTGGATGATGCCGTGGCGCAGGTGGGGCACTTTGATTGGGTCGTCTTCACCAGCGTGAACGGGGTGTCTGCCTTCGTTGAAAGGTTGCGCGCTGCGGGCAAGCAGCCGGTGGATGCCTTTGCGGGTGTGCAGGTGGCCGCCATCGGCCCGGCCACGGCTGGGGCGCTGGACGCGTATGGAGTTCCGGCGCGGGCTGTCCCCGAAGAATACGTGGCCGAGCGCATCCCCGATGCCCTGGGCGAGTTATACGGCAAGCGCGTCTTGCTGCCGCGTGCCCGCATTGCGCGTGAGGCGCTGGCGATTGAGCTACGCCGGCGCGGTGCGATTGTGCACGAAGTGGCGGCTTACGACACGCGCGCCGTTTGGCCCGGCCCGGAAGCGTGGGCCGCTTTGCGCCAGGGGGTGGACGTGATGACGTTCACCAGTTCCTCCACCGTGCGAGAGTTTGTGGCTCTGCTCGCCGAGCAGCCGGATATTTCGCTCGCGCAAACGCTCGTGGCATGTATCGGGCCGATCACCGCTCAGACGGCGCGCGAGTATGGGCTGCACGTCGATATTGTTGCGCGGGTCTACACCATGAGCGGCCTGGTGCAGGCGATTGCGGATTACTTCCAGGCCGCGTTTGAACAACATTTGGGTTGAACCCCTGGAACGTGATTGTGAAAGGTGAAGTGTTACATGGATAAAGCGACGTTGTATCGTTTGGATTCGACTGTGACCCGCCCTGGCCCGGCGCGCCCGCGCCGGCTGCGACTCTCACCCGCCATCCGCTCGATGGTGCGTGAAACGCAACTTGCCCCGGATGATTTTATCTATCCGTTGTTTGTGGTGCATGGGCGGGGCGTGCAACGCGAGATCAGTTCGATGCCGGGCGTCTATCAATGGTCAGTGGATACGCTGGTGCGCGAGGTGCAAGAAGCGGCTGATGTGGGCATCCCGGCGGTGTTGCTGTTTGGCATCCCTGCGGCGAAGGACCCGCTGGGCCTGGAGAACTTCGCGCCCGACGGCATCGTCCAGCAGGCGGTGCGGGCGATCAAACAAACTACGCCGGAGATGGTGGTGATCACCGACGTATGCCTGTGCGAGTACACCGATCACGGCCACTGTGGCCTGCTCAACGACGGTCATGCTCACCTGCCCGAGGGTTACGTGTTGAATGACGAGACGTTGGGCGTGCTGGCACAGGTGGCCGTCTCGCACGCGCAAGCAGGCGCGGATATCGTGGCACCATCCGGCATGTTGGACGGCATGGTGGGGGCGATTCGCTCCGGGCTGGACACAGCCGGTTTTGAGCATCTGCCCATCCTTTCCTATTCGGCGAAATATGCCTCCAGCTTCTATGGTCCCTTCCGCGACGCAGCCCGGGGCGCGCCGAAATTTGGCGACCGCAAGACGCATCAGATGGACCCCGCCAACGCGCGCGAAGCGCTACGCGAAGCGGCGCTGGACGTGGCGGAGGGCGCCGATATGTTGATGGTGAAGCCGGCGCTGGCCTACCTGGATGTGATCCGCATGATTCGCGAGCGCTTCACGGAGTTGCCGCTGGCGGCCTACAACGTCAGCGGCGAGTACGCCATGTTGAAGGCCGCCGCCGCGAATGGCTGGCTGGATGAGCAGCGTGCGACGTTGGAAGTGTTGACCAGCATCAAGCGCGCAGGTGCGGACCTGATCATCACCTATCACGCCAAAGAGGCGGCGCGTTGGTTGAAGTAATGCTTTGTTTGAAGCGAACCCGCGCAGGTTCGCGGTTGAGGTAAATCGTATGTCCGAACAGATACCCTCTTATACGTTGAATCACTTTGCGCTGACGACGTTCAGCCCGGCTTATTGGGCATTGGATGCGGCGGCGCGCGCTGAATTGCACAGCCGTTGGTTGGCGGACCTGCGCGCTGCGGCGGGGCAGGTGGACCTTTACCAGGTGTTCCCTACCGAGGCGCAGGCCGATCT
>DAOUFG010000185.1:0-39575 GCA_034430115.1 Thermoflexales bacterium | reverse complement strand
TCGCCATCGCATGCAGCGTCGCACTCTTGCCCTTCTGGTCGCCCAGTTGCTCTTCCAGCGCCAGCGACTGCTCATACAGCCCCATCGCGCGCGCCAGGTCGCCAAAGCTCACACACAGGCGCGCCAGCTCGTAGCGCAAGCTGCTCTCCACGCGGGCTTCCTCCGGCTGCGCCTGCGGGTCGGGCAAGGGTTGGCCCACGGGCAGAAAAGAGAGCAACAGGTCATACGCGGCGCGCGGCTGGCCAAAGGCGTTTTTGAGCCAGGCCACCCGCTGCGCGTGCCAGCGTTGCTCCGTCCCGCTGAGCGTCTCGGTCGCCGCATCCAGCGCATCCAATGACAGGCGCACCCGCCGCGCCAGGGCCGGTTCGCTATAGACATCTTTATAACCGCGCCGGGCCAGCCACGCGCCATAGGCAGCGAACGCGCGCGGGCCCTGCGACTGTTCGTCGGGCAGCACGCGCCGGACGATCTCCTGGCGCAGGGCCGGTTGAAAGCAATAGGCCGAGACGGTCTCATCTTCGTAACGCCCATCCACCTCCAGCAGGCTGCGCCGGGTGAACTCGCCAGCCGCCTCGCGCACCGCGCGCAGACCAGCTTCATCCAGCGCCAAACCCCAGGCCAGCGCCGCGCCCTCGGCGTAGAAAGGAAATGGAAAGACGCTCAACAAGCGCAACTTATGCTGTAACTTTTCATCCAGCTGTCGATAGGAGCGCTCAAAATTGGTCGTAAAGGTGACGTGGTGGGCTGCCAGGCCGGGGCGCCTGGCATGCGCAAGCTCGCCCGCCCAACCAGTTAGAAAATCATCCGCCGGCCCCTGCCAGGCGTCATATTCGCCCGCCAGCAGTGTGATGGCCAGCGGGTGACCCTCCGTGCGCGCCGCCACCTCTTGCGCCAGCCTCTTGCGCGTCGGCTTGTCATTTTCCTTTGCGCGCATGCTGTGCTGGATGAAGAGTTCCGCCCCGGGCGCTAATTGCAGGCCGGCCAGGGCTTCGTCCGCGCCGGGGAATGGCGCCTCGCCAGCCAGCCCGGCGGGTTGCTCGCGGCTGGTGAGCAACAGCGCCGCGCCGCCCTGGGCCATTCGTGCCACCAGGCGATGGATCGCGCCCGCCTGCACATACGCCGGGTGCGCCTCTTCTGAAAGTGCTTGTAGGATGGTCTCATAGCTATCTAGTAAAAGCAGACCATCCCAATCACGCATTGCTCGCAAAATGATAACATCTTGTTCCTCGTCGCCCATTCCTGATATTTCGCGCGAGCGCCCTAAACCAAACAGCTCGCGCAACAGGTTGCCCCGGAAGTCCGCCGCGTCGATCACCTCGCTGGCGAAGCTGATCGCCCGCACGCCGCGCGGCCAGCGCCAACCAAACCGCTCGGCGAACGCGGCGGCCAGGGCCGTCTTGCCCATCCCGCCACCGCCGCAAATGGTGACGACCTTTCGCCCGCTGGAATAGAGCTGCGCGAGCCTATATAGATCGCGGTTGCGCCCCAACAAGGGGCGCGGCGGCTGCACCTCACCCGCCAACTGCGCGTCGCCCGGCATGCCCAGCTTGCCGATGATCGGCGTGCCTTGTTGGAGAGGTATTGGGCGCCACCCATCTCGCGCGGCATAGCCCACCAGCAGGCCCAGGTCCGCCGGGTCACTTGAGAGTGCCAGACGCGCCTGTTGGAGCGCCACGTCCAGTGGCTGCCCAATCAGCAACGTATCATAGAACGCGCTCGCCACCTTACCGCTGTGCCGATCTGGGAAGTCGCCTTGCATCCCTACTGCAAACGGCACGCCCTGCCAGACCAACGCGCGGGCCATCGAATCGGTGCGGCCCTCCGCCGTCTTGCACGCGCTGAGCAGCACCGCGCGCAGCACGCCGCGCGGCGCCATCACGGCCAGGTCGCGCCCTAATAGCGGCTGCAGCTTGCCGTCCTCGTCCTCCAGCGCCAACACCGCCATTGGGCCACTGTTCGACGCGACGACGTCGCCATGGCACGTCAGGTGCACAATCGCCGGCCCGCGCCGCAGCGCCCGGCGCAATTCGCTGATGGTCGGCGGGATGCGATGCGCCTCCAGCGCCACGTTGCTGCGCGTCAGGACATCGCATATCTCGCGCAGTTCGTCATCAAGCTTGAGCCGATCGCCTTCGCGCGGCGCGCCATCCGCGTCCACCAGCGGGTCGGCGGCCAGCGCCACGAAGTTGAGCGTTCCTTGCGGCGCAGGCGCGGCGGCGCGCTCCACCAGCCGTAAACAGCCATACACAACGACCAGCAACTGCTGATCTGGCAACGTAGCAAACTCCCAAGGGATGCCCTCAGTATACGTATCCAAGTCTAACAATAGAAGATGTTCACTATCTGCATCGAGCTGTCTCGGAAGGGCATCACCACCAAGTGCTGCGTAAAGGATCTCCCCATAATTTTGCGGGTCAGCACGTAATTGATTAAGGGAGGGCAAATCTTTCAAGGGAACTAATGACAACTTACCGCCATTAGTTGATGAAACGACATTACCTGGAGGATTTAACCGCAATGTGATTACAACCGCCATTTGGCACTACTCCTTGCTAAGAACATTTTTCAAGAAAACCGGCTGTGCCAAATCATTCCGCATTACATTTCGCTCAGCAAACGAAGGTCGTGTCATGGCATCTCGTAACCGTGCCATTGCTTGAACATGCAGAGTCTTTTCATCACCAGTTAAACTGCTACCATGCGCCTCAAGAGCATCTAGAGATTGCTGTACTATTCGTGCCAGAACCGGGTCATGCCGTAGACCTTTGTAACCCATGTCCATTAACCAAGTTAAGTAGCCCTTGTATCCCTCCTGAATACCATCTATCTCAATACTTTCTAGACGGCCTGCAGCCTCATGGAGTATAGGTGGTAGTAATCGATAGGTTAATGGAGTATTATTTTCCCCATATTCGTTCACACATATCAAGTTGCGTCTAGTTAACATGTTGAGTGCCTCAACTGCCTCTTTATCACTCACTCTCCAGACACATACAGCACCATGGTGATAAAACGGGATATCAAAAACGCTTAAGGCTAGCAACTTATATTGGAGATCCGAAGCTAGCTGGTTGTAGCTTCTATCAAATGCAATATGGAAAGATTGTTGATAAGGTGGTAAGTTGGGCCGTTCAGCATGAGCCAACTCTGTCGACCAGTTTTTTAAAAAATCCGGACAAGGAATATCGCCATTATCATATTCACCCGCAAGTAGAATAATAGCTAATGGGTGTCCTGCTGTAACAGATGCAATATTCTTTGCTAAATCTACTATCAACTTATGCTCAGGATCAGGCCCTCTTTCCCAGCTTTCTCTGGCTTTTGTACTCCAACTCATAAACAAACTCGCTGCTGCCTCAGTTTCTAGACCGTCGAGTGGCTTTCTATATTCAGGGAAATCAACCTCATCTTTGAATCCAATATGCTGAATCCGGCTAGTAATCAAGAGAGGTAAACCCTCATTAGCTATTTGTTGAACGAGCTGATGAATATCACTAGCATCATTCTCATAAGAATATCTATCCACAACGCTTTCATAATTATCCAGCAACAGCAATCTGTCCAAGTCTTTTACTCTATCTAAGATAACTCTAGTGTATTCACTTGCGTAATCGGGTGGCATATTCGATAAATAGTCACTTTCACAAAATTCAGAAAGTAATACTTTACAAAAGTCGATGAAAGTAACTGCATGAGAAAGACTAATCGCATATACCCCTCGTTTCCAACGCCAACCAAAATGCTCTGCAAAACTAGCGGCTAATGCAGATTTTCCTATTCCTGGAGCCCCACTAATATTCACAACCTTTTTCCCAGATGAGTAGAGCTTCGCCAGCTTATGAAGTTCTATATTACGTCCTAACAATGGATGTGGGGCACGTACTTCTCGAGGCAGATGTATTTGTGCTTGCAGGATAATCTCTTGAGTGGAAGAAGACGTCTGTTTTGTACTATTACTATTTGTATCAATAGGCCGCCATCCATTACATGTGCTATACCCGACAGGTAAACCCAACACGCAAGGATCATTCTGTAGTTCCACTCTTCCCAAACGCAAAGCCTCTGAGAGTGAGTTAGATGCCAACAAGTTGCCGTAAAATGCTCCAGCGATCGTATGACTAAGTTTTACAGGAATATCACCTTGAAATCCGACAGCAAATGGCACACCCTTTGATACCATAGAACGCGCCATTTTTACAAAAGGGCCATCTTGATCTCCAGGTATATCAGTTTGACAAGCACTTAAGAATACCATTCGTAAAATACCCCTGAGAGGGATATTCACTAAGTCTTGTCCTATCAAAGGACGCTCAACACCATCTTCATCTTCAAGCAATAGCCTTGGCACTTTCTCTTCAACTGAGCCATGACAGCTAATATGCAGTATAGTTGGTTTCCTCTCATCAGCTATATGCTTACGAAGACTTTCTATAGTGGGAGGAATGCGTTTAGCTTCTAGCGCCGCATTTTTGGGTAGAGTATTCTGAATGGCTCGTACTTCTCTATCAAAGTTCAACGTGCCAAGCTCCCGTGCCTTTCCCACATGATCAACAAGTGGATCTGCACCAAGGAAAATCAAACGAAGTGGCCCCTCTACAATGTCAATCTCATGACGGTTGACCAATCGTAAACAACCATATTGACATACTAAAAACTGTTTATCCTCTTGTATAGCAAACTCCCAAGGGATAGTATCAGCACGCGTATCAAGATCAAGTAACAGAAGACCCTCTTGATCATTTAGCAAGCATTGCATCAACTTTTCGCCCCCGAGTGCTACCATTAACACTCTTCCACCCTCTCTGAAGAGATAGCATTGATCACTAAGCTGGGTCAGGGTAGGCAACGCCGCAACAGGTGTGGTCGCCAGGCACTCGTCCCCGAGCCGTGCCTGCACTTGACCTTGTGTATCAACGCGCACCGATATGGTAACCGCCATGAAATACCTCGATCAGAGAAACCAATGGCATTCATTTGCTACAAATTCTGGGCTTCCCACAATTGTCATTTTTAGTGCAAGAGTTGTCAAACGGCTGTATCAGTCTCCAATCCCCAATCTCTAATCCCGAATCTCCTGTCTCTAATCCCCATCCTCCCCTCTCATGCTATATTCCCCCCTATGACACCTCAGACCGAACAACGCATCGCACAAGACTTGCTCAATATCGGCCTGCGCCCGGGCGGCGTGGCGCTGGTCCATTCGTCGCTCTCGTCGCTCGGCACCGTGCCCGGCGGGGCGGAGACGGTAATTCGCGGGCTTCTGCAAGCGTTAGGCCCGCAAGGCACGCTGCTCCTGCCCGCGCTGAGCTATGAACACGCCAACCCGGCCCACCCGTTCTTCGACGTGCTGCACACGCCCGCCAACGTCGGGTTGATCCCCGAGACCTTCCGCACCCGCCCCGGCACGCAACGCAGCGTCTGCCCCACCCATTCGGTGTGCGGCGTGGGGCCGCTGGCCGAGGAACTCTTGGGCGAGCATCACCTGGACGACACGCCCTGCGGCCCACATTCGCCCTTCCGCAAGCTGCCGAGTTACGACGGGCAAATCGTCTTCCTGGGTTGCGGCTTAAGGCCCAACACGTCGATGCACAGCGTGGAGGAAATCGCCCTGCCGCCCTATCTCTTCGGGCCGATGGCGACCTATGACGTGGTCTGGCCCGACGGCGTGCAGCGGGCACAGAACTGCCGCAGCCACAACTTTCGCGGCTGGGGCCAGCGCTATGACCGCATCGCCGGGCTGCTGAGCAAGGACGAGCTGCGCAGCGGGCTGGTGCTGGCGGCGCTGGTGCACGTCGTGGAATGCAAGCCGATGTGGCGCGCGGCGCTGGCGGCTTACCAGCGCGACCCGTTGTATTTCGTGGAACCTGTCGATTAGGGACACCATCGGCTCGAAGCCGACGTCTGGATCAACCAAAACCCGCTACGCGGGTTAGGCTGCCCTGAATTCCATATGGTGAGCCTGTCGTCCTTCGGCAAGCTGCTCATGAGATGTGATTCATTTCACAGAGAGACATGGCTTAAGCTGTCATTCCGACGAGCGCAGCGAGGAGGAATCTTGGTTGTGTAAGGTGCCTGTTCAGCACAACGCTCAGATTCCTCGCGCGCTTTTAGCCCCTTGCATGATTTCATTTGTTGGCGCGCTGCGGAATGACGGGGCTGCGGGTCATGGGGCACCTCTTTTGTACCAACGATCTATCTCTCGGGATGCGCCCTTCGGCAGGCTCGGGACGATCCGATGACGGATCACGCGCAGGCGAAGGCGCGACTACTGCTCAGTAATCACGTCGTCCAGCAGCGCATCCGTCTCGGCCTGGGGCAACCTATCCACCTGCTGCAAGGCGAAGGCCAGCCCCACCCGGCGCGCGCGCGTGCGACGCAGGAAACGGTCATAGAACCCGGCGCCATATCCCAGGCGCATATAGCCCCCACCCCAGCCCTCCCCCGGCGTACCGGGAGAGGGAGCAGTCGCATCGCTCGTCTGCGTTACATAGCGCCCCTCCCCGGTTCGAGGAGGGGCGCTGGGTACAGCGCTTTGGGGCGAGGTCGGTTCATCCTCGCTTTCATTCGCAAGTCGTTCCAGCGTACAGGGCACAAATGCCAGCAGCGGCACCAGCACTAAGTCGATCTCATCGGGGGGCAGCAACGCCAGCCGGCGCGGCGTGCGCAGGCCCATCGCGTCCACGGTAAAGGCATCCTCGGCGAGCGTGTCGATCTCACAGGCGGGCGTTTCATCAGAATGTGCCTGCCAGAGCGGGATCGCCACGCGTTTCCCGTGCACCAAAGCATCTTCAATGATCGCGCGCGGGTCCACCTCGCTGCGGATGGGCAGATAGCAATGGATCACGCGCGCTTGTCTGTAGGCCGGCGACGCCAGCACGCGCGCGCAGATCGCAACGCTCCACGCGGCGCGTTGTTCGGGTGTGGTTGCATCGCGCAACAGGCGCATGCGCTGGCGCAAAGCTCGCTTTTGCTGGCGCAGGGGCAGGTCAATCATGGGAAATGAAGCGTGAAGAATGAAACGCGATCTTCTTTTCACGTTTCATTCTTCATCCATCACGTTATACCTTCTTCAACCCGCTGATGGTGGCCGAAAGGCGCTTGGTCTTGCCGTCGTCGAACGACACTTCCACTTCCTCGTCGTCGCGCTGGCGCACGCTGCGCAACACAATGCCGTCGCCAAACTTCTGGTGATACACCCGGTCGCCGGCCTGGAACGTGGTGGCCGTGTTATAAGAAGACATCTTGGAGGCGTTGTTGCTCTTCCATGAGACGACGTCCTCTTGCAACTGGCCGTTCTTGCGGCTCCGCCCGTCCAGCAACTGCGCGGGCAGGTCGGCCAGGAAGCGCGAGGGCTCCGTCACGTCGCTCTGTCCCCACATGCCGCGCCGGAAGGCGCGCAACAAGTACAGGCGGTCCTTGGCGCGCGTGATGCCCACGTAGAGCAGGCGGCGCTCCTCTTCCATTTCCTCCGGGTCGTCAAAGCTGCGGCTGTGCGGCAGGATACCCTCTTCCATCCCCACGATGAATACGCAGCGGAACTCCAACCCTTTGGCGGCGTGCAACGTCAACAACACCGGCGCGTTGGCGTTTTCCTCCAGGTTGTCGGATTCGCTCACCAGCGCCACGTCGTTCAAAAAGTCGCTCAGGGGCGCGTCGCCGGCAGCCTCGGCCACGCTGCGTAATTCCTGCACGTTGGCCCAGCGGTCCTCACCCTCGTCCGTGCCATCTTTCACATAGTCCTGGTAGCCGCTGGTGCTCACGACCTGGTCAAATAGTTGGCCCACGTTCAGTTCATCGCGCAGATGCATCCACTTTTGCCACTGCGCGGCAAACTCGGCCAGCGCCTTCGCCGCGCGGCCCGAGAGCTTGCCCTGCGTCAACACGTCGAAGCAGGTCATCTCGTTTGCCCGCGCGGTTTCCTCCAGCAGGCTGAAGGTCTTCTCGCCGATGCCGCGCGGGGGCACGTTGATCACGCGTTGCAGGCTGATCGTATCGGCCGGGTTGTTGACGATGCGCAGATAGGCCAAAACGTCTTTGATTTCCTTGCGCGCATAGAAGCGCGTGGCCCCCACCAGCTTATAGGGGATGCCGGCGCGCACGAAGGCATCTTCCAGCGCGCGCGATTGCGCGTTGGTGCGATACATCACCGCCACGTCGCCGGGTTGCGCAGCGTCCTGTTTTTGCAGTTCCTGGATCGTGTCCACCACGTATTGCGCTTCTTCCTCCGCGTTGAAAAGCTCGCGCAACACGATCTTCGGCCCCTGCCCGCGCTCGGTGAACAGCTTGATGTGCCTGCGGTTGGGGTTCTTTTTGATCACCGCCATGGCCGAGTCGAGGATCGTTTGGGTGGAGCGGTAGTTCTGGTCCAGCGCGATGACGTCCAGGGCCGGGTAGTCCTGCTGCAAGCGCATCACGTTGCGGTGGTCGGCGCCGCGCCAGCGATAAATGCCCTGGTCGGGGTCGCCCACGCAAAACAGGTTGCGATGCTTGCCCGAGATCAGGCCGACCAGGTTATATTGCGCGATGTTCGTATCCTGGAACTCGTCCACCAGCACGTGCAGATAACGCTCCTGCATGCGATCGCGCACCGCCTGATTCGTGGTCAATAGCCGCACCGACTCCATCAGCAGATCATCGAAATCCAGCGCGTTATTGGCGCGCAGGATGGCGTTATAGCGCTCGTATACGCGCTTGGCCACTTCGTTGAAGTAGGTGTCGGGGCGGAAATCCTCGGGCGAGATCAGCTCATTCTTGGCCGTGCTGATGACGTGATGAATCGCGCTGGGCTTATATTTTTTCTCGTCCAGGTTGAGCTGGCTCAACGCCGTCTTCACGGCGGTCAATTGATCGTCGGAATCATAGATCGTGAAATCCCGCTCCACGCCGACTTGCGGCGCTTCGCGGCGCAGCAAGCGCGCGCAGATGCTGTGAAACGTGCCCAGCATCAAGTCGCTGGTCTTATCCACGCCCACCAAGCGAGTCAGTCGCTCGCGCATTTCGCGCGCAGCTTTGTTGGTGAATGTCACCGCCATGATGCGGTAAGGGTACACATCCCGCACCTGCAGCAGATAGGCCACGCGGCTGGTCAGCACGCGCGTCTTGCCGCTGCCGGGGCCGGCGATCACCAGCACCGGGCCATCCTTACATTCCACGGCCTGGCGTTGCGCGGGGTTGAGGTTATCAAACAGATTGGGTGCCATACTGTCTTTGTTTATACCACGCGCGGCCCTCTCAACACAAAGCATCAAAAACACAGATGATCTTTATCTGCGTTCATCTGTGTGCATCTGTGGTTTCAGTTTTCTCGATTCACCCTCGCCGGCGTAATGGCAGATGCGGGCCCAGGAGGTTACTTGCAGCTAAAGCGCTACCCGCGCAACTCATCCAACCACGCGGCGAGCATGGCATCGAAGTAGCGCCGGCCGTCCTCGGCGTTGGAAGTGCCGGCGGGGGTGCCGGCTTGTTCGGTGTACCAGAACCTGGGGTGATCCAACTGCTGCGTGTCCACCATCTCAGGATGCAAATACATGAGCAGGCTCGTCTCAAAGTGACCGGCGTGATCGCCCCAGCAGACGGCTTCCGCGACAGGCAAGACCGCAGGCCCCACCTTCACCCTGCCCCACACGTTACCGTGCGTTTCCGGCGGCTGCTGGCCCCACCAGCCCAGGCCCTTCTCGGCGCGCGCCAACTCAAACGATAGATCGGCGGCCGCCTTGCGAAACGCCAGCGCCTCCGGGCCCTCCATGCCTTGATGTTCGATCACGATGAAGATGCGCTGCCAGCCCATCAGCAGCATTGAGCGCAGCATCTCTTTCACGTAGTGATAGAAGGCATCGCCGTCGATATCCACCGTGCCCAACTCCGGCCCGCTGACGGCCCATCCCGTGGGCCCATATTCGACGCTGGGCGCGACCACCGCCGGCACGCGCTGCGCGATGGCGGCACACAAGTCCTCCGCCACGATGGTGTCTAGCCCAAGTGCCGCGTGCATGCCATGACATTCCACGCACCCAGCCGGGATGAGCAATGGGACGTTCTGTTTGATCGCATCATGCACTTGCGCGGGGCGCATGTACTTGAGGAACATAGAGGGCTCTCCTGAACACACCTCACAGGTCCCCAAGACCTGTGAGGTGTACGTCCATCTGTCTCGCCTACTTCGTGATGCTAAACGACGCGCCGTCGCTGCGACCAAACGTCTCGGGGAAGTAGGTCTCTTCTACGCTGGCCGGCATCACCTTGAACGTCCCGGCGATGCTGGGGCGCAGCACGTAAGTGTATTCATACGTCCCGGCCGGCAGGTAGCTGGCGAACATCGCGGCGTTCTGGTCGCGCAGTTCGGTGTGGCTGAACCACCACCAGCCCCAGCCCTCCGGGCCGCCAATTTCTTGCACGGTCGTCTCGGTGCCCACTTGTTGGCTCGTCTTCAGCGAAGTATCCACCGCCTCCATCCCACCCGGGAACGGGTCGGTGACGCGCACGAAGTACATATCCGTGGGCGCTACGATGGTCAGGCGCACGCGCACGTTCTGGCCGATGGCAGCGCTGCTAATCGCGTCGCAGGGCTTGCCGGGCTCCGGCTTACAGTCGGCCAGTTCATACTTGCGCGCAATCACCATGCCGCGATTCAGCGCCTGGGCCTCATCGGCGGGCAAGTAAGCCTTCAGATGCGCCGTGTAGTACATGCGCCCGCTGCCCGCGCCACGCTCAAAGACAAGCTCATTCGCCTGGTCGCTCAACAATTTCGAGACGGCTATCGAAACCTTGCCCGTCTCCGTGAGCTTATAAGCAGCCGCCTGACCGCTGAGCACTTCCTGCCCATTCACCGACACGCGCCAGGTGTAATCCGCATCCTGCTCGCCCACGGCGGCCTGCCATGCCGAAAGCCCCATCACCGCCCAGGCGATTTCCTGGTTCGTCTCCCAGGTGTCGCCCTGGCGCGCCACCATCAACCAGCGCACCACGTTGGCGCTGATGGCGCTCTGCGGGTCCAACCGAGCCAGCGCGTTCAACACGATCGCCGTGCTGCGCGTGTTGCTGCTAAAGAGCGCCGGATCATTCTCCTTCTCTTGCCACATCACGCCCGTAGCGCCTGCCACGGCACCGCTGGTGATGTCGGCCAGCAGCGACTTGACGCGCGTATCGCCCTTGTTCACCTTCTCCAGGCTCATCGCCAGTTCGGCCTTGGCGGCATAGTTCAACGCGTCGCGGTTCTCATAGAGCGCGCCCAGCCGGCCACTATCATCCGCGCCGGCTTCCGTGAGCGCGAAGAGGAAGAAGGCCTGCTGATTCGCCAGCGAGGGTTGCGCATCCACCGCCACGAGTTGATTCATCAGATACTCTCGCGCGCGGGTGAGCGAATTGATGTCCACCGCATAACCGGCGTCGCGCGCGTGCGCCAAGGCCAACAACACATAGGCCGTCATGGCATTGTTGGTGGCGTCGTCCGTCCACCAGCCCCAACCGCCGTCGGTATGCTGGCTGCTCAGCAGGCGCTGCAAGGCGCGCGTCACGTTATCCTGGGCCGTGACGCCGCCCACCGCCACGCTCACCAGCAGGCGTGAGGCGGTCGTCTCGGCGCTCTCATAAGACTCTTCCTGCAAAGCCTTATCGCCGGTGTCGATCACTGCCGCCAGCGCCGGGTCCACTTCCAGGTCCAACTGGCCCTGGCCCGTCTCCAGGCGAGGCGGCAAGGCAATCAGCTCGGTCTTCTTGCCGGCTTCGCTCAAGTCACCCGCGGTGGAGACCGTCTCGGGCGCGACGTAATGCAAAATCGGGATGCCGCCATCCGGCGCGGTGGCCAGGCTGGGGTTGCTGGCATCTTGCAAGCCGCCGCCCTTCACGGTGAAGGTCATGACCGCGCTCGCGGCGTCGTCCACCGTCACCTGCCAATCCACCCGCGCGACGCTCCCAGCCTTCACGGTCACCTGTTGCGGCGCGGCGTTCGCAATCGTCAGGCCGCTGGCCTCCAGAGTGACGTCGGCCTGGATGTCGGAATCGGTGTTGTTATTCACCGTTGCGCCCAGGGTCACTTCGTCGCCCACCATGAAGAAGCGCGGCGTGACAGGCGAGATCAGCAGCGGCTTGGTCGCCAATATCTCATTCTTGCCCTGGCCCACTTTGCTATCGGCGCTGATGGCGCGCGCGTCGAGCGACCAGGTGGTGAGGTTATCGGGCAACTTGACCTGTATCTGGGCCTTGCCGTCTGCGTCGGTATTCACCACCGCCGACCAATAGGCCGTATCCTTAAAGTTCTGGCGCACGAACAGCCCATCCAGCGCGCCGGCCAAGCCGCCACCGCCGCCGCCCTTGGCGTTCTCGGAGATGATCTTAGCCGTGATGCGATCCACGTTGATGTTCAGGCTGTCGGCAGTGCGGATGCCCAGGCCGCGCGTGCCGTAGAAGGCGATGAAGATGGGCTGGCTATTGGCGTCGGCCAGGCTGAGGATGGCCTTATCCACCAGCGCCAACGAAAGTTCGGCCTGCACGGGCTTGCTTTGCGCATCGGTCACCTGGATGTCGTAGGTGACGGTGTCGCGCGGGCCGTAGGTAGATTTATCGGACTTGATAGCCACGTTGAGCGCAAATTCGGTCGCGTCCACGTTGAACGCGGCATAGCCCAGCTTATAAGCCGGCACGGCGTTGCTTTCGTCTACGCCTTTCACCAACATCACCGACACGAACGCGTTCGGCGCGAAGCTCTCGGTGACGGGGATTTCCAGGATGTCGCTGTTCGACTTCAGCGTCACCACCGTGCTGGTGAGGAAGCGCCCGCGCTCCACCGTCACCAGCGCATTCACGGTGCCGCTGAACGGCGAAGGCACCAGCAGTTTCACCACGTCGCCGACCTGATATTGTTGCTTATCCGTCTTCAGGTCGATGCGGTCGTTATTGTTCACGCGCCACGGCACGTAGGCCCCGCCCGACGAAACGTAGACCGAGGTCCCAGCCACGGGCGCGCTTGTGCCCTGACCCATCACGACGACGTGATACTCGCTGCCCTCCGTGGGCGTAAATGAGGTCGTTGCCTTGCCGGAAGCATCGGTGGTCACCGTCGCGGTGGCAACCAGCGTGTCGCTGGGCACCGAGGTAAAGATGCGCGTGCCATATTGATCTTCTTCCTGGGCGGTGAACCACTCGCGCTGATAGAATGAAACGGTGGCCGCCTTGTTCCCCACCGTCTGGCCCTGCCAATCCACCGAGAGGACGTCAAACTTCATTTCGGCACCCGCGGCGCCAACGTAATCCTGCGGCGCTATGCCTAAGTAGTAGTCGCTCTTGTGCACCACCGCCTCAGTGCGCGCCGACACGCTCTGATCGCTCGCGTCGGTCACGCTCACCTCCAGCGAGAAGGTGGCGCTGTTGCGGTGCTTGCTGATGTCGGCCGGCACCGAAATGGTCAGGTTGCCCGAAGCGTCGGTGGTGCCGGTGCCGTTCGCAACCTGCTCGTTATAGCCTACGCCCCGGTCAGCCGTATCGTAATCGCCAAAGACGTAGTTGCCGGTGCCCTGGTAGCGATCAAAGAAGTAATCGCGCCCGAAGAGCGTCCATTGCACCTTGGCGTTCGCCACGTTGCCGCCAGAGAAATACTTCACGCTCAGCGTCGCCTTGAAGGTGTCGCCGTTCTGATAGTCGGCCTTGTCGGTATCCAGCGTCACCTCAAACTGCGGCGTGCGATAGGTGGCGACCTGGAACGACACGCTGTAGCTGCGACATTGCGGGCCCTGGCTTTGCGCCGCCGGCCTGTTCAAGCCGTTGCCTTTGTAGCCCACCGGCGCGGCGGCAGGCAGGCAGGTTTGAATGAAGTAGTAACCGGTGGGGGCTGAGTTATCCAACGCAAACGAGCCGCTGAAGGTGCCATTGGCATTCAGCGGCAGCGTGCTGCTGAACACCTGCTGGCCCTGGTCGTTGCTGATGGTCACGTCCGCCGAAGATAAGCCCTGCGGCAGGCTATAGCGCGCGTCATCTTCGCTGCGCACGATGCCCTTGAAGTACACCATCTGCCCAGGGCGATAAATAGGCCGCTCGGTATACAGATAGGCCGTATAGCGCGTGCTGCCGAATTGCCCCTGCAAGTTAAAGTCCCACGGGCTGATGCCGTTATCCCAGCGGTTATAGGCTACGCCAAAGTTGGCATCGCCGGGCTGGCCCACAATCGCGTAAAACGGCGCATACTCCTCGAATGAATTGGCGAACTTCGCCAGCAATTGCCCATCGGCACTGGTCGATCCCTGGCTCACTTCGCTAAAGGTGCGATCTCGGAACGAGACGGGCAGGTTCCCGGCGGGCTGGCCGTCGTCCAGGGTGGTCACCCATGCCAGTGCTTCGCGCTCGCCCTGCTTCAGGCCGACGTGCAAATTAGTGACGATCAAAATGTGGCGCGCCGGCTCGTAATACTTCACGGTGGCCGCCGCTTCGGGCGCGCTGAGCGTGAGCAGGTAGATGCCCGGCTTCAGGCTGCTCTGGTCGGGTGAGAGTTCCACCGGGGCATAGGCCATTTCGTTCAACGCCGCGGTAGACTGCACCGACCACTTGCGGATGCGCTGGTCGTCGGTGGGGCTGAACTGGCGCAGGTTGTCATTGGCGTTATCCGCGCCGGTAAACTGGAAGAACTGATCCAACGAGAGCGAACTTAACTCGAAATCCAGCCGGCTCACGTTGCGATAGGTGGCAAACAGCCGCGTGGGCTTGCTGGCGTCATAGGTGCCCATCTGCCCGCTGGTGTTTAGCACGGCGTAGGGCATATAGGGCGCAGTGGTAAATTGCACCACCGTGTCCCGGCCAATTTGCATGCCATATTTGTCGGCGATAGCACCACCGATGGTCACCCGGTAGCGCGTGGACGGCTGCAAATCCACGTTCAAGAAGAAACGCTTATCTGAAGGGTCATAGTAGCTATAGACCTTCGTCAACGTCAGCGCGGGTTCAAACGCCAGATTGGGCACAATCGTCTCAGGCGACACCGGCGCGCTGAAACGAATCGTGAAACCGCTCGCCGGGTCTGCCTGCGTATCGCCATCGGCAGGCGCAGTGCTGGCGACCGCGGGCGCCTCAATCACGCGGAAGCTGAAGCTGCGCCCCTGCTGCATGGTGCTGTCGCTGCCGGCCGCCTTTGCGCCGGAGGCGATCTCCACCTTGTACACAGTGCCGCGCTGGTAATCTTCAGACGGCACAAAAGCCATCACTTCGCCATTCGCCAATGCGGGTTGCGGCTCAGTGCCCACCGTGGGGCCGGGCTGTTTGCCGCTTTGCTGAAGCTGGCTGGTGTCCACCTGCTCGTCGGCCCACACAAATGAGCCATTCACCGCCGGGGTGATCTTGAATGCCGCCTCGGCGGAGGCATGGTCCATCTTCTGGCTAAAGGTGACGCTGATCGGGCGGCGCAAGTCCACGTCGATCGTGGTGTCTTCGGGCGAGAGCGCCTTCACCGTCGGCGCGGCGACCTTGAAGCTCCAGCGATAGTCTTTCTCCAACAACGCGCCGCTGGTATCGGCCAGCCCGGCGGCCACGGTGCCTGTAAAGCTGACGCCCGCCGTCAGCGGTTTGCTGGGCCGGAACAGGTAGATGCTGGTGTTCAGCCATTCGCCCTGCCCGGCGATGGGCGGGTCAAACGTCACGGGCGACGGCAGGCCGGATTGCTGGCCGATCAAGGTCAGCGACACCACCGGCCGGTTGAACAAGATAGTGATCTTTGAATCAGCGCTCACTTCCTGGGCGTCGGCGGCGGGGATCGTCTGCGCCACCTCCAGGTAGCCGATTGTGCTGACGTTGAAAGATTCCGGGCGCGCCAGATCCAATCCCTTGGCGCTCTTGGCGGTGTCTGTCAGCATGATGGAATAACTCGTGGCGCGATCCCACGCCTGGGCAGGCGTAAACGACACGACGTTGTCGCTCGTCCAGGTAAACTTGCCATTCACCTTAGGTGAGATTTGCAGGGCCTTCTCCACCGAGGCATGGTCCATCGCCTGATCAAAGGTGAGGACGACTGGGTTATCGAGCTGCAGCTCTTCGCCTCGTGCCGGCTGGCGGTCCACCAAGATTGGGTCAGACGGCGGACGCGGCGTGGAAGTGGGCCCAGCGGTGGGCTCGGCGGTCGCCGTCGAACTCGTTTCGGCGGTTCCGGCGGCCACGACTGTCCCCCCGGCGGGAGATGTCGCAACAGCCCCTGGCCGTGGCTGATTACACGCACTTAGCACAAGCGATAACACGGCCACCAGGCCAATCGCTTTGACGCTGATGTTTGACGTATTCCTCATCTTTGTTCTCCTGACTTCCTATATTTCCCCATTCCCTGTTACGCACCGCGGAAAGAAGCGTTGCAAAAATCGCCCAAAATGTCGCTACGCCAGCAGGCACACGACGCCCCTGGTGAGATCCCTGGCCGGTCGATCTGATGGTAACATGACACCGCACACCCTACTCGACTGGATAGCGTTGCACAACTGACACATGTCTGATGCTACCAAACTCATCGTCATCATGGGCCCTACCGCGGCCGGCAAATCTGCACACGCCATGACGCTGGCGCCGCGCATCGGCGGCGAAATCATCTCCGCCGACTCGCGTCACGTCTATCGGCGCATGGACATCGGTACGAACAAACCGACGCCCCACGAGCAGGCCAGCGTGCCACATCATTTGATCGACATTCGCGACCCGCACGAAAGCTTCTCCCTGGGCGAATACGTGGCGCTGGCGCGTGCCGCTATTACAGACGTCCAGGCCCGCGGGAAGGTTCCACTTCTGGTGGGCGGAACGGGACAATATATCCGTGCCGTGCTGGAAGGCTGGCAGGTGCCCGAAGTGCCGCCGAACCCCGCCATTCGTGCACGCTGGGCGGCCCTGGCGGAAGAGCGCGGCGCGCAGGCCCCCTGGGAGGAGTTACTCGCCCGCGACCCTGCTGCACAACAGACCATCGACCCGCGCAACATGCGGCGCGTGATCCGCGCACTGGAGGTGATGGAAATCACCGGCCAGCGTTGGAGCGCATTGCAGCAACGCGCCCCGTTGGAGCGTGCACAGGTGCAACTGATCTACGTCAATTTGCCGCGCGAGGCGCTCTACGCCCGCGCCGACGAGCGCCTGCTGGGCATGATCGAACAGGGCTGGGTGGACGAAGTGCGCGCGCTGCTCGATGAGCTGGCCGTGCGCGGCATCGACGCCGACGCGGCGATGCGCCTGCCGGCGATGTCGTCGCTAGGGTATCGCGAGATCACCGGCGTGGTGCGCGGACAGATGTCGCTCGACGAGGCCATCGCGCGCATCAAGCATGAGACGCGCCGCTTCATCCGCGCTCAAGATACGTGGTTTCGCAAAATCGCGGCGGATGGAGATTAGAGATTGGAGATTTGAGTGCGCCGCCGAAGAATAAACCACGGATGCACACGGATTAAGGGTGTTTCAGGAATCCGCTTTTGTGTCCATCAATGAACTTGGAAAGATGAATATCTGGGTTCATCGGCGTTTATCGGCGGTTCATTTCCCTTCAAGAGAGCAAAACGGATCAAGAAAACTTCAGCCCGTTCCTCTATGATGGAATGATGGATACGTTGGAAAAGCCACAGATACGAGTTGCCATGCAGGATGACCGTGACACATTACGCAAGCTGTATTACGAGTTTCACGAATTCCATGCGCTTGGTATTCCCAGCCACCTGCGCAGCCTGGGGCCATGCGAAACATACAATTGGGCGGAGTTTGATAAGGCAATCGGCGAAATTTTCAATAACCCCGACGCCGTGATCCTGCTGATGGAGATGAGTGAACAGCCAATCGGGTTCGTGGAGGTCTACATGAAGCAGGATGATGCGTCGAATCAGGCCAGCGTGCCATACCGCTACGGATATGTGCAAAGCTTATTCGTCACGGCTTCCCTGCGCGGCAGAGGGCTTGGGCGCCAGTTGCTTGCCTCCGCAGAGCAATGGGCATGGGAAAGAGGCGCAACGCTCATGAAGTTGCAGGTCTGGGAATTTGCAGCCGGCCCGCTGGGATTCTATGAGAAATGTGATTACCGCACGCTCAAGCGGACGTTGAGCAAGGTGTTGTAAACTGCCACATAGGGAAGATGGACACACACCAGATTGACCTGGTCAACCGCGCGATTGCATTTATGGAAGATCACCTCGCCAACGCGATGGAACCACAACGCGTGGCCACTGCCGCCGGCTACTCGCGTTTCCATTTCGATAAGCTCTTCCTCGCAACACTCGGCGAGACGCCGGCAGACTATCTGCGCAAACGGCGTCTTTCTGAGGCGGCGCGCGAACTGGTGACAACCCATAAGCCGCTGGTGGAGATTGCCCTGGACTACCAGTTCCAATCTCAGGAAGCCTTCACACGGGCCTTTAAACGCATGTTTGGCCTCAGCCCCGGCGCATACCGCAAACGCGGGCATTTTGTGCGCGCTTACCCTCACATCACGCTCCAGGAAACGCACCTGTTTCGGCTGCCTGAACTTGCCGGCAACCTCTACATCGCGCAATTCTCTGCGCTGCTCACCCAACGTGCCGATAGCCTGCTCTTGCGCACGTTCGACGCCATTCAATTCTTTTACAGTTAGATGAAACAATAGCCTCCGGGCTGGCCGGATCTCGTTCGGCTCAGGCCCTGGGGGGTTCGTCGTCCTTCTTTGGTTATTCACAAACCAATCTAATGCACCAGGTCCTCATCCATGCCATCTGCGGCGGCCTTAGCATTGCCATTCGTATTGCCCGGCGCGGCGGGGCCTTCCTCCGGCTCGGAGGAGGTCACCTCAGTCTTTTGTTTGCGGCGCTGCCGGCGTGAGAACTTTGCGTCCGACGGGATGTTCTGCTTGGCGCGATCCAGCATCTGATTCGCCTGGGCCAGCCATTCGCGCCCGGCGGCGGCGTAGGACTTTGAGAAGGTCTCCATGATCTCATAGAGCGGCTTAATCTGCGGCAGGAAGGTAGGCAGTTCCTCTTCAATTGCAATCAGGCGAGGTTCGTAGTCGGCGATGCGCCGGTCACGCTCGAACCATTTCTCTTCCTGCGCGACGCTGAAGGACTTCCATTCCTTTTCCAGTACATTGCGGAATTCGTCGGCCTGGCGCTTGGCACGTTCCTCGGCGTCACGCTGAATCTCCACCACTTCGTTCAGGCGCACCTCCAGGCGGGCCTGCGCATCGGGCAGTTCCGCCAGGGCGCGCCGCACTTCTTCACGCATTTGCACGAAGCCGGTCGTCTGGTTCTGTAGCTCAGTGATGCGCTCCTTCATACGCTCCACCACCGCGCCGTACTCGGCAAACTGGCGCTCACGGCGGATATCGGCCACACGCTGGCCCTCGATCACCTGGTTCTGCGCTTCCAACAGCTTGGCGGCCTCTTCGATCTCGGTCTGCCTGCGGCGTACCGCTTCGTCCAGGAGCAAAAGTTGCGGCAGGAGTTGCTCAATGCGCTTGCGCAAATCAGGCGTCTCCTGCTCCAACGCCACGATGCGTTTGTTATCCTGGCGGCGCTGCTCTTCCAGGTAAGCGATCTGCGCCCCCGGCTCCGTCAGCCGGCGATCCACATCAAGCACCTGCGTTTGTACGCGGCCGATCAGGTCGTTCAGACGCGCATCTTCCTGGCGACGCTGCTCCAGTTCCTCGGCATAGCGCCCATAGGGCTTCACTTCCTTCTTGATGTCGTTCAACTGGCGCACCAGCGCCTCAATTTCGATTTGTCGCACACGCGCGGCCTCACGCTCCGCCTTGGTGCGTTGATCCTCAACACGTGCGACCACCTGCGCAAACTCCGCGCGTAACTGCTCCACCGAGCTGGTCCAGCCCATGGCTTTTTGCACCTGCAAGCGCAATTCGGTGATCTGCGATTCCAGCGACTGGGTGTAACGCGAGCGGTTATCCAGTTCGCGCGTCAAAGCGTCCACCTTCTCCTGCAATTGCAGGATCATGGCGCGGTCTTTTCGCCGCTCCTCATCCACATATTGAAGTGTCTGGGAAAGTTGGTTGATATCCATACGAAACTTATCCTGGTAGTCGATACCTGTTCATCCAGCGCTCACGCACCAGCGGACTTTCATTTTACGCAATTCGATTATCTGCCCTTTATAATCGCGTCTAGATATGAACAGCCACACCGACAGCATTGCAGTTCTTGACTTCGGGTCTCAATACTCACAGCTTATCGCGCGCCGCGTGCGCGAAGCGAATGTCTATTGCGAACTCTTCGCCTGGGACGCCGCCCCGGAAAAGGTCATGGCGCTGAAACCACGCGGCTTCATCCTCTCGGGCGGCCCCAACAGCGTCTATGATACCGGCGCTCCAACCCTGCCTTCTTACGTGCTGGAAAGCGGCCGCCCCGTATTGGGCATTTGCTATGGTATGCAGTTGCTGGCCCGCGCGCTGGGCGGAGAGGTGGCGGCCTCCACACATCGCGAATATGGCCAGACAAACATCGACCTGCAACCCTCGGCCCTTTGGGGCGATATCGAGCGCCACCTGTCCGTGTGGATGTCACACGGGGACCGCGTGGAAAATTTACCGGCAGGCTTCAAGCCAATCGCAACCAGCGCAAATTCGCCCCTGGCTGGCATGGCCGACGAAGCGCGCCGCCTGTATGCTATTCAGTTTCACCCGGAAGTAAATCACACCCAGCACGGCAAGGACATCCTGTCCAACTTCGTGCACCAGGTGTGCGCGTGCGGCACCAGTTGGACCTCGGCCAACATCATCGAAGAAAGCATCGCACGCATCCGTGCGCAGGTGGGCCAACGCCCCGTGTTGTGCGGCCTGTCGGGCGGCGTGGACTCGTCGGTCACTGCGGCGCTGGTGCATCGCGCCGTGGGCGATCAATTGACCTGCGTCTTCGTAGATACCGGCCTGTTGCGCAAGGCCGAGGGCGAGCAGGTGGTAGATACCTTCCAACGCGAGCAGGGCATTCGGCTGATCGCGGTCAACGCTGCGGAAGAATTCCTGGAAGTGTTGCAAGGCATCTCGGACCCCGAAGAAAAACGCAAGCGCATCGGCGAAAAGTTCGTGCGCATTTTCGAATCGCAAATCTCCAACCTCAAATCCGTCATTTCCAGCACGCCCAACGACACACCAAATGGCAAATCCATCCTGCTGGCCCAGGGCACGCTCTACCCCGACGTGATCGAATCGCGCGGGCCGGAGCGCCAGGCCGCCGCGAAGATCAAGACGCACCACAACGTCGGTGGGTTACCCAAGGATATGCAATTTGAATTGCTGGAGCCGCTACGCTTTCTCTTTAAGGACGAAACGCGCGCCGTGGGCAGCGCGCTTGGGCTGCCCGATTCAATCGTCTGGCGCCAACCCTTCCCCGGGCCGGGGCTGGCTGTGCGGGTGTTGGGTGAAGTGACGTGGGAGCGCCTGGAGCGCCTGCGCGATGCCGATGCGATCTTGCAAGAGGAGTTGCGCCGGGCCGACCTGATGCGCGCCACCTCACAGGCATTTGCCGTATTGCTGCCGGTGCGCGCGGTAGGTGTGATGGGCGATGGACGCACCTATAGTGAGGTGGTTGCCATTCGCGCCGTTACCACCGAAGATTTTATGACGGCGGACTGGGCACGCATTCCTTATGACGTGCTGGCACGCATCAGCAACCGGATCGTCAATGAGGTAAAAGGGGTCAACCGCGTCGCTTACGACATAACCACCAAGCCCCCTGCCACCATCGAATGGGAATAGGAGGTATCCCAGACCCCATCAGCAGCCGGGTCTATCACCACTCATCAGAAAATAGGCACACACGCCCGACTTTTAGCGGATGACACACATTTGAATAGCTCCCATAATGAGGCAGATTAGAACTGTTTTTTAGGGTTGTCCATTCACACCCTTACAGGAGGAATAATCATGGATTTCGGAGCCACTATCTCGCGCGCGTTTCGAATCATGTGGGACCACAAGGTGCTATGGATTCTGGGCTTCTTGGCCGCACTAGGCGGCGGAGCAGGCACCAATTTCCAGGGGTCGAGCTATCGCTACAACAACACCCCCGGAAATCTTTCGCCGTTCAGCAACCTCAGCCAGCAAGACCTTGGCCTCATTCTCGCAGGGGCATCGCTGTTCTTCTGCTTGATGTTGATCCTGGGCCTCGTCCTGTTCGTCGTCGGCCTCATTGCACGCGGCGGGCTGATCGCCGGCGTTCAACAGGTGGAGACGGAAGGGAACACCACCTTTGGGCGGGCCTGGGCCGTCGGTGCGGATCGCTTCTGGCGCTTGCTTGGGTTGAACATCCTGCTATGGTTGCCGATGATCATCGTCATCGTCATCCTGGTCATCCTCTTTGGCGGCGCAATTGCCGGGATGATCGCCAGCGGCACGAACATGGGACGTGGCAACCTGGATAACGGCGCGCTCATGGGCCTGCTGAGCGGTGGTGTTATCGTGCTGTGCTGCCTGCTATGCCTGGTCGTTATCTATGCCTTGATCGCCATGGCATTGCAAACCTTCGGTGAGCGGGCCATCGTGTTGGAGAACCTCGGCGTGACGGAGAGCATCGGCCGGGCATGGAGCATCTTCCGCAGCAACCTGGGCAACATCATCCTGCTGGCTATCGTGATGATGGTCATCTCGTGGGCCGTGGGGTTGATCGCCCTGGCAGCCGCTTCGATCGTCATCGCGCCGACCATGTTGCCGCTCATCTATGGGCTCTCGCAGAACGCCGTGGTCTCTGCCGGCACGACCGTGCTGGCGGTGGTGGGCGTCATCGTCGGCATCATCATCAGCGCGCTCATCAGCACACTCTACATCACGTTCAACTCCGCGGCCTGGACGCTGGCATTCCGCTCCTTCACCGGCGCAGCGCCTGCCCAACCAGACGTTGTGCCGCCGCTGCCGGCTGCCTAGGCAATTTTGGAATTTATGTGTGATTGTGGATCGCGGCCGGAGTGCTGCGATCCACAACTCATGTGCCACCCGTCAGGTTTTACCGCTGTGAAACCGCTCAGGATTGTGCTAAAATCTAACTCGCCTGAAGCGGCACTTGTCGGGGTGTAGCGCAGCTTGGTAGCGCACTTGCATGGGGTGCAAGGGGTCCCGAGTTCAAATCTCGGCACCCCGACTGATCGAGAAGAGCGGATGCACAAATTGCATCCGCTCTTTTTATTTTTCTTCCGCTCATTCATCGCCAGCGAAGGGATACAGACCTTGAAACTTTACTGGGTGATGCGCACAAGTGGAGCAGAGATTGTTCTGAGAATCTCTCCTAGCAGAGGGTCTGTGCGCCGACTACAGACCCTCATGCCTACAGGAGAGGAGTAAGGAGGAGAAGTCCCATCGGACTGGACATAGTTTAGCCAGAACCGGGTTGCTAAACTTGACGTATGCGCTACGGCGCATGCAACGAAAGCCCAACCATCAACCTGACGATTACCCTACGTGCGTGGATAATGAACAAAATAGCCATGCCAACGCAAGTCTACCTGTTCACAATGCCGCTTAACACCTATACGCTGTGGGTCGCCCTGGCTGTTATGGCGGGTTGCGTCTTGGTGTTGTGGCCGGTGCGCCATTCCTGGCCGGCCTTCTCCGGCACATTGAATACATTGCTCATCTGCACATTGTTAAGCCTGCTCTTCGGGCGCGCGGGCTATGTGCTATTGCACCTAGATTACTTTCAGGAACACGCCAATGAGATCATCTCTAGATCAAGCCCCGGTTTATGGGAACACAGCATGATCCTGGGATGGCTGATCGGGATGTGGGTCACTCACCACCTGCACCAACATGCCCCATCGAACAGTACAGCCCTGCTCTTGACGCTTGCGGGCATGGGAGCCAGCGTAGGGTGCATCCCCGCAGGCTGTGCTTATGGGCGCGAAGTCTATTGGACGGACGGTTGGCTCTGGCAGTTGCGCGTGGATTGGCCTGACGCGACCTTGATCAACAATCCGCGCCTGCCAACCCAGTTATTCATGCTGACATGGTTACTAACATGTTTGCTCATCATCTGGCTAACCATCCGGCATCGATGGCGGTTTGCCGAAAATGACACAGGGCTCATGTGGGTTGTGCTCTTTGGCATGGGTGATTTTGTCATTCAGTTTGCACGCGCCGATGAAATGCTCATGTTAAGCTCACTACGCGCCGCGCAATGGGCCGATATTGTCCTCATCCTGCTATGCGCGACGATCCTCTGGTGGAGATACAGCGTCCCCTGGCGCGGTGTTCGATAATTATGTTTATAATCATTCTGTAAACACGCCTCTCTGGTAGAATCTTTGTTCGTCTGCCAATGGCCTTTAGCCTCTGGCGGCTGGGGACATATGAACACTTCATTCAATAGCCTCGCCAGAGTACCATGCCGGAACTAGGATAGTGTGACAACCCGTGCGTAGGACTCGTGAACAACTCTTTCAGGTTGATACACGCAAACTGGAGTTACTCCAGACGCCGATCAACCAACTTGACCTGAAGATTAAGGACACCATCTTCGAGCAAGCGATCCCGAATCTACAGACCGAACTGGATCGCGTCGGGATACGCAAGCTGGAGCCCGTGTTCTATATCTCCACCGGCTATGGCTGCATTGCCGGTTCTCCCATCATATCTTTTGGCTTTTATGACTGCGACCCGCTTCTGAAGGACTTGAACGAAGAGTTTCGCGGCTGGCGCTACTCCGATGCGGACATCGTTAACCTGTTGCGGCACGAAGTGGGGCACGCTTTCTGCTACGCCTATAAGCTCTATCGCACCCCCGATTTCCGCCAAGTGTTTGAGGTGCAAGGAAACTTCTTCAATACCTATCCGCTCACCGATGAATATGACTACAACCCGTGGAGCCGGAATTACGTCAACCCATGCGGCGATCATTACGCACAAAAACACCCCGATGAAGACTTTGCCGAGACGTTCAGCGTCTGGTTGACGCCGCGTTCCGGCTGGCGGCGCAAATATAAGCGCTGGCCCATCGTATTAAAGAAGTTGGAATATGTGGAAGCAGTGGTGAAAGAGATGGGCCGCCAACCGCCATTGGTGGAAACGAAGCTTTCGTGGATGTATGAGCGGGTGGAAGACATCAAGCTCACCGTCGCGCAATTCATGCACGCCAAGCCCAGCCGTTACTATCACCGCGCGACAGGCTATGTAGACCCCGATCTGAAGGCGATGTTCCGCGCCGAACCGCGCATCGCCAGCCGGCGCGCACTCCACCGGGACTATCTACGTGCCGACCTGTTCCTGCGCGAACAGCGCCAGTCGTTGGTGAACCGCATCTCCTATTGGGTGGGGGTGGATACGACCGTGGTGTATGACCTGATGGATAAGTGCATTCACCGCAGCAAAGCATTAAACCTGTGGCTGGAACGCGAACAATATGACAAGAAACTGGTGGAACTCACCAGCTACATCACGGCACTCTGCCTGCACTACCGCGAAACCGGGCTGTATATCCCGAAAGAGAAATAGCTATTGTGAGAGATTAGGGATTGGAGATTGGAGATTGGAGATTCAGTCAGACGCGAATATAAGGTCAATCCATTCTATCTGTGTTCATCCGTGTTCATCTGTGGTTAATCTAATCTCCAATCTCTAATTTCTAGGCATTCTCCAATTCTTCCCACGTCTTCGCGAGGTCGCTCTCGGCCTGTTGATATTCCAGGCTGAGATCGCGCACCCTGGCATAATCCGCGCCGGCCTGTTGGATGCGCTGGCCCAGGTCGTTTAGCTTCGCTTCCAGGTCCGCAATGCGTTGTTCGGTCTGCTCCAGGCGGGCCTGGCGTTCGCGTTCTGCCTTGCGCGCAGCGGTGGCGGCCGCATCCTGCGAACGATTCTGCTCCTTGCTCTTGTGCGCTTGTTCCTTCTGTTGCTTTTCGCGCTCGGCTTCCAGCTTCGACTCGATCCATGCGTCATACGTCCCACGGAAGACGGTCAGGCGCACCTGGCTATCCCCGGCACGCTCCAATGACCATATCTGGGTCGCCAATGCAGCGACCAGGTAGCGGTCGTGGCTCACCACCAATAACGTGCCGTCATAGTTATTCAACGCCTCGGTCAAGATTTCCTGCGAAGGGATGTCCAGGTGATTGGTCGGCTCGTCGAGCAGCAGGAAGTTGGCCCCTTGCAGGGTCAACTTGGCCAGCGCTACGCGCCCGCGTTCACCCCCGCTCAACATGCCCACCCTCTTAAAGGCATCCTCGCCGCTGAAGAGGAAGCGCCCCAACACATTGCGCGCCTGCGAGAGCAACAGATCATCGCGCGCGCTCATCAGCTCTTCCAACACCGTGTGATCCAAGTTCAGCTCTTCATGGGCCTGCGCAAAATAGCCAATCTGCACATTCGCGCCCAGCCGCACACTACCCGCCAGGGGAGCCAGGGTGCCACAGATGGTCTTCAAAAAGGTGGTCTTGCCCGTCCCGTTGGGGCCGATCAGCGCCGCGCGTTCGGTGCGCAAGAGTTGCAGGTTGGGCGCTTTGAAGAGCGCCGTCTGAGCTTGCGCAAGAGTGGGGGCATTCTCCTGCACCTCTGCTTCCTCGCTTCCCTGCTCCCCCGCTCCCAGGCTTTGCATCTCCTCATCGGGCTGGGCTGCGTAGCCAACGACGAGATTGTTCGTCTCTAGCACGATATTGCCCGAACGCGAGTTGCTATTGAGCCGCAGCGACATCGCGCGCGCCTCAATCGGCTTTTCCAGGCGCTCCATGCGGTTCAGGCGCTTCAACCGGCCCTTGGCTTGCAAGGTGTTCTGTCCCGCAATGTTGCGCCGGATATACTCAGACTCTTTAGAGATCACCTCTTGCTGCTGTTCGTATTCCTTCAACTGGCGCGCGCGCCGCTCGACACGCTGAGCGACGTAGTCGGTATAGCCGCCGTGATACATCTCCAACCGATTGGGACGCCCGCCCAGGTTGCCGCTCATCTCCCACACGCGGTTACATACCTCGTCCAGGAAGTAGCGGTCGTGCGAGACGACGATGACGGTGCCATCCCAATCCTGCAAATAGGACTCCAACCACTCCACCCCGGCGGCATCCAGGTGATTGGTGGGCTCGTCCAGCATCAAAACGTCGGGCGATTGCAACAGCAGTTTGGCCAACGCGGCACGCACGCGTTGCCCGCCGCTCAGGTGAGCCAGGGGTTCTTCGTAGTCGGCGCTGCTGAACCCAAGGCCGCTTAACACGCGGCGGATCTTGGCGTCCACCTGGTAGCCGCCCATCAGGTCGAAGCGATGCTCCGCCTCGCCATACTTCTCCAGGGCTTGATCGGCCCTGGCAGGGTCCAGCATCTCCTGCTCAAGCTGGCGCATGGACGTTGCCAACTCGTTCACCGCCGTGAAAGTGGCATACATTTCCTGCCAGACGGTGTTTTCGTTCGATTCCTCCGCCGTTTGCGCCAGGTAGCCCACGCTGGTGCCGCGCGCATAGTGAATTTCGCCGCTACTTGGCTCATCCAACCGCGCAATAATCTTTAGCAGGGTGGTCTTGCCACAGCCGTTGACGCCCACCAGGGCAATTTTGTCTTCGCGCGCGACGCTGAAGGAAAGCTCTGTGAAGACATCAAACGCGCCGAAGGATTTACCGATATTCGTGCCTGTGATGATTGACATCGCGCACTGATTTTAATATGTCTATGGGCAGACTGTTGGTGGGGAAAGTGAAACGTGAAACGTAAACAGTCATCAACTCTCACGCTTCACGTTTTACGTTTCACACGCCAATCTCAAATCTCCAATCTCTATTCTCAACCCTCATTCGCGGCTCTCCAATTTACAATTGGGCCAGGGGTGAAGAATGCCAGCTAAAAAGCAAACACCAGCCGAGCGTGCCGCAGAAGTGCGCAAGCAACTCGACGACGCGAACTATCGCTATTACGTTCTGAACGACCCAACGCTCAGCGACGCAGAATATGACGCGCTGATGTTGGAGCTACGGCAGATCGAAACCGAACACCCGGAATTGATCACGCCCGATTCGCCCACCCAACGTGTGAGCGGCGAGCCGGCCGCCGAGTTCGTGAAGGTGCGCCATCCGCAGCCCATCCTCAGCCTGGCAAATGCCTTTCGCGCCGAAGATGTGCGGGCCTGGTTCGAACGCATCAGCCGCATGATCCCGCCGGACACACCGGTGGCCTTCGTGGTGGAGCCGAAGATCGACGGTCTGACGGTGGTGCTGAGCTATGAAAATGGGCGCCTGGTGCAAGGAGCCACACGCGGCGACGGCATCATCGGCGAAGATGTGACCCCTAATGTGCGCACCATTCGCGGTGTGCCGATTGTGCTGCGGCGCGCTGAGCAAGGGAGCCGGGGAGCGAAGGGGCATTCTCCCATGGCCGGTACTCCGGGCACGCTCCCGAGCCGGCTGGCCGTGCGCGGCGAAGCCTATATGCCGATCAAAGATTTCGAACGCATGAACGCAGCGTTGCAAGAGGCCGGGGAACGCGCATTTGCCAACCCGCGCAACGCGGCTTCGGGCGGCTTGCGCCAGCTCGACGCCAAGCTCACCGCGCAGCGCCCATTGCGCGTGCTGTGCTACGCCATCGTGGAATGGAATGATGAAGGCGCGCTGTTCCCAACCCAGCCGCCCGCCACGCAGTGGGAATTGTTGCAATTCCTGAAGGCGACCGGCTTCCCGGTCAGCGACATCGCGCGCCGCTTCGAGACGTTGGACGAAGCAATCGCCTATTGCGAGTCGTATAACACCAAGCGCGATTCGCTGAGCCTTGAGATCGACGGCATGGTGATCAAGATCGACGATCTGAAGCTGGCCGATAGCCTCGGCTTCGTGGGCAGGGATCCGCGCGGCGCAATCGCCTTCAAGTTCCCCCCGCGCGAAGCCAACACGCTCCTGAAGGACGTGACGCACAGCGTCGGGCGCACCGGCGTCATCATCCCCAACGCGGTGCTGGAACCGGTGCGCCTGGGCGGCACCACCATCAGCCGCGCCACGTTGCACAATTATGACGACATTGCGCGCAAAGACATCCGCATCGGCGATCACGTGATCGTCAGGCGCGCCGGGGACGTGATTCCCTACGTAGCAGGGCCGGTGGTCGCGCTGCGCACCGGCAGCGAGCGGGCCATCCAAATGCCCAAATACTGCCCCTATTGCGAGACAAAACTGGTGCGCCACGAAGGCGAAGTGGCCGTGTATTGCCCGAACGTAGAATGCCCTGGCCGGCTGGATCGCGCCATCGGGCACTTCGTCGGGCGCGGCGCGATGGACATCGAAGGGCTGGGCACAAAGATCGTCGCGCAATTGCTCGATGCCGACCAGGTGCGCGACGTCGCGGACCTGTATGCGCTCACGATGGACGAATTGATGAAGCTGGACGGCTTCGCCGAGAAGAAGGCACAAAACCTGATCGACGCCATTGCCGCATCCAAGCGACAACCCCTGGAAAGGCTCATCATCGGGTTGGGCATCCAGCACGTAGGCGAGGTGGCGGCGCACGCACTGGCAGATTATTATGGCAGCCTGGACGCGCTCCTGGCGGCCACGCATGAGGCGCTGGAAGAGATCGACGGCGTGGGGCCGGTGATTGCCGAAAGCATTTTGCAATGGGCCGGGCGCCCCTCCACCGGAGCGCTGGTGGAAAAGCTAAAGGCTGCCGGCGTGAACCCCACCCAGGAAATGCGCCGTGCGCCGGTCATCATTAAAGGGCCACTCAACGACAAGGTGTTCGTCATCACCGGCACGCTCTCTCAACCGCGCGAAGAGATTGCCGCCTGGATCGCGCAGCGCGGCGGCAAGGTATCCAACAGCGTGAGCAACAAAACCAGCTACGTGGTGGTTGGCGATGCGCCAGGGGCCAGCAAGGTCAGCAAGGCGCAGACGTTTAGCATTCCGATGATCGGCGAAGACGAGTTGCGCAAGTTGGGTGAAGAATGACAACCCTCAACAACTGGCAAGAGACGCAAACGCGCCACGAGCAAAACTATCGCGACTTTCTCCGCAGCGTTGAAATGCTGCCCGCCGCGCTGCGAGAGCAGCCGGGCGCATGCGGCACGTGGTCGCCCAGGCAGGTGGTGGCCCACCTGGCGGGCTGGTATGCAGAAGCCGCCCGGCGTTACACGGAAATGCTCGCACACCCCCAGGAGAGCAAGACCTATGACGTCGATGCCTACAACGCCCAATCGGTCGCCGCGCGCGCGTCGCTCTCGTGGTGCGAAACGCTGCAAGACCTGCGCCGGCAGCACGACGCGCTGGCAGAATCGGTCGCTCGCCTGCCTGAACAGGCGCTTGCTACGACATCAGGGTTCGCCGAATGGCTGGACGGCACCGGCGAAGACTGCGCGCTGCACGCCGCCCAACTGCGCAAGTGGGCACATCTGCGGTGAGGTAGGATTAGCAGCTATGGACTGGGGTAAGCTGGTTGAGCAGAAGATACGCGAGGCACAGGAAGCGGGAGATTTCGACAAATTGCCCAGGAAAGGCAATTTGAACCTGGACGAAGAAAATGGCGTGCCCGAAGACATGCGGCTGGCTTTTCACCTGTTGAAGTCGCAAGGCTTCGCCCCGGAGTGGATCGAGCAAAACAAAGCGCTGCGGGCCCGGCTGGACGAAGCACGCCAGACGATTGCGCGCGCCTGGCTGTGGTATCGCGCGAAAATCGCGCAGAACCCCGGCGTGGCCGAACGGGCGGCGGCAGATGACGACTGGCGCAAGGCACGCGCAACCTTTGAGACGACGCTCCAGGCACTAAACCGCGAAGTGTTTCTGCATAACCTGCGCGTGCCATCACTACAATTGCAGCGCAGGCCGCTGCGGGCGAGCGAAGAGTATCAGGCGCTGGGGATACGGCCATAAAACGCCAGGGACATAGCCTGGCGTTTTTAGTTAGCCGGCTGGGATGAGCTTAAAAGTGCTCGAAACGCTCGACGTTCAACACGAAGACAGTAGCACCACCAATCTCGACGTCAATCACCTGGGCATTCAACGCGCCGGGCATCTCACGCGGCACACTAATATAGGAGGTGCGACGACGGCCTGTGCGCTGCAACACTTGCAGCACTTCGTTGATTTTTTCATCTTCCACACCCATGAGAAGAGTGACGTTTTCACGCCGCAACCAGCCGCCTTCCGTTGCAATGCGCGTAACGCGATGACCGGCTTCAATTAATGCTTGCATGATCTTTGGCGCATCGTCCGCCTGGACGATTGCCATCACCATTTTCATCGTATACCTCCTCGTAAGGCAAAAACTATAGCTTGCGCGGCGCAAGCCTATTTTACGCTTTTCGCTCGCGCGTAAGAGCCAAGAATTCGCAAAATCGTCGCCTGTTCGCGCAGATGATCCAGGGCACGCGCGCAAACGGCATCTTTCTGGTGGCCAATAAAGTCCAGGTAGAAGAGATACTCCCACGGCGACCCTTGCAACGGGCGCGATTCGATCTTGGTCAGGTCGATATCACGCAACGAAAAGACCGCCAGCGCCCGAAAGAGCGAGCCCGGCGCATTGCGCGTGGCAAACACGATCGACGTTTTGCACGGCGTGGCGGGCGGAATATCCGCCGGCTGGCGGCTGAGCACCACGAAGCGCGTGTAGTTGCTGGTGTCGTCTTCCATCTCGGCGCGCAAAATGGGCAGATCATACAATGCGGCCGCACGCGCACTGGCAATGGCGGCGGTATCACGGCGCTGCTCTTGCGCCAGCATCTTCACACTGCCGGCCGTGTCATAGACCTGCACACGCTCCACGCCGGGCAACAGGCGGGTAATGGACTGCTCGCATTGATCCAGCGCCTGCCAGTGCGAGTAGACGCGCTTGATCTCGCTCAGTTGTACCCCCGGGAGGGTGATCAAATTATGGCTGATCCGAACGATCACCTCGCCGGTGATGCTCAGCGTGTGGCGCATCAGCAAGTCATAGTTGCGATGCACACTGCCGGCCAACGAATTTTCCACCGGCACCATGCCAAAGTCACATTCGCTGTTGCTCACTGCGTCAAACACGGCTTCAAACGTGGCCCTTGGTTGCGGTTGCGCCTGCGGGCCAAAGAAATCGAAGGTGGCTTGTTCACTATATGCGCCGGGTTCTCCCTGGTAAGCTACTGTAGACATGTACCGTTTATATCACGTATCACACGTATCCATCTCAGATTGATCTCAGCGTTTTGGGCTAAGGAGAAAGGATGCACAGAAAGATTTTTGTCATACCGGTTGTATGTGTGTTGTTATTCACGGCCGCCTGCGCAACAACCGTTCCTTCTTCGCCCACCCCGCCTGCCGCCGATTCACCCACGGCACCCAACCAGGTGACGCCGACGCCAGCGCCAATCAACACGGAGTTACCCAGCGCCATGCCCGAGGCACAGCCGGCCCAGACGACCGAAGTCCCAACGGCGACCACCACCACAGCAACCAGCGAGGCGACCGACGCCCCCGAGGCAGGCACGGCGCACATCAGCCTACACAAGATTGTGGACGGCCTGGAGCCGCTCACCTACCTCGCCGTTTCCGGCACCGATGAGCGGCTATACCTGGTCAGCAAGGCAGGGCGCGTGCTCGTCCTGGAAAACGGCAACGTGAGGGAGCAACCTTTCCTGGACATCAGCGACCGCGTCGGGTCCAGCGGCAGCGAACAGGGGCTGCTGAGCATGGCCTTCAGCCCACAATACGCCACCAACCGCTACTTTTACGTCGATTACACCGACAAGAACGGCGACACAGTCATTTCGCGCTTCACGGTGGCGGGAGATTGGTCTCAGGCCGACCCGCAAAGCGAATTCAAGCTCCTCGGCATCGACCAGCCCTATCCCAATCATAACGGCGGGCAATTGCAGTTTGGGCCCGATGGCATGCTCTACATCGGCATGGGCGACGGTGGTTCGCAAGGCGACCCAAACAACAACGCGCAGAATACCCGAAGCATGTTGGGCAAGCTCTTACGCATCGACGTCAACGTCACCGACAAACCCTACCAGGTGCCGGCAGATAACCCGCAACTTCCCGACGGCACGCGCTCAGAAGTATGGGCCTACGGCTTGCGCAACCCGTGGCGTTTCAGCTTTGACAGGCAGACAAACGACCTCTACATCGCCGACGTGGGACAAAATCTATATGAGGAAATCGACTTCCAACCCGCAGGCAGCGGCGGCGGACAAAACTACGGCTGGAACTTTTATGAGGGCTTCGAGCCCTATAAGGGCAATGCCGATAGCAGCGCGCTGACGGCCCCCATCTTCGCCTATAGCCACACCCAGGGATGTTCCATCACGGGCGGATACGTCTACCGGGGCCGGCAAGTGCCCGCGCTCGACGGCGCTTACCTGTATAGCGACTATTGCACCGGGCCTATCTGGGCCCTGGAGCGCGATGCGAGCGGCAAGTGGGTCAACACGCAATTGCTGCAAAGCGGGTTGAACGTCAGTTCATTTGGCCAGGACACACAGGGCGAGGTATACGTGATCAGCTTGAATGGGGGGGTGTATCAGATCGCGCCTGGCGAGTGACGGCACAGCAACAAAGGACACCACAGAAGAACGGCTTGAACGAATGCCTGTTCCGCCTGGGTGTCCTTTGTTTTTCCGTGCGAGTCGCTCTCACGCTCCCAATAACACGGCGATAAAGTTATACAGAAAATGCACCAGGATGCAGACGGTTAGCGAAGTGCGCTTGCGCAGCACCCCCAACACCAACCCGATGATGAGTACCAGCAACGTGGCAAACGAAATAAAGTATTGCACGTGAAAAGAGGCAAAAAGAATCGCCGACATGAGGATGCCCAGTCGTGGCAGATAGGCGCCCCGAAAAAAAGTTTCCTCGCCGATCGCCGCAGTGATGCCCACGGCAAACGCCCCGCTCAGGCCGGTGAAGTTGCCCATCAGCGCGTTCGAGACACCGCCCACCTGTTGTTGGCTCACCGGGTCCAACTTCGACCAGACGAAGTCAATCCCATAGGCCAGGCCCAGCAGCCCCACAACCGTCGCAAGGGCCAGGCCGACCTGCGGGAGCGTGGGCATCGTCAGGCCCAGGCGTTCCACGATATCGGGCCACGAACGTCGCGTGAGCCAACCCACCCCCACAAATGCGGTGACCGACAGCGTGAGCAGCGGGAACACCAGGATGTCCACGTAAGTCGCGCGGCCCGACTGCTCGATGGCTTTCTGGCCGGCGGGCGTTAAAAGCACGCTGTTCATCCCTATCTGGAACAGGTTCAGCGCAAGGGTGGTGGCCGTCAACGAGAGCGCAGTCGCATGGACGACGGAGTGCGGGTCGATGCTGAACACTTTTGCGGCCAACCGGCGCACGGGGGGCAAGAGCAACACGATGCTCAACAGCGTGCCTACCATCAGCGTGATGCCCATGCTGGTCCAATCGACCCCCTGGAACGCATCGTTCAGGCCGGAGGCCGCCAGCAGCCCAGGCTGCAACCCAACCACCAGCGACGATATGCCGGCTACAAACAAGAAGCTATTAATCATCAGCAAGTAGGCATACAGCAAGACGCGCAGACCATTGTTGCGCTCGGCCATATTTGCCAGCAACACCGCCAGGACGAAAGGGAGGACAGCGATCAGGGTTAATAACGCATTATCCATTAGGGGGATTATAAAGACGCCCGAACGACTACGCCAGCAAATAACGCACTCATTTACCGGCTCATAAACACTATTTGTTACGCAACGGCAGAGCATAACTATCATAGCCTGTTCATAGCGCTATGTTTCGGCTAAATGGGTATTGTATTTTCATTGTGAGCGTATAAAATATACACGTCTCGTGAGCGGTGGCAGACGATCGAACATCCATGGACCACCTCTCTGCGACCGGCAAGGATTGGTTCCTGGTGTAGGCGCGGCGCCAGCAGGTGCTTCGGATGCCCAGGTGGCAAGCAAGTATGCTTGAATTTGGAGGATTGGCATGAGTTACGGGATCATTGTCCTGTCTCTGGCGCTCTTGTGCTTGTTGGCGTTGAACATCATCATGGTTCGGCTGATGGTCCATCGCAATAACCGCTTCGTGGAAGGTTTGCAGGAAATACGAACCAATACCGACGTCTGGGCCGGTCAACCCAAATAGAAAACAGGAAGAGGCCATTCGTTTTTCCCACCCGCCGGGAGCACGCCTATTGATATTTTCGCGTGCTCCCGTTTTTATTTTTCCGCACAGGTTGTACACTGGGGGCACAAAACAGTCCTTGTTCATTGGGTCAGTTCGTAAACCATGCAAAGCTTCGGCATCTATACCAACCTGGTGGAAATCGGCAGCGGCGGGATGGCCGCTGTTTACCGCGCGACCGCGCCGGAGGGCAGCCTGGTCGCGTTGAAAGTGATGGCTCGCCACCTGGCGACGGACCCAATCGCGCGGCTGCGCTTTGAACAGGAAAGCAAACTGGGGCTGGATCATCCGTGCATCGTCAAGGTGCTGGAATATGGCACGTTGGATGGCGTCCCCTACATGGTCATGGAATATGTGGCGGGCGAATCACTGGAACGGCGGTTGGCCCGCGAAGGCACGCTCACCCCTCAGCAGCTTGGGCCGATATTGATCGACGCCGCCAGCGCATTAGATTACGCGCACGCGCTGGGCGTGATCCACCGTGACGTGAAACCAAGCAACATCCTCATCCGCGCAAACGGCGATGCGCTGCTGGCGGATTTTGGGGTCGCCAAGAGTTCGTGGCAAACCGCCTATACGGCCACGGCTGTGCGCGTGGGCAGCGTCTTCTACATGTCGCCGGAGCAGGCCAACGGCGCGGTGGACATCACACCCGCCACCGATATCTATTCGCTCGGTGTGACGGCCTACTACGCATTATGCGGCAAGCACCCATTTGAAGGCGGGAACGACGTCGCCATCGCACGCCGGCACATGGACGAGAAGCCGACCCACATCTGCGAGATAAACCCCAAGCTGCCGCGCAACGTAGGTGCTGTGGTGATGGAAGCATTGGAGAAGGACCCGCAACGCCGGCCCGTGTCGGCAGGGGAATTTGCGCGCGCCTTTCAGCGCGCCACCCAACGCGCAAACCGCTCCAGGCAGCTTGGTAAGCGCTTGAAACTGGCGACGGTGATTACCGTCGGCTGCATGGTGCCGGTGGTTGCAGTTGCAGCCATCCTGACCCAGCAAGGGCTGGCGCAAACGCTCTTCCCTCCGGCTGTTGCTACGCCGGAGGTGACAGTCACCCCTGCGCCGACCATGCAGCCAATCAGCACAACGCGCTGGACAGTCTCACCGGCAAGCACCCTTACGGCTCCGCCTACGCCAACCCAAACGCCCCAACCAACGGCTACCTCCAGTCACACACCAACGCCAGGCAGCGCCTGAGAGAATGCCCTAAAAGGGCCTGCATTCCAGGTATGCGCTGTGCAAGACATGATGCACAGATGATGCGTCATGCACAATCGCAGAATGGATAAAATGAAAACATTCGCACGCGCGAGTATCTCTCACGCGAAAGCGAGACACAACATGGCAGAATCGGAAAGCACACTCCCAATGGAGGAATTTAACCCTGACCCGGATACGCAAGGCGAACGCATGCCCCGCCGCGTGACGATCAATGACATCGCTCGCCAGGCGGGCGTCTCTAAGACGGCTGTCTCATTTGCATTCAACACCCCCAACCGGCTATCTGCTGAAACAACCGAGCGCATCCTCGAAGTGGCGCATCAGTTGGGCTACGCTCCCAACCCAATCGCGCGCAGCCTGAACACGCGCCGCACGAACGCCATCGGCGTCATCGTGCCGCAAGACATTTCGGAAGCCTTCAGCAACTCATTCTTCAGCCAATTATTGCGCGGGATCGGCCAGGTATGTAACTTTGAAGGCATGTCGCTGATGATCGTCCCGCCCATGCGCGGGTCGTTGGTAGAGGCCACCTATGCGGCGCTGATCGACGGCTGCATCGTGACGGGGCTGGAACCCGACGACGAAGTGGTGCGCGCACTACGCCAGCGTGGGTTACCTTTTGTGATGATCGACGCCGATGCCCCCGAACACGTGGCGTGCGTGAATATCAACGATTTTGAAGGCGCGCGCCTGGCGATGCAACACATCCTGCGCCTGGGCCATCGCGACGTCGCCATCGTCTCGTTCGAGTCGTTCAGCGGCAAAGTGGAACAATATACCGGCACGTTGAAGCACCGCTTCGACGGCTACCGGGCCGCCCTGAAGGAAGCCGGCCTGGGGCTCAACAGTCGCGGCATCCACTGCCTGGAATGCAAGTGCAGCGTGGCCGGCGGGATTGAGGTGTTCAACCGCCTGATGCAACTCGTCCCGCGCCCCACCGCCGTGCTCACGCTCAGTGACATGATCGCTTTCGGCGTCATCGAAGCGGCGCAACAGCATGGGCTGAACGTGCCGGGCCAGCTATCCGTCGTGGGGTTCGACGACCTGGAGACGAGCGGGCTATTGCGCCCCGCGCTCACCACGATACGCCAACCGATCCACGAGAAGGGCCTGCGCGCCGCAGAGATGCTGATGGCTGCCGTGCGTAACCACAGCGTGCTCTCCAAGCACCTGGTGTTGCCGGTGGAGTTGGTCGTGCGCAAATCCACCCAACGGCTGGAGAAGGGCGATCAGAGATTCGGGGTTGGAGATTAGGGGAAGAGACAAACCACGGATGACACGGATTTCACGGATTAATCATCCGTGTCATCTGTGCAATCCGTGGTTTCATCCTATCGCCAACGATAAATTTCGAATCTCCAATCCCGAATCTCTAATCTCTCTTGTAGAACTCGCGATAGCTGCGCAAGACCGTCTCGCGCGTGCGGCACTCGGCCTGCACGCCCAGCTTGGCGCACACGAGGTCCACAACCTTCTCGGCCATCACGCGCGCGGTCACCGTCTTGCCGCCGGTGATGGTGATGAAGCCGGCCACGCCCTCTTTGGCGTGATCAAAACACTCAAAGGTGCGGCTAAGCTCGCGCCCATCCCCTAGCTTGGCTGAGCCGACCAGTGGGCGCGCGGCGGCCCAGATGCCGCGCGGTCGAAGCGTGCGCACCAGCGGGACCATCTGCGAAGTCAGGTCGATCATGCGCTGCACGTGTTCGCGCGGGATGTCAATCGCGTCCGCATCGTTCACCGGCCAGGACGACGTGCCCAACATCGTCGTCTGGCGCTGCGGCACCAGGATGTCGCCGTCGCCGGGCAGGTACATCCGGTTGATCACCATGTGGTTGAGTCGCTGCGGGATGCTGACCATCACTCCCGCCGTGGGCACCACCGGCACGTCACACCCCGCCAGGCGGGCCAGCTTGCCGCTCCACGGGCCGGTCGCGTTGATCACGATGTCCGCACCGATGTGCTCCAACTTGCCGGTGCGAACGTCGCGCACCGTCACGCCGCGCACTGCCGTGGGGCCGCAGTCGATCTGCACCACCTGGCGGTAGGTCTTCACCAGCGCGCCGTTGGCCTGCGCGGTGGACAGGAAGAAGAGACAGAAGCGGAACGGCTCGAATACGCCATCGGGCACGCGCACCGCGGCGTGGATGGCCGGATTCAGGTGCGGCTCCAACCTCAACGCATCGGCCACGCTAAGCTCCGTCGCCTGGATGCCGGCCTGCGCGCAGCCTTCCATGAAGCGTGGCTTGAACGCCTCGTCGCGTTCGTCCACGGCGATCATCAGCCCATCGTTCAGTTCCAGCCCTTCGCGCATGATGTGGCGCAGAACCAAGTTCTCTTCGATGCATTCTTTGGCGGCGACGGGGTCGTTCACGGCATAGCGCGCGCCGCTATGCAACAGGCAGTGGTTGCGTCCGGTGGTGCCGCTGGCCACCTCGCTCCGCTCAATCACCGTCACCCGAAAGCCGCGCAACGCCAGGTCGTGTGCCGTGGCCGCGCCGGTGGAGCCGGCACCGATAACCACCACGTGCGGCATTTTGGCGCTTGGAGACTGGAGATGGGATACGCCTGAGTGCTCGCCAACAACCGGGGCCGATGGACTGTGTGGCGTGAATGCTGGTTTTGTCATGTTAATCGGTCTGCGAACAGTTGTGTAAGTGCCTGCTTGGGACAACGCTCAGATTCCTCGCGCGCTATGAACCCCTTGCATGATTTCATTCGTTGGCGCGCGCTTCGGAATGACAGGGCTGCGGGTCATGGGGTGCCTCTTTTGTCCCAACGATCTATCTCTCAGAATGACCACATTCTCATTATTAGCTGCGCCCAATCTCTTACTCCTAATCGAAAATCGTCAATCTAAAATCGAAAATCATTTGCGCCACTCCAGCGTGACCTGGCTCAGGCGGTCGGCCTCGTCATCGGTCATGTCCCAACCGATGGCGCCGGCGTTGGCCTGGGCTTGCTGCGCGCTTTTAGCACCTGGGATGGGCAATACTCCCGGCTGGCGTGCCAGCCAGTTCAGCGCCACCTGCGCGGGCATCTTGCCATGCGCGGCGCCGATTTGTTCCAGTTCGCGGATCACCACGGCGGTGCGCTCCAGGGCCATACCGCGATATTGCGGAATCCAGTGCCGCATGCCGGGCGGCGGATTTTGGGTGTTGTACTTGCCGGTGAGCATGCCCTTCGCCAGGGGACTATAGGCGATCAGGGTCACGTTCAACTCGCGGCAAGCCGCGTAGATGCCGTCCACTTCGGGGGTGCGATGCAGCAAGCTATATTCCACCTGGTTCGACACCAGCGGCAGCCCACGCTTCGCCAGCGTCTCATACGCCAGGCGCATCTGGGCCGCGCTGTAGTTACTCACCCCGATG
>DAOUFG010000184.1:0-90272 GCA_034430115.1 Thermoflexales bacterium | reverse complement strand
TGCGGGCCGGGGTCCTCCGCGTCGTTGCCCGCCTCAAGCGCCGGCGTCACCTGGGCCAGCAGGTCGTCGAACTCTTGCTCGGACCAGCCCAACGTGGCGACGTCGCCGGCCTGCTGCAGCAGGTTGGCGAGCGTCTCTTCGTCCCACTCGCCCAACTCCGACGAGCGGTTATCGACGAGCGCCAGGCGCGTGGCCTGCAAGTCGTCGCAGTCCAGCCGCACCGCGTCGCATTCCGGCCAGAGCAACTGGCGCATCGCCTCGTATGCGCCGTTGCCGACCAGGATGCGCCCGGTGGCGCGCTGCACGACCAGCGGGCGATACTGGCCGTGCTCCAGGAGAGACGCCTTGATGACGTCGATATTGCGCTGCGGATGGCGCTTGGCGTTCGCCGCATCGGGGTGCAGCTCCGCCAGCGGGACGCGTTCGATCTGAATGCCTTCGATCTTCATGGTTGCGCCTGCCTATACCTTCCGCGACCACTTGGTCACGTCCACTTCAGGAGACGCCAGGTATTCCCCGATCCCATAGCCGGGCGTCCACTGCGGGTCATCCATGGCCAGGGTGAAGATGGTGCCGCCCAGATACGGCGTGGGATAGCTCACGCCGTCGATCACGAGCGGCTCGCACACCAGGTCGAGCGCCCGGATGACCCAACGCTGGCAGCCGGCCGGCCCCAGCGCCTGCGCTACCATGCCGCCCTTTCCGCCTTCGTCGCAGCCGGTTTCCGAGCTGAAGATCTCTGAAACGTTTGGGTCGAGTTCGATCCCCATTTCGGGCCAGAAACAGAACAAGTAGCGGGTGAGAAACCAGTCGCACGGACGGATCGTGCGCGTCGTGCTGGGGAGCGCCGAGGCCAGGGCTTTGCTCGTGTCGGGCACCATCCACGTCACCTCGTGCTCGTCGCGCCCGGCTTTGGCGCGAACCACCTTGACGGGGCCGGGGTACATCACGAGAGCGGGGACGTCGCTCGTGGCGCTGGCCTTCGCGCCGAGCGCGCTCGCGGCGACGGCGGGCACGGTCATGTCCGGATAGAGCCAGTTGGGCGTCGGCACGTAGTTGTGCCAGTCGAAGCGGATTTCGGCTCGCGTGCCGTCCTTGGTGCCCTCGATGGTCTGGTAGTTATACAAACCCTTGAAGAAGTCGCGCAGGCCTTTGCGCACTTCCTCGTCCGTGACGTCGGGGCAACCCATCGGCATGCAACAGATCGCAAATCGGCGATACCCGGCGGCGTAGGCGATCTTCATCGTGTCGATGTACTTCTGGGCGATGCGCTTCAGCCAGGCGTAGGCGGTCTCGTCGCCGCGCCGGCCGAATCCCCAATCGCCTTCGTTGTTGACGATCAGCCCGACGTTGGCTTTGACGTCGTCGGGCAAGGCCTGCTGCAGGGCGACGATCTGCGACGGGGACCAGTCGGAATTCTCCTTCCACGTGCGCTGCCACACGTCGTGCCCGTCGCGCGCCAGGCGCGCCGCCTCGTCCGCGTTCATGCAAGTGAACATGGTCTTGCCGCCGTTCAGCCGCGAGCGCAGCGGCTCGCCGGTCGAATGCAGCGTGTGCGCCCCGATCACGCGCATCGTCGTCAGGTTGATCGTGGTGCGCCTGGTGATCGAAAAGTTCGCGGCGCCGGCGTCTTCGTAATACTCGGCGACGAACGTGTGCCGCCCGGCGGCCAGCGTCCTGGTCACGACGTAGGTGGCGACCTGCGGCACCCACTTGTCCAGCGCCATCTCGCCGTCGACGTAGAAGCGCACGCCGTCGTCGGCGCCGATGCTCCATTGGTAGGCGGCAGCGGGCAACGTCGCTACTTGCGTGAAGCGCGCGCTGAAGTGGTCGCTAGGGACGAGTGAATCGGGGCTGCCGGTGCCCAGTTGCATCGACAGGTCCGGCCCCGCATAGGTCTTGCTGACGATGGGATCGCCCTGCAGGGATTCGTTCGCCCAGAACTGGGCGGCCCAATCGCCTTCCGCCACGGCCGGCGCGACGGTGATCGCGATCTCTTTCGCGACGTACTCGCCCGCTACCAGGCACTTGAGCGCGTAGGTCGTCGAGGCCTGCGGCGTCAGCTTGACGACGACCGGTTGCACCGACCCGTCCAGCGGGTGATCGACGCCGTCGTAGACCAGCCAGGCGCCGTCCACGTGCTCGAAGTGCATGCTGAGCGTCACGGCGACGCCGGCGGCGATACTGGTCGCGTCGGCCGAGAATTCGATGATCGGGTCCGGCGCGATCTCCGCCACCGTCAGCGGCGCCGGGACGTCTACATAGGGCTGGCTGCTGCCGGTGATGCGCAGGCCGGCCAGGTCGCCCTGGATGGTGAGCGGCAGCGGCAGGCTGGTTACCTTGCCGTCGCCCGAGGTGATTTGTACGTTGGTCATGGTTTCACGCTTGAACAAGGTGCTAAGCGGGACGCTCAGCACGTCTAAATCGATGTAGGTGGAGGCGGCGCCGTAGCGCTGGCCGTCGCCGCTGGAGCTGTGCTGCCAGATCGTGTAGGTCGCCCAGGGCTTGGGGATGACGAGGCTGGCGGCGGGGACGTATTCGCCGAGCCAAAGCAGGTATTCCGACAGCCAAGGCGCATTGCCCACGTAGGGCATATACCAGGCGCCGGTGTACACGACGGGTTTGCGCCCGGCGATGCGCTCCACCTCCGCCAGGCAGGTTTGCAGGCTCTCGCGCCAGGTTGCGCTCCACGCCTGCTTGGGAGATTCGACGTCGACCGCCGGCGGAAGTTCGCCGTAGTCGTCGCCCAGGCGCGCAAACAGCGCACGCGCCTGAAGCAAGGGGTTGATCTGCGGGTAGAAGGCCAGGTAGGGCCCGCGCGGCAATAGCCCCCTGGACGCGGACCAGTTGGCGTCGATGCGCGTGTCGGGGAGGGTGCCGTCGGAAGCGCGAATCCAGGCGAACTGTGCCTGCGCGGCGAGCGTCCGCCAGTTGATGCTCCCCTGGTATTGCGAGACGTCCACCCCATTTTCGTAGCTATCCATTACTTCTCCTTATCTGGCATGGGCACCGGCACGCCGCCCAGGCTGACCACCTGGTCGCACAACAGCTTGACCCAGGCGCGCAGTTGCCGGTTCTCGGCCTTCACTTCGATGATTTCCGTCTGCTGGCCGTCGATTTGCTTCTGCATGCTCTCCATCTCTTTGTGAGCACGCTCCAGGACCCGTTCGGTGATCTGGCTTTCCAGGTCCTCGCGTTCGGCATTCGTCTTGCGCCTGGTCGATAGGGCGATGAGGAGCGCGGTAATTGCGGAGATAAAGCCCAGCGCATCGGCTATGGTGATTTGCATATCTACTGATCCAAAATGGCATAGCCTGCGAGAATGCCAAGCAGGGCCATCAAAGCCGGCCACAGAAGCGTTCCCCCCACAGGCATGAACTCAACGACATGAAACAGCGACACGATCATGACGACGGCCACGTAGAAGGTGACGCCGGCGGCAATGAAGCGCCAGGCGCGCATGGCGTCTTTCCGGCGTAGCGCGCTGCGCAGGTTCAATGCCGCCGTGACGATCCCCAGCGCGGCCGTCAGTAGCTGGATCAGATCGGGCGTCATGGCCATTACGGCTGCGGGCCGTCCGGACTGCCCGTGACGTCGCCGATCGGCACTGGGATGGGGAACCCGAGGTCTTCCAGGTTCTGGACGATGGCGCTGGCGATCTGCGCTTCGATGAACGCCCAGGCGGAGATGGCCACATAGCCAAACTCGATGGCGTCGCCGAAGAGCTTGAACACGTAATAGACGAGCACGTAGGGGATCAGGTCGAACAGAAAATCCCCTAGGCGCTGAAAGGTGAAATTGCGTTGCTTGACCGCGAGCGCCACAGCCAGCGCCGTGTTGGCGATCACGCTGAGCGCGATGACCTTCACACCGTCGTATGACCAGATACTGAGCACAATTGCTTTCAGTGTGGCCAGCACGGCGCTCGCGTCGGCCGAGGGCGTGCCGGGCGGGGCTGCCAATGCCGGCTGGGCGAAGGCGAGCGACAGAACCGCGGCGACGAACAGGAAGAGACTGGGCTTGCGAACGAATTGGAACTTGCGAAACATAGTGCACCTCCGAGAAAAATAAAAAGCGCGGCATCTCAAGTGAGAATGCCGCGCGACTACCCGCTTTTGGCGTTTGGCTGGGCTATGTCCAGCCGTTATTCAAATGTAACGAGCCGGTCAGGTTGGCGGGAGATTGACCCCCAGGAAGTTGAGCGTGTCGGTGATGGCATCGCTACTCGTGGCGATGTCCTTCTGCGCATTGCGGACCGTGATGCGGCCCTCGTCCTCGTTGATATTGAACGTCAGTTCATAGTGCGTGACTCCCCCCTTGTGGTTCCGCTGGCGCATGCGGCGCCAGACGGCCATGAAATTCGCCTCCAGGTTATCCTCCAGGCGAACGAGGCACATACTGCTCCTTACGGATTGTTGAGAATCTGAAACTGTTGTTCGTGCCATATCACCATTCTATGAAACGGGTGTTCTAGCGTCAATCGGCCAACAAAAAAGGCGCACGGTTCGAACCGCGCGCCTTTCCGCTTCTGGTGAGGGTATTGTACCGCCGGCACCTGATATCTTCGCATTCGGCACATGGCCAGCATATAATATTTGTGTACTCACTCAATTTGGTTAGCCTCACAGGGGATTCACATGCAACTTGTGGCTATCGTCCTCGCGGTAATCGCATTAATCTCGCTTGCGATGCGCAAGAGCCTCTCGGGAATAATGTCCTATCTCGCAAACGTCGTAACCGTTCTTACAGGAGTAGGAGCAGTACTTTTGCTTCTTCTGCCTGCCTTACAGACTCCTTCTTCCAATCCGTCGGCGACTGCGTTGCCTACATCTTCCTCAAATGACCAAGTCTTGAACACAGCGGTTAGCCCAACCCAAGTAGTTGAAACCCCGTTGCCTGTACCTACAGCGACACAACAACCTATTACATCCATAGACTTTACAGTGCAAGCAACTGCGCAACGTAGCGACACCCGGCTAGATGTGAAGAAGGGTCAGTATGTGACCGTTGAATATATCGGGGGAAGTTGGCGTGCCGGTGATCCCAACCGATGGGCACTTGTCGGTGCAAACGGAGACCCTGCTGTCCCACATGGTCAGAATCTTGGGTTCCCAATACCTGACGAAAATCTACTCATGCTAATTGGCGGAGTTGGAAACTCGCCCCCAATTGCTATAGGTGTGAGAAACGAGTTCCAAAGCAACACAGATGGTGTATTGTGGTTAGGCCCCAATGATGACACCCCTGAAGACAACATTGGCAGCCTCACCGTTAGGATTAGTATTCGATAACTCGCAAATCTGGCGACAGCAATGTTAAAGGATCTGTTTCACTGTGGTTTTACAGATACGCTCTCAACTTCCAAGTTGGTCCAGTGTCCGGCACAGGTAGTGATTACTGCTGGGTGACCGAACGTTATGAATTCCGGGTGGTAGAGCATCATAGGTGATTCATATACGGGAGATGGATTGTTTGCTTTGTCCAGAAAGATGGAGTACTTACTGTTTGAATAGATGATAGTAAGCAAGTGCCAATCCGGGTTTGATATAGAGCCATACACAGGTTTTTCTACAACATCGGCTGCGGATCGGAACCATATATGCATTCCCGTTGTGGCATCTTGCCATACACCCATGGTAAAACCATTCATCTCCTTTGCATTTTGCACGTCTTCTGTCTTTGACTGACTCAGTCCCACAGGCGTGTCATATGTTGTGAGCAATATCCCCACCCCGCAAGCATCTGGATTAGGGTATCGAAAACGAACCTCAAATTGGAAATCGCCATCAGCAGGAAATACTTGGCCTGTAGAGTGAATATAGGGAAAAGCACCTGTTGAGCTGCTTAGCTTAAGGCTTCCGCCGACGCTCATTTCACCATCGCTGTTTGCACGGGTCCACTTAGATGTGTCCAAAACACTGGCTTTGAAGTCTTCGGAGAAAGGCGGAACGTCTCGAAGATTGCTAGGCGCCGTTGTGGATGTTGGTGCAAGGGGATCGGAGGGCGTCATCGTCTGGGAAGAATCATTTACCATTGCTACAGGCGTAGATTGTTGGTTACTGACAGGTGTTGTTATTTGCGCTGGCGACGTGGGTGAATTGTTTATGCCGATCAGTTTGAGAAGATCTTCCAACTTCATTATCCCGGTTACGAATGTAAATATACCGATGATTGAAGCTAGGAGACCGATATAGATAATCAACTGACTACAACCTGTGCCGGACACTGTCTTATTGGTGTTTGACATTGTGCTCCAAGGTACTAATTCCTCAAGTGCGCGCATATAGGCATACAGTTTGGTCTTCTACTGGTAGACAAGCGCAACTGCTTGGTAAGAACTGGGCTGGCTTTATCCACATCCGGTGAAGCTCACGCCATCAAGATATTGCCACCTAACGGGGTTGTACCCCTGGATGCTCCAACTTAAGATACGATTGTCCGGATCGTTAATATAGGCTGTCGTAAGGTCGCCGTCTGTCGTGTTGCCCTCACAGACCACCCAATTTCTCTGCCCGCGCGTTTCGTTTCCAAGTTGGCTGCTGACTGCCGGATATGTGTCTTGAATATCTCCACCGTAGTTTTGCCAGCGACCACCCTTGAATAAGACAAATGATTGTCCTCGATCCTGCAACCAAACTATCATGCCATTCTGATATTGGGTCATTGACGCTACCGACCGACGAAATGCAAATAGTGTTTCCGCAGGATGAGGCGAAAAGAACCAAGTGGTGCCATCGTTCATCGGACGTGGAGTTGGCGTAGAAGAAGAATAGTTGTTATCCGCTGTAGGCGATGGTCGTGTGGTTGGCGGTGGCGGGTTGGCCAAGGCGATTGGCACTATCGTTGCTACTGGCTCAACAGGTGGGAACATATTAACGATGTCACTGACTTTGAATATCCCTGTTGCAAACGAGAAGATGGTAAGTGCCGAGGCTATCACCGCAATTAATTCAAAAAAAGTTTTAATCGCGCTTCTTCTAGTGGGCTGTCCTGGTGACGACATTGTGACCTATCCTTGAGCTAATAAGTTGTTGATCGATCAATCCAGTAAATACATATCTCAGCCATTGCAAGCGCACCCCGGCGGCTGATGGCATGTCTTCGAAGCCGAAATGCAACTGTTCCCGCAAGCGATGCCCTTGGTGCATATCTTGCAGCAGGCTCTTGGCGCGCTTGGGGCACTCGTTGGTAGGGAACCAATTGATATAGACAAGGCAGTTGAGGTCGCGTACAACGCCTGAAGGGTAGCATCTGCTGCTTGGGCCTCGGCATTGAAAGAAGGTGAAGGTGTCGCTGTGGCCTGCACAACGAACGTGGCTGGGAAGGTGGGCACGGCCACAACCATCACCTGGCTTGTGTCACCTTGCACCGGCGCGACACTGGCGTTTACCCAGGCAATCTTGCCGTTGTATAGAATCTGCCACCATTGCCCATCATCTGTCTTGCCGGTAATGGAAGCGGAATCTCCCGGCCCGAGCGTCCCAAGCGCTCCGTAATTCGTGCTCGGCCCGCTGCGGACGTTGATCGGCGTATCGCCGGCGGCCATCGAGACAACCGGTCCGCTGGGCGTTGGCGCGCTCGTAGACGTCGGCTCTGGCGCTTGTGTGCTATCGGCATAAATCGTCACGACGATTTCCGGCGCGGCCTGTTGCGTCAACTGGATGGGCTCAAGACTGCGCGCCTGACCCGACGTAGCCGCTACTGTTGAAGTGGACTTTGTGCCGTCGCCACCGCCGCGTATCAGGCTCGACATGCAAGCGAGGACGATAAGCCCAACGATGATCGCCGAAGCGTAGGACAGGCATCCCTTGGGCTTCGTCGTGGTAGAAGTTGCTTTAGGCGGCAGCCCGCTCAGCCCGACCGAGTCGATGTGGTGCCAACGAGATTCCTTCACGTAGCTGATCCCCGTTCCAGGGATGCTTGACGTGACACGCGTTCCGCGCGGGCCGACGCCCACACGAAAGCCTTTAACGCCGGCGCTTACCCCAACGCCGCTTTTACTGAAGTTAATGCGGAATGGCCCAGCTTTGATGGACCTGTGAAAGCGCCACCCCATAGTACCCCCTCCTGGTCCTATGACGCTAGCTAACTCAGTGATTGCCCGATAGAACTAATTTTAGTCCCGTTATCGGGCCGGACACCTCACTGCGAGGTATCCGTGGGGGTGGTCTCCTGGGCGCCCATCTTATCGATGACCTGGCGCAACTGTTCCGTCATCTCATTCCGGATCGACTGTAATTTGCTCGCATCAACGCCGTATTGGCTGGCCAGGACAGGCACGACGAGCTGTTCCATCTGGTTGATCTGGTCCAGCACCGGCACGAGTTCGGCATGCACGTCGGAGGGCTGAATTTCCTTGTTGGCCCACTTGCTGACCACCTCTTTTAGCATCGGAGGAATCGTTTTGCCCTTCTCCCAGGCAGGTTGAAGCTCATCAAGCGGCGGGGGCTCATTCAACAGCGACTCGGTGCCCGATATGAATACCCCCATCGCGATAAGCGTTCCCAGTTGCTGGAAGCCTGTTAGCGTCCCCAACTGCTGCCGATTCGCGATCTCTTCCATCATCGCTTCCGATGCGTATAACAACGCGACCGGCGCATAGGCTTTGGAGATGACATCCGTCGCCGCGATGGCCGCGCCGGTGTCGGGGACCTGAGCGGCCGTAACAGTTGCCTGTTCTGTCGGCATGACGGCCGCCGCAGTCACCTGCGGGCAGACCATCCACGTGGACACGCCGCCATGCTCCGCGCACACAGTATCGTCAGAGCCATCCACGATGGCCGAGTCGCCGCAGATGGCGCGATATTTTGCTCCCGCGACAAGGTTCGCGCAGGCGCCGTCGTTAGATTCGATGACCTTCGAAGAAGCACTTACCGCCGGCGTCGAGGTGGATGCCGCCGATGAGCCACAAGCCGTCATCAGGAGCAAGAAAATAGCCAGGACGCAAGCGGGTTTAGAACGATCTGCCATGATACCCTCCCTATCACGTTGATATGCGCTTTAGTCTACGCCGAAAGTGGGAATCGTTTCTAGTGATCCTTTCGGGGGATCTCGCCCTCCTCCACCCACACATACATCCGGCCTTCCTTGCGGATGACGCCCTCTTTCGCGAGCCGGCGCTGGGCGCGGCTGTGCAAATCGGCGGAGTGATTCGCCCACGGGCACCCGGCAAAGAAGCGCTCGCGGTCGAGGATGCGCTTCTCCTTCATCCACGCCACGGCCAGGTCGATCTTGCGCGCCGGCTTCTCGTGCCGTGAGCCGTCCTTCAAATAGAATGCCAGCCGCACGTGTCCGTTAGACAAATGCTCGATTCGTCCGGCGGACAGATTGTTGCGCTCGTACTCCTGGCGAAGCACCTCCATCAGCACGCGCGGCGAGATGTCCGTTAGACAAATGGCGTTGGTCCGTCCGTCCGGCCGGTTCTGGTCCGCCGAACGGGCCTGTGGGCGCATGGGTGTCGGTAGGGGAGCGCTCATTCGTCCGACGCTCCCTGTAACATGCGCTCCACTTGTTCGCGCGTGACGCCCTCGCGCCAGCGCCACCCGTTGCCGTCGCGCTGCAAAATATCGCCCGGCAGCGAGGCGAGAAACCAGGTCGCTTGCGTGTAGCCGTCGTTGCCTCCGCTCCATTTCGTGCGGCTCGGTTTGGGCCAGCCGATCTCCACCAGTTGATCGACCAGGCGCTTGTCGCAGCTCAACGTCACGCGCCGGCCGTCGTCGTCGAAGTAGTCGCACGTGTAATTGGACGGCTTGGGGAGCAGTTGCTCGGGGGCGATGCGATAGCTGTGCGGCGCTTCCTCCACGTAGTCGTCGTCCACCCACGTATCCCTGATCGCGCCGCGGCCGAGTCGTGCGTCGAGCACGCGCGAAAAGACGCGCCACATCACCCACATGCCGGCGGCGAACAGCCCCACCCCAATCAGGAGGTACAGGCTCAGCGTGAACGAGTCGATCTCCTTGGCGTCGTCGATCAGCTTGGTGAGCAGGAACAGCACGGCGCATGCGATCAGCGCGCCAGAGGCGAGTCGCTTGGCGAACCACACCAGGAACTCGTGATCGTTATTGCCGCTTTCGGTCATTTGTCACCCACAGGAAAGCGCCCAGCAGGGCGAAGGCGATACACACGATGACGAAGCCGGCGCCGGCCCAGTCGATGTTTGGCATCAGGAAAGCCTCTTCAGTTCGTCATCTACGTCAACGCCGACGGCGCGCAATGCCGCAATGCATTGCTGGAGAGGCGAGGAATCGATTAGCTTGAACATTTCGTTCATGTCAACGTCAGCCCCGCCGTTCCTATCGTACTCAATCAACCCATCGCAAACACTCATTTCAACCCGGTCAGCAAAACTCTCGTGCTTCCCCATCTCGCGCAACCTCTTGCGTAGCTCAGCACAAGCGTTGTGGTCGGTCGTATAGTGCTCGAACTCTGGAAAATGAAAACTGTCAAAGTATCGTCCCGTGATGAAATTTATCCGGGTTGTTTTGCCTGGTTTCCAGATAACCTGGGATTCCGTTTTATCCTGATACATCAACGGCGGCATTAACACACATGTGCCTGTGCCCCTTGCTGTGGCCCAAGCCCACCCAAAGAATTGCTCTGCGATCAGCGCGTCGATGTGTCGTAGCTGCTGTTCTGTGTACTGCATCATTTCCCTCCCAACGTCACGCATCGGATGCGTCTTCGTCGATCAACTCAATATGCCCGTTGCGCCGTAGCTGCCCGCTTGCCTCCAGGCGCTTCAGCTTTTGCGCAACCGCTTGCCGGCTGATCTTCAAGGCTTGCGCCCATTCGGTTATGCTCCCGTGCGGGTTGTCGCGCATGACGTCTTGTAGCGTCAACGCCTTGCGTCCTGGTGCATCGACGAGACGGAGGGAGTCGGCTTGCGCTCGCCGTGGTGGGTCTTGCGATGCCCAGGTGTTGTCAATGATCGACTGAATTTGAGCATCGTTCAGGTCAAACCATTCCCCGCGTATGCGCAAGGCGCGAAAATGGCGGTGCAAGGCTATCTCTCTTGCGGCTGGGTCTGACACATGCTCTGCATGAACCAATTCCAGATGCAGGGGCGATGCGGTTCTAAGTGTAGAAAAGCGCTTGTTGACATCGACAGCAATCCCGATCTTGCATTGCCCCATCTCAGCCCGCACGATATAGACATATCCACCATCCTCGAAACGCTCTGTCGGTGACTGGATTGCCGGGATGGCAGATTTGATCGTCCTCTCAACCACTTCTGACAATTCCCGCCCCAATGTTGACGCTGCCGGGGCTTCGCTGTACTGCAATTTCACCTTGTCCGCAAGGCCGCTTGCGCCCATGACCAAGAACGGCGCAACCGTCACGCAACCCGACCATAGCCAGAGCCACGGCCCCGGCATCACTTCCGGCAACGTTGCGCCCAACGTTGTCGCCTGCAAGGTGGGCATTACCGCCCCGCTCAACGTCACGAACATGGCGATGATCAGGGCAAGCAACACGTTGCGCTCGGCGCTGGCCGGGGCCTTGCTCCAGGCGTTCCAGCAGAAGAACACGGCAAACCCTTCGAGGATTGCCATGCCCAGGCCCGATAGGGCGTTGAACCACGCCCAGGCAAGGCCGGTGATGCGGAATTGCTCGGTAAACGCAAACACGGTCACGTAGCGCGACGCGGCGACAATGGTTGCCCCCAGCATGAGCAATAGCACCGGGTTATCGCGCAATCGGCTTAGATTCATCTTGCCCTCCCTTGTAAACATCAAGCGGATATTCAACCTCTGCCGGCGTGAACAGCGGCAGCTTGTCTTGCGTGCCGCCGATCTGCGTGGCCCACGCGTAGCCCAGCCAGTGACGTGACTCGTGTCGAACGTCCACCGGCTCCGGCATCCCCCCCAACACAACGCTGGCACGCTTGGCGTCGCGCCGCACGGTCTCCACCTCTTGCGCGGATGGCAACACGCCGTCGCGCAACACCTGGAAGCGCCCATTGACGCCGTCTGCGCAATGCCAGGTGAGATACAGCCCGCGCGGCAGCCGGCAGCGCGAAGCCGGATGGCTCACCAGGTCGCGGATGATGTCGCGCAGGCGCCGGCCGGCGGGGATGACGATGGCGACGTCGGTGGTCATAGCGCATCGTCCAATGCGGCACGGATCGCATCGTCCGGCACCGCGAACATTTGCGCGTCGTGCCCCACCCAGCCGTCCGACACCGGCAGCCGCTGGATCAAATCGGCATACGCGATCGCGTTCGCCTCCGCGCCGGATTCCGCGATCAAGATCATCGGCGTGCAGGCGATCTCCAGGCTGGCATCGACGAACAGCCGCCGGCGCTTCTCTGTCTCGCGCCGGGCGATGATGTAGCCGGTGAAGAGCTTGCTCATCGGTAATATCTCCAGTCAGCATCATCAGGTCGCGCCATCATCTGCGTGCCAGTGTTGTGCCCGCGCGCCCGTTCGACGTACCAGCGCTCGGTCTCGCTCATGTACGCCGGATCGGAGCGCCGGCGGTTCTGTGTCATGATGATGTAGGTGCACAGCGCTGTGCACGGCGCGGCCACCAGCACGCCAACGGCCGCGCCGGTAAGTATCGTGATCACGTCCGCCGGCACCAGCCAATTCACGATGTAAGTCGTCAGAACGATCATGATGATGGCGACGCAGCCGAGAATGATTTGCTTGAACACGTTACCTCCCTTACTACGCCTCTTGGCGCTGGCGATAGTCCGGCGCGTCGTTCATGATGACGACGCTCAGTTCCGTGTCGGACCAGCGCGACACCACGCGCGGATCGAATTCCGATTTGTCGAAGGGGTCCAGGTTCGTCACGAAGACGGTGGGCAGCCGATTGCGATAGCGGAAGTCGACGATCTCGAATAAGACGCCTTCGCTCCACTCCGACACTCGCTCGGCGTGGACGTCGTCGAGGAGAAGCACCGGCGCGGACTGGTACTTGCTCAGGCGCTGGCCATACGTCTGGTTCACGCTGTGCGCAAAGTCGTCGTCCATCAGATCTTTCAGACTCTTGGTCAGGTCGGGCATGCTGACGAACACGCACGTGCGCGCATGTTCGCGGAGGGTGTTCGCGACGGCGGCGCAAAGATGGCTTTTGCCGTTCCCGCTTGGTCCGCACAAAACCAGCCAACCGTCCGGCGCATTCGCGAACGCCTGGGCCGCGTCGCGGCAGAGCGCCAGGCTGGCGATTGATTCGCCCGTGGGCGCCGTGTTGAAGTTCGCAAACGTCTGTTCGCGTGCGCGGCCGGTGGCGCTGGAATACGCATCCAACGACTTTGCGGCGCGTTGTGCGGCAACGCCGCAATCGGGGCACTGGACGATGCCGTGATCGGTGAGTAGATAGCGTTGGTTGTTGCAAGTTGTACACACCGGCCCGCCATCGATTGGGGGCCTGGTAAGCGCAACGCCGGCGGCCAGATTCACTCCCATGCGCTGCGCGGTCGCCATGATCCTGGCCTTTACCGCGTCGGATTCGTCTTGCCAACGTGCAGCGGCTGAACCATTCATTGCATTTCTCCCTGTGCGGCACGCCTGGCCTCGATCTGCCGGCGTGCGCGTTCCTGGCGCTTTTCCAGTTCTTGTTCGTTCGGTTCGATTTGGCTCCTACGGGATCGAGATCCCGACCGGGCGCCCTTGGCTTTCGGCTTTGGCGCTGGTTTTGGCGCCGGCAACGGCATGCCGGGTAAGCCCTGCTGAATCGCCTGGGAATAGTCGCGCAGGCGCAATACCGTCATCCCCGGCAGGTTGCGCACCTTGCCGTGCTCCCACTCTTCGCGCGTCATCTCGAAGATGCGCCGCAGTTCGCTTTCCTGGGCCTTGGGCGCCAGGATGCGCGCCAGTTGCGTTCGCACCGGCTCGCCGATCATGAACTCGCTCAGAAGCGCCTTCATGCGCTCGAAAGCCTGGTCTGCCGTTTCCGTTTCATGAGATTGCGCAACAGCAGCAGAAGCAGCAGCAGACTGATTGGAGATGTTCAAATTGCCTCCAGTAGTTCTGAAATCTGAACTACTGAACTTCTGAACTACTGAACTACTGGAACAAGCGTTCTGTACTACTGGCATCGGCGGATGTAACGTGTAGACCGCCTTACGACCAAATCTCAGTTGCTGCGTTACCCAGCCGGCGGCGATCAGTTCAGAGAGTGCTCTTGCCACGGTCGCTCGTGCGCGGACTGACGCCGCGCAGATTTCGTTGTAGTCTGCTTCGAGCTGGTCCCGCCCTTGCGCTAGTGTTTGCAGGGCGATGTAGACCCGTGACGCTGACCCGCTAAGTCGATTGGTCATAGCCTGGACGTATAATGAAAAAGTCTGGAGAGCCTCCTCAAAGGGCTCCACTTAAGCCGACACTCCCCTGCTAGTCACAGATCAGTGTCGGCTTTTTTACGCCTTCTCAAGTTCCACATCTGTGGAGATGCCAAGAAACTCGTTGACGGCTTTTGTTACCAATGCGCTTTCGTTTCCACCAAAGTCGACATCGGCGCTTCTTTCGACTTTTGCCGCAGTATCTATGGGGAAGGAGATCGTCTTCGAGACGAAGGCCGGCCTATCGCTGCGAATTCTTCGTCTGAGTCGAGGGCGATCTTCGGGCTGTCTGCTCATTTTTGTCACCTCGCAATATAGCTACAGACAAGCCTAGCATTTCATTTGCTAATTGTCAATGGCTATTTACAGAGTAACAAAAAAGCCGCCTGAAGGTAGACTGGAGCAGTGTTATGATTTCAGCTATGGAACCACGAACAGAAACGGGTCCTATACTGTCCTCGGTCACATTCGCCCAAGTGGAAGCGGCCTTGAAGGATGTTCCGGCGAACCTGTTGCCGGAAGTCTACGAATACCTGCTGGAGCTGCAATCTCGCGAGGACGTGCCGAACGATGATTTGCGCCAGGCGATTGAGGATGTACGCACTGGGCGCAACCTGAACACGTATGAGTCGGTCGACGAGCTATTCACCAAGATCAACGCGCCCGAGGCCTGATGGCACGTCTCATCAAGACTACCAACCAGTTCGAGAAGCAACTGCGCTTGATGGGCAAGCGCGGTAAAGATCTGACCAAACTACAGGCAATCATCCAACGTCTGGCCAGCGATGAGCCACTTCAGCCACGCCACCGTGATCACCAACTGACCGGCCATCTTGCCGACTTCCGCGAGTGCCATATCGAGCCGGATTGGTTGCTGGTTTATCGGCTGGGAACCCTAGACGACAAACCAGCCATCTTTCTTGTCGGCACAGGTACCCACGCAGACCTGTTTGGATAGCTTGGCAAATGCGGTGGACTGCGCGACAGGGCCCATACGGACAATCGTGACCGTCACGGCATCCACGTCGGACATCGGCACGACGTGTATCGTTAGCGCAACCCATGCTCACGAGGAATTGCCGGGGCAATAAAAATGCCGCCCGAAGGCGGCTTTTGCTGAAAGAGGGAGTCCAGCAACGAATAGGGACTTATCACATAGCAGCAGCTACCGTGAACATCGGCATTTCATTCCACGTTCTACCCTCAAGTTCACGTCCCAGCTTTTTCTTTTGCACTCCTCCCCATTGCTTGAAGAAGAATGCCACACCGGCTTGTAAGCATTGATCCCGTATGTCTGTTACCCATTTAGGATCCATAGGACGGGCATCAGGGCCTGATTCTCCACCTACGATAACCCACTGTATTCCCTGTAAATTCAAGTCATTTAGTGGTCCCAACAGTGGCTCAAGTGAAAGGAATTTAACACTGGCTCCCGTTGATCTGAGGTCATCTATACGTGAAAGATAATCTTTATTCTCAACGCTAACACCCATCCATATGTTAGGTGCCCAGGGTAATTGTTCACTGAGCCGTGCCAATCGATCCGCACGCTTCGTCAGCACTTGAAACTGATGCCAAGAAGCTTTACCCATCACCTCGAATGTACGCATAATAAAGTCCGTGGGGACATCTTTATGGAACAGATCGCTCATCGAGTTGACAAATATCTTCCGGGGTTTTGTCCAGCTTAAAGGCAAGCTAAGCGTATCTTCATGTAGAGTCAACCTAAAACCATTTTGGTAGTGCGGCTGCCCCATTGCCTTTAGGCGCAAAGCCATACGCTCAGCGTAACAATGCTTGCATCCAGGGCTTATTTTTGTGCAGCCAGTTAAAGGGTTCCATGTTGCCTCAGTCCACTCAATGTCAGAGTTCTGAGCCATATAACACTCCTCAAGTTATCCATAATAAGAAAAGACAGCACACAATTGAATAACCTCACTAATAATACTCTTGAACCCCAGCTTTTTGACAATGATTGTCAATCAAGAAAAGACGATCTCGGTGTCATTTCTGAATCTACTAGCATCAAACGAGGCGCGCGGAGGAGTAGAGGATTTCAGTCTTTTGAGGGCGGCCTCTATCTCTGTTCGGAAATATGGTTCATCTACTAGGCTCTCGCAAATATCCCTAAATGTAAGTGTGCTATTCCTATTGTTCCGATAAATCTGGTCCGCAATTTGTTCGGGGGTATCTCTAGAGGGGGGCGGTTCTGTTGGAGCTACATCGTCCGCACTAAACATAGTTAGCTGACCGGGTTTAGCCTTTTTCGCATCAGCAAGCTTCCACCGCAAGACATTTTCCTGGTAACCTGCATCGGCTATTACCTGATTCATAGCTAATGCGCCGTCCACGTTGTGAGTTGTCAGATACAAGTGATATAGAACTCGTTCTCTGTCCTCAACCCGAAGAGGAATTGATTTAACGACAACTGAGCTATCCTGGGACTTGAGCCGGTACTTATACAGGTTGGCAAGATCAATCTCCTTTTGATCAAACTCATCTTCTGGGATATCTGATTCCAGTGCTTCTACAAGAACCCGCCAACTATCATTACCAAACATCTTGTCATAATGTCCAAGCTGCTTCTGTTCTTGAGGCGTTTTTGTCGCTTTAGATGCAACCCCTCTCCTTCGAATAAGTGCAGCATACGGCATATAAATCATCGTGTCGTTGGTTGGTTGCTGTATAACTTGCCCCACAAAGTCCAGTGGAATTGGCCCATAAGGATCAAGGAAGTAGAAGGCCTTCGTGTATCTCTTGTTGGTGTAATTGATTAAGTCACTCCGCATGTCTATTGCATTGGCATGGAAGGCTGCTATGCCGCCATCAGTAAGTGTTCCAAGTGCACTCACATCATAAATGGTGTTTGTGTAGCCTTTACGATGAAGCGTTTCTACTAGTTCGTTATATCGGTTCCTGCTCGATTCCACGCAAATATAGTTGATCGTAAGGTTGACGCCATAGGTTCGAGCCTTAGGGCGAAGGCCCTCAAGTGTTTCAATGCCGATGAGTGGAGACCCTGCGACAAATGACTTCGTAAGACCGCGTTCCACTTCCTCAATTTCACCATCGTACCAGCCGAATGAACTGAAGCAATCCACATAGACAAGATGGATACCTAGTGTTTTCTGGGGATTCCTATCCTGAGCATGCTTCATGCCAGTTAATATGATCCCACCCCACCTTTTGAGATATTCGCGCAGAATAGTGTGTTTTATTTTCGTTGGCACATGTCTAGGTTCAACAGTATCAGGCATAAATCATCATGTTCCTTCCCCAAAGTCAGGCTTGTAGTACAAGTGGCAAACGATTCTTTTCCCCCACTACCTTCACCTTTGGTTCTCACTGCTGCGATATTAGTGTAGTGTTCAGTATGCCAACTTCGAAGGCTCGACTTCATCCACTAAAGGACGAGCATGTTTGACGGGTAAGTGTTTAATACTACACAAGCATTGTGGCTATCATTGTCAGGTCATCATTTCACAGGCAAGTCTTCACAGGGATTACCATCATGATCACTACCATCCAGCTTTGAATAACCGGCAGCTAATGCAACTTTCGCCTGAGCTTGGGTATCGAAGTCGTCGCAAGTTACGCTGCCATTATGATCGCGGTCAAAGTCCTGAGTGCTTTGTGCCGGCGGGGCGATGGATTGTTCGGCCGCAGTTGCCTCTTCCACAACTGGCGCTGCTGGCGCAGATGCAACAATAATGTTCGTGAGATCACCGCTGAGTGTGACCAATTCGCCGAACACCCACCCCGGCTGCTCGTTCAAGTTGATCTGCCACCAGGTGGCATCCGCATTCTTGCCAGTGATCGGAGCAGTTTGGCCCTTCTGTAGTTGGCCGATCTGGTCGTAACTTGTGTCGGGGCCGCTGCGCACGTTGATGGCGTCGTTGCCTTCCTTCACGGTCAACGACGGTTGCGACGCCGTCGCTACCGGCGCATCAGTGGCCGCCGGGGCTTCAGTGGGCGCTTCTGGCTGAGCTGTAGGAGCTTCGGTCGCCGGCGCAACGCTCGCAACCGTCTGTGTGGCTTGCGCGGGCTCCGTGCTGAAGACCGTCACCTGGATGGCGACGCTCTTATCGCTAATAGAGGCAACCGCAGTTGCGGTCGGCGTGGCGGCAGAGCGCGGAGTGATGGCATTTGCAAGCGCGCTGCACAGGCATAGCGTAACGAACAATCCACCGGTGCTAATCAACACCTTGCCCTTTGTGGTGCTCTTGCGCCAGGTATTCTTGATGAACTGCATTTACACCCCCGTGTATCAATGCTGTGCTAAACCAGGCGAACTTGGTGTGGGTTACTCAATGATCACATTTGGGCCGTACACCCACAGCCGACCAGCGTCATCTATTTGGAATGGATAGCCTTCCAAAATGTAGGGAATTAATGGTGCAATTCCGCTACGGCTCATCATGCGCAAGATTCGGCTTTGCCGCATGCTTAGGTTGAGTTTTCTGAATGCGTTTTTGACGATTCGCAGCTTCGCGCGCGATGACCTCGATGACGTCCAGGGTTCTTTCGAGTTCGTCGTCGTCATCAATTTTGGCGAGTAAGCGGCGAGTTTCCTGTAGGGCTTCTTCATCGTCTAGCAGTTCCTCATCGATCAAGCCAGCTATTTTGAAAACTTCTACTTGTGACTTATCTAATGCTTTGGCTATTGCTCGCAGAAGCTCGGGACCCGCGGCGCGTTTGCGATTAATGACATTTGATAGGGTCGCTTGAGCCACTCCAGCTTTAGCAGCTAGTACCTGTGGCGTCCAATCATGCTCATTAAGCTGATCCTGAAGCCATTTGACGAATGTATTGTCGGGGTCACGAGTGCTAGTCACTTTGAAAGTATAACTGCCCACCATAATTCTGTGGCTATCCACAGGTTAGCCATTGACAATTAGCTAATGCTATGCTAAAGTTTTCACAAGAAAAAGGCGCGTATCTGGACTAGCAGGGGCGCGCTCACTTTGAGGAGGCATTTGTATGGGGAAGAATTACCGCAGGCATTGGGACCAGATGGGCGCATATAGCCCATCGCGCATCGCGTACCTTCGCGAGCAAGAGGCGCTGCACGCAATGGCAGCCGCAGCTACGGCCCAGGCGCGCACCGCCACAGCCGAAGGCTGGCCAGACCCCGAATGGTACTACTACATCCGCCGGCGCGGCCAATGGTTGACTTTCGATCACTTCCTGCCCGATCAGCCGCTACAGACCGTCAAAGTGCTGAATGGCTCGCCGGAGCACGAACACGTCAAGGCCGTGAACGCGGTAGCGCGTCAGATGGGGGTGCTCATATGAACATCCCACTCGCCGGCATCGTCATCGCCGCCGTGTTGGTCCTATTCCTGGCCCTGGTAGTGGGCGTGTTGTATGTGATTGGAAGGAGCGTGGGCCGATGAACAATTACCGTTGGGGCTATCGCGAAGCGCGCCTGGCGCGCCGTTCGTCGCGCGCCGCCGGCAAGGTCGTCTTGCTCGTCGCGCTCGTGCTGCTGATCGGCGTGATCGCGGTGATCTGCATGGCGGGAGTGTGAGATGACGCTCAGCCAAGCGCAACTCGAGCAACGCCGCGCCGCCGGAAGGGCCAGGGCGAAAGCGTTCAACTCGGCATATCAGGTGGCCGCTCGCGCGCAGCAATCGCACGAGTCGCTCGCCGCGCGCGGGCGTAAGGGATTTGCGGCGCTCGTGCGCAAGCACGGTAAAGATAAGGCGCTGGAGCACCTGGCCGAATATCGCCGCGAGCATCCCACCGAAATAGAACGGCGCGTCGCGGCCTGGCTCGACGCCCACCACGTCGCCTATCGACGCGAAGCCAGCGTCGCCGGCGTGTACGTCGATTTTCTACTCGACGACGGCACCACGGTGCTGGAGTGCGACGGCGCCATCTGGCACGCCAACGACCCGTTGCACGGCCAAGACCGCGCCGGCCGCGACGCCCTGCACGAAATGGCGCTCGCCGCCAACGGCTACCGTCTCATCCGCCTGCCCGAAGCCGCCATTCTCGACGGCTCGGCGTTCGTCCAACTGGAGCAACAACTATGAGCCACAGCCAACCCGGCATCCAGGACGTCGTGATCGACGGTTCGGGCGTGTTGTTCCGCGTCCGCGCCGGCACGCGCATGCGGTGGGCCTTTGTCGACGGCCTGACCGCCGGCATGCTCAACCTGGACGCGCTGCGCGAAGCCGGCGCGCAAATCGTCGACTTCTGCCACCCGGCGGAGATGGGGCAGGAAGAGGTCGAGGCGGCGATGGCCGCTGAAGTCCACCACCTGTTCACGTATGGGGAACCGAGAAGGAGCGAATAGCGATGCCATACGACGAAACCAAAATGCTCGACATGCTACGCGCCATGTACGGCGGCGAATACACCGGCGACGAGCTGCACGTGCTCCTGGTCGCCGGCCAGAACAGCGGCCTGGACCCGCTCTTTCGCGAAATCATCCCAATGCGCGACCCGGACACCGGCCTGTTCTACCCCTACGCCGCGTCGAAGTCCATCGTCTCGCAACTGGAGGAAACCATCCACCAGCGCGGCGCGACGTGCTGGTTTGATATGCGCTACATCGTGGACCCGCATGAACGTTTTGCGCTGCAGCTCGATCCTGCCGATACGGCGGTGGAAGTCCGGCTGAGCGACACGCTGGCCCAGATGGAATACCGCAAGCTCCTGGCCGATCTGCGCGAACTCGGCTATCCGTTCGAGGACTGCATCCGGGACATCGGCCCATGCCCGCGCCCGACGGTGACCGTCGCGGTGGGGCGCTTCCTGGCCACCGAAGCGCTGGAGCCGAAGTTCCGCATGACGGCCGCCGACTACGCCATCAAGCGCGGGATGCGCCGCGCCGCCGAGCTACGCATGCCCATGACCGGCGCGGCACGCATCGGCGCCGATCTGAAGCCGCTCAGCGAAATCGACGCGCTGCCCGCGCCCGAACGTGTGCCGGCGGCGCATACGCACGAGGAGCGCGCCCGCATGCTTGGGCGCACCGACGACGACAGTCTCATTTAGGAGGAAATCATGCCGATAAAAGGCTTAACAGATCAACAAGCCCAATTCCCGCGCGTGGGCGTGCTGCGCAAGGGCGCGGCCAAAGCCGGCAACGCGCCGGGCGCCGACCTGAAATACTTTCGTTTCACCGACGCGGACGACAAAGCCGCCGCGGATTTCAAAGCCGTCTACGGCGATGCGCCGGTCGCGATCCGCGTGCTGTTGCCCTATCGCGCGCCCGAAGAGAACTTCCACGCCTGGCTGGAGGAATACACCGCCTCCAGCCTGATCCGCCGCTGCGACGGCGAGACGCAGGTGCTCACCCGCGTCGGCACGCGCTACGATCAGACCCCGCGCCCGTGTTTGCGCGCCCAGGGCAAGCCCTGCAACTGTAAACAATCCGGCCGGCTCTTCGTGATCGTGCCCGAACTGAAGCGTGCCGGCTACGTGGTCGCGTTGACCACCTCGAAGCACGACATCAAGAACCTCAGCGCGCAACTGGCTGCGGCGGCGGCCATCGTCGGCGACCTGTCGTTCCGCGTGCCGTTCATCCTCAGCCGCAAGCCGGTGAAGATCAGCACGCCCAACGGCAACAAGCTGGCCCGCCGCGAAAAGTGGTTGCTCTCCATCGAGATCGATCCGAGCTTCGTGCAGGCCAAGCTCACGGCCATGCAGCGCGACGCGCTCCTGCAACTGAACGCGCCGGTGGAGCCGCTCTTGGACGAACCCGACGACGACGACGAGCTGGTGGAAGCCCCCGCGCGCCAGCCGGCCCCGGCGCCGGCGATCAGCCTCGAGGAAGCGCGCCGGCGCTACGCGGATGCCGCCAACACGGCGGTGAACGCAGTGGGGCAGCTTAGCCAGGCCGGGCGCGAGACGGAAGCCGCCGCGCTGGACAAGCTGATCGCGGCCAACCGCGTCAACGCGAAGGGTGCCGCGCTGGATCATCTCCTGGGCGCGGCGGACGCACTCGCACAAGCCACGCGCGAGGCGCTTGCTGGCAACGGCGAACTGCAAGCCGAAGCGCTCGTTGCGCCGGCGGACGATGACCAGGACGAAGCGCCGGCCGAGGAGGCGGAACAACCCGCACAACCGGAGCAAGCGCCCGTCACGGTTGAACGCCTGAAACGCCAGGTCGCCGAAGCGGCTGCCAGGCGCGCCGGGCAGAAGGCCAGCGAGAAACAACGCCAGATGGCCTTCCTCGCGCTGCGCGAGGCCTGCGGCGGCGACGACGCCAAACGTCACACCGTCCAGACGCGCGTGCTGGGCGTCGATAAGTTCGAGCACCAGACCGACGCGCAGGTGCTGGCCCTGATCGACTGGCTGAAGCCGTTCCTGGGGCCGGACAAGAAATATCACCCCAACCAGGCCGCCGCGCAAGACGTGGCGCGCGTGGCGAACGAAACGCTGGAGAGCGCCGGCCAGCAGCAATTACCGCTCGGTTGATATGCGCCCGCGTGGGCGACCCGGTTCGGCGGACCGCGTCGCCCGCGCAATTTGATGAACCCTACAGGTGAACGAAATGTCAGACCAATTCGATGTCGAAGTCTATATCCAGCAGTGTCTTTCCGAGCGCCAGGCCCGCGAGGATGCGGAACGCCGGCGCCGCGAAGAGGCCGAAGCCGGGCAACGCGCAGAGTTGATCATGGTGGCGAACAAGGCGCGCGAAGACGTATTGGGCGCCATCCCCGCGCCGCTGCGCGACTATCTGAAGGCCTTCGACGAGGTCGGCGAACCGGTTACGCCGGCGCGGCTATATCTGCCGGGCTGCACGCCCATCGTCGTCGGCGCCAGGGCGGATGAGGTCCGCTTCATGCCCACGTGGGCCGCCTTCGATCCGGACACCTACGAGAATCGCATTTTCTACGCCTACAAGTTGATCAGCACCTATGACATCGCTGAGGCCATCTGCGTGGCGCGCGAAAGCTTTGCCTCCATTGCGGAGGCGCAAGCGCAGTGCAAGCGCTGGAACGAGCGCAAGCAAGTCGCGTCAACACCGGCGCCGGTGCATGGCGTATGCCGCGTGTGCGGCTGCACCGACGAGCGCGCCTGCGAAGGCGGGTGCTACTGGGTGGACGACGAACACACGCTGTGCAGCCAATGCGCCGAGAAGGAAGCGCCCCAGCCGGACCCGCTGGCGCTCACGCCCGACAACGTAAGCCAGGCCCACGTGGCGCTGGCCGAAGCGCGCAACGCCATCTTCGGCGTCGCAACTGTCCTGGACCAGATCAAGGTGCAGCTTAAGACTCAAAGAGCCCAGGCCGTCGCCGACGGGCGGATCAGCGGCAAGAACGAAGACGTCCGCGAGGCCCAGTCGCGCGAGATCTTCGCCGCCGACTACGCGGCCCTGGCAGATGCGGAGGCGGAACTCGACAAGGCACAACTGGCCTATGACTTGGCCGAGATCGAAGTCAAGCGCCAGCGCGCGTTGATCTGCCTGGCGACAACAAAAGGCGAACCCATTCCGTTCTAGACATGTTCGTGGCTGGCGGCCACGCCATGTGGTCGGTTTCCCCGGCGTCCCTCCTGCGCCACCCGACCGCTCGTATATTCGCCCCGGCGCGCCGCCAGAGCGCCGGGGCACAGGGGAGGGAGTGTTGATATGACAACCGTTTTGAATATTTCCGCGGAAATGGTCAATACCGTCGTCGGCTACGTGCCCCTGGCGTTGATCGATCCGAACCCTTGGCAATCGCGCCTGGGCGACGATCCTGCGCACGTGCAGAAGCTCGCCGACGACATCAAAGCCCGCGCCGGCGCGGACCCGGCAGACCCGCAACAGGGCCTGCTGCAAGTGCCGATCGCGCGCCAGCACCCGACCGAAGCCGGGCGCTATCAGATCGCTTTTGGGCACACGCGCTTGAGCGCCTTCCGGCACTTGTCCAACAGCGAGACGGACGGCGAGCGCTGGGAACGCTTCCCGCTCCACGTGCGCACGCTGACCGACCGCGACATGGCCGAGCTCGCTGCGCGAGAGAACGCGGCGCGCAAGGACCTGACGGCCATTGAAACCGCCCGGGCGATCAAGCGCCTCATCGCCGACTTTCACCTGAGCCAGATCGAGGCCGGCAAATTGTTCGGCTATTCGAGCCAGAGCGCGGTGAGCAATCTGCTGCGGCTGCTGGAATTGCCCGACCAGGTCCAGGACCTCGTGCACTCCGGCGAGATGCCCGAACGCAACGCACGGCTATTGATTCCGGTCGCGCGGGTGATGCCGGAACTGGCGGTGAAGGTGGCCTCCACGTCGAAGGAAGCGGAGCCGGATCAGTTCGAAAGTATATTGCGTAGCTCCATCCGTTCCAGAGATCGCAGCGTCCCGATGTATGGCGTCCCCTGGGGTAAGGGCTGGAAGCCGAAGGAGATCCCGGAAGCCGTCATCCAAGAGATGGCTGATAAAGGGATCGGCCAGGTGATGCCGGCGTGTGAGTCGTGCGAATGGCATCTAACCGTCGGGGGGGATGGGGTATGCGCGCGGCCGATTTGCTTAAAACTCAAAACGCATCTCTTCGCGTTGGCGGAGTGTGTGCGGGTAGGGAAGAAGCTCGGCATAGCGCCCCTCGCGCCGGGGGAGAAGATCGAGGTCATCTACGACGGCGATTACGATTCGCATGCAGTGCGCCTGGCGCGCCGGGCGCTGGCCAGCCGGCACGAATCGTTGCGGCTGTTCCCGCTCGATCAGACACACCATTACAACATCCTGGCCGATGATCTTGGGAAGTCGGACGTGGTCGGGCTGGCCACGGTCGACATGCCGGCATTGAAGAAAGCGCTGCCGAAAGAATCAGAGATGCCGCCGGCAACCGATTACGAGGCCCGCCGGCGCGCCGAAGAGCGCGAGCGCAAAGAGAAAGCCGAGGTCGTGCTTAGGATGCTGCGTCGGGCTGCATCCGTCATGTTCGGCGTCATCCCCGCTGAGCCAACGCTCGTCAATCTCATGTTTAAACCCCTAGACACCCACTATCCGGGCACGACCTCAACGCGGTGCCGCGAGATGTACGAAGCTGCAGACCTCAACGGCAAGCGTGAACTGGTGATGTTCATCTTGCTATCTGAGGAACAGTCGATCTCCTGGCAGCCGGATCCGGATAAGACCAGACAGCACATCATCAAAGCGGCCGAAGGCCTGCGCGTCAAATTGCCAGCCGGTTGGGATAGGCCGGACGAGCCAGCGCCAGCAAAGAGCAAGCGGGGGAAGAAGTGAATCACCCCACTATGAACCTCAAGGATGTGAACCATGAGCGATAAGAAACCACAAAGGGAACCGGTAAACCCCAAGACGCCTGAGGAATGGCAAGAAGTCGTCGACATGGCCGACGCGTTTTTGCGCGTGGATTCTGCGCGCCGATATGGATTGATTACCGGCGGTCCCGCCGTGAACGTGTCGCGCTGCGACGAGTTGCTGGCGCAAGGCAAGGCGCGCGGCATCGTGCCCGACCCGGCGCGCGTTGAGTTGATCTTGCGCACGCTCGCCTATGGGCCGGCTGAGGAGGGCAAGAAGCCATGACCCAGGCCTATCCGCTCCAATGGCCGTTCGGTTGGGCGCGAACGCCGATTGGCAAGATGCGCCGCTCCGAATTTGGCAACCACTCGATTGCCGAATGTACACAGGAGATCATCCGCCAACTGAACCTGTTGCGCGCAAAGAGCGTGGTGATCAGCACGAACCTGCGCGTCCGCAACGACGGCCTCCCGTATTCGAACCAACGCCAGCCCGACGACCCTGGCGTTGCCGTGTATTTCCGCTTGGTGAAATCCTTCGATCCACAGCAGGCGCATTCTGGTCAGGCATTTACCGATCACGTCCTGGCCTGCGACAGGTGGGACCTGGTCGAGGATAACCTGTGGGCCGTCGCGAAGCACGTCGACGCCCTCCGAGGGCAGCAGCGTTGGGGGGTGGGGAACGTCGAGCAGGCCTTCGCCGGCTATCAGGCGTTGCCGCCAGCCAGCGATCCCGATGCCTGGTGGACGGTCCTCCACGTGGAGCGCACTGCGGATTGGGACCAGATTCGCGACGCCTATCGCCTGCGCGTTAAGCAGACTCACCCCGACGTCGGCGGCGACCAGGCCGAGTTCATCAAGATTCAACGCGCCTACGAGGCCGCAGCGAAAGAGCGAGGCAAGCAATGACGCAACCCCGCACAAGGGCCGCCATCACCGCCGGCGTGATCGGCGCGCTTAGCCGGCTCAACAGCTACGTGCGCAGCAACGCCTATCAGCGCTTCTATCCCACCAACCTGAAGCATGTGGTCTATCGCTACAAGACGGCGCTGTTGGTCGAGGGCGTGAAGGCCGGCCTGGCAGAATCGCGCCTGATCATGGTGCGCGCCAAATGCCACACCTGCGGCGGGCGCGGCTACTACGGCTTCAACGAAGGCAACACCTGCTGGACCTGCCAGGGCGCCGGGTGGGTGGGGCTGCAATTCGTCGAGTCCAGCTTGCCCGGCGGGTTCGCCTTTCACACGCCCTACGGCACCCGGTACAGCGTGCCCATCGAGCTACAGATGACGATCAAGGGCCAGCAGCCGACATGGGTCAGCGATTGGCAGCCGAACCAAACCGGCGCCGACCTGGCGCCGGCGGCGCTGGCCGAAGACCTGAACGCGGTCGAGGACTGGTTCTATGGCGACCAGTTCCCGACCGGGTACGTCGTGGATGCGCGCGAGACCACCCTGGACGACGTGTGGTATCGCCTGCCCATCGGGAAGACAGAAACTTGCGTCTGGTGCGGCGCGCCTGGCGAGACCCTCGTAACGCAACTGACGCTGCTCACGATATGGATCGAGGGGCTTTGTGGCAAGTGCCGCCACAAACACCCGTTCGAAGTGTCCCCTCGTCCCGATCAATTACTCGCGCCGGCATCGGTGCAGACGTGGCTCGCCAAGCGCGCCGCGTGGCGCGAGATCGCCGACACGCGTTCGCCGGGGTGGTGAGCCCATGCAAACAGGAGTATCAATGACAGCTCTCGAACTACGTATAGCCGAAATCATGGCAAACTCGGCGCGCCGGCGCGGGGTCATCCTGGTGCGTCGCGCCACGACTGGCCAGCCGAAACGAATGAAGAATCCCCCAAGAGTGCGCAGATTCAATCATCGTGGCTGATCCACAACCCACGCCTGTCGCGCTGTATCTACGTTTTTCGTCGGAGATGCAGCGCGACGGCTATTCAATCGCGTTTCAGGACCGCGTATGTCGCGATTGGTGCGACCGCAACAACGCCGTCGTGGCGGACGTCTATAAAGACGAAGCCTACAGTGCCAGCACCAACGATCGGCCGGACTTCCAACGCCTGCTGGCGGACTGCAGGAAGCCGGCCGACCAACGCAAGTTCCAGGCCGTCGTCTTCTTCCACACCTGGCGCTTCAGCCGCAGCATGGACGACGCGCCGCTACTGACCCAGATCGAACGCGCCGGGATCAGACTCTACAGCGCGACGGAACCAATCGACGCTTCGACCGCAAGCGGAAAATTCACGCGCAACATTTCCCTGGCCGTCGGCCAATATCAATTGGACCAGTTGCGCGAAGCGACCACCGAAGGCAAGATCACCCGCGCACAGGGCGACGAAAAGCGCGGGATCGTGCCGCGCAGCAACGCGTCCATGCCCCCGTTCGGCTATTCGCGAGTCGCCAAGACCGCCGGCGATCACACCTTCAAGGAAGACGCGCCGAACGACAACGCCGCATGGGTCACCCAGGCCTTCGAGCGCTACGCGATGGGGCAGGCCAGCGACATGGACATCGCGCGTTGGCTGAACAACCACGGCGTGCGCACGTCCTATGGGCGCCCATTTAGCAAAGATACCGTGCGCGTCATGTTGAAGAACAAGTTCTACGCCGGCTTCGTGGCCTATCGCGGCCTGAGCAACGAGTGGACTGAGGACGGCCATCGCAAGCGTAACCCGCGCTCCAAGACGATCTGGACGCGCGGGGCGCATCAGCCCATCGTCAGCGAGGAACTCTACGAGCGCTGCCAGGCGATGCGCCGCGACCAGGCCAAGCGCCAGGTGGGCCGGCGTCCGGCCGAGAAGCACGTCTATCTCCTCAATGGGCTGGCCATTTGCGCTAAGTGCGGCAAGAAGCTCGGTTGTTCGACCGGTAGCGGCAACACAAAAGAGAACTATCGCTGCAAAAGCCGCGAACGCGGGATCGAATGCTCGGCGCGCCAGAGCTACGTCCAACAGGCGAAGCTTGTTTCCTACATCGATGACATGATCGAGCAGCTCCAGTTGTCGGAGGAAATTATCGACAAGGCGGTCGAACTGTCGCAATCCGAAGAGACGGCCCACGCTTCCGAGAAACGCCACGCCGAACTGAACGCAGAGCTGCGTCGCCTGAGCGTCATGTTTCAGAAGGGTGGGGTGAATGAGGACTATTACGACGCCGAGTTGAAGCGCATTCAAGCCGAAATCGCGGCGCTGGCGCCGGTCGAACCCCGCGACATCAAGCGAGCGGCGCAAATCATCGACGGGCTCTACGACGCCTGGAAAGTCATGAGTAACGAAGAGAAAAGCGCCACGCTCCACACGCTTTTGTCGGGGGTCGTGGTGGACGTCGACGCCGGGGCTGTTGTAGAATGGCAGCCACGGCGCGAGTTCGCGCAGCTTTTTGCGGCGATTCGGCTATGAGAACCTTAAAACTCTCCCCAATTTCGGAAATTTCCCCCAGTAGATATAGGAGAATGCAACGCCCGTCGCGTCCGCTAATTGCTTTATCACTGAATGCCGCCACACACAGGGCGGCATATTCTTTTTTCGGCATAAGGCCAACGATCCTCCTGGTGTCCAAATCCACCTCCACTTGCTCGAAGATACAGCCCACGATGTCGGCTTGCTCTTCCGGCGTTGCGTTCTGCCACAAGCGCGCCATGTCACCCAACGCCTCAATCGCGGCTTGCGTGTCCGTGTGATGCACCGGCATTGCCAGGCGCGCCAACTCGCTCTTGATGCGTTTCGTCTCAGCGTCGTAGTAGTCATCGGCCAGGTTGCCCGCCTGGTACATGCGGTTCACCCGCTGTAACTCGGCCTCCAACCTGCCCCGCTGCTTTTCAATCGCCGCCGTGGGGTCATCGGCTGTAATCAACGCGGTCGCCTGGGCCTTGATGTCATCGGGCAGTTGTAAGCGGGCCATGATGTGCGCCAGGTCATCCAGCAAAACATTCTCCTGGATCACGCGGTACGTCGCTCCGCACTGGGTGCCCCGCTCTTTGGCCGTGCAACGGTAATACTTGACGCCGGCGTTCATCGTAAGCGCCCTCAACGGCCCGCCACAGTGTGCGCAGTGGGCCACGCGGGAAAGTAGATAAACGCGGCTCTGTGCTGGTTTGCGCCCGGCATAGCTATGCCCTCGCGCTGCGCGTATTGCTTGGCACTTCTCGAACAATTCACGGCTGATAAGCGGCTCATGTACGCCTGGAATTACTTTCGTTTCGCGCTTGCTGCGGCGCATCCGCTCCCGATGTTCGTTCTCACGATCCACAAGCCCACGGTAGCGCACATCGCCGCAGTAAAACGGATTCATGAGCATGGCGCGTACCGTGTCTTTGCTGAATGGCCGGCTGCCCCATGTGCCGCGTGTTACCTTGCCCTGGGCGTTAAGCCACTCGGCAATCTGCAAGTCACTGTAGTCGCCGGTCGCGTATCGCTCGAACATCTCGCGCGCCGTGTCCGCCTCAGCGTCCGGCACGTCGTGGCCGCTGGCGTCCCTGGTGTAGCCGAATGCCGGTATCGTGGCATTGCTAAGCCCCTTGCGTGCCCTGCCTAGCTTGCCCTTCGTCGTCTCGCCGATCAGGTTGCGCCGGTACATGCGCGCAAAGGCAAGCAACAACGTCAGCATGACTTCGCCCATCGGCGTGCTGAAATCAAAATCCTCGGTTGCGGAGATGAACGCCACGCCGTAACGTGCCAGGCCCTTGAGCACGGTCAACCCATCCACCACATCGCGGCTGAGTCTATCCAGCTTGTGAGTCACGATGATTGCGAAGCGTCCGGCCTCCGCATCGGCGATCATGGCCTGGAACTGTTCGCGGTCGGTCACGTTCTTTGCGCTTTCGACTTCCGTGTACTCGGCCTCAACCGCAAAGTCACGCCGCTTGCAAAACTCGCGGCACTGGTAAAGCTGTTCATCCAGCGAGTGCCCATCGCGCTGTTCTTCGCTACTCACCCGCACGTAAATTGCTGCCCGCTTAGGCATTGTTCCCTTCCTCGGTTGCTGGCACATCAGCCCCAGGTAGAAATCGCGTTGTGCCAGCACTCGTTTCAACGTGGACATTGGGCAGTGCGAGCCACAGGGCACCCTCGTGATTCATTGCATGTACTGCCAACCCCGCGTGCTGGCAGTACATGATTGCAGATTCCAAAATCTCAAGCGCCTCGACGGGCGTGGTTGGCTTTAGTTTGGGCTTTCGCCCGCCGTCGCTTCCGTTTGTTTTGCTCATACGCTCGTTTCCTTTCGTCACTCAACAGCGCGAACCGGCCACCGTAACGCGATTGCCGCCCTGTGTGCGCACCCTTGCGCCACTGCCAGAATTTGCCGCGTCGCGTAACTTCAATGCGCCATGTGCCAGCAATGGGCGTGAGTGCTGGCACATGCACAACATCGAGTGCTGGCACATGTGCGGAAAAGTCTTGAATTTCCGGCGTTTCAGCGTGATAGGCAAGTGCTGGCACATAGGCGATTAAACTTCGGCTTTTGGGTCATCCCCAGCCTTGCGCCCATTGCGTGCCGGGCGTGCTGGCACATGTTCGGCCATTGCTGGCACATCGTCATCGTTCTGTGCTGGCACATGCGCGGACAATTGCGCATTGCCCCGCAAGCGCGCGTTGATCTCACGCGCGTTTCGCTGGCCGTAGGCTGTGAGTGCTGCGCGGCTTTCCTCTTCGCCCAACGCCACCATGAGCGATTGCATCTTGCCGATCTGCATGGTTTGTTGGATCTTCCGTTTCTGGCGCATGATCTGAATTGCCGGGTCTGCATCGATGACGGCTTTCCAGAAGCCCACCACAAGCGGGATCACCAGCGGCACGCCCCAAAAGCTGTATAGCTTCAGGAAGTCGTTATTGCCGGCATCACTGCCCACCAGCGCGTTAAACTCAACGACGCAATTCAGCGCCACAATCGCAAACATCGCCCACCCGAAGATTTTGGCGAGGGTGCCCTGTGTGCCATGAGCGAACCATACGAACGACCCGAGTAGGAACGTTGCCAGGCTGCCCTCGATTAGCACGGCAGGAATGAGCCCCAGCACTTTCATGGTGTCTGGAAATGCCCGGCTGTACAACGAAAAACTCATGTAGCCCGTGAATAGCAGGCCCACGGCAATGAGGATTGCCGCCGCTGCCTGGACAAGCGCACGCTTGCCCTTGTGGTCGTCTTCCTCCATGAGTTCGGCCACACTCGAAACCCCAACTTGTCGATCTTCCATCTCGCACCATCCGTAAATCCAACCCGTCGCTTGTCCATCGCGCCCCGCACAAACGACAAAGCGGGCAACCCGCCGCCTGGTGCATGGTGGCTGGCTGCCCGCTCCCTGTACCCCGCACATGGGTACAATGCAGGTAGCCCACCGCTGCCTAATCCAGCGTGCTGGGTCAGAGTCGCCCCGGTGCTGCGAACACCTGGGCGATTCGCATATTACGGAACCGATCAAAATCCCGTACAACGCGGGATGCTACCGCCGCAAGTTGCCAATGTCAATCCTCTTTCGCAGAATGTGGGCCGAATCGCTTATCCTTTCGCGCTGTTTTCTGGTGCGCTCTCAGGTAAGCCAATAGCGATTTCTTATCGACCATCCAGACGTTCGCAAACTTCCGGCCCGCGATCATGCCGAAGCGCAGTAGCTCGCGCAGGTGGTCATCGTTGTAGCCGGTCAGTTCGATTGCATCGCGCAGGGTAATCCAGGTAGTTGTTTTTGCCTTTGCCATGCCGCTGATTGTAGCGTGAATATCCCACAACTGTAGGGATACCCTGTTACAGGTGTTATATGCCCAATTCACGGCTGCCATTTTTTGCCGCGCTCAGCACCGACCAGGCACCCCATAAAAAGGCCCCTGGCGTGCGTTTTAAGGCCCTCATTTTTCTGTTTACGATACCCAGGTCAAAAATGGCATCCAATGGGCCTTAAATCGCTTCCTGTGAGATTTATAAATTTGACCTGGGTCACTCATTCGCCTCACAATCCCGCCACTACGCTGCCAACACTTCGGCAAAGTGCTGCATGAGGGCCACGTACAGGATACGCCGATCCAACGGTGCACTGCGTAACGTTTCCTCCCACCTGCGCCGAAGGCCCTCGGCCACGGGATCCGGGCTACTGAGAATCTCAATCATCAGCATGATCGCTTTCTTGCCAGTCTCGCTCATAGTTCTCTCTCCTTGCGAGGCTTCGCAACTCTTCCGCCACCTGCGCCCGTGTATCGGGGTCTTGCACGTAGCGGACAAAGATGCCTACCGCCTCGTCGAATAATTCGGGCGGGATCGTGTCGTGATCCTCGCTCTTGCGATTGTCGTTTTGGTACGCCACGGCCTGCGCAAGTGCAAGCCTCACGGCACCCAGGGCAACTTTTGAATCCTTGCTGTTTATCAGCTTGCGAAGGCGTTCGAGCGCCGCGCCGGACAATGCCACCAGGCCGCGCACCGATTGCGCCATCGCCTCGGCCTGCGCCCGCCGAAGGATGCCCACAAAGGCATCCTCATGCAACCACCTGCGCAAGGTCGCGTATGACACCCCCGATGCCTTCGACGCGGCCTTGATCGTCGGCTGCGTAAGCAAGGCTTCAATCGCGGCCACCTGTTGCGGCGTCAATCGTTTAGACGTACCCATCGGAAAAGTGCTCAGAAATGCCTAAAAATATCCACCCCCCCCCACTGCCCGTGGCATGGTAGAGGTCATGCCACGGGCACCGCATGAGAGATGGGAAATCGTCAACGATAAAGCGGCATACTCGTAATGCCGGCAAGCTGTAGCGCCACCATGCCAACGTCAAGCGAGCGCGCCGACACGTTCTGAACCCTGATGGTATTTAGCGCATGGTCAGCAATCGTATCGCGCCAAATCTGCGCAAGGTGGCGCTCAACGGGTGCAAGCTCTTCGCGTGGATAGCGATCCGCCATGCCCATCACGATGTCATGAGCAAGCTTGTGCTCCAGCACGCGGGCGCGATCACGAAACGGCTTCAGCCGTGCGGCCAGGGCCTGCGCCTGTTTATCGAGTGCGGCCAGGTCATCGCGGATCGATTGCGCCTCAGCCCGCAACGCCTGGGCCTCGGCCTGTAGCGTAGGGTCAAGCGCTTGCATCTCCGCAACAATCTTCCCCATCCGGGCCTGACGTACGACCTCAGCGCGCAATCCTTCCAACGTCGCAGCCTGGGCCCGCAACGCATCTAGCCGCGCTATCTCGGCCTGGGCTAGTTCGGCACGTTCGATCTGTTCTTCCAAGTAGCTCATCGAATTTTTCCTCCATGAAACAGCGGCATTTTCGCCAACGTTTCACGCGCGAGGGAACTTAGTTCTGCCTCGCATTCGGGCTCATGCACATCGCGCAACCACAACGGGCGCTTGAATTGCCGCCGCTGTGGGAATTGCGGAATATCGCCGCCTTCGTCACTGGTCGCCATCCTGACACGAATAATCATGTTTACCTCCGATGCGGCTCATTCGCGCCGCATCACAATTTGCCCTTGTGGGCCGAACGTCGGTTCATAGCCGACGTGTTCGCCCCACGCTAAAACCGCTTCTATCAGCGCGTCGTCATCGTCCGCGCCGATCAACCCGGACACCCAGGCTCGCAGGTCGCCGCCATGCCGCCAGAAGTCCGTGATGTCCTTATCGCCTTCGCGCAGAACCGGCACGGCCACACGCTGCGCACGCCTGGTAATACGTGTCACGCGCGCCGCGCCGGTGTCGCCCGCCGTGTCAACGTCGTAGGCCACGATCAGCCGCGAGATAGGCAGCAAGTAGCCGGCCCAGGTGGGCACATCCAACCCTGCCGATTGGCTGCCCAGCGTCATCACGCCGCACAGGTCGCCGGCCACCTGGTGCAGCAACATCGCATCGAATTCGCCTTCGGTCATCACGGCCACGTCATGCCCGCTCAACGTGTCCGCGCCAAATAGGGCAGGGACGGCCAGACCTTTCACGGCCAGGTACTTCGGTTTGCCTGCCGCGCGCCGCATTTTGAGATACCAAACCTCGCCATCGATGACGCCGGGGATTAGGATGCCGCAAGGGACGCTTAGCCCGGCAATCTCGCGCCATTCGCTCGGTTCACCAGGCACGTAGCCGATCTGCCAGCGTTGCAATGTTTCATCGCTCAGCCCTCGCGCATTCAGCCAGGCCCGCGCACGTGCGCCAGTGTCAGCCCATAACGCCTTGACGCCCTGGACGATGGCCTCGCACGCCGCCTCTTGCAGGTCTGCCGGTGCGTGCGTACTGCGTGCTGGGGCCTGTGTCGCCGGTGTGCTTGCCGCAAGAGGCAACCCGGCCAGGTCTGCGCACGCCTGCGTAAAGCTCGCCGACTGCCAACGCCGGTAGAAGTCGATTGCATCGTGATACCGGCCATCGCCACAACCCCGGCACATCCAGCGCCACCCATCGCCGGTGTCATGCACCACAAACCGATCCTTGCCGCCACAGAACGGACACGGCCCCGCGTACCAGCCGTTGCCGGTGCGCCGCAAGGTGCCGCCCGCCTGGGCCACCAGGTCGGCCAGGTTCACACTTCGCCGCAAAGAAGTTGTGTCAACCACTCTTGTGCCTCATAGAGGGTTGTTTTAGGTTGTTTTGGGTTGTTTTTGCTAAGTGCCTAAAAAGCGGAAAAACAACCAATAACAACCAATAACAACTACATTAAGTGTCAGAAGAAACCAAGCTCCAAAGGTCACGCGGCTTCTTGCCACGTTCGGCATGTTCATCTTTGCGGGCAACTAACCCCCGTCCCAGCGCACTCGTTAATTGCTTGCGCGCTGCCTCCTTGCTGACCCCTAGCTTCGTCGCCACGGCTTCTGTTGGCTGATCGTCGCCCAGGTCATTCAGCGCTCGGAGTACGGCCCGGCCCGCGCGTATCTCTGCGATACGTTCGCCGTTGCCCTCGTAACTCCAGCCGGTAGCGCCATCGAACCGGATCGTCATGTCGTCGGATTCGATGTCACGCGCCTCGATGTGCAGCACTGCCTCAAGCTCTCTTGGTTTGCGCTGAATCACAACGCCAACGTCGTAGGCCCCACGAATTGCGCCCGCGCCCCGGATTAGCTCGAACGGGTCTTCGGCTTCCCCTTTGCGGGTATGATGCGAAATGACAAAAGTAATTTCGCGCCTGTGGGCTATATCCGCGAGTGATTGCACAATGCCGCCCATCGTCGAATTGTCGTTTTCGTCTGTACCCGGCCCGCAGGCCGCGCGCAGCGTGTCGATAAACACGGCTGCATATCCGCTTATGGCCTGCTCAAGTTGTGCCAGGCCCCCATCAGTCAGAGGCAACAAGCCGAAGGAGAAACTAGACGCCGTGGGCTTCCATTTGCGGACATGAAGGCGCTCATGTATTCGCCGCTCACCATCTTCCAGGGCGATGAATAAGACGCCGCCGCGCTTTGTTTGACGGCCTAAGAATGAATCGCCAGTGTCAATGGCCGCTGCCAGTTGGAGCAACAACCAAGACTTGCCAGATTTTGGGCGGCCTGCGAGCAACACGCAATCGCCGCGCGCGACCAAACCATCCAGAAGAAACTCGCGTGGTGGATACTGGCGCGTGTACAACTCCACCCCTGTAGTCGTTGCAAGCCCGCCACCGGAAATGTTCGTGGAAAACAACTCAGCCAGCATCTGATCGCCTTCGGGCGTCCCGCCCAGCGCCCGTTGCAGCGCCTGCGCGCGCTCAGGGTCGCGGGCCAGCGCTGAGAGTTGCTGGGCAGTAGAATTAGACATGTCCGCTCGCCTTCCGTGGGCTGGTGGATGTCTGTCCTTCAAGCGTGTTGCCGTGAGAAAGTTCCACGCTTGAAGGGCATTGCTGCGCCATACGCCGCGCGATCTTCGCGACCACGAGGGCCAGCCGCCTGGGCGGGCTAATCGGTCGAGACATGGACATGCTCCGCCTCCTGCGCGGCGCTGGTATCGCGCGCAATCAAAAAACGAAGGTAGCTCGAAGGGGACAAGCCAAGTTGGGACGCTCGCTGGTCGATCTTCGATGCAAGCGAGGGCGAAATGCGAAATTGCCGGATTAGCGCCATCTTCTGGCCTTTCATTTGAAAACCTCCAAAAACAAAAAACGCCCGGCAAGAAAAAGCAAGCTTCAGCTTGCTAAACCCTGCCAGGCGTTCTAAAAAGACGGCCTGAGTCGAACGATTGAATCGTAACACAATGTATGGCGAATGTCAATACGCGGATTATTTTACTAATCAAAAGTATATACTTCATAGAACCAATCCTCTCAAAGCGCGAAAAACGAAAAAAGCGGCCACATCTCACAAGAGACATGGCCGCTCACTTGATCGACCGAATAGTGGCCGCACTTGCTGCCACTGAACTCCCCAATGCACTCGCACCTGGGATAAACTCGATTGCTGTAAATTCTAGGGAATCTGCTTTCATCTGTCAACATCCTGGCAGTTATTCCCCTGCCACCTGTCGTAGCGTGTCCAGCATGGCGCTACCACCCTCGCGGATGTAGCGATCCAGCATCACGCGCGATGCGTGCCGTGTGACCTGCATGATTGCGTGATCGGGGATCCCATCGCGTGCGGCTTGGGTTGCGAATCCCGCGCGCAGGCTGTGGCCGCTGATGCGCCGGTAGTCGCTGGGTGTATCGCTTAGCCCGGCACGCTCAGCCAGGCGCTTGACCACCGAATCGACGTGCTTGTCGTTGATGCGCGCACGTCCGGCATGGCCCCACTTGTCCACGCGCACAAACACCGGCCCGCTGCCAATGCCCGACGCCTTCAACCACTCGCGCAGGGCTGTCACAGGGCATATCGCCGTGTCATTGAGCCTGGGCAGCGTGAGGGTTTGGCCCTTGCTGCCCTTGTCGGTTTTGGTGTTGCGGAGCGTCAAAATCACCGCGTCATCGCGGAAAATCAGGTCACGCACATCGAGGCCGGCTATCTCGCTTCTGCGCATGGCCCCAAACCATCCCACAAGCAAGATTGCCCGGTCGCGCTTGCCCCCAATGGTGTCACCCGTGGCGGCAATCATGCGCCGCAGGTCGGCAAGCATGATCGGGCGGGCTTGCTCTGGCGCTGCTTGCTCCGGCTTGTCCTGGGCAAGCTTGTTGTGTATGCCCTGCATGAGGATGCGCACTTCCGGGGCAAGCGCTGGGTTTATGGCGCTGCCCTTGCCCCCATGCGCAAAGCTGATTGCCGACTTGTGAAGCTCGATGGTGCTCACCTTGTAGCCACTGTCGGCCAGGCTGGTGAGGTAGTGAACCACGGCGGGCACGCTGGCCGGCTGTGCCTGGTAGCCATGCGCTGCGCAGAACGTCTCAAAGGCCGCCCACGCCTTGCGGTACGTGATGCGCGTGTTGTCGCGCTTGCTGGCGTTCACGTAATCACGCGCAGACTGTGCCACCTGCGCCGGAAGGGCTGCGCTATTGCTCGCTGGAATTAGCTGGGTCTTAGCCATTGGTTTACCTCTCTAATGCCGATAAGTTTACATTATCGGACATTATAACTCTGGTAGATTTCGGTAAACCGTCAGGCGACGATCCGGCCCCAATGGGGCGGCTGTGCCCAAACTATCCCCCGTAGGTCAATATGCCAATTGCTAAGCCCATCCCCGTCGCGTCCGCCTGAGACGTCTAACCGCTCAGTGATTTTAGAATCCTGAGCGGTTATTTCGTTTTCCAGCACAAAACTGTAGTCCCGCTCCACCATCCCCGTCTGTCGAAACAGGGGCACAAACTCGGCATATGGCTTGACACCCACGATTCGCTTCTCGTCTGTATCTACATAGACCGCTTCAAACATCTCTTTGAGCATGGCGTGGCGATGCGCTTTGTCAGCTTTCGCCCACGCCGATCCAAAGGCCACCACCTGCTCCCCTGTCTCCAGCAAGTGATGAGTGTCTGGTACCACAAGACTGTTTATCTCCCGGATCAACTTCTGCGCTCTCTTTTCGTAAGCCGGAACGTCGGATTCCTCGATCAGCCCCTGCTCAAATTGGTAGTTGAGCCGACGCAGCTGACCACGTAAGTCATTGCGCCGTTTTTCCAGGTTCACCACCTCAGTGTCACTTGCGACCAGCTCATTGATACGTGTACGCCAATCACCCGGCATACTCAAGGCCGCCATGTACTGATCCATTTGAGGTGTCAACAGGTCTTCGCGCACCTGTTGCCGTGAAGCATCACATGGCTCATCCCGCAACCATGAAGCACAACGATAGTAGTGATGATGTTGCCCGCACTGACTCTGAATACTGCGTAAAGGCTTCCCACAACTCGCACAATGTGCTATCCCCTGCCCCAATAGGTACACATGAGACGCTTGAGGCGTTAACAATCGCCCAGGGTTATAGCGCTTAATCCGGGCTGCCATCGCACGGTCTGCCAGCTCTTGGTCAATGATCGCTTCATGTGTTCCCTGGCGCACCTGAAAGTCACGCAGGCGTTCTGCTTTGGTCCGCTCTTTCACTCCCACATAGGGAGTATTACCCAGATAGAACTGCACTGCCTCCCGGTCAAATAACCCGGCAACAGAATCCTTAGTCCAGCCACGCCGGAGCGACAGGTCAGTATCAGGTCCAGCCTTAGCTTTGGAACTGGATATCAGGCGGTAGGTGCGTGACCCGACACGATTGAGTTCATCTGCGACGTCCTGGTCTATCTTGCCAGCCGAACACATTTGGTATGCAAATTGCACAAAATGTGCGTCTGCATTTGGCACAGGCTTATATAGTTTCTTCACCTTGCCATTCTTGATTTCCTCTCCGACTTCAGTCTTCGAGTAGCCAAAGCGCAAATCCCCATTCCAATAACCCGCTTCAAAGCGAGCCACCTTGCCTTTCGTCGTTTCGGCACTCAGGTTTTGCAGATACCATTCGGCGAAGAAGGCCAGCATGACCAGCATCATCCGCCCGGAGGGTGAGGTGAAGTCAATCGACTCTGCTGCGCTGGCAAAGGTCACATTGCATTTCTGCAACTCATCCAGCGTCAACAAAACGTCCACCAGGCTGCGCGAAAATCGATCCAACTTGTGACACACCACCACATCAAACTGGCCTTCACGTGCATCAGCCAACATCTGTTGGAAGGCTGGACGATGAACCGTCTTGCCACTCCAGGCCTCATCAACATAGGGCTTACCGTTGATCGCCCAATCAGGACGAGCGGCGATGAAGTTTCGACATGCTTTATCCTGGGCTTCAATACTCCAGCCTTCGGATTGTTCGTCACTCGAATACCGGTAATAACATCTCACTCTAGTCATGGTTTATTTTGTTTAAGGTGTTCATCTGCATCCGTTTAGGGCCGTGCATGTCAACGAGATTGCCGCTCCACCTCCGCGATGATTGCCAGCAGTCGCTCAATGCGCGGTGCGAGTACAGGACGTCGTGGCAATTTGGGATGTAGCGAGTCACGGTGCCCAGCCTGGTTCCCTGCTCTATGTAAGAGCGGTGAGCCGGTCAACTGCTTACTGGTCGTGTCTTCAAAATGCGTCATGCAATGGATTGGGATAAGTAACGGATGCTAAAAAGGTAATAACGGGCTGAGGCAAAACCTGACACAGGCCTTGCCTCAACTCACTAAACGGACAAGTGCGGGATCGCTTAGGAGTCCCGTCGCACAAGGTCTACCCGGCAATCACGGGTATCCTCAAGCCGCATATAGCTTTTGCGTCCGAGGACCCGGCGGCGCTGTTTACCTGACAACTTGAGCGTCTTGCAAATGTCGTGAAGCAGATGTGACAAGGGAGCCTCAATCTCATCGGCGCTTGTCTCGGCTTCGCGTTCGCACTGCTGGCGGAACTTGCGGAGTTTACTTGCGGATTTCATCTGACCACCTCTCAACACTAACTTGCTGGCTTTACCAAACTTGCCCCGCTAAAGCCAACAAAAAAACGGGCGACCCTTGCCGGTGGTGAAAGCAAGGACTGCCCGCTTCAAAGTAAAATGCGGTTAGCCTTGCCGATGCCCTAAACATCGGTTGGGTCAGGGTTGTGTGGGTGCTGCTAACACCTATACGACCCGCTTTATAGCATTTATATGCTAACTATACTTAGTATATTATACTAGCAGTCTACTCATGTCAAGTGGTTCGTTTGCCTTTTGCTCCATGCCGTCGATCTTCTGACTTAGCTTTTGCCGCTTGACTGGCATACTCCAGCAAGTCTCCCCTATCAACCCAATATTGACCACCCTTCTTCTCAGCCTTGATTCTTTTCTGCCGCAACAACAAAAGCAAGTGTGCAACACTGTAGCCGGTAAGTTGGCTTGCCTCTTCAGTAGTGATCCAGTCAACCATATTTGGAATTGTAGCGTTAACCACACCTGTTTGCCATATTGGGTATTCGACCTAAGCGTGAACATTATGGGGTATAAAAACAAAAATGCCTTAACCCTGAACTTACGACAATGAAAAGAAAAGGAGTTCACGAACATGGACAAATCACTTATCGGCGCAGCAGGTGTCTATTACGTTGCCGCGGAACTAAGCTTGCGCGGATTGATTGCCTTACCTACCATCCGGAACACGGCCGGGATTGACTTGGTCGTAGTTAACCCCGCTGGCACATGGAATGCAAACCTGCAAGTTAAAACATCGAAGAACAGAGTGTCGTTCTGGCCGGTTGGCACTCATTACACAAAACTCAGCGGACGCGACAACTATTATGCGTTTGTGCGTTATTTAAGCAGCCAAAAGTGTTTCGAGGTTTTTCTGGAAATGGCTGATCGGGTCATTGATGCTACAGCTCGGGCGGATGAAATCGATCGGAGCAGGGGTAACAAGGTGTGGACGTCATGCTGGCACCTACCCAGGCAAGAAGATGAAGTCAAAAGACTCAGACTGCAATGGGAGCGATTCGGCGTAAATTTCAGATTCCCGAGAGCGAGTGAGAATTTGGAGGCAGCTTGAATCCATTGGATGTTCACTGTGATAATCCCAACCCCAACCAGCGTTGCTGAGTCTACTCAGGACAAGTTTCCTACATATCTATTCTTGCTCTTTCAGATACTGGTTTACTTCCAAAAAGGGTTCGGTTTCAAGATTCAATTTTGCGACCTTAGCAAGCAGGAAAGCCCGAAGATCAAGTGGAACACTAAGCACTGTTCGCAAGTCATGACCCTCCATTAAAAAGATGGATTTACTGGGATTTTGTTTAAGCAATGGAATAACGTTTTCTGACCATCCATTAACAGAGAGGAACATCCCCATAGTCTGACGACCCGAACGATCTATTTGCCCCTTCAGACCATCGAGCTGCCGAATATCCGCTAATTTTTCGCGCCATCTGCACTCAACTAGGTAGTGCCAGCCATCAAGCTTGAATGCACCATCTATCTGCTCCCCACCATCATTCCGCGTAAAGCTCTTCACAACTGGGATATCATGAAGGTCAAACAACCGATTTATTAAATCCTGGAGGAGATACCCTCGCCGCTGAGGATCATCCATGAGTTTAGCCAAATCGTCAAACATCATTAATAGCAGACTAGACTGCTGACCCACTCGCTTCAGTCGTTCCTTTTCTAGTCGCGCTAATTCTTCCTGGCGAGCTAGCACACGCTGTTTTTCCTCACGTTGCTCCATCAATTGGACTGTGCCGAGAATTTCACGAGCTTTTTGAACTGTGGCACGAGCAGCATACTGGTCATCAGCGAGATAGAACTTATCCCAATTTGCTGCGATCTCAACAATCTTACGTACGACCCCGGCACACTCAGGACGTTTATCAACCTCCTCCAAAATGAGGGGAGCCATTTGACGTTTTGACAATGGCCGGTTATTGACCTCATCATGCAAAGTCAATATTTGCCGATAAATATCCACTGGTACGCCAGCAGGCTTCAAAATCATATTCACCATTGTGTTTTTGATATGTACCAGCGTAGCAATTGATTCGATAGCTACAGTCCGCTCTTCGCTAAGTTCCATCAAAGGCCTCGTATAGAGTGGGTTTCAAAATTGGCGTGTTAGTCGCTTAGATTCAATAAAATACTATATCAGCAAAATCGGACCGAAAAGTTATCTATATTTGCGCAGGGCTCGTGGCCCTGCGGCGCTGTCGCTTCCTTCGTCGCTCCAGTCGCCGTTTTTTTAACTTCTGAAGAACTCGACAATAGAACTGGTTTGGGGTCTGGTTACGCTAACCAGAGGAAGTGCTACTAATAACCGTATAATGGCCGCGGTTTTCGCAGATTTTCTATCCATAACAGGGTGGCGTTAAGGAAATGGTAAGCGTTCATATCCTATGTTCGTTATTAGCATGTCACCACGACTCCAGTCATCTATATGTGTGTAATTAACTTGTCAATTACAGGTTGACGTTTCCTGTAATCAAGTTATTTTATTGCGGCTAGAGTAAGTTGTTACTCAATTTATCCGACCAACATTTATTGAATTTGGTGATTGCCAGCCACACAAATCGGCGTAAATGCTCTAAACTAGTGGTAACAGCTTTTAAAATATGTAACTTACCCACTGGGTTTGAGTTAAGTCACAGGAGGCAGTTAATGAGTCTCGGTGAGATTACACGATACCCAACGCTGACGCTCGCAGTCGTAATCGTTCTAGCCGGGATCATCATTCTCCTGGTAATTGGTATTAGACATAAATTCCCCAATCTAGCGAAAAGATTACAGATGTTACTGCGGAAGCAGCACATAAATACAGCCCCATCAGAACCTAAAGCAATTGTTTATACCATTGAGGTTCCCCCCAAGACTCCCTATAACCCGGGAGTCGCGGTAGCTCTGATCGAACATCTGGTTGAAACTTACGCCAACAATGTGGCCTTCCGCTTAAGCTCGGAGAGTGGCAAGGTCACCTTTGAGTTGATCGATTTACTACCAGCTGCGTCTCGAGGTGATCCCACCTTGGCTATCAAGTCGGTATATGGCCCGCAAACGGCGGTAAATACCCGTCCCTGGACCCCTACACCATATTCAGAACATACCCATTACCACATGCTCGCTCCCCTGTTCCACGGCAGCCAAATTAGAGACGAATGGTATTTGTCCAGTGTCCACCTTACCGAGGTTAACGCAGACCCGCTGATCTATCTCGTGTATACCATGGGTGAAGCAGCCAAATCTGGCGTCGTGACCAATCTCACCTTCTGCCTATCATCCGCGACTTTCGGTGACTCAGAGACCCGGGACGAGGCTCGTCGTAAACTTTTAGGCCTACCATCCGACAGTGAGAAGATAGTTAAGGGTATCATCAACACTGTCGGCTCCATTACCTTGGCTTTTATCGATACTGCACTCGACAGTGTAACGGGGAAACGGGACAGAAGCGGGTATGGGACATCTTACGGTGGCATAGTTCCTGTAAAATATAAAACCCCACCGCCAGAGCAAATCCTGAAGCAATGTCTTAACAAGGTGAACTCACCTCATCTATATGAGTTGCAAGGCGTTCTGGAAGTCTATGGGAACGATGAATCCCGAGTTACTGAGGCAGTAGTAAATGTCAGTAGCCACTTAACTAACCGGTATCGCGGTGAAGTGTTAGGAATGGGCATTCACAAACAGTCGATTATGGGCGAGGCACAAGTCCGTAAGGTAGAAAGCCAAGCTCAGCTCGATACCTACTCTCTCTTCGCTTATACGAATTACCTCCATGAACACAATAAATTCCTAAAGAAGACTCTAGCGGTAGTGACCAGCGATGAGCTAGCCGCCCTGTGGCATCTGCCTTATCAAGGCATGGCGGCGGAGTACGCTGTCTTCTCGTCAGGTAGTCAACCCCCGAAAGATATCCTTGAGAATCAGGAGGGCACTCGTATTGGTCACTATAAGCAACGACCAATATTCATGACTGACCAAGACCGCAGACAACATGTCAACATCATTGGTAAAACCGGCACGGGTAAATCCAACCTCATGCTCAACATGATCCGCCAAGATATCAGCCGGGGCAAGGGGGTCGGTGTCATCGATCCTCATGGAATGTTAGTCAGTGACGTGCTACAAACTGCTATCCCCGACGACCGGATAGGGGACGTCGTCGTTATCGATGTCACTAATCGTAACAATCCACCCCCGCTCAATCCCCTGACAATCAAAGACGATAATGGCCAGATTGCGGCAGGCACCTTCACTGAGATGATGAATAGGCTTTACGAAGACTTCAGCCGTGCCGAGCGCGCCCAGGTATTTCTCAACGGCGCTCTTCGGACCTTAGCTTACGTGGAGACTCCCACCATCCGTGACGTAGTGAAGCTTCTTCAGGATGAGGAATTTCTCTATAACACCATCAGTCCCCGTCAGAATGACCAAACTATCGACCCAACCATCAACATATTTTGGACAGAGTTATTCGTACCACTTACCGACTCCCAGAAGCGCGACCTACCTTTCCCCGCCATCTACCGCCTGAGCAACTTCTACAGCAGCGATTTTCTCTACCCCATCCTCTGCCATCCCGACAGTCTGGAATGGGGAGAACTCATGAGTCAGAATAAGATCATTCTCGTCTCCCTGGACACCGACACTGGCACCGTTAGGAATGATGATCGCCAATTGCTGGGGACGATGGCTCTATCACAATTTGAAGCCGCGGCAAGACGACTTGGTACTGCTAGTGGGCTTGACTATTACCTATACGTGGATGAAGTGCAAACTTTCACCAACACACCACTGAATGCGATGTTTGACGAGATTCGCAAATATGGCATCCGACTCACTGTGGGTAACCAGTACTTGGGCCAACTGAAAGATGAAGTTCTCGCTTCGATCATGGGCAACGTAGGTGGCAGTTTCATCTTCGAGCTGGGCATTGATGGCAAAGATGCTACAACTCTAGAGGATTACATCCAGCCAAATTTCAGCAAGGCAGATCTGATCAGTTTGGGTAATTATCACGCCGTCGCCAAAATGAAATATAAAGGTAAAACTGAACCTGCTTTCGATCTTTACCCTTATGGCCCAGACCCCACCACATCTGAGGAAAAACAGAGGCTCAAGCAACGAGAAGTGCTCATCCGCCAAATGTCCATTGACAAATACACTCCGAGGACCCGAGAGCAGATCATGGGCTGGCTGAATAGCCGCTACCCTTACCGCAAGATGACTCTGAGTAGAAGTATACGCAGGCAGGAACCATCACCAGATCAGTGGAAAGAGAAAGGGAAGTGAAGGGATAGAACATGACCACCGGTGAACCATCCAAGCGAGCGAGCCGCTTCGAAAGAGAGGCTAACCCGAAGCGCTTTGTATTAACTAAGCGAGACAAGGACGTCATTGCCTCAGTAAACCAATACCGACTTCTGTCGCAGTCTCAGATCCAACGCCTACACTTTCCATCCCGTAATACAACTCAGGACCGCTTGCTACATCTGTGGCAGCATATATACCTTCGAAGACTATATACAAACGGCTTTGTCACTGGGGAAGCACTATATACGCTGGATAGGCGTGGGATTGAGCTACTACAAGCGGAGCGCGGATTAAGCAAAGACCAAGTCCACGCCTATAAAGGAAAGATCGTTAACCCACTGTCCTTAGATCATACCCTGGCCCTCGCCGATATCCGTATCGATGCCGAACTGTCCGCCCGACGACACGGATTACAAATTGCAGCTTGGCTGGACGACCTGGCTACCAAAGCGAGCTACGACCGAGTGCCAATTGAAAATCACTCGGTCCCCATAATTCCGGACGGGTATTTTACAGTCATAGATGAGGGCGGTACCTTTCACTTTCTCCTCGAATATGATGCCGGAACGGAAGGGCTTACAACTATCGAACGTAAGTTCCGTGCCTACCAACTGTATCTCGAGAGTGGCCGGTGTGAGAAGCGATATGGGACTAACAAGGTTCGTGTGCTGTTCATTATTAAAAAACCCGGCCGACGGCTGGATAATGTGCGGCGGACAGCTAAAAACCTACCACTATCTTTCCACTTCTGGATTTCCCACAAACAAGCAATAGCAGATGATTTCTTTACCGCACCAGTCTGGTTCTCCGGGCAAAAAGAGGCTCCTGCTCCACTCCTCGTCTCCACATTCGCCAAGGGGGACACTACTTAAACTGTGGACAAGGCTTGACACTATTTGCTACAATGACGGTGTAGGCAAGAACCAACAATACCCCTCTAACTTAGGCCGGAAGGAGGCAGATGGTAGATACAAACCTACCGCGAACGCCGTCGCATGCGTTCACCTAACCACCGCAAGAACCAATCTGTTAGAAAACAGAAGGCCCAGAAGCAGACGGCACCTGCACAGACCACGTAGGGGTTATTCGTATCACATCACCCCCTCTCTTTTTAAGAATTACAGAGTCCTGTCAGTCAAACCTACACCAACTTCTTTATATCACACAAATGGTTGCCGAAAGGGAAACGCGTATAAGCATGTAGGGGGTTACATATCTATAGAATCAATGGCATCAGAGAAAGCAGAAGGGACAGATCCCTTAGCTTGGTCAAACAAATAGTCTATCGCTTGGCGTTCACGACGCAACTTCATCACTTCGTCTAGCATTTCTGTGAGAGCAAACAAACGACCTTTCCTAAAAGTAGGTGTACTCATGTACTCTAGATTTCTCGGCGTTTTTATGGGGAACCGACTAGCGTCAGGTTTAGGCAAAGAGTTATCTTCAGTACTAAGCACTAATTGTTTTGTTTGTGTATAAAGCCACAAAGCTTTTTGAGCCATTTGGGCTTGTTCCTCGGTTACGATCCCTCTACCTTTAGCTTCCCTTGTAGCGTCGTAAAGTGTGCCATTAGCTAACCAGTCCACCAAGATATCGACTCCTTGGTTCACAGGTGCCGCTGATATGAATTGCTCCGAGAAGTACAAACCACCCCGAGGAACAGATTCATTATTTGCTAATGGTTGTTCAGCCTCCGCCATTGTTGGCGAGTCTAGAACAAAACTGGTTGAGATTCAACTCCAACTAATCTGTTGTTATTCACAATCCCCTTTGTGTTTATCAACGTTTAAAACTTTGAACTCGTATAGGAGTAAACGAAGACACTAGATCCTTTATCCCCCAAAAACTCCCTAATCGTTCTCTACTGGGTATTCTTCATCTGAGTATTCTCATCTCTATATTATTGGCGCAGGCTAAATTGAAGCTGTTCTGAAATCCACCGGTGGGAAACCAGAGATTCACAGGTGGGATTCTTGTTTCCCATCGGCGGGAAACAGCCTCGCTTTTACACCGGACCTATCCACAACTCGGGCTTTACCCACGACATACTTGAGGACGTAGATGTTGGTTCTCCCCTGTCCACGCCGTTCCACATCCAACCATCCGGTGGCCTGCAATTCGAGCACTGCCCGATTGACTGTCGATTTGGTACTTCCCAAATCTTCAGCCATGCGTTCCTGTCCAGGATAACAACGGTCATTGCTCCAGGCGTAGGCCAGCAGTTGTGCGTACACCACTTTCGCATTACTGCTCAGGTTTGACTTGAGCAGAATATTCGGTACCTGTGTAAATCCACCCGCAGAGACCGGGTCGAACCCTTTCAGGACGATATTCTGGTATTTTTCGAGCAGGTCTCCAATGGGCTTCATGGACTGAGGTTCTTGGTGGTTAAGTAATTGTCGAGGGCTTCGCGGACCATTTCGGAAATGGATAACTGATCCCCGGCCAGTTTGGCCGTCAGGCTGACCTGGCGCAGCACATTGATCTGGTCCTGGTAGATTTCAAACGAACAACGGGTGATGATGCGCTGTTTGTTCTGACGTCCCTCCAGGATCACCGGTGCCGTTCGCGGTTCACGCTGAGCCGTCTTGTGGACTTTGACGACCTTATCCACCGACTTTGGCTGCACTCCCTCAGTCGGTGTTGTTACCGCCGGTTTGGGCGGTTCAGGCGACGCCTGCCGTGGTGTTTTGTCCAGGTCTGCCAGTTGGTCAAAGACGCCCATACGTTATCCTTTCTCCTCCATTACGAACGCATCCGACGCGGCGGCCTGCACCGTGTCCTGATCAATCATGGATCGCTTGTCGACAAATGCCCGTAACAGGGCCGCATCACACAACTTCACAATATCACGGGGATTGCCGCTGGTCACCCGGTAGATTTCGGCATACGCACCCTCATCAAAGGGCGGCTTCTGTCCCCCGGCCACCTGCCAGCGGAATTCGATCATCTGGCGCGTGCCTTCCAGGTCAAATGGATTCAGCCGGGCCGGCGTCATGCGACTTCTGAGGGAATTGTTGCGATGGATGCGGTCGTGCAACTCATTCTGCCCAAACAGCGCCACCTGGATCAGGAATTCCGTGTCGGTATTGAAGTTGAAAAGATGGTGGATCAGCTTGAGCATATCTCCCGTCAGATTCTGTGCCTCGTCGATCAGCAGGACCGGTGAGATACTGGCCTTGTACTGGTCCAGCAGGAATTGCTCGAAGTTGTTGAGTGATACGGCATAATTGCGGTCGGTCTTGACGCCAAACTCGTTCATGATGAAACGCAGGAAAGCGTTGCTGGTTTTGAGATTGGGGGCAAACACGAATACGACTTTCTTGGTCCGTTCGTCGGCCAACTCCTCGCGCACTCGCTTGGCGATGCTGGTCTTGCCAGTGCCTACGTCGGCAAACAGATACACTGGCCCCTTGCGGGTCTGAATGTGATGCAGAATCTTGGCTTTGACCTCGCGGTGTTGTTCGGAGTACCACAGGAAACGCGGGTCCGGGGTAATGCGGAAAGGATTCTCGGCCAGGCCAAAGAAATCGGTGTACATGAGGCCATCATGGAACACCGACCAAGTCCATGTCAAGAGTTGTCCCAACTTAGGGGGTCAAGTTGGCCTTTTTTCACCCCCCTCTTTTTTGTCGGGGTGTTTTGGATTCACACACAGCCCGTTTCCACACGAGGATGCCGTGATACGAGGTGTCTCACGACCGGGCGAGGATTTCCACGTAGACCCATTCGCCCGTTCGGGTATGCGAACGAACGCTCGAACGCACGCAGACACGAGGCTACGAACGGTCGTAACAACGAGGGATCGATCTGTCGTGATCGTGTTAGCAGGTGTTATCGTGCCAGCGTGAAATCGAGCGTGTCGTCCCCGACTGCTTATTGGACTTTCTTCAACGCCAAAACTGCCTAGTGCAAAAGGGGAGCCGGGTTTCTATAATCGCTGCCAGTTCTGCCAATGCCTTCACCTGCCGTCAGCCACGCCCGTCTTCATCACTACCGCTACAAGGTGCGGGCGACCCAGGCACCCCCCATGCAATTGACCCAACGGGATATGGGGATTTTGGAAGCTATTCATCGCTATCGGGTGCTCCATCGTGGGCAGATCAGCGAGATGTTCTTTGCCGGGGTGAATGACGAAGGGGGGAGCGCCAGGCGGCGGCTGGGGCTCCTGTATCAACACGGCTACCTGGAGCGCATCCCGCGCTTCGTTTCACCGCCCATGAACAACCCCGGCCCGGCCTATCGGCTGGCCGGGCGCGGCGCGGTGACGCTGGCGGCACAGGCCAACGTCCCGGCAGCACAGGTGAACTACTGGGGCCAGTCAGAGGATGCCGACAGCCACGTGACCCAGGTCGGCCACAGTTACCTGGAGCACGCGCTGCTGTTAGCAGACATCCGCCAGCGGTTCGAAATGCTGGCCCAGGCGGCAGGTTGCCGGATCGACACCTGGCTGGACTACCTCGAATTGCAGAAGTCATGGAAGACCGAACGGGTTTGGATTCAGCTTTCACCCGGCAGTCCGCGCGAGAATCTGGCGATTGCGCCGGATGGCTATTTCGTGCTGGGCACGAGCAGGGGACACTTCTTCCTGGAGGCTGACCGGGGCACGGAGACGATTGAGCGGCAGTGGAAGCGCAAGATTCTGTCGTACAAGGAGTATCTGGCATCGGGCAGGTTTCACCAGCGCTATCACGTTGCGCCGGGCGTGGGCTACCGCGTTCTGACGCTGGTGCCCAGCGAACAGCGGGCCAGGAACTTGCAGCAGGCAGCGGCACGTTTCGGCTCGTCTGAGACTGCCACAGCCTTCCTGTTCGCCACAATAGACCAGTTCAAGGCAGGTGCGCTGTTCGATCCGATCTGGTTGCGTGGCAGCGTTACAGAGGCGCAGGCGTTGGTGTAGAACTTGGTCCCTTGCAACATTTCATATCCGCTATGCAGTAACCAACCCGACTCGATAAGAACTAGCTATTAGGTGTCCAGAGTTTTTCACTGAGGACAAGCAGCAGAGTAACGAGTCATTTATTGACCAAACACAGACCTACACAACATTAACATAGCAGCTTTTTCTTGATCACGCAAATTCTGTAAACAAACGTGATTTTAAATCACACGCTGCAATTGCTTTAACAGGTCATATGTGCACAGAAGAAGTGCTTCATGGGCACAACCGGTACGGCCAAACAAGCAGCACGACGCCGTAAGCGTGGACTAAAGTCACGAAAATCCGGCATAACGCAATAATAAGTGTCATGCCGTTGTCACCCACAAGGCAAATAGTTACGCTTGCAGAGTCGGCTCTATCGAGGTGCAGTCATGAGCCACTAAATCTTGATATTTCTGTGTGTTTTGCTCCGGCATGTAATATAGGCAGTCATTACCGCGCCATTTTCATTTCGGCTTGCATCTTACATCTCCCTTGGCGCTTACGCCTATTGTGTCACCAGAGAAACTTTGCAGAGTAACCAGTTCATTACAACACTGGCATACCATACACTATATTAGCAACCTCGCTGAATACATGCCTAGTCCAAGTATGCGCATTTGGACAATTGCCAGCCTTTGTCAACATAGCAACAAGACGTCTTCTTAATTCAGGAGAGCCCAGTATCATGTCCTCTCTGAGAAAATCCCAAACGCGTGCACCTATTAGTTCTCCAACAGTCTCAATTGGCTCATTGACCTTTACTTGAACGCAGTACTCATCTGATACTGAGTGCTCAAGCAGAAAATCATCCACTTCGTCAGGGTAGTGGATCCGCATTAGGGAAAGGAACTCTTGGCTCATCTTTTTCACTTCCTGACTGCCCTGATTGAAGAATAGTGAGAGCACTTGGAGCGCCGCATGAGGCTGATGTGCATCAATTGCGACAAGCTTCATTTCGACAAATAGCAACCCTTTGAAAAAGGCAATCGCGTTTTCGGCAAGTTCAGCCTCAATGAGTTGTGCAAACCATCCTTTCTCAAGGCTGCCATTTCTTCTTAGGTACTCAACAACTATGTAGGGTCCAAGATTGTCACTATCACTCGGTGCAATGAAGGTCCGTGATCGCAGCTTCCCATAGTTCTTGTTAAACTCTTTGGTGGTTCTTATCATGTCTACAAAGGTATGATATAGCTGGTCGTTACTGGAATCGTCCACGAGAACAGTATATGGCACTAAAGTGAAGGAACTCACGTAGTAGTTTAGTCGCCTCATTCCTATGGCTTTTTTATAGGCTTGGTTTAGTAAGGGGAGATATTCATTCGGTGCCTTTGCGAAATGAGCCACTAGCGTCAGAAAACAAGGGGCCATCATGAGCAGATTATCGCAACTAACAGCCCCGAGAATGTCAACCTCAAGTTGCTCTTTTGTGGTGTCATTGTCTATATCAATTGATTGAGTTATGCGCTTAAAAAGACCCTTCTCCCCATCCCCTAGCTTAAAAAAAGATTCCAAGCCAGAGATGTTGAAAAAAGCCCCTATCTTGCCTTCTTTCAATAATTTGAAAGCTAGTTTCACAACAGTATCTAGGACAAACCCCGTTACGATTTGCTTTAGCGCACGTACTAGTGGTAAATCTCGCTCATTAAGCCAAAAGATTTTAGCAATGACTGGTTTCCATACTCTTTGTAGCCGTTCGAGCACAACAATATCATGCGAATGACTAAAGAAAATAGAAAACGAAAAGCCTAATGCAGTTTCCAATGCCGCCCTGTTTGGGATCACACCGTCGAAAATGTTAAGTGAGATACTCTCAAGAACTTGAAAGCCTTTAGTTCGACCATCTGAGTTGTGTTGCCACAGGTAATACAACCACCGTACTGTTGAAGCTCGCACCTCAGGATCACTATATAGAGATCCCCTTTGTAAAATGCAGGATTGCCCCAACTTGCTGGCCACCTCTATAGCAATTTTTCTGGCGTTTCGTGATGCAGGATCGCGGATGATAGATGACGCATGCAGATATCTCCATATCTTAGCCAACATATTTGGCTGTACCTGACTTGGAAGAAGAGTGTTCAACACTGTGCTTGTCGCGCCCAGGTCTTCGAGGCCGAAATCCTCGAGAACACTTACCATCATCTCTTTAATGGGTTTTTGATCAGTGAAACAGAAATTTTTAACAATCTCGGCATCATTTGCTCTGATTTGTTCGATGATAGCCATCTTTATCGCCCCCCATAGAAATGGCTTTCTTGGAAGAACATTAACTATTAAATCCTTGAAAAAGCTATGAGGGTCAGTTGTGTCTTTTGCCAATATGCAGAGTCGTTCCCCAGCAAAATAGTCATAGAAGCGTTCATATTTGAACGCGACTTCATATTTAAGTCCCGACTTCTGCCGTATGACGAGTAGTTCGCTGTCCACTAAGTTAATAAATGATTGGTTTGGTCGTTCCCCATTGGAAGGATTATCATTGTAAATACAATCAAATAGTTTACGGCCGTTCGAAGTCACTTCACTCTCTATCTGTACTTCGTTGATCGCTTGTTTATAGTCACCATTCTTTGGTAGCATAAACGGAATAAGATCACTTCGGAGTACATGAAGGTCTTGTTCTCTTAGCCTTTCATCTCTCTTCAAACGAACAAGGTAGTCTTCGTAGATCGCCATTTGTTTACGGTCCTTAATTGGACCTTTACTGTCTGTCTCAGAGATTAGCCGCAAAGTTAACGGATCATTCAGCCTCTGCTCTAGTTCGCCAGGTAATTCCGAATAGGCAGTGTGCAGGTGGTAAACCTGACGGTATTTATCATAGACAATCGGAAGTTCCGCGTGGCTGAATCGTTTTACTTCCCATCCCAACTGTTGTTCATCATTCGAGCACTCCTCGAATTCTGTCCCCACGGCGTGTTTGTCACGTCTGCAGTAATACCGATCATAGGTCAACTGACCATAGGTCTTTTCCGTACTACGCTTTATCGAACGCCATGCTTCTGGGCGGCAACTGATTACCACTTTGAACCACGGAAATCGGAGAGAGTCCACCAATTTATCAATCTGTGTTAATAGCACGGAGGCATTAGGGTTCTCGTTTAGTGCGTCTATAAACAAAACAACCTGATGACGGTTGATACCGTCAATCTGAGAGATCGTATTAAACAGATCATTTGCACTACCTATAGTTGGCGTCAGGCCTAAATTCTGCCCTATTATTTCGATGAGTGATTGCGTCGTTTCCAACTTGGCCCCGTTATACAGAAGCGGACACATCGTGTCCTCACTTGTATATTTATCGACCATCGAAAGGATAAAGTTCGTCTTGCCAACCCCTGAATTTCCCAGTAATAGAAACACAGTAAAGCTCGAGCCTAGAAAATCCTCAAAGGCATCATTCACGTCCTGTCGTTGAAGATAGAGCGATTTATCGTACCAAGATCGACTGCTCGTACGGGCGTTGTCGAAATATCGCTTAGAGGTGGCATAACCCGAGGCCTTCAAAGACTGCCAACTCACTGTATAGTGACGTTCGTCTTCTTTCATATCTTCCTTCATAATAGGACGAAGTGGTCCTAGCGACACAGAAGGGCGAAGTTTTTTTACTAATCTAACCAATTGATCAAGCATTCCACGTCGTGCAACATAGTTAATCAGGTTCCATATGCGTACGCTTTTCGTTGTACCCGTGATTTCTTCAGGATCAATTCCTAAGCGATAACAGAGATCTACAATCTCATCGAAGCTAAAACACTTTTCAATCCCATAATGCAAGGCGACCTTAAACTCGACAACCAAGGAGATATCTTCATCTTTCATATTTGTCTTTTTCGATTCGGAGACATTTTTGCGGATATTGGTGCAAACGAAACATCTCAAAGGTACCCCCGAAAAGGATAATGTTCGTCTGTTAATGGATACGAATGAGCACTATCAAAAAGGACCTATGACTCGCAGCATGGCCGTTTCTCTGCAATTCCAGAATATTACAATAAGCATAACACTCTTTATGCCCAACGTCTTTATGTGACATTTAGGGTTTCCTGTTTACTTGCATAAATGGATACGAGAAAAGATAGCGACGTTACGATACAGTTTATCCCAGTTCAATTCTTGGTTTAAGTCTTTCGCCATAGAGATACTTTCTACGCTTGACTCTACCTATTCGATTCGGCATGATCGTTGTTTGGTAATGACCAGCCCCAGCTCACTATGCTCTGGCCGCGATCTCTGCTCATCCGCGACCGGATCACCCTCGGTCGCGTGGGTCTAGTGCCGTACTCGATCCCAAATTCGGCACGGGATACGCATGTCTACTGCATCGGCGCGAGTGGCACCGGCAAGTCCAAGCTCCTGGAGAGCCTGTTTGTGGCCGACGTTCAGGCCGGACGCGGGTGCGGATTGATCGATCCCCACGGCGACCTGGCCCACAACGTGCTGGCCAATCTCCTTTCATCCGGCTATTTCAACCAGCCCAGCGTCCTGGAGCGCGTCATCTATTTCGATCCGGCACGCACCGACTTCACCCTCCCGTTCAACGTGCTCAAGCTTCATTTACCCCCGTACACCCTTGCCCATCAGATCATCGAGGCATTTCGCCGCACCTGGCCGCAGTCGCTCCGCGAGGCCCCGCGCTTCACCAATATCGCCCTGGGAGCCCTGCTGGCCCTGATCGAAGCCAACCGCACGCTCGTGGACATGCCGCTGCTGCTCACGGATGCGACCTTTCGGGAAAACGTCCTGGCGCACGTCAAAGACGCACAGGTGGTGGACTTCTTTCACAACCGCTACGACCAGTGGGGCAAAGGCTTCACCATCGAAAGTGTGCTCAACAAGGTGACCGCCTTCACCCTGAACCCCTCCCTGCGCCGCTGTCTTGGCACATTCCAGAATGCCCTCGACCTGCGGCACATCATGGACGCCGGCAAGGTGCTGATCGTCAACCTGGGCAACTGCGATGACGAGACCCGCCGGCTGATTGGCAGTTTGATTACCACCGGTTTTGAACAGGCGGCCATGTCACGGGCCGAGGACCGGCGTCACTTCTATCTCTACCTGGACGAGTTTCAGGACTTCTGTGCGAACGATGGGGGAACGCAAACCCTGGCCCACATTCTGTCTGAATGCCGCAAGTACAACCTGCACATCCACATGGCGCATCAAACACTGGGTCAGATTCAGAGCCGGGTGGAGTCCGCACTGGCCAACGTCAATGTCAAAGTGGTGTTCGCGCTGGATTACGAGGACGCCAAAGTATTTGCTCACAAGTTGTTCGTGGACTACGTGGGCAATATCAACTGGGAACAGGCCACCGCCACGATTCAGAAGCTCAGGCGTCGCACCGCGCTGGTGAAGTGGCGCGGGGAACGATTGGCAAAAATCAAGACGCTGCCCATCCCGGAATACCAGGTCAGCGCCAGAGAAGTGGAGGCGTTGATGGCGGGGTTATCGCGAACTCACGGTATATTCCACCTCCAACAGGCAGCCCCTCCGATGGTTCAGACAACCCCATCCTCCAATCCGCCTTTGGCCAATTGGGAAACCGAGTCCAATTTGTAGTGGCGTTTGTACTATCGGAAAATTCACCTATGCCCATCTACTTCGTGGAGAGATACGTTTTCATGTCAATCCGATTCGAATAGAACTTGTCGAAGCTAAAAATCTGTTCAATCTCCAGACGCTTCATGACCACAATATTGGCACAATCAACTGCGCTGATTCCTCTGCTATTGTGTGATCTAAATAACGCCAACGTTTCCCGTTGCATGCCTTCATCCAGATAAATCATGGGTAACTGGGTCTGGTCGAGTAAGTCCAGAAAGCGGGTTGCAATCGCTTGACCGTCGCGGTGGCTCAGCACGGTTGCCGTTTCCATCACCACCATGCTCGTGGTAACGAGTTGTGTTCGACGTTGCTGCAAATCACGAAAGATGTCGCTGGCCTGTGAGTGGAGGATATCGTCTGGTCGTATCCAGGCAATGAAAGCGTCGCTATCGACTAGAACTTGGGAACTAATATTCGCGACCATTCCACACACCATGCTCGCCATATAACACCTCGTCGATGGTGCGCGAGCCGTCCGTGACTCCTTTCTGCCCAATGCCACACATCTGGCCCAAGGCTTGATACATATGGTCGATGCGTGTTTTCTCCTTGTCAATTAGAGCTTTGTCTAGTAGCTCATGAACCAGTTGCGACACAGACTTCCCCTCGTGTTGAGAGGCTAATAGCAAGCGATACCGCAGTGTATCTGGAAGGTACATCGATGTGCGTATCATGCAAACATCGTAATACAGCGCTTGCATAATTGCAATATTCAAAACTCGTCACAGCTTGACTTAAGCGGTTCCGCCTTGCACAATGAGGCTTGTCATTGACACGATTACCTTCCGATGACACCGGAAAACCGCAACCCGCCACTCCCCGAATGGGCATTACGTGAACGCCAGACGGACATGGCCTGGATACGCGAAAATCTGTCCACCTTCTGGTCCACCGCCCGCACAGGGTATGACGCATGGGGACGCAGAGCCGTCGTCGTAGACATTGCACCGCGTCCACCCGGTGAGGGCTACCCATACGGTTATGCACTTCAGGCGGAATTGGATCAGGGCGAGAATGAGCGCGTGAAGCAGATGGTGCGCGAATATAACCCTCAACAGGAGTTGGTAATCGTGCTGCTCAAGTCAGAGGAGCGCAATAGCACGTATCGTATCTGGGTCCGGCCACGCCCGTCTTGACCTGCGACAGGATGACCGCTATACACATGTCATGGTAGGGGAGCGTGCCACCCATCTGGACCTGGAGAGCCTGCGCGAACGGATGATGAAGTTGGGATCGGAGACGCTCTCGACGACGGAACTGGTGGCGATGGCCCTGGGCACGGGCGCTGGTAACAACGCTCTGGAACTCACCGAGCGATTGATGCTGGAGTATGGCGGTTTGTTGGGTGTTGCACGGTTGGGCCTGGCTGACCTGTGTGAAGTGCCGGGGATGGGGATTGCCAAAGCGACACAACTACGCGCGATGTTGGACTTATCCGAACGGTTGAGGATCGAAACGCGGGCCGTGGAAAAGACCAAGATCGTCAGACCAGCAGATGTGGCTGACCTCTATATGCCGGAGATGTCGTTCCTGGAACAGGAGCATTTACGCACAGTATTGCTGGACCGGCGCAACAACATCATCGCGGTTCATGAGGTCTATCAGGGCACACTTACCAGCATTGATGTGCAACCACGAGATGTCTTCCGGGAAGCCATCCGGCGTAATTGCGCGGCGATCATCGTCGTCCACAATCATCCCAGTGGTGACCCACAGCCCAGCACTGAAGATGTGCGCGCCACTCAACAACTCGTTGAGGCCGGAAAGCTGTTGGACATTCAGGTGCTCGATCATCTCATCATTGGACATGGACAATATGTCTCCCTCAGAGAACGGGGCGTGGGATTCAACGGGTAACAACGGTGGTTGGGATTGAAACGACGAGCCGCATGTGATACCTTGACGGTAATGGTGGCTGAGACCAGACGACGATCTTCACTCCTCGACCAGACAACCCGCGAAAAGTTACCGCCTTTGTATAGCCAGGAGGCGCTGGGGTTGGAAGCATTGGCTCTGGTCAAATTCTTCACCCCGGATAGTAGCTGGACCTGGTACGCCTCGGAGTTCGACCAGGAGGATACCTTCTTTGGGCTGGTGAGTGGGCTTGAGGTCGAATTAGGAAACTTCTCGTTGTCAGAACTTGAGGAAGTGTGCGGGCCACTGGGATTGCCAGTGGAGCGTGATCTGTACTTCCAACCGCAGACACTCGGTCAACTCATGGAAGTGCATGGTCAGAGGAGGTGGGACAGATAACGGTATGTCACCAGAAAATCCCATCGGTCAGGACTGTTTTCAGTTCACAGAAAAGGAGCAACTGGATGATCGCATCTCACGGGCACGGTTCATGGCGCTGGTGGACGATCCGAACGTTGACGTGAATGACATCAAGGTCAGCACCAATGCCTTTGGGGAATTCATGTTTGTGACCTTGAGTTGCCGTACAAAGCCTGCAAGTGAGCCCCTGACCTTTTATGGACAGGGCTATCACGAGCAACGTGAGCGCTGGATCACTAGGTACTGGCGGTGGTACGAGAGTATTCACAACGCGAAGGAGTTGGGCGTTATCCCAAAACCAGAGGCAAAGGCGCAGATACAGGAGCGTGAAGATTTCGCCCGCACCAGCGCAGCCACGTCACCTCTTCCATCACGACGGGCTCAACTCTATGAACTGATGGCCCACCTAACCGATGAAGATGGGGCACTGACAGAACTCGAGGATTTGGGGGAAGATTTTCTGGAGAGCTTTGGCGATCTGGATGGCTGATAGATTGTCTCATTGTCTGAGATAACCCCTCTCTATTAAACCCACAATTTATACTTTAAGGTAGTATCACAAGTATTAACTGCGTCTAATTACGCTACCACTACCCGCTCATTGATCTAGCATACAGGCTCAGCGCTATATGTCACAGTCGGTGGTCCAACACCTGACACTGGTCCTGCACCAGAACGCGACGTTGGGCCGATACGCATACTCAAGAGTAGAGCTGCGCCCACTAGCTGGGACTCAACTAGCATCTCATAGAATGTGATAGTTACAGCAATGAATCCAATGAGCCAACGAGTAAGGGCTTGTTCGCCAAACATCTATTAACTTGGCCAATAATGTCTAGAACTCGCCAGCCTTGGGAATACGGTGAATCCTTTCCTGATCGAGTATGCGTTCACTAGCGTCTCCTCATCAACAATAATGTAAGGCGGTCCCAAATAGCCTGCAAGGTAACCTGATGCTGAGTGCCAACCTCGTATTTGTAGCTCAGAATGCCTGGGATAATTGGTAGTGTTGCCTCTAGGTACTGATATGCACTGGCACGATGGTCAGTCAGCTTGTCCAGCGCCTCCCGCGTTACGCGGTCGAGTGGCAAGCCCTGCTGTTCCACACTCTCGACCCAAGCACGGAGTTCTGTTGCTATTAGAATTGCATCTGATTGCTGGATCCTATTCTGATTAATCGCATCGAGAACTTGTGCAGCAATCCGTTGATCCTCAGTGCGGCCATGGTCGATTCTATCTTCGATGCGCTGCAACCGGTCAATTACTTCGTGGTCATTCCCCCCCGTATTCACTTTGTCTTCCGATTGTCTGGCTATATTGAGATCATCGAAGCTGCTGCCACAGTACCTGAGTGCCATTTCATTCAGCGCGTAAATGATATGTGCGTGCTCGTTGCGGGTATTTTCACTACTTCCGAACACGTGCTCAGTATGGATATTCCGGTAAAAGCGATCCTGTAGAGTTTGGAATTCAACCAGTATGTTTGCTTCACTGTTTGTAAGACACTCTTTTAGCCCTGCGAAGCTGCGTCTGTAGCCAACATCGTCAATCACAACGGAGGTTAATGTGGTGACGCCTTTGCTTAACTCAGGGAAAGCCTGTTCGTAAATACGATTGCGCACACGGCAGCAACCCTCGGCATCTGGCTTTATTACTCCGATGACATGTGCGAGTCGAAATTGCTCAGGGCTTATAGCGGGCGTAAATAACGCACGCTGCATCATCAATCTACGAGCACGCTCTACTAGGCTAGGGTTGGCATTCAGTTCTTTGTTGATGCGGGGCAGGTGATTCACATCATCTCTCATAAAATGACCGATCATTGTGTCCACTGTTCGTGGTGTGGCTGTCCCGCATTGCTGAGATAAATACAAGCATATTCGCTGTGTAAGGTATGGCTGCCCATCTGTCCAAAAGTAAATACGGGAAGTCAACTCGTCGATTTGATCGACATGCAGACCAAGTTGGGCAACGAGCACCCTTACTTGTTCGATCGTAAAGTCGTCAATATCAATCTTTTGAGCAATATTAAATGGCGAGATCCTGTCATCTTGTATCAGATCGCGAGGATCAAATGCGCCAGCGAGGATCACAGTAATACCTTGGTATATATCATTTATGTTGCGCAGGGTGAACATCTCGCGCAATAAAGTATAGAAAAAGGTAGCCCAGGGAACCTGCGTACTTCCAACTTCATCAAGTGCTAAGACGAGTCGCATTCGTGAGTTCGACGCACTGGCACAGAGATCTCGCAGCATTAGCCGGAAGTTCTGACCATCGTGTGGTGCATTGGACCCAGAATGGGCCCACTCGGCTGGAATCTGTTCGAACACACGACTGGTCAGCGATGAATACCATGTCGTCTCGTTCTCTTGACCCAATGTGGACATATCGATATAGGTGAATACATAGCCTTCTGCCGCCAATAAGGGTCGCATGCGCAAAATCAGGCTAGTCTTGCCTTGCTGCCTTGGCTCTGTAAGTTGAACATATTCAAGTCGCCGCAAATGCTGAAGAACATCATGATCAGCCTTCCGAACCACGTACACAGACGAACTTGGCGGAATTGAGCCACCTGCTTGGAAGGATATTCCTAACATTCATTACGCTCCGTTCGCTCTGAAAGATAAATACCCCGAAGTTTTTCGAGTTCGTCATCGATTGTTTTCGTCTTGGCAAGCACTGTCGGGAAAAGTGCCATTCTGAATGAATAAGCATCTTGGTAGTATTTGAGAATTGCGCGCAATTCCGTTAGCCGTCCAAGAGCATCCTTGACCAACTCCACACTTGGCTGCAGGTCACTCTCGTGAAGAAGCGTCACAATGCGTTGTAGGCGACATGGCTTACTCTCCCTTACCATCAACAATGAGATGATCTTCTCTAGAGGAGTAGCTGGATCCCAAAACGTACCAAGGAAGTCGTTCACCTGGTATGTGTAATCGTTAACTACTGCAAGAACATCCTCGAGGTCAATCACATGGTTTTTCCTCTGGTTTACACGATCAACAAGACGACTGCATAGTCTCTGAACCACACTAGGGTGCCCAGCCGTAAAATCGTATATGCGCTGAACAATTACCGATTCATTTTCAAGAAATACCTCAAGCTGTTTTAACGGCCTCGTCACTAACTCCTCAACCGCACGAAGGTCGAGAGGCCCCAGTACAATCGGATTTGCAAAATTGTACAGGGGGCCGGACGCATCTTTCAGGGCATCACTCAGCGTGCGCTCGCCGCTGAGTGCTACCTGAAGCCGGCCAGTGTTGGCCAATGCGCGAAGCAGGCGGAAAAGCTGCCAGCCATGGATATGGTCTTCCAAGACGATTTCGTCAACTTCGTCGAGTAGTAGAACGAGGGGCCTATCACTAGGAGGAGATTGTAGGAGATCGCCCAGAGAGACGGGGCTGTTTGACGATATATCCGGACGGCAATCGAAGATGGTTGAAGACATAAAGGCTGCGAAGGTTCTCGTACCGGAACAATCGTGGTAAATGGTGCGTATGCCAACATTCGGTAGTCTGACACGATGGAGATGCTCGAGTACCGATGTCTTGCCCATTCGCCTACTGCCAATAATTGCGTAGCTTGAATGTCGAAGCCCCTCTGTAAGTCTTCTCAAATCATGCTCCCGACCAAAGAACATGTTGTCTGGAGTTGGCCCGTTGATAGTGAATGGGGAGACAGTGACAAGGTCGATTTGCGATAGAACCAAACGTCTCAATGCCTTTTCACGGCTTCGCGACGCAAGTATCTTGAATAAATCCTTATCACCAAATACGACCACATCGCAGGCATAGACCTGCCTCAGCTTTCTATAAAGGAGATCCCGCGTCTTGCTTATGCCATCCTCATCACAGAATAAGCCAAGTAGCCCTATCTGGCTGTGGTTTGTTTCCGGCCTGCCCAACATGAGATACTTATAGAGGGACTCTATGTCGTCCTCCATGATTCCCAAGCCATACCTAAATACAAGCGGCAACCTATTGGGAACCGTCGTATCATGGAAGATGTAGCTTGCGTCAAGCCAGCAGCCAGCCCAGTCTTCACTTGATCGCCACCATCCGTGATCAGCCTCCAATGCTTCGCTTATCTTCCCAACCAATTCACGAACTGCAGCGTCAAATTGCGTACGACTTGATCGGGCTACCTCAGCCACTTGATACCACGCCCCCATTATTCTCTTGACAAGATATAACTGTGAACCAAGGCTGATCGCGTTGTTTGTGACGTCGAACTCATAATCGCAGTTTTCGTTCACATATCGTTTCAGAACGGCATCTCGCAGATCCATCGGAATCATTACGAGATCAGTAACTGCTACTTGTCCACCACGCATTAATAACTCCTCGATCCGCCCCCTCCATGGACCCCAGTTGCGATCGACTTCCAGCTTAGTCTCAATAGCGCCACGCTCAGTGTTGATGATCCGCTTCCAGGTGGCGACAATCGCATCTAGTACAGAACGTTCGGGGTGTTTGAGTAATGGATTTGTTCCGGTCACAAGGCTGTCTAGTTCAGCAAGTACATGCGACAACGACGCTAATTTTGCCTGTTGGTCAGATCGTGATTCGTATTCAGTAAGCATGCGTGCAGCCGATATAGCGCTTTGTATCCCGACCATGGGAGGTCCCGGGAAGACCGGGGGTATATTTATACTGCCCATCTTTTCCTGCAGCCATATGTTGAGCTGTTCTATACCTGAACGCGCGGCAGCGAAGTCCGCCTCTGACTTTGAAATGAACGTCGTAATGTCGTTGATAGTGCTTGCTCTCCACGCCGGTTCAGCTATAACCAAATCCCGAACCGATGATGTATCAATGGGCAGGGCCTTAGTATATGCTGCAAGCTGTTCTAGTTCAGCACGAGTTCCTCGGCCCAACATTAACACGTAGTAGGCCTTGTAGTAATCACGGATCCGTCCTTCAACGGCAAACAGTGATAGGTAGTAATACACCTCAATAGCCGACAAATCAATCGAAGCAATGTGGCTGGAGCGCACATCAGACAAGACCAAGCCATCCATCTCTAGTGCTGTAGTTATGAGTAGACCAACATGCGAATCCAGCCATCGCGCTAGGTTGGAGAGACTATCAGACTGTATGACCTGAGCCAGGAGACCTTTGCCGGCACTCGTACGCAAACCACTCGACAATGCGGTGCCAGCTCTCAATGTTGATAACAGTACGTCCTTATCGATCGAGCTCGTGATAAATCGGCTTGCCTGCAGTCCCTCCTCTAGCTCCTTACTTAGCTGCGTGTCTTGGAGGAAGTCAACTATTACCTGAGGACTAAGGGACCGCAAGATATTTAGTCGCGGTATGAGGACACTAGCAGCCTGTGTGCCTGCCTGCTGAAGTAGACGTCGTAGTGGCTCCAACACAATCGCAAGGGGTCGCCGGAGGAAGGCAGCGATGTGACAATCTATTACGAAAGCAAGCGTCTGTGAATCATTGATTTCCGCTATGGCTGCCGATAGTCTTGTCTTAGTATTGGTTGTCGTGGGGGAATTCCCCGAGGCGATCATTAAGTAATGTGTTAACGGGGAATCAACAGGGCTAGAAGCGCTGGCCAGGTTTCGAAACCCTTGTGGTCTACCAAGGTAATCAATTAGTAGGTGATTGACGACTTCGGCCATCCACCCACCGAAATGAGCAGAATTCGGCATGATCTCGTAAAATACGCGAAGAACTCGGGCCGCAACGAGAGGATCGCCCCGAGCAAAAAGGTCTGAAATGACTGAGTGTACGGCGTCGGGGTGATTCATCGCCTGGATCAGAAGTGCTATCTCGTACTCCGTTCGTAAAAATATGTCACCATGCAAATACCAGTTTGGCAGTTCCGGCGATACTGCTCCCAATTCGGAAGTTGCAGTATCTAGCAGTTCAATGACTTCAGCGAGCCGATCATGCTTGACCTGAGATAGTGCCGCTTCGCCAAATGGCTCATATGATGAAGGGAACCAGTCCTTATGCAGGACTCTTAACAGAATCTCTCTACGCAGACGCCAAACAAGGCGCGAGCTCAGTTGTGTCGGAAGCCCTACTTGCTCCCTTACGCTCTTCCAAAGGGCATTGAGTGCCTGTATATCATGGGGATCGCAAGTCACATCGCCCACTATCAAAAGTGTAGCTAGAAAGCATGAGGATAAGGCGATCAAACGAGACACCGATATGGTTCCTGTTGCGCTCTCAAAGAGCCTTTCCAGGACCGGCCACCCAACGTTCTTATCATGCAGCCATAGTAGATAGATCCGAATCACTGATGCTTCGCGTACAGCCAATACTGCGCTAGAGGCCCCCCTAAGAAGGATCTTTCCATAGCCTACTTTGAGACCAGCCTCTAGGAGTGTTGTGGCCACAAACACGGCTTCCCCTGTGTTCGTTGTTCCAACCTTGGCACGCGATCCATATCGCAGTTGCTTCATCAGAGTGACAAGGGATGTTGACTCAACGGCCTCTTCCCACAAGAGATCAAGCAGCTGCTGAACCTTCGCCAAATCATTCGCTGCTACCTCATTCAGTGCCTCAATTACTAGTCCCTGGCTTCGCGGTGAAGATGAATTCAGAACCTCCCTGACCCATCCATAATCACCACCTTGACTTACCAAAAGTAAAGTTTGGAGAACGGCATTCAACAGAAATGGTTGAGCGTCAGCAAACCGTATGAGATCTGTATAATTAAGCTTGCTTTTCTGGATCGATGCAACTAACCGTCTTGCTGCGAAGTATTCGTAGAAGCGTTCGTATTTGAACTCGACCTCATAGTCAGTTGAGGAACCGCGTTGGGCAAGGATTTCAGCATCGGCCAAACGAATAAATGAACTGTTTATAGGTTGTCCATTGCTAAGTAGGTCATCGCTCCAGATTAATTCCCAAAGTGGACGCCCATCACCTGTCTTTGCATTTCGTACTTGTGCTCCTGTTATCATATTGGCGTAGTGGCCCTCTGCAGTCATGAGTGGCACGAGTTCGTTTTCCAAGAGCATGAGGTCTTCAGGAGCGATACGATCTTCATCGAGCAAGGCCAAGATGTATTGGTCATAGATGTTGCCCATCTGAAGATGCGCAGGGATAGAGTGATCCTTGAAAATGTTAGCAGTCAGTCGAAGTGCGAGCGGGTCTCGAAGTACTCCTTTCAGCTCAGTGCTCAGTTCGCTGTAGTCGGTCTGTAGTCTATAAGCTTGACGATACTTTTCGTAGACATGCATTAGCTCTCCCTGCCCGAAGGGCTCGAGTGAGCTGGCGAACTCTGCCAATTCAGTCGAGTACTCATTGCTGACCTGTTCGCAGAAATAGCGATCCTCAGTAAGATTGAGGCCACGTCTGAGGACGCGCCAGGAATGGGGACGCGAGGTAATGAGTACCTTTAGCCATGGATATCTCGCCTCATTTACCATCAGGTCAATCTGTTGGAGAAGCAACTTGGCGTCCGCGTTCTCGTTGATAGCATCGAAGACAATGACTAGCGTCTTGCCCACCATCTCGACTTGTCGGTCCAATGCAGCAAATAAGTTTTTGGTTGCTCCGACATCCAGGTCAAGATATGCGGCCACATCATCGCTGATGACTCGTATCAAATCGGTGTTAGCCGCATTCAGACGCGCTGCGTCGTACATTATCAGACATACATTCTCATAATCCGAATACTCGTCTGCCAATGACAACACAAAACTGCTCTTACCGACTCCTGATTTACCGATGAGTACGAAGCACCCCTTGTCAGATGACAAGAAAGCATGAAACTTGGCAAGTGCATCCTGACGTTGCAGGTACAAACGACGGGAATACTTTTGCTGAACACTTCCCATTCGGCGTGCCGTCAACTCGATCCCTGCTTGGCGTAACGCGGGCCATGCCAACTTCACCTGCTTGTGTGCAAGCTTTACCTGCTGTAGGTTATAGAAGATGAGTTGGCTTACCAACGCCACAAGCTCGGCGTCATGCTCCTGAACCATTGACCTATCGACCGTAGCAACATACTCTACTGAGTCTCTCATTAACCGGTTGAATAACGCAGCGTCGTGGTGGGGTGGCTCTCCCTTCCCTGCCCAATATATTAATAACGGATGAAGCGACAATAGCGATTGATCTTGCCGGGACAAGTAGAACCAACCCGGCCTCATCTCAGTCCGCAACGCGCCTCTGCTTAAGATCACTTCTTCCCCGGTGTAGTGTTCATACTCATACTCATCACCAAAAGTCCTAATGACCCTGACCAATTCGTAATGCCGTAGGAAGCTGTAGTGCCTAAGGATCGTACGCATGTGGTTCAACGCCTCACGCCCGAGGGTCTCCCAACCAGCCTCGTTCGGTGGTGAGGGGCGATGGGCTAGCTCGTTGCGAATCTGTACGAGACGGTCGAAGGGTAAGCGGAGTCCTTTGCGCGGATGGTTCGGCTCTTGGGAGGTCTCCCAGTACAGGTCGTACAGCTCTGGGATAAAAAAACGCTCGCGCTTGCTATCATAGGCGCGTAGGCTCAGGAACAGGAAGTCCGTCCACGTGCCCAAGGTGGCTTGAGCTAAGTAGCGGTTTAGCATCTGATCTAGTCCCGGGTCCGAGACTTGGTCAACGTCACGTATAAGGTATTGACTAAGTACGCTCAGAGTGACAAAACGTAGACTAGACTCATACAGATTAATGCACTCGTGCGTGCGAACCTGCCAAGTTTGGCTCTCCAGCACTCGTCGGTAATTTGCTGCAATCGGAAGTGGATATGTGGTCAGAACCAGATGATCAAATTCGTCGTGCGACCCGCTGGTGTCACTGCTTGGGGCTTGCTGGTTATCCATTTCGTTATGCCACTTATCAATCAGCCAATATCAAGTTGTACCGACACGCATACCACTGACAAACCGAGTAGTGGACTGCTGTTTGGCATCCTTGACCTATCGGGATAATGATTTGCAGTCTGCTGCTTCGCAGGTATTTCACTCCAGAAAAGAATCTGGAAATAATCCGACAAGGGTATGGTAGAGGATGTACCACTAGCCAACATATACACTCTCCGATGCTATATCCCGAGACACTACGCCTAGACCACAGTTGGCCTATCGAGTGCATTGGCCTGTAATTAGGATGGCCCAAAATAAGTTTACTTCAGAGTCGGCAAAAGCATCACAAAACGTACAGCATTGTTGGTGTAGCGATGCTATCGCTTCCCTGTCGATTCCGGCCACTTGATTCAGACACTCTCGACGGAGCCATCTGCCTCTCAAGTATTACCACGTGTGGTTTTTAGGCCCCACTTATCGCACGAATAGCGTATGATAATGAGTGTTATCAGCCTCTATTAACACCTCACTTTTATGCCCTCGTCTGTTGTCCCGGCAATTGTCAATAATGACCGCCGACTTATCGATCTTGTTCTAGACGGATTAACCAGCAATCACTCAAAACGCGCTTATCGGCGAGCATTGATCGATTTCATCAGATGGTTTCGAACATCAGGTGATCCAATTCTGAATAAGGCAACTGCTCAGCACTACGCAACCCAACTATACGAGCAAGGTGTGAGTGCCAGCAGTATTAACCAGAGGTTGAGTGCAGTTCGTAAGTTGGCGGCTGAGGCTGCGGATAACGGTTTGTTGCCGGAAGCAATTGCAAATGGTGTTCTGCATGTAAAGGGTATACGGCAATCAGGGCAACGGTCTGGTAACTGGCTTGTTCGCCAGCAAGCAGAGCAACTTCTATCAGCACCAGACACCACAACATTAAAAGGATTGCGCGACCGTGCGCTCCTGGCAGTGTTAATCGGTTGTGGATTGCGGCGTGAAGAGGCATCTCACCTCAGCTTTGAGCACATCCAACAACGCGATGGCCGTTGGGTCATCGTAGACATCATTGGCAAGAGGAATCGAGTACGTTCTGTACCTATGCCAGCTTGGACAAAAGTGTTGATTGATGTGTGGGCACACGCGGCTGGACTCGATGCGGGTCACGTCTTAAGGCCAATGAATAAAGGTGACAAGGTCACGGGCATTTGCACAACATCACAGACGATTTGGCGAGCGGTGGCGAAATACACTCGCCAAGTTGGATTGACTGCGGCTCCGCATGATCTGAGACGTACATTTGCCAAACTCGCACACAAGGGTGGCTCCTCTATCGACCAGATTCAACTTAGTTTAGGCCACATTTCAGTGCAGACGACTGAGCGGTATTTAGGGGTGGAGCAAGACTTAATCGATGCACCTTGTGATCACCTGGGGATCAAGGCAGCATCACCAAGTTAAACTTCGGGACAACACCTTGCATCAAATAGGTGCGTTCGGATAGCGAACTATGGTATGCCATACGATTTTGTAAAACTACCTTACCCTGACCATTGTTTTACCTGACCTAGCAACACAGTTACCACCTTTAATAACAAATGCTTCAACATAGTGAGTGCCCTTATATAGCGTTCGCTCCCACCTTACATCACGACTAATGGAATCGCTCGTGTAGAAATCTCCTCGTAGGCAATCAGCGCGAATAGCTTCCTCGCCTGTATTCACAATTTGCCACTGCACCTCGTAAGGTGCAGGTGTGTTGGTATAAAGGGTAAACTTCAGCCAGAAGTTTTTCGGCACTGGACGATCAGTTAAGTCCCATGCTTTTTTCGCGTATTCTTCCCGATAGACAACACCTTTCACTTTCGCTTTGTATCGATTTGATATTGGCCATTGCGGAGCAAGGATATGCTGGGTACTACCGAGATTAGGCACCAAAATCTGGCGTTGATTACTAGAAAGAGATTTAGACAATACGTTCTCTGCCACACTCCGGCCTACCGCTTTCTCAAGTGTGCTCTTGGATGCAATACCCAAGGGTTGCCTGGCAAGACTAGCAAAGTCAGTTGCTGCACTGACTAACCATCGATCAAATGCCCTTTTTCTTTCAGGATGCTCGTACCATTTATCGGCGAAGTTTTCGTCTGGTTCGACTGGGTTAGCTATCCACCACTTACCGTTTTTAACCTCAATGTTCCCTTGCATATCACGTAGGATTTCAGCTAATGCGGCATAATTGTCGGTCTGACCTCGATATGCTAGTGCAGCTAGGGTTGTGACAATAATAGAAGCTGGTTTACTGTCGGTATCTTTCTGAAAATAAATGTCGCGGTGACGTTTCAGGAGTTGAACTGCCCGTTGTAATGGAGTTTTCACCTGCCAATCAGGAACATCCTCAACATCAGCGTCACGAGATTCGGCTATCTTGGCCTTAGTGGCTCGGAAAACAGTCTGCATGCGCCCGTAGAACCAGTTTGCGTAAGCTATAGGATCGCTCTTTTGCCACCTAAGTAATTCATTGTCTGTGAGCAAAATACCAGAAGGAGGATTCTCTGGGTTTCCTATTGATGGCAGTATGTCAATGTGGAAGTGAAGCATTGAAGCTTCATCAGGAAAATTCAACCGCCAACAGCGTCCTAATTCCTCAAGCATCTTTGCCAAGTCACTACGCTTCTTGAGCCGATCCCCTATCTTCTCTTTGAGCTTGGCTTGAGTCGTCTGTTCCTTTTGCAAGTTCAGTTCGCACACAAAGTCGATGTCATATTCATCTTTCTCAGTAATTGGGCGAATGACTGTGCCTAAACGGAACGAACCTTGTGGGTATACTTCCGGGGAGTACTCCTTCAGTGGCGAGTCTTCCGCAATTAACCAAGCACCAACATCCTCGTACTTGACGGTAGCATCTTCATATATGTAGTCGGGAATGTCCAAGTACGAGGCAAGTCTAGCAATCAATTCGGTCTGGTACGGATTGTAGGCATTGGTCATAAGTGCTAGTTGACTCCTCGGGTATCAATATCTAGTGCGTGGACAAAGCCACCTAGTTTTTGGTTCTGGTCATATATCCGCAGTGGTAGGTCGGCTTTGGGCATGATGATACGACCTAACTCCACAGCCAAAGCTACAGGCATGGCGGGAAAAACGTGGATAGTTGCGTTCTCACCATGCTGGCTCTTTATGTGGTTCATTAATGAGCGCATTTGCTGACGAAACTGACTTACTTGCTCCCGCGACTTGAGAAAGTCGTTATTTGGATTGGGTATTGTGATCCGCCAGATGCTAGCTTCATTACCTAGTACAGCGGTGATTCGCTCGTCGGAGATGGAGGCGCTCAACGAAATGACCAAAGCCGGTTTCGACTTGATTTCGTCGGGTTCAGCAATGGAATACACGAAACTGTCTATACAGTATTGCCAACACCAATCAGGTGGTTCACGATGCAGTTGGAAGACATCAGCGGCTTGTAGGTCACACAAGAGAAATCCAAGAAGCATGAGCAGCGGCTGAGGAGCAACTGCAAAGATAGATAGGTGGGAAATCGCACCTTCAGCTAAGCGTGGACGGACTATCTGGGTTACCATCTGGCGTAGATGAACACCTTCTATTTGCCAGTAATCTAGGTCTCGGTCCTGGAATGAACTGTTTTTCATTCCTAATGTGATCGGGTGGGCATCAGCAGGATACCAGTCTGGTAGCATAGCCGTAAAAGCCTTATTGCAGGACACCGGGGCGTTGTGCTCACCGATATTAGCTCCATACAACAAGACGTGACTCTGTTTGTTGGGACAAATACCTGTGACCAGTTCGATTCGTGCTTCATGTGTGGCTTTCATTCGTTGCAAGCGGTCAACCGGATGTCCAGTGACATCCTCATGGTCTATCAAACGATGATGATCGCCACACATCAGCATCAGGTTGTTAATATCGTCTTTGAGTTGCGCTGACAGGACCGGATCACCGCGGGGACCATCAGGTTTGTCGGATACAATGTGGGCGATATTGGCACCGTTAATTTCGGATTTAGTAACAGTGTCAAGCCAAAGTGGTTTATTACAACCTTCGTACTCGCATCTACCGGCAGACATACGCCAGAGTTTTTCTTTTACTCTAGGCGGTATGTGAGTTACTGACATGATTCGACCTCATTGAATTCAACATTTACATCCCCAGAGATGGCTATAGAACCTATGTTCTGTAACCATAGAGCATTGTATGCTGCTCTTATTCAAATGTCCAGATCGATTGCACAAAACTGGCTAGGTCAAAATGGTGACGCTGCTCACATGGATTCTGCAGATCGTTGTTGAATGAGTTACCACAAAGCTCAACCGTTCTAAAGCAAGAACCACTTGCCATTCATACTGTACCAAACATGCGATTGGGACGGGAACGATATCCTTCTAGACGTCTCACGCGTCCTTGAATCCCGTCGCGTCCGTGCCGGGCATATCGCCCCAAAAGCCAAGGATTTGCTTCCTTGGCTTTTTTGTTATTCCATCCGTCGTGCCTTGCACAACTTGCGCTTGGCATAGCGCCGCCAGGTCGCCGCTTGGTATACTCGGAGCGTTTGGTGATGGTCACATCGACACCTACACGTCGGTTCGCGCCGCACCCTCTTGATATCAAACTAATGCAGCCCATCCTTCCGGCTGCGCCGCCTTCTTGGACACCGTCTTCTTCTGTGCCATCTTGCGAACCGGCTTTATCAGTAATTCGGCCGGGATGCCCAGTTGATCGTGTAGACGGCGGATCATTTCAAGTGATAAGCCCCGCTTGCCGTTGAGCACGTCTGACACCCGCTCCTTGCCACCCAAGAGCGGCGCGAGTGCTGAACGGCTGATCCCACGGCTTTCCATGTAGTACTTGAGCACTTCAATTGGGTCGTCCGGTATTGGGATGGGAAAGTGCTCAGCCGCATACGCTTCGATGAGGATGACCAGCACGTCCAGCCTATCGGATTCAGGCGTGTTGGGCCGGGCGTTGAATAACGCGTCAACTTCCTTCAACGCCATTTCATAGTCCGCCTGTGTTCGAATGGGCTTGATATCCATCTCACTACTCCTTTCAAATCTCGGCTGCATTGATGCGGTCGTATTCCTCGTGCGTGCCGACAAACCTGATGCGCACCCTTTTATTCGCGTACTCGACCAGGACCACCAATCGGTAGTGATTGCCCTTGATGTTGAACACCACGCGATTGTTAGCCAGAATGCTGGCATTCCTGTAGACCGCCTTGATATCTGCCGGGCGGCTCCAATTAGCGCTCTTGACATCGTAATACCACGTTTGTAAGCGCGAGCGGGCGTCAGGGTGCCTTTTCCAGAACTCCACGAGTCTTTCTTGGCCGATGATGTGCACGGCAGTATAATACAACGAAGTTGCCATTTTGGCAACAGTGGATTCGGGGGAGTATGTGCCGATAGCTGTTGCTCAGAGCAACTTAGGCGTCACGCCAGTACGGTAAATCGACCATCCTCTTCCCGCATCCGGGTCTGCCTAAACAATGGTAGGAAGTCCGGATGCGGCACCACGCCCACGATCTCGCGCTCCTCGACCGAGACGAAGACATCCAGTAGCATCACGTGCAGCATCTCGGAGCGCACCTGCTTGCCGGCGCGCGACCAGGTCGACGCGAACGTGATCAGTTGCTCGCCGGCGGTGAGCACCACCTTCGGCTCCGGTATCACCAGCCGGCTGAGGTCCGTCTGGATCGCCGTCAGCGCCTGTTCGTACTCGCTCTCTTCGATGAACCCCTTACGAAACTGGAAGTTCAGCCGCTCGCGCTCGGCGATGAGCGCCTTGCGCTTGGCGTCCAACTCGGCTATCTCGTCCGGCTCATGCATCAGCTCGCTAATGTGCTCGCGCCAACCCTGGGGAAGCGTCAGCATCTCCACCATGCGGTCGAGCTGCGGGAGCAGGTAACCCTCGCGCAGGAACTTACGCGCGGCAACGCACGAACCGCCGCGTCGATCTGCGCAACACTGGTAGTAGGCTAGCGCCTCGTCCTTTCCCAAGCTGTTGTCCCGGACACGCGATTGAACGAGCGAGAACGATATCCTTCCAGACGTCTCACTTGTCTTTGAATCCCGTCGCGTCTGTAAATATCTACTTTTACACACTCCCGTTAATAGCGGGAGTTTTTTGTTTTCCTGCGTGAATTCCCCTACTTTTCGCAGCAAACCCTGCTCGATATTCGTCATTTAGCAGTATTATTCCTCGCAGGGGATATACACCCCCAACTATCCGCTCTATAGCGCGATACCTCGGTGGTGTCACTGTGCCAGCATTCGTGCTTTACATAGGGAACTGCCATAGTTCAGGAGATCATACTCATGTCAACGATTGGTCCTGATATTTCCGACGGAACTGCTCTTGTCTTTACCTGGTTGGCCGATAAGGTATTAGGCGGCGTCAAACGCGCCTTGAGTTGGGGATGGGACAAAGTCAAGTGGGCCGAAGCTCAAGACAGGTACGATCAAGAGATCATCAGGCAGTATGGTCAGGTGCGCATCTTCGGCCAAACGGAACCGAAGTCGCTACAAGACATTTTCACCGATGTCTACGTGTTAAACACACCCAGCGCATATTATCACTTCAGCGCTGAGAAGTTAGTGGACCATCTACAGAATGAAAATCGCGGTGTTTCATACAGAGACGGCGAGCGCCAACCCGGCGAATCCTTACTCAACCAGGGCTCCAAATTCTTCATCCTGGGTAAGCCCGGTGTCGGTAAAACGACGTTCCTTAAGCGCCTGGCCGTGCGCGAGGCACAGCGTGGCAAATGGGGGACCTGTCTTGGCAAGGTGCCGATCTTCGTCTCATTGAGGGAGTATGCCAAAACAAACAAGCCCTTGCAAGCGTTTATCATCGATCAGTTTGCCATATGTCATTTCCCATCGGCAGCTCCTTTCGTCGATGCATTACTCAAATCAGGGCGGGCCATCGTGCTCTTCGATGGATTGGATGAAGTCCCAGTGGCGGGAGAAGAGGGCAATCGACGGAATCAAGTCGCCGAAGACATTGCCAGGTTCGCACGTATCTATAGCAATTGCCACATCGTCATTACCTGCCGGGTGGCAGCTACCGGCTTTGCGTTTGATCCAAGCTTCACTTGTCTGGAGATGAGCGACTTTGCGCCAGAACAAGTGGAGCACTTCGTCACATGCTGGTATTGGGATGAGAACCAGCCAGATCATAGCAGTGAATTCGCTGAACAAATGCTGTCGGAGTTGGCGCTCTTAAAACATAAAGGGATTCGCGATTTAACGCGCAATCCTTTACTCCTCGCGTTACTTTGCATGATTTACGCTGAGACACTTAGCTTTCCCTCTTGCCGCGCAGAAATCTATGAAGAGGCACTGAATGCATTGCTGAAAAAATGGGATTCATCGCGGAACATTCAACGCGGAGGACTTTATCGCACACTCTCCCTTGGCCGTAAGCAGCAGATGTTTGCCCGAATCGCCTATGATGCTTTTGCCCGTGGCGATATTCTTTTCCAGCAACCCGATCTGGAAGCGCACCTGAAGGACTACCTGCAACGCGTCCCGGAACTGCCGGAATCGATTGACTTGGATGTGGAAGCGGTTCTGCAGGAAATCGTCGCTCAACACGGCATCTTTGCATTGCAATCCGATGGCCGGTACTCGTTTGCTCACTTGACGTTCCAGGAATATTACACAGCGAAGCATATTAGCGACAATGCGACTTCTGGCACGCTTGACATCCTCTTCAAACATATCACGGACGATAAATGGCGCGAGGTTTTCCTGCTGACAGCCAGCTTACTATCCGATGGCACAACTTTCTTGTCTGGATTTGAGAATGCGCTGCAGCAACTGCTAATGCAACATCCGCAATTAGCCCGGTTGCTACAGCAAATTGCAGACCAAGCCAACGAGTCCATGTCTGGTTACCACACATCTGCTATTCGAGCTCTCGTCCTTGCCCGCGACCTCGACCTCAACCTTGCCCTTGCCCACGTCCCTGCCCGTGCCCTCGCACGCGCTCACGCCTTTGCGCGCGACCTTGACCTTGACCTTGCCCACACCCTCGCCCGTGACCTCACCCACACCCTGGCCCGCGGCTTCGCACGCGCCCTTGCCCTCGCACTCGACCGTGACCTCGATCGCGACCTCGCCCGCGCCATTGCTCTCGACCTCGCCCTCGACAGCACTCTCGACCTCGACCTCGATCTTGACCGTGACTTCAACCTCGCCCGCGACTTCAACCGCGACTCTGACTTTGACCTGAACCTTGCCCGCGACCTGGACCTCGCCCGCGACCTCAACTGCGACTTCGCCCGCGACCTAGACCTTGCCCGCGACCTCGATCACGACCTCGCCTTTGCTCGCGCCCTCGCTCTCGAACGCACCCTCGACATTGACACTGACCCAAAGGAGTTGATCAGTGATATTGACCTCGACCTGAAAAAGTTGAGTAGTGACCCCGACCTAAAGGAGTTGATCAGTGACATTGACCTAAAAGAGTTGGAAGAGTTGATCAGTGACCCCGACCTGAAAAAGTTGAGCAGTGACCTCGACCTGAAGGAGTTGATCAGTAAGATATTAAGAAATTGCGAATCGCAAGGGCAAGTGGACTTATATATCGAGATATCCGTACTGGAGATTCCACCAGATGATGCACCAGCAGAAGTCTGGCAGAGATTTGCGGATGATCTAGAGCAAATTGTGAGGGAACAGGAAGCGCTCAAGCACTTTGGTCAATTGCATGCAGAGGCGGAGGAACTAGCGGACGAGTTGCGGGGAAAGATGAGCCTCAGCGATGAGGACTGGGGAGCACTAGACGCTTACGTTAGGGCAACGCGCCTATTCTATGACTGCCTTCAGCTTGCCTATACGCCCGACCGCAAAGCTTTTGAGGATCGCATATTCCTGCCACCATCACAACCAAAAGAAAATCTATAACGCGTTTCTGCTCGCTGGCTCTCCGAACCTGAATATACCCTTCGGCCGCGTTGGCGATGCGGTCGCGCTCGTGGAGGTAAATCATCGTCGTTTCCACGTTCTTATGCCTGGCCATCTCGCGCACGCTCGTGACAGACGCATGATTCGCGATGGCGTTGGTGATCGCCGTGTGCCTTAACGAGTGCGTCGTCTTGCTCCCGTCGATGACGCCGGCCTGCTTGAACATGCCCTTCACGATGGTGCGGATCGCGCTCAGGCTGAGCCAGCCGGCCAGCCTTGTTTCGGTCGCTTATGCTAGTGAAGAGCGGCCCAGGCATATCCCCGCGCTGGGCAAGCCAGGCATACAGCGCCTCGACCGCCTCCGAGATGACCGGCAGCGCAGAGAGCGCGGCCAGCGTGATGGGTTGCCCGTCGCGCGCCCGGATGTTTTCAATATCCACCCTAGCCTCACATTGGCGGAGCATGTGCCGTGCCAGAAACTGGCAACCGGGCGGTGGATGAGGCGAACCTGCACCTCTCCCCTGCCCTTCCAAAATTAAGGACGGGGGCTGAGTGTAGCGCTCAGGGAAGAGGTCTATTTATGAATCACTCGCCCAAGTCGATCTGTATGGTTTGATAGTTATCAAGAGGCGCCGTTGGTTCATAGCTAACGACCAGACCTTTGGCGTTCTCGTTGACCTGAAAAGCCACATTGCCGGTTACTTTGTCGCCCTTCTTCAGGTCACCACTCTTGAGTGCGGGTTCAGGCGCAAGCAATGCAGAGTCATACGCATTACCATCAGAGTCCTTCACCTTGAAGTACAGCGGGTTATAGGGTGCCGTGTCAGCGTCAACGGTGGCAATTGTCACATCCAGGATCAGGATGGTCTTCCCCGCATAGGCAGTCAACAAGCCGGCGGATTGAGCCTTCTTCACGCTGTTCACCGACACACTGATTCCACCTGATTGACAGGCGGTCCCAATCTTGCACTTTGTAACCGGCTGCATTTCTGCAGTCGTCGCCTGACTCACAGCTTCCGGGGTGCTGGTTGCGACGGTCTCAGTGCTCCCCGAACTGCAAGCCGGAATCCCTATCAGGCAAAGCACCGCCAGCACGATTGCCCCACCGATGAGTGCTGTCTTGTGATGTTCGCCCTTCTTTTGCGATTGCATGGCCATAAGAACCTCCCTATTGAACGCTTACGACTATGGAAATAGGAAAAGATTAAACCTTGTTAAAGGAATTTGCAACCGCGCCTTCGCGGGGTTGCATAGCATGTGTTGAATCAGGCGGGTGAATAAACGAAAACGCGTTATGGTCGGGCGTACTGAAGGCATTCAGCACAGCATGCTGCACCATTCCTACTCCCGGCTTCTATAATCACCCTCGCCGGCGTGCACAAACCTGGGCCGGCAAAGCGACAGAAACATGGATCAAGCGATGCTAAACGTGTGGGGCGGCGGACAACTGCTCGCCTTTTCCGCCCTGGATGGGCTGACCAGCTTCGAACACGGTCTTGTGGGCCGGACGAGCTTCAACCGAATCGGGATCGACATCATGTTGCCCGGGACGTGCGAGATCACCTTCCCCGGCAAATACATGCAGGGCCTGGAACTCGCTGGCGACTACTTCAGCCTCGCCACGTCGGGCGGCCCGGTGCACGGCGCCTTTGCGGATGCCTTCCATCTCTTGATCGAAGGCCCTTGCCAAGCGGCGGCGAAGAGCCCGGCGGTGACCATCGTCCAGCATGGAAACCGCACGCTGGTCGGCTCCGCCACATGCTTCAAACCGGAACTGATCAAGGCTGACCTGTGCGACGTAATCCAACAGCGCCGCGCCTGGTTGGATCAGACCTTGCGCCAGGCGCTGCCCTGGGTGCCGGCACAGCGGCAACGTGCCCTGGCGAAAGCGCTTGCCATGATGAAAACGCAAGTTTACTCGCCTGAAGGGCGCATCCGGCACCGTTGGTCCACCCCCGACCGCTGGCCGCATCGCCAGATGTGGCTGTGGGATTCGGCGTTCCACGCCATCGGCTGGCGCCATATCGACCCGCCATTGGCGCGCGAGTTGCTCTCGGCGGTGTTCGATTGCCAGCACCCCGACGGCTTCATCCCGCACATGATGAACCCACAAGCCAGCTCGCAGATCACCCAGCCGCCCGTGCTGGCGCTCGCGGCGCGCCTGGTGAATGATGCCGCGCCCGAGCCGGGCTGGCTGGCGGCGCTCTACCCCAAGCTGGCGGCTTATATCCGCTGGGACTTAGCCAACCGCGACCGGGATGGCGACGGGCTGGCGGAATGGAGCATCGAAGGGGACCCGCACTGCCGTAGCGGCGAAAGCGGGATGGATAACTCCGCGCGCTTCGACGAGGCAACCGGCCTGGCGGCGGTGGATTTCAACGCCTTTCTGGCGCTGGAGTGCGACTTGCTGGCGGGCATGGCCGCTGAGCTTGGGCGACCGGCGGAAGCAATCGCCTGGCGGGAGCAGCACGCGCGCCTATGCCGGTTGATCAACGCCTTCTTGTGGGACCCCGAGCAGGGCTTTTATTTCGACTACGACCCGCAGCGCCAAGCCCGTTCCACGGTGATGGCCGGCGCCGGTTTTCTGCCGCTCATCTGCGGCGCAGCCAGCCCCGCGCAGGCCGCGCGCCTGGCTGCGCATTTGCAAAACCCCGCCACGTTCGGCACGCCCTTCAAGGTCGCCACCATCGCGGCGAACGACACGGCGCACTATTCAAAGGACATGTGGCGCGGGCCGGCCTGGGTGAACCTGAACTGGCTGGTCGCGTTTGGGCTGCGGCACTATGGGTTGCACGAGGCGGCAAACGCGCTGACGGCGCAGACGTTGGCGGAAATCGAGCGCTGGTACGAGCGATATGGGACGTTGTTTGAGTTCTACGACGATCGGCAGGAGCTGCCCCCGCCCCAGTTGCTGCGCAAAGGCCGTTGCGCGCCGGAGGTGAGCCCCTATCACCAGGTGTTCCACGATTACGGCTGGACCGCGACACTGTATGTGGACATGGTGATGGGCGCTCAGGCACAAAAGTGACTCACTTAACGTTCATCGCAGTTGTAAAGCATTCGGCAAGATTTTTCGCCTCGGGATATTCGGATGGCTTCGCGGGGCAGCAAATCGAATCCGACGTATTGGAGGCTTACCCCTTATTGCAGAGTGACCGCCACAACGCTGCACGGCGGCAGCACGATTCTCACACCGCCTTCCGTCAAGGAAACGCCGTCGTATGTTCGCGCCCGCAGGACGTCCGGCTGTTCAAAGCTATTGAAAGCATCGGCGTTTCCCGTCAGGATTTCCGCTGCTACATGGGAATATTCGCCATAGGGAATTGCATTTCGGACGGTGAAGCTCTCTTCACGAGACACATTAGAAAGGGTGATGAGCAGTTTCCCGTCACGCACCGAAGCCGAATGGGAGAGCATCTCCGTGCTGCCGGCCGGCGTATCCTGCCGTTCCGGCTCCAGGGTTGTCTCCACCAGTGTCGCATTTTGATGCCGCTTATACATTCGCATCACGTCAAAAACCGGCGTTTTGATTATCCGGCTTCCGCGAGTCTGCATCGTAGCGTGCAGGCAGTTGATCGACATGCAGACGCTGGCCATCTCCACAACAGCGGCGTGGCGGTTCAGCATATTCAACACGTTGGCTGTTACCAGCGCGTCACGCAGCGTCACCGTCTGATCCCAAAGGTCTTTGCCATGATCGTTGTACCAGGTTCCCCACTCATCCAACGCAATTTTTGCTTTGCTCTGTTGGTCATTGCCGCGCAGGATGCCTAGTTGGCATATCATCATCTCTTCCGCGTTCTCGACGTTACGGAAGATTGAATAGTACTGAGCCTGCGTAAACCCAACAGCCGGTCCATCCGGGTTGGATTGCAGTACCATGTACATGCCCATGCAGTCGATGGGATGGTATACATCCGCATCGCCTACGCTACTATCCTGTATGGCACGCTCCAACTGCCGCATGATATCGACCTTCCAAACATGCGGGCCGCGCAAGATATGACACGTGGGTGGGTGATCGGTGAAACGCTGGGCGGCAAACAGATAGCGCTTGTAATCTGAAATATAGCGCGCTGCGTCGCCATACAGCCACCACTCGTTACCGACGCAAAAATACTTGAGCTTCCATGGCCTTTCACGCCCGTTTGCCGCACGCAGACGCGCCATCTCACAGGGTTTTTCAGCCGTAATATATTGCACCCACTCCTTGATTTCATCGACGCTTTGCGTGCTGGTGCCGCACACAACATACGGTTCGCAACCAAGATACTCGCACAGGTCAAAAAACTCGTGGGTGCCGAAAGTATTGGGGTCATCCGAACCCAGGAAAGGCTGCACGATATCCGCCGTGCGCGGGCTGCCGATGCCCTTGCGCCAGTGATAACCCTCGGAAGTGGTCCCGCCCGGCCAATGCAGCAGCGGCACCTCCAATTCCCGGTACCCCTCCAGGATATCCAGCCGAATTCCATTCCAGTTGGGGATTTCGGTATCCCTGCCGACAAACAGCCCGTCGTTGATGATCCGACCGCACTGCTCGATAAAATGACCATACAGATCACGATTGATGTGTGCATTTCCGGCAAGCAGATTGGTCAGCATCCGTTTTTCTTTCATGATGTTTTCCCTTCTATCCATTAAGTCCAGCCGCGTTTGTCATCTTGCCTTCCGTTGGCCTATATCTCTCACCCTCGCAACGACACTCTCTTGCACCCGTATGCCCGCGCCTCACAAGATTATATGAATAGCACTCCACTGCCGCGCAGTGGCATCATTCCGCAGAACTGTTTCCCTTGCGTCGCCGGCGGTTTCAACCGCTAGCGTGCGGGAGGGAGTATCATCGGATGCGAAGTCCTATGAGTACGCAACCAGCCGCTGGGAATCCGGTGAGTCTCCAGCAGGTGATCGACGTGCTAAAGGCGTTGCCAGCGGACAAACTCGCCAGCGCCTACGACTACCTGCGCTTCCTACAGCAGCAGGCCGAGATGCAAGCCGACGATGCGGAATGGGACTCGCAACTGGAGACGGGGGCCAGCCAGCGGTCCCTGGGGCGTGCCGCAGCAGAGGTGCGCGCAGAGATCACGGCGCAATCGACGACACCCCTAAAAGACCTGCTCGATGAAGAAGACGCGAAGGACGAGGCAGGGAAGCGTAAAATCCCACATTAACCAGTCCTTCCGTGAGCAGTACCGCAGGCTGCCGGCCGAGGTTCGTCGCCAAGCGCGTAGAGTGTATCGTCAATGGCTGCAAGACCCTTATCAGCCGGGACTGCAATTCAAACGAGTCAGCACACGAGAACCGCCGGCGCACGGGCACAGGTTGAGGCAATAGGTCTAATCCACCTGGATTCCAAAAAACGATTCCCACTTTCGGCGTAGACTAAAGCGCATATAAACGTGACATGGAGGGTATCATGGCAGTTTGTCCTAAACCCGCTTACGTCTCGGCTGTTTTCTTGCTCCTGATAACAGCGTGTGGCACATCGGCGGCATCTACCCCGACGCCGACAGCAAGTACTTCCACGAAGATCATCGAATCCAACAACAGCGCCTGCGCAAACCTTGCTGCGGGTGCAAGATACCGCGCTGTCTGCAATGATTCGGTATATGTTGATGGTGCTGACGATGCTGTGTGTGCACAACATGGCGGTGTGGGAACGTGGATGATATGCCCTCAGGCGACTGCCTCTCCAACAAGTTCGCCAGGAGTGACTATCACACCAGCCCCGACATACACGCCCAAATTAGCAAGCTCAGACATTTACACGAATGCCTATATGCCAGTGATCCGTCTGTTATATGCGACGAACATGATCGAACTTGTATCCGTAAGAGTGAAGGCCGACAAGTTGAGTAACGCACATCAGATCAGAGCATTGAACACCATCAGCTCAGTCGTTTCAGAAACGCAAGACATGTTTAACCAGCCAGCGCCAGTGAACGCGTTACAACCGGCGTGGGATAAGGGGAAAAGTGCCACGTCTATGCTGACGGAAGTCCTTCGCCAGTGGACAGCTCATGAAATCAAAGCCTCTGATGTGCGCGCTGCGCTGGCGCCAGCTAATGAACAAATCGCCCAGGTGCGGCAACTTGTAGAACAAGTCCTCATCAGCCAGTACGACTTTGACGCAGACACACTACGTGGCAAGCAATATATAGAGATGGCTCCAATGATGGAGGCGCTGGATCTCTTCTCAGAGGATTAACGGCATGTCAAGTCAGTAGTAAAGGGGAGCGCACGACGATGATCGTGCGCTCCCCTCTTTCACGAACTAATTTCTCGCACCCTCACCCCATCTGCGCCCGCGCCCTGGCCTCCTCGTCCACGTAGCGCCGCTGGCGCGCGACGACGCCGGGCCAGTCCACCAGCCGGCTATCGAACTCCGGCCCGTGCACGCAGGTGAAAGCCAGCTTATTGCCCACCGTCTCGCGGTCGCACCCGCACATGCCGATCCCGCACAGCATGATCGAGTTCAGGCTCACCACCGTCGGGATGTCGTAGGCGGCGGTCAGGTCGCTCACGGCCTTCATCATCCCCACCGAACCAATCGCCACGACGCGCGCGATCCGGCCCAGGCCGCCTTGCGCCCTCTGTTCCTCCAGGTAAGCGCGCAGGCCGTCGGTCACGAGTTGACTTTGCGAGTCGAACGTGAGCGCGAGCGAACGCGACACGTCCCGCATGCGGTCTTCCCAGAACAGGTACTCCGGCGACTTTGCGCCGATAATGGAGACCACCTGGTTGCCCGCCTGGGCGTTGGCGCGCGCAATCGGGTAAACCGGCGCGATGCCCACGCCGCCGGCCACGCATACCACCACGTCTTTATCCGGCGCGTATGAAATCTCCGACGGCTTGCCCAGCGCCCCGGCGACGCTATACAGGCACTCGCCCGCGTTGCGCTTGCTCAGCTTGAGGGTGGAAGCGCCGATGGCCTGCAAGACCAACGTGATCTCGCCCGTCTCGGCGTCCCAATCGGCCAGCGTGAGCGGGATGCGCTCGGCCTTCTCATCGTTCATCACCATCACAAATTGCCCGGCGTGGGCAGCCGCGGCCACGAAGGGCGCGTAGACCTTCATCAAGACGATGTCTTTGGCCAGGGTTTCCTTGTGCCGGATGACGTACCTTTCCTTCTGCAACAGGCGCGCGTCCAGGGTGATCTGGCGCGCATCTTCGTCGAGCGCTTGCAGGTAGGCGTGAATCCCTGCCACGGCCTTGCGCGCGCCGCCCATAGCCTCGATCACCGTCGAGCCGCCCGCCACGTCGCCGGCGGCGAAAATATCATGCTGGCGCGTCTGGCCGGTCTGCTCATCCTGCAATACGACGTTGTTGTATTTGCCTTTGGGCAATTTCTCCTGGTCCATCAACATGGTGTTAGATTCGGTGCCGATCGCCAGGATCACCGTGTCGATGTCGTGCAGGGTAAACTCGCTGCCTTTGATGGCGACGGGCGAGCGCCTGCCCGATGCGTCCGGTTGCCCCAACTCCATGCGCTGGCAACGGATGCCCTTCAGCCAGCCGTTTTCGCCGATGAAGGCCAGCGGCGCCGTCAGCGGCATCATCACGATGCCCTCTTCCTTCGCGCGATCCTTCTCTTCTGCGCGCACGGGCATCTCCTCTTCCGAGCGGCGATACATCACCCTCACTTCTTCGGCGCCAGACCGCAACGCGCTGCGCGCGGCGTCCATCGCCACGTTGCCGCCGCCGATGATCACCACCTTGCGGCCCGTCTTGATCGGCGTGTCATATCCCGGCCGGCCCGCGAAGAGCTGGTTATAGCGGATCAAAAATTCGTTCGCGGTGGTCACGCCGTTCAGTTCTTCGCCGGGGATGCCCATGAATTTCGGCAACCCTGCGCCCGTGCCGAGCAGGATCGCCCGGAAGCCCATCTTGCGCAAATCGGCAATCGTCAGCGTGCGGCCAATCGCCACGTCGAAGATCACATTGACGCCCAGGCGCTTGATGAATTCGACGTTCTCCTTCACGATGTGCTTGGGCAGGCGGAACTCGGGGATGCCGTATTTCAAAACGCCGCCGCCCGGCTCGGGCAACGCTTCAAAGAGCACGATACGGGTATACATGCGCGCCAGCTCGGCCGCCGCCGTCAGCCCGGCCGGGCCGGAGCCGATGATCGCGATGGGGTAATCCTTTTCGGGCGCGACGAAGTTGACGTGCGTTGAACACAGGTCCGTGTGGAGCACGTCACACGCGCATAGCACGTCGAACAACTCCACCACCGCCCTCTCGAGCAAGCCGATGGAGAGCGCATCGCCCCGTTTGCTCAGCGCGCACGCGCGCTGGCACTGGGTCTCTTGCGGGCAAACCCGGCTAGAGATCGCCGGCAACAGGTTGTCTCTGCGCACGATGGTGCTGGCTTCGATAATGTCTCCGCTTACGAAGGCCGTGACGAAGCCCTTGATGTCCAGCTTGACGGGGCAGCCCTTGGTGCAAAACGGCTCGCGACACTTCAAGCAGCGCGAGGCTTCGACGAACGCATCGACGAGTCCCAACCCCAGGTTGACCTCGTCGGAGTCATGGATGCGTTCTTCCGCCGCGCGCAGGCGCGGCTCTGCCCAGCGGCTAAAGCGCGACCATTTCTTTCCGCCCTCGTTGGCCGCCTGTTCGTCCACCTCGGCCTTGCGTTGCGCGAGTTCGTCTTTGATCAGCGCTTGCAAGCGCGCCTTTGCAGCCGTGCGCAAGGTTTCGTTCTCCGACGCGCAACCGGCCAGGATTTCCAGCAGATGCGCCTCTCGCGCCGGCTCGGAAGCCTCGATGGCCGGCGGGAGTTCAGCCTCGCCTTCGGTCAACCGCGCCACCAGTTCGCGCACGAATGCCGGCGTTTCAAGCTGGCAAGGCGCAACTTCTGCATAAAGGGACGCTACATCCGGGGGAACGGCGTGCACCCTGTCAAAGATGGGCTTCGAGACGATCTGTTTCAGGTCAAACACGTCGATCTGGCCCGCGGCCGCCTTGCACGGGTGCTTTCGGCGGACCATGTAGAGGGCACCGCCGGTGATGAGCAGGTTACACGAGAAGCCTCGCTCCCTGGCGAGATCGACCGCCCGCGCGGCACAGACGGCGAGGAGGTCGTGCTGCCCGCGCATCTTGATGCACTCGGCCGGCCAGCCGTCCACCTGGGCCAGCCAAAGATTTCCCCGCCGCCACAAACCACGCGCAGCACGCTTTTCCACTTGCAGGCACTCCCCCTCACCGACGAAATAGCCGTAAATGAGCGGCTGGGTCTGGCTGTCTCCCACGCCGGGCAGATTTAAGGAGATGGCGAAGTGAGATAGAAGCTTCTTCAGCGCCAGCATATCCTCGATCACTTCGCGCGTCGCCCGCGCCGGATTCTGCTGCACATCCAAAGGCACGATGGCGATTTGATAGGCTTCGCAACTTCGCTTGTGAACCCACAGCTCCCAACTGCGCCCGGAGGGGAGATGAACCGATTGAATTCTATGCACCACTCCCCAGGCTGATTCACACGCGGGGCAATCCCCCTCAGCAGCGTCGCGGGAGAGCGCGTCAAACACCGGGCTGGACTTAAACGTGTAGAGCAATCCGCCGCCGTCAAACGAGGCCTGCTCGAAGTCGCCAGGCACAAGTTCGACGGTGCGGTGCGCCTTTTCCTGGTTCCACCTGTCGATGATCTGCGCCTCCAACTCGGTGAGATTGCCGGCCGAAAGAGGCTCCTCTGCGCGGGGGCCCATCATGGTGAGCGCGCCGGAAAGCCCCACGACGCCGCAGAGGGCATCCATGTCGAGCATGGAGAGCGCAACGTGCCAATCGCCTGCGCCGGTCACGTGCGCCAGGCCAAGTAGCGTGAACAGCCCTATGAGCAGGCAACCATACACCTTGTTTGCCGTTTGATTGTTGACTTTCAGCACCCCTGCGCGGTTTCCCAGGTGAATTGCATATCGTAAGAAGAGGATCGAAAGGAGGGCAAGAAGGGCGTCATTTGGCGATAACAAATGAGGGTCGAAAATATTGCCTGTTCCACGCCACTGCGGGCTGGCGGCATTCGTAAGTTCCATGAGGCACAAAATAGGCTTCATTGTGTACATTCCTTGTATTTATGCGTACGTTCTGCTTAGCTATTCTGCTATGCACCCCCTGAAATCTACCAGCATTTCAATAATTTACGAATCAACACATCACGCCCGAAAACGCAGTAATATGGGTAGCAACGAGCTGCGCGTCCTACGGGACAAGTTGCTTGATTGAGGCGAACCTCTCGTAAAGGCGCAAGCCGCACAGGAGAGATATGGCAGCCTTCACGCGCAGGGCACATCGTCGTTCGCTGTTACGTGTCGCAATCTATACAGGCGCTGGAGCAGTCGTTGGTTCCTGGCTACAGGCTTGCCAGTCCGGGCCATTCAGCGCGACACTATTTCACTCGGAGGAAGAATCTATGCAAAATCGTTGGCTCGTCGTCGATGGTCACATCGACATCGCCTTTAACGCGCTCCAGGCTCAGCGCGACCCAAGCTTGTCGGTGAATGAAACGCGGCAGCGCGAAGCCGGCAGCGAAATCGCGAAGCAAGATGGCACCTGCACTGTCGGCCTGCCGGAGCTGATCCGCGGGCGCGTCGGCGTGGTGTTCGGCACATTGTTCGTCGCGCCCTACGACGCGCGCATGCCGGCGGAATGGGGCGGCTACAAAACAGCCGACGAAGCCTATCAACAGGGCATGGCCCAACTCGACTACTACCATCAGTGGGCCGCGCGCGACAAACGGGTCAAGGTCATCGGCACGCGCAATGATCTGCAAGAAGTTCTCAGCGGGTGGGACGTCGGCATTGATGCAGATGGCGCCATTCACTCACTTCCAGCATCAGGAACCCCAGCAACCCCCGTCGTTGGCATCGTCCCGCTGATGGAAGGGGCCGACCCGATCCGCGAGCCGAAGGAGCTGGCGCACTGGATGGAACGCGGGCTGCGCATCGTCGGGCTGGCCTGGGCGGCCACGCGCTATGCCGGCGGGTCGTGGGCACCGGGCAAACTCACCGACCTGGGGCGCGAACTATTGAAAGAGATCGCACGGCTCGACGCAGTGCTCGACGTCAGCCACCTGGCGCAAGATGCGCTGGCGGAAACGCTCGACATCTTTGAGGGCAAGTTCATCATCGCCAGCCACAGCAACCCACAACAACTGGTGCCCACCCCGCGCCACCTGCCGGATAGGGCGATCAAAGAGATCGCGCGGCGCGGCGGCGTGATCGGCACGGTGCTGGCAAATGGCTTCATCAACCCGGAATGGGGCAAGGGCAGCTTGACCCGCAAGGAAGATGTGACGGTCGATGACGTGGTGCGGCTGATCGACTACAGTTGCCAACTCGTGGGCGGGGCCAACCACATCGCCATCGGTAGCGACTTCGACGGCGGCTTCGGCGTGGAAGGCATCCCGCGGGAGTTCGACTCTTCGGCCGACCTGTATAAGATCGGCGAAGCGCTGTTGAAGAAAGGCTATCCTGAACCCGACGTCCGCAACATCATGGGCGGCAACTGGGTCCGCTTGCTGAGCAAGGTGTTGAAGTAACATCACCAACCTCTTCAACGCCCCTCCCCGAATCGGGGAGGGGCGTTGAGGCCAGCGCTCAGATAGCGGGCGTGTAATCGATCACCAGTAGCTCTTCCACGATCCCCAGTTGGGTGAACCACGCGGCGAACTTGCGGTGCTCCGGATGAGGCAGGTAGGCATCGCGCGCCTGGGCATTGGCGAACGTCACCATGATCACGTGAGTCATGCCGCGGTTCAACCCTTCGGGGCTGTTGTTCGGGCCATATTCAAATCCGGTAATCCCGTCGATCTTGGCGGTCAGCTCGCGAAAGGCGGCGAAGAATGTCTTGAGTTGCTCGTCGGTCGTACCAACCTTAAAACGGCACACGAGCAGGTGCCTGACAATTTCGTTTTCCATTCGCCTATTAAACACGAAACGCCCCAAAACATGCCGCCGCTGAAAAGACAAAAATCGAATACCATCGATGGTATCCAGCAAGGAGATGCACCAAATGAACACCGAGGCGCGTTTTGAGTCGAAAGTTCCGCGACGCGTTTATGCTGCCACGCTGGCGGAACAACAGGAACAACTGAAAGACGATGCGCTCTTGTGCCGCTTCGCCGCATCACGCGAACGGCTGTCTGCGGACCCCTACCGGCCGATTTACCACTACGTCAACCCCGAAGGCAACCTTAACGACCCCAATGGATTGTGTTACTGGCAGGGCAGGCATCACCTCTTTTACCAGGCCTACCCGCCTGAAGACCCGCGCCAGCACTGGGGCCACGCCGTCAGCGACGACCTGGTGCACTGGCAAGACCTGCCGCTGGCCATTTACCCCGGCATCGAGGAATGCTGCTTCAGCGGCAGCACGTTTGTAGAGAAAGAGCGCGTCGTCGCCATCTACCACGGCACGCGAGCGGGCAACATGGTCGCCGTGAGCAGCGACCCGCTGTTGCTGAACTGGGAGAAAATCGCGGGCAACCCGGTCATTCCCCTGGTGGATACGGACCCGGCAGGCCAGCCCTACCGCATCTACGACCCATGCATCTGGCGAGAAGAGGATGGCTATTACGCACTTTCGGGCACCTATTGGGGCGGCGATTTCCTGCACAATTGCCGGATGGTGCAGCACCTGTTCTTCTCGCAAGACCTCACGCGTTGGATTTACCTGGGCCCCTTCGTCGAGGGCGTGCCCTTCACCGCGTTGGACGAAGACGGCGCGTGCCCCTACTTCTGGCCGATCGGCGACAAACACATCCTGATATTCTGTAGCCACCAGCGCGGGTCGCAGTATTTGCTCGGTGACTACGACAAGATTCATCACCGCTTTTGCCCCACCGCGCATGGCCGGTTCAACTTCGGCCCTATCGGTCCGGGCGGCGTGCACGCGCCATCCGCCACGCCCGACGGCAAAGGGGGCATACACGTCATCTTCAACATTAACAACGGCATCCCGACACAAGGGTGGGATCAGATCATGTCGCTCGTGCGCGTGCTCTCGTTGCGCCCAAATGGCACGCTTACTATCGAACCCGTCCCCGCCGTTGAATCGCTGCGCGCCGATCACCGACACGTGGGCGAGACGCTGCTGCCCGCCAACCGCGACATCGTGCTGGAAGGCATCGCCGGCAATGCCATGGAGCTTGCAGTCGAGATACAGCCGCAAGGCGCGCGCGAAATTTGCATCAACGTGCTCCGCTCAGCGGGAAGCGAGGAGTATACGGCCATCAAGTTCCTGCGCCACGGCGGAATGCCAAAGCTGAAGGACGGCAAGATGCAACAACAAGACGCGCTTGTGCTCGACGCGACCCGTTCGTCTCTGTGCGCAGACACCGCCTTCTGGACGAGCAACGTGACCCAGCGCCCGCCGGAGGTGGCCCCGTTTGAACTCGGCGAAGACGAGCCGCTCAAGTTGCGCATATTCATCGACAAGAGCGTGGTCGAAGTGTTTGCCAACGGCCGGCAATGCCTCGCGCTGCGCGCCTATCCCGAACGGGCGGATAGCACGAGCGTGTCGATCCGCGCGCAGGGCCGCGATGCCGCGCTGCGTTCGCTGGACGCATGGCAGATGCAGAGCATCTACTGATCGAGTGCTACAACCCGCCTGCCCCGGCGACGGGCCGTATCGGCCTGACCCTCGGTAACCGGCGGAACGCCGTTAGCGGGCTGATGGCGTGGAAGTAAGTTCAGCAGGAGATGATGACATGTTACTCACCACTCGCGATATCAGCCCCGGCATCCTGGGATGCCGGTTAGATCTTCGTATGCTCTACACCGACGAGCGTGATCGCGCGAAGTTTGAGGAACGCTGGGCAAGTTTCTATGCCTCCGATCAGGCGCATTCCGCCATCTATTCACGCGCGGAGAACGACGTAATGGACTCCGCAAGCTCTTTGGCAAAGAGGCCCTCGACCGCATTGCGGAAGCGGAACAACGACGCACCGCACAGATCGTCACATCCTTCATGCCCCAAAGCGGCGGCATGCTGGTGTTTCAACGCGACGCTTACGAGGCCGTTCGAGGTATTACTGATACTCCCTATGCGCTCAACCTGGCGCTGGCGGGAGAACTATACGGCACCTATCGGCATCACCCCAATGTACACGCCGTTGTAGGGCGATTGCATTTGGAAATTTAAGCCGCGCCGGCCTGGAGCACCTTGAGCAGGTAAGCCTGGTCCAGCGCGGCGGTGAAACGCTTGCCCTTGATGC
>DAOUFG010000183.1:0-23188 GCA_034430115.1 Thermoflexales bacterium | reverse complement strand
AAGCAGGAACGCGCGCGCAGTATGCGTCCGCCCTGGTGGCAACGTGCCTGGTTGGACGTGTTGCTGCTCATCCCGGCGGCCTACTGGACTTATCTGCTTGCCAGGCAGGGCACGCTGGATATCCCACTCCTGGACGTGGCCACGCGTGACCCGCTGAGTAACCCTGCCATGTTCCTGGTGCCGGCGCTGGCGATCTTTGCCCTGACGTTGTTCCTGATTCGCCTGATGCCGCTCTTTTTGCGTCTGCTGGCCTGGCTGCTGGGTAAGTTGCCCGGCGTATCGCTGGTGATGGCTGCCCGGCAACTGGCACGCTCGCCCGGCTTATACGTTGCGCCGATGCTGCTGCTGGTGCTCACGCTGGCGTTGGCGACCTACACCGCCTCTGTCGCCACCACGCTCGACCAATATATGGATCAGCAGGTGCGCTATACCGTTGGCGGAGACATGACGCTGGTGGGGACGGGCCAGGATACCCAGGCAGGCATCGCAACGACGCGCGCGTCCCTGGGCTCGGCGGCGTCGATCTCGGCAGACGCCACCACCGGCAGCAGCGACGACCTGACCGCGGCACTGCAACAGACGCAGGCGGAGGAAGCCGGCCCACGTTTCCAGTTCATCCCCATCTCGGATTATCTGAAGGTGAATGGCGTTCAGGCCGCAACGCGGGTGGGGCACTACCCAGCCACTATGCGTTTTAGCGTGGGTGGCAATACGTCTGGGCACGTGATGGGCATCGACCGGGGAGATTTTGCCCACATCGCCTTCTGGCGCAACGATTTCGCCGCCCAGCCGTTTGGCGCGTTGATGAATGCCCTGGCTGCCGCGCCCGACGGCATCCTGGTGCCGGATAAGGTCATGTCGGAGCAGGTCTTGCGCGTTGGTGATAGCCTGCCGGTGCGCGTGGAATTGCAGGGCACGAGCGTGGATATCACCTTCCGAGTGGTGGGCAGTTTTTCGCTTTGGCCAAGCTGGTACCCCAACGACAAGGATGAAGGGCCGCTGATCATCGCGAACCTGGATTACATCTTCGAGAGCACGGGCGGACAATCGCCCTACGACGTGTGGCTGAAGGTGCGTCCCGGCGTGAACCCAACCAGCCTCATCCCGGCGCTGCGTTCGGTGGATTCCAGTAGCTGGAAAGACTATGACGTGAACAGCATGTTGCTGGACGAACAAACCCAACCGGAACGGCAAGGGCTGTTTGGAATGCTGTCGATCGGTTTTCTGGCAGCCGGGTTGTTCACCGTGCTGGGGTTTTTCCTCTACGCGGTGTTTTCCTTCCGGCGCAGGTTTATTGAGCTGGGCGTGTTGCGCGCCATCGGCCTCAGCGCCGAACAAATGGCTTTCTCGCTGGCGTGGGAGATGGCGCTTTTGCTGGGGATGGGGATTGCAGCCGGCACGGCCCTCGGGTTCGCCGCCAGCCGCTACTACATCCCGTTCTTGCAGGTTGGGCCGACCGACCCAACCCGTGCGCTGCCGTTCATCGTTACGACCGACTGGAGCGCGATTTACGCGCTGTATGGTGTCCTCGTCATTCTTTTCATCGTGATTGTCGCTGCACTGGTGATCTTGCTTAGCCGGATCAGAATCTTCCAGGCAGTGAAACTTGGAGAGGCGGAGTAACTGTAAAATGCCAACCCTGAGTGTTGAAGGCTGCCTGAATCGGCAGCATCGCTTCCGTGAGCGTTTGATCGCGCTTGGTATTGAGGGTGCCTTCATCACAGACCCTCGTGACATCTACTATTTCACGGGCACACTCCTGCAGCAGTGGCCGGCATGCCTGATGTTGGGTGCTGATGGTAGCAGTTGGTTAGCTGCGTCTACCTCCGAGGGCGTGCAGTGCGTCGAGGAGTGCGTGACTTACGACTCGCAGACGTTCTTCACGAATAACCCCGACACGATGCGGCTATTGAATAAGGTAGTGGCGCGCTGCCTGGATAAATCGCGTTCGATGCGCCGGGCCGGGTGGCAGGCGGAAGCGATGCCCAAATTGATCGCGGCGACCACCGAGCGCTTTGCGCACGTGTCGGAGTGGGCGGCGGTGGACGATATGCTGGCGGAAATGCAGAGCCGCAAAGACCCGGACGAGGTGGAGATGATCCAGCATAGCATCAAAATCGACTTGGCGGCGTATACTGCCGCCCAGGCGGTGCTGGCGCCGGACGTGAATGAATTGGAAGTGCTCGCCACCGCACAACGTGCGGCAATGCTGGCCGCCGGCGAGTGGGTCTATCACAATGGCGATTACCGCAGCGGTGAACTGGGCGGGCTGGCGCGCAACCGGGCCATCGAAAGTGGGGAACTCTATACCATCGACGCGCAGACGATTTACCGCGGCTATTGGTGCGACCTCGCGCGGACTTATAGCGTCGGCGGCGAGCCGACCGATATGCAACAGTCCATTCACGCGCATATTGCGGCCATCCAGCAAGACGTAGCGGGACTGTTGAAGCCGGGCCTGCGCGGCACGGAACTGTGGCGCATGCTGGACGAGCGCATCCGTGAGCACCCGGCGCTGGCGGATGTGGGGTATTTGCATCATGCGGGGCATGGCGTCGGCTTGCGCGCGCACGAGGCCCCGGATTTGAACCGCGACCGCGAGGGCATCTTGGAGCCGGGGAACATCGTCTCGGTTGAGCCGGGGGGCTACGTTGACGAAGCTCGCAAGGGTGCGCGGTTGGAAAACATGTACTTGATTACCAAGACCGGGGCTCAGAATCTATCTGAATATCCCATGAATTTGATTCCGCAGCGCTGAGCGGCCTGCTTGCGACAATGTTAAGCGCAGCCTCAGGAAGATCATCATCCTGGGGCTGTGTTCCTTTGATAGGTGAAGCGCCTTATTTTTGCCTGGGGACTATGATGGGGCTATCCAAAACGATGATGAGGAGATGCCTGTGGCGAAAATAACCAAGATCGATTGCATTCGTACACGCAAGAACGGCATGTGGACGATCGTCAAGGTCTACACAGACCAACCAGGGTTGTATGGCATTGGCTCGGCCAGCGACGTAAGACACCCGGAGACGGTGATTAAGGCGGTGGAAACAATCGCACCGATATTGATCGGTCGCGAAGCGGGCCATATTGAAGACAACTGGCAATCCGTCTATACCAGTGGTTACTGGCGCAATGGTTCCATTCTGAATACCGCGCTGGCGGGAATTGATATGGCGCTGTGGGATATCAAGGGCAAAGAAGCGAACCTGCCGGTGTATGAGCTGCTAGGTGGGCCTTGTCGCGCCGCAGTGCCGTGTTATGCCCACGCCGCCGGGCGCGAGTTACCCGAACTGGTGGAAGACATTCAACGTTACGTGGAAGAGGGCTACCAGGTGATTCGTTGCCAGTTGGGCAACTATGGCGGCGGCGGCTTCCTGGAACCTGCTCAGGCCCGCTTGCCCAGGGGCGCATGGACGCAGGGCGTGGTATTTGACGATGAAGCCTACCTGGAAAACATCCCCAAGATGTTTGATTACGTGCGCAGCAAGCTGGGGTTTGGCGTCAAGCTGACCCACGACGTGCATGAGCACCTGCGGCCACAGGTTGCCGTGCAACTGGCGAAGCTGCTGGAACCTTACCGCTTGTACTTCCTGGAGGACTTGCTCTCGCCGGAACAGATCCACTGGTATCGGTTGGTGCGTGAACAGTGCACCACACCGCAGGCGATGGGTGAATTGTTCATCAACCCGCATGAGTGGATGCCGCTCATCACCGAACGACTGATCGATTTCGTGCGTGTGCGCGTCTCCAAGGGCGCCGGCATCACCCAATGCCGCAAGATTGCCACGTTGGCAGAGTGGTTTGGCGTACAGACCGCCTGGCAGGAAGGCGGGGACAACGACCCGGTGAACCAGATGGCCGCCTGCCACTTGGATATGACTTGCTGGAACTTTGGCATCCAGGAAGAGAATCACTTTAGTGAGGCGGAGTTGGAGGTGTTCCCTGGGTTTGCTCAGATGACGGGTGGGTATCTCTATCCGAACAGCAAGCCGGGGCTAGGGATCGATATCGACGAGCAGAAAGCGGCGGCGCTCTTTGACGCGGATGCAGCCAGTCGCCCGTCGATTGCGCTGGACATTGATCGGCGATCCGACGGGACCATCGTCAGGCCCTGATGGGCTTCGAATAATCCTGTGCAAGGCGACCTGCGGTGGGAGGGCTCCAATGCAGGTCGCCTCAACTCACCTCATTTAGCTCGGATGCACCAGGTTTGTATAGGTATGGGATGCCATCAGTCGGCCAGTCTACGATTCGGTATGATGATGGGTCGTTGAATGGCCAGTTGCAGCAATATTTACACCGCCAGAAGCCACTCATCTTTCTCATACTTTCGTTTGATGCATTTCTCATTTTGCTTTGTATACTGTTTGTAAAATCTTGCTGGCTCAGGGTAACATTCACACGTTTGCGATTTGCAGCGTGGTGCTTGGTTTAATAGGAGATCATGAACGTAACCGACCATCAATTGCAGACCGATCACGCGAATGGCGAGGCCCCCGACGTGGGGAATGCCTTCATCCGCCTGCACAACATCGTGAAGGCCTATAAAACCGGGGCGGGCGAGGTGACGGTGCTGAAAAATATCGATTTGGAGATGAACCGCGGGGAATTTGTGGGCATCATCGGCAAATCGGGTAGCGGCAAATCTACCCTCATCAACATGCTGACGGGTATCGACCGCCCGACGAAAGGCGAGGTATGGGTTGGAGACACCCCCGTACATCAACTGAGCGAAGGGCAGATGGCCGTCTGGCGTGGCAAGCACCTGGGTATTGTGTTCCAGTTTTTTCAATTGTTGCCGATGCTCTCCTTGATGGAAAACGTGATGCTGCCGATGGACTTTTGCAACACGTTCCCCGCGCGTGAACGCAAAGACCGCGCCATGCATTTGCTGGATCTGGTGGAGATGAGCGAGCATGCGCAAAAGCTCCCCTCGGCGATCTCCGGCGGCCAACAGCAGCGCGTAGCAATTGCGCGCGCGCTGGCGAATGATCCGCCCGTGATCGTGGCGGATGAACCGACCGGCAACCTGGATTCGCACACGGCGGAATCCGTATTTGCAATGTTTGAACAAATGGTGGGCCAGGGCAAGACGGTCATCATGGTGACGCATGATAGCTCGCTGGCGCGGCGGGTGGGGCGAACCGTGCTGATCGCCGATGGCGAGATCGTAAATGAATACGTGGCACTCGCGCTGCCCACGTTGACGCATCAGCAAATGCTGCACGCTACGCGTGTGCTTCAACCTATGCAATTTACTCCCGGGGCCACCATCATCCAGGAAGACACGCATGGCGACCATTTTTACATTGTCTGTGCCGGCCAGGCCGACGTGGTGCTGCACCGGCCGGCCGGCAGCGACGTGACGGTTGCATCCTATGGGCCGGGGCAATATTTTGGCGAGATCGAGATGTTGCGTGGGGGGCGCAGGCGTGCCACCATTCGGGCAGCGCCGGGGACACCTGTGGAAGTGGTGGCAATCGACCGCGCTACGTTCACGAACTTGATGAATGAGTCGGATGCCACGCGCCAGGCGCTTGAGCGCGTGGCGGAACTGCGCCTGGCTGAAAACAGCGCCAGGCGAAGGTAAGTGGATGTGTTGGATTGAATCACTTGGAGGAATCATGAAGAAGATTGCCGCAGGTATTTTGGGTAGTGCGTTGATTGTATTGGCAGCCTGTTCCAATTCGGGGAGTGCTTCGTCAGGCCAGCCAACGGTGAGTGCCACCGAAGCGGCAGTGAAGGCCAGTGACAGGATCATGGCTGAGGGGCGCGTGGTGCCGGTGCGCCATGCAGCGCTGAGCCTCCAGGCGACGGGCGTCGTTTCGGAGGTTCTGGCCGTGGAGGGCGTAGCTGTCAAGATGAACCAGGTGCTGGTGCGGTTGGATGCGCGGCAGCAGCTTGCCACCGTTGCGCAGGCGCGGGCCAATTTGAGCAAGGCCCAGGCCAGTTTAGATGCCTTAAAGGCTGGCCCCAGACCGGAAGAAATACAAACGGCGCAGGCGACCCTGGATGGCGCTAAGGCGCAACTGGCAAAGTTGCAGGCTGGCGCGAGCCCGGAAGAAATCGCTGCATCCGCAGCGGCGGTAGCCATCGCACAGGCGCAGCTACGCCAGGTGCAGGAAGGCGCCAGCGAACAACAACTTGCGGCGGCTGCCGCAGATGCGGCCAATGCGGCCGCCGCGCTCAAACAGGCACAGTATTCTTACGATGCGACGTTTAAGCAAGACCCGGCGGGCGTCGGTGCCAGCCCCGCAGCGCTGGCCTTGGAGCAGGCAACGAATGATTACAATGCCGCCAAGGCGCGTTACGATGATTTGGCCAAAGGGCCGACCGCATCGGCTTTGGATCTGGCGAAGGCGCAGGTACAGCAGGCGGTGGCGCAGCTCAACGCCGTGAAGGCTGCTCCCCGCCAGGCCGATCTGGATGCTCTGGGCGCGGATATTCAACGTGCGCAGGCTCAGTTGGATTTGGTGAAGGCGGGTGCGCGCGTAGAAGATATTGCTGCGGCGCAGGCGGCGGTGGATGCAGCTCAGGCGACGTTGGATCAGGCACAGAGTGCGCTCGACGATACAGAGCTGCGTGCCCCATTCGACGGCGTGCTCGCCTCATTGGATGTGAATGTTGGCGAACAGGTTACGCCTGGGACGGTGATTGCCAGGGTGGGGGACCCCAGCGCGTGGGAGATTGACACCACCGACCTGACCGAGTTGAACGTGGTGAACGTGCGTGAAGGGACAAAGGCAACCGTGGCGCTGGACGCTCTGCCCAATGTCGAGCTGGCGGGGGAAGTGGCGCGCATCGAGCAATATGGCGAAAATAAGCAGGGCGATATTGTCTACACCGTAGTCATTGTGCCCGACAAGCAAGACGAGCGCTTGCGCTGGAACATGACGGCCTCAGTGGCTTTGCAACCGTGAATAAAGGGCGAGAGCAATCTCGCCTTTTTACTTACCCAACCTATCCCAACGTCAATGCCAGGTGTAGCGTGTGAACGGCGAGCAGGCAATATTCCAGTCGCGCGGTTTCAAACTCCGCCATGCGAACGGCGCATTCGCGCAAGATGGTGGCGTGCAGTGGTTTCATCTCTGTAAGCGGCAACTGGTTGAGTAGCCTCACCAGGTTTGTGACACCGCGCTTTAGGTTTTCTTTCTCAAATGCGTCGGTGCAAGCGTCACAATTGGCGATAAACGCATCGCTGAATTTGTGCGAACGATTTAACCGCCGGAACCCGCCAATGGCACGCCCAAGTGGGATGCCTGCATCCCAGCGCATTTCACGGGCCAGCAACACAAAGTAATCGGCCTGCCCGACCATGCGCGCCAGCGCAAGCGCCAACTCCATACGCGGGTCTTTACCGCGCGTCTTATAAAGGAATGGCAACAGCAGGGGAACGCCGTCTTTGCAGTGCAGTGACCCGAGGGCCGATGCATAGGCGAGGCGCAGCCCATCATCCGGCTCGGATTTGAAGCGGTCGAACAAAATTGGGATGATGTCGTAATCGCCCAGTGTCGCAAGCGCGCGGGCGCTGTGCGCCCGGATCAAGGCATAGCGCGAGCCGAATGCGTCGCGCAGCGGTTCGATGGCGCGCTTATCTCCCAGGCGGCCAAGTGCCCAGGCGGCGCTGATGCTCATTTCTGGCTCGTTTTCCAGCAAGACTTCCACCAGCGCATTGAAGAGCCTGTCGTCGGGCTTCATGCGCGCGATGGAGACAATCGCCTCGTGCCGCACGTTGAAGCTGGGGTCGGAGAGTGCATCTAGCAACTCATCAACGGTGAGCAGGCTCTTGGAGGCGCCCAGTTGCTCGGTGACGGTGACGCGCTCCGATTCGCCGCGCGCACGGCGATATTGGATGAGTGAACGCGCTGCGCTGATCAGGTTGCCGTTCAGGATGATGCGGGCTAGCCTGCGCGTGGAAATGGACTGATAGTCGTTGATGCGTGCCAGGAAGAAAACGCTGGCGATGGAGAGCACGAACCCGCCGATGAAGAGCAGCATATAGGCGTCCAGCGTAGCGCCGCCCAGGTGTAGGCCGCCGGGCTTGAGCAGGTCGAGCAGCCCACCGGTGACCAGCGGACCGATGCCGCCGATGAGCCCGGACCATGCGTAATGCAGTGAAAGATAGTCCGTCTTCTTTTCGGGCGGCACGATGCTGTTGAAGAGCAATCGCACCGAGCCGACGCTCCAACCGGCGCTGGTCAGCCCTGCCAGCATGGCGACCGCGATTGCGATGATCGCACTGGAAGACGCAAAGCCGGGCACCAGCAGCCAGGCCAGCGGCATGAACGAGAGTGTGCCCAGCCCCAGTATGACCACTGGTTTGCTGCCCCAACGGTCAGCCGCCCAGCCCCACAGGTAGCTGGAGATCAACCCGCCCAGCATGGTGAACGAACTCAGCATCACGACGATGCCATCCGGCAACCCGACGCGATCTTTCATCATCAGCGGCACGAACGCAAGTGGAGCGGAGCCGAGGGTGATGAGTGCCAGGCCGATCAGGTAGAGCACGAAATCTCGGTTCAGGAGCGTGTCCAGCATGTCGTCCAGGTGGGTTGAGGGGCCGCTGGTATTGACGGGCGCGCCACCGGGGATAAATCCGGCGCAGGCGATGGAGGCCAGGCCAAACAACACCCCGGCGCCGATGAGCACCATGAAGCGATCCAGGTTGCCCGATTGTGAAATGACCAGGCTGGCGACCCCCAACGCAATGGCGCTGGTCAGGTTGGTGGCGATGTTTGATACGGCACTATAGCGCCCGCGAATGGCATTGGGCACGAACTCCTGGAACCAGGGGTTGTAGCCCGTTTCTGCAATCGAGCGCAGCACGGCGAAGACGAGGATGACCACCGTCACGAAAATGAAGGCGGCCTGCCTGCCAAGGGTGCTCAAGATGAGGGGCGTGAGCAGCAGTAGCGCAAAGACCAGCTTGCGCGAGCCATAAAAAACGATAAAAGTGCGTTTGAAACCAAAGCGCGCCACCGCCGGCCCGATGACCAACGCCAGGAGACCGCAGAAAGGAAAGAGCGAGAGCAGGAACCCAATATCCGCCTTGGGCAGGCCAAGCTGGTCTAAAAATAAGATAAAGACCGGGCCACCGAAAGTGATTTGGGCAAAGATGCTATTGAGTGAGAGACTGGCGATTGACCAGGGCAACCGCCGCATCTTTTCTATATTTGTTGGTTCAGTGTTCATACGTGAAACGAGCGCATGCGCGAACATCCATTGTAATGGTATCCGGCTATCAGAGTAAGATTAACGCTGTTTCGCGCAGCTAAATCCATAATGACAGGTGTAACCATGCAGGCACTCGCATTTGGTGAGATTCTGTTCGACGTCTATGAAGATGGCGCTTACCTGGGTGGCGCACCCCTCAATTTCGCATGGTATCTACGCCAGTTTGGCATTCACGTGGGGATGGTCAGCGCCGTTGGACATGACGAATTGGGCCGGCGCGCCCAGGTCGCCTTGCAGCAGGCAGAGGTTGACCAGGCCTATGTGGAATGCCTGGATGCTCCCACCGGCACGGTGGACGTGACGTTGACGGATGGCCAACCGAAGTATGTGATCAATGAAGGGGTCGCCTGGGATTGCATCCAGCCGCATGCTTTGCCGCAGCAAGCCCCGGCACTCGTCTATTTTGGGACGCTGGCGCAACGCACCGCCGCCAACCGTGCCACGCTGAACCGGCTTTTGGCGCTGGCCCCCGCGCAACGCTTTTTTGACATCAACCTACGCCAACATTATTACAGTGATGCCATCTTGTTGGATGGATTGCGCCAAGCCAACCTGGTGAAGCTGAATGAGGACGAGTGGCTGGAGTTGAGCCGTGTGACGGGTAAGCCGGACCCGCTGCAGGTGGTGCAGCACTATGGGATGCAGGCGCTCATCTTGACGCGCGGCGAGCGGGGCGCGAGCTTGTTCCGCCCAGAAGGTGAGTTACAGGCATCTGCGCCAAAGGTGAAAGTGATCGATGCAGTGGGCGCGGGGGATGCCTTCAGCGCGGTGATGGCCGCCGCGGCCATTTGCGGCTATCCTTTGGCCCATGCCTTGCAGGTGGCATGCGAGGTCGGCGCATACGTGGTGACGGTGCGCGGTGCACAGACGACGCTGCCCGAGGCGTTCACCAGTGCGATTCATTGACTCGTTCACCCCTTATACGGGTTGCGATTAAGATTAGCCCTATGCCAAAGAAAACCATCACAGAGCCATCCGAAAGCGCGGCCCCTAGCTTCGAGGTGGCGTTTCATGAACTGGAAGAAATTGTCGCTCAGTTGGAACGGGGTGACCTGCCATTGGAGCAGGCGTTGGAATTGCATGAGCGCGGGCAGAAATTGGCGGCTTATTGCGCGGCGCAATTGGAGCAGGCGGAGTTGCGCGTAAGGAAACTGGATATCAACCAGGAATAAGATCATCGAAGGAACAATGACCACATGATAGGTACACTGATCAACGTCGTTACAGTACTTTTTGGCACGTTTGTAGGCGTCATACTGGGCGACCGTTTCCCCGAGAAGATGCGCCAGACGGTCCTCAGCGGTTTGGGGCTTTCTACGATTGGCTATGCCATTCTGAGCCTGACGGATGCAATGTCGGGGCAGGAAAATGGCGCTACGAAGTTCATCGTGGTGCTGCTTTCAGTTCTGATCGGCTCTGCGATCGGCGAACTGGTCGGCCTGGACGATCTCTTGACGCGCTTTGGCGCGTGGCTGGAGCGTAAGTTCGCCCGTAGTGAAGACGCCGAGGGCACGGCGCGTTTTGTGCGCGGGTACATCGTGGCCAGCCTCGTCTTTTGTGTCGGGCCAATGACCATCCTGGGTTCCATTCAAGACGGTCTGACGGGTGATTTCTCCCTGCTGGCGATCAAGAGCACGCTGGATGGTTTCGCTGCGCTCGCCTTTGCCGCCTCGCTGGGGATAGGGGTGGGCTTTAGCATCATCACCATCCTGGTGTTCCAGGGCGGGCTGGCCTTGCTGGCTGGCGCTGCACAAAGCGTCTTCACGTCGCCGATGCTGGCGGTGCTGTCGGCTACCGGGGCGATCATGATCATCGGCATCGGCATCACGCTGCTCGATTTGAAAAAGATTCGGATTGCAAACTTCCTCCCGGCGCTGTTCATCGGGCCGATCATCGTGGCCATCTTGCATGCCTTTGGCGTAACGGGCTTCTAAACCGGCGTGCTTTGGCGGGATGGATTCTCGCGTTGCGCATGACGTCCCCATTGGAAAGCCGTTATCATTTGGCTTGCTAGACTTTCTATGGGAAGCGTCTTGTGAAAACGCTCGTAATCGTTGAATCTCCAACCAAGGCACGCACGCTCGCGCCGATCCTCGGCGCCGGCTACACCGTGCGCGCCAGCATGGGGCATGTGCGTGACTTGCCTGAGGATGCGCTCGGTGTGGACGTGGAGCACAACTTCGCGCCGACCTATCACATCCTGCGCCAGAAGAGCAAAACGATCAAGTCACTGCGCGAAGCGCTGGAGGACGCCGGCGCCGTCTATCTGGCTACCGACCCCGACCGCGAAGGCGAGGCGATTGCCTGGCATTTGCTGCAAACGTTGAAGCCGCGCGGCAAGCCGGTGCAACGCGTGACCTTCCACGAGATTACGCCCGGCGCGATCAAAGATGCCTTTGCGCACCCGCGCCAGGGATTAGACATCAACCTGGTTGACGCGCAGCAGGCGCGCCGGGTGCTGGACAGGCTGGTGGGATACCAGGTCAGCCCGCTCGTGTGGAAAACCACGCATGGCAAGAGCGCGGGCCGCGTGCAAAGCGTGGCGTTGCGGTTGGTGGTGGATCGTGAGCGCGAGATTCGCAATTTCGTGCCGCGTGAATATTGGAGCATCCATGCCGACTTGGCGAAGCAACTGAACCATGCGCAGCATTTCCTGGCACGCCTGGTACAGGTGGGCAACAAGAAGGTGGGGCTGGATCAGCCGATCGAGCTGAAGAGCCAGGCCGAAGCGGAGCAGGTCATCGGCGTGTTGGAAGGCGCGGCCTATCGCGTGAAAAGCGTGAAGCGCGAGCAAAAGACGCGCAGGCCCTGGCCCCCATTCACCACCAGCACGTTGCAGCAGTCGGCATCGGCACGCCTGGGCATGTCGCCGGCGGAGACGATGAAGATTGCCCAGGAACTCTATGAGGGCATCGACATCGGTGAGGGCAAAGCCTCCGGGCTTATCACGTATATGCGCACCGATTCCACCGCCATCTCGCCTGATGCACAGCAGAAGACGCGCGAGATGATCTCGCAGACCCTGGGCGCGAAGTATCTGCCCGCCGGCGCGCCGACTTATAAGACGAAGGTGAAGAACGCGCAGGAAGCGCACGAGGCCATTCGGCCGACCGACGTGATGCGTTATCCAAACACGATCAAGCAGCACCTGAGTGACCGGCAGTTCAAGCTATACGACCTGATCTGGCGGCGCTTCGTGGCCTCGCAGATGGCCCCGGCGCTCTATGAGGTGACCACTGTAGATGTGATCGCAAATGTCGCTAGGCCGGTGACGGGTGTGCCGTTCCTGGCCTCGCTCGGTGAGACCCCGGCGTTTCTCTTCCGCGCGATAGGGCGTGAACTGAAGTTCGACGGCTTCTTGCGCGTGTGGCAGGAGGCGGAAGAACAGGGTGACGACGATGATGAGCCGCAACAATTGCCTGAACTGGTGAATGACGAGCCGCTGGATTTGTTGAAGCTGATCCCGCGCCAACATTTCACTCAGCCGCCTGCGCGCTATACCGAGGCTTCGCTGGTGAAGGCGCTGGAAGATCGCGGCATTGGCCGGCCCAGCACCTATGCTTCCATCATGGCCACCCTGAAGGCGCGCGAATATGTGACGCTGGAAAAGCGCCATCTGACGCCGACGCCGTTGGGGGAAGTGACGTGTGATGCACTGATTGCCGCGTTCCCGGAAATGATGGACTATCGCTTCACTGCGCAGGTGGAAGACTGGCTGGATGACATCTCGCGCGGCGAGGCCCCCTGGGTGAAGGTGTTACGCGACTTTTACACGCCGTTTGCGCAGTCGCTGGCCAGCGCGGAGCCAAAGATGCGCGCCTTCCCAGCGCCGGAGCGACCAGCCGGAGCTGCCCCCGCAGAGGATGGTGAGGGTGAAGAGGCCCAGCCCCGCGCTAATTCACACCGAGCGAGAGGGAAGGGCCGCACCGGCGCGAAGCGTAGTCGGGCGACGAAGCGCGCCCGCGCAGCGCCCGCCACCGAGACAGGGATCGCCTGCCCGCGCTGCGGTGCGCCGATGGTGCAACGTAACGGGCCGCGCGGCCCCTTCCTGGGGTGTTCGCGGTTCCCAAAGTGTAAGGGCACGCGCGATTTGCCGGCGAATGGCGCTCAGCAAGCGCCTGCGCCGGCAGCGTAACGAAACTTTTATCAGGAATTCCTCATGCATTTTTATCTGGATGAAACTGCACGGTTGAATAAGGTCACGCCTTTGACGGCACCAGCAACGGGCGATGCGGGCTATGACATCCGCAGCAATGAGCAGCGCGTGGTGCAGCCCGGCGAGCAGGTGTTGGTGGCTACGGGGTTACACGTGGAAATCCCATTGGGCTATGTGGGCATCATCAAGGATCGCAGTTCCGTGGCGCGGGCGGGCATGCGCACCGCGGCGGGGGTGATCGATGCTTCTTATCGCGGCGAAGTGCGCGTATTGATGGAGAACCGTGGGACGGAACCCTTCACGATCAACGTGAACGATCGCATCGTGCAAATGCTGGTGTTGCCGGTGTATACCGAAGCCGCTGAGCAGGTGGAGTCGCTTGAAGTGCTTTCATCCACCGAGCGTGGCGCGGGCGGTTTTGGCTCTACCGGGAGAGGGTGAGCGAGTGCTCTGAAGCGTGCCTGAATAGTGTGGTAGACACCCGATTTTTAGCAAAAATCGGGTGTCTGACTATCGTGGCTATCCTACAACCGCGTTGGCAGGACCGTCTCTGGCAGGGATGTTTCGCCCATCAGGTATTGGTCCACGCGGCGGGCCATGCGCCGGCCATTGGCGATAGCGCCGACGACCAGCCATGCGCCGGTGTTGACGTCGCCGGCGGCGAAGACGCCGGGGATGCTGGTCATCATCTGAGCATCCACCTTGACGTTCCCGCGTGGGTCATATTCCACGCCCAGGCTATCCAGCAAGCCCTCGTGAACTGGGCGCACGAAGCCCATTGCCAGCAGCACCAGGTCGGCCTGTAGCTCGAACTCACTGCCGGGGATGGGCGTCATGGATGGTTTACCGTCGGGGCCTTTGCCCCATTCCAGCCGCACACATTCCATGCCACAGACGTGCCCGTCTTGCTCCTTGAACCGGGTGGTGTTGACAGACCAGTCGCGCTGGCCGCCTTCCAGGTGTGAGCTGCTGGTGCGCAAGATGAGCGGCCATTGCGGCCAGGGGTTGTTGGCAGGGCGCGTTTCGGGCGGGCGGGGGAGCAATTCCAGTTGCTGCACACTTAGCGCGCCCTGGCGCAGGGCAGTGCCGACGCAGTCGCTGCCTGTGTCGCCCCCGCCGATGACGATGACGCGCTTGCCGGCTGCGTTGATTTCCTGTTCCGGCGCGATCATCTGGCCGCTCATGCGGCGGTTATTCTGCCCCAGGAACTCCAGCGCAAAATGGACCCCCTTCAGTTCGCGCCCCGGCACGTTCAAATCGCGCGGCTGCATCGCGCCAATCGTCAGGCACATGGCGTTGAAGCGTCGCCGGATGTAATCGACGGAGACGTCTTTGCCGACTTCCACTTCGCATTTGAACGACACGCCCTCGGTGCGCATTTGTTCCAATCGCCTGTCCAGCACGTCTTTGCTAAGCTTGAAATCGGGGATGCCATAGCGCAAAATGCCACCGGGCTTAGGGGCCTTTTCGAACATCACGACTTTGTGCCCGGCGCGGCGCAACTGTTGTGCCGCAGCCAAACCTGCCGGGCCGGTGCCGATGATTGCCACACGCTTGCCCGTGATCACTTCGGGCGGCTTGGGCTGTATCCAGCCTTCTTCCCAGGCCCGTTCAACAATTTCTAACTCAATCTCGCGGATGTTGGTGGGCAGGTTATCCAGGGCATTCACGCAAGAGGCTTCGCACAATGCGGGGCAAATGCGCCCGGTAATCTCCGGAAAGTTGTTCGTTTGGTGCAGCAGATCCGCCGCCTCGTGCCAACGTTCGCGGTAGACCAGATCGATAAACTCCGGCACGGCGTTATCCAACGGACAGCCGATGCCGTGACAGAAAGGCACACCACAATCCATGCAGCGTGCGGCCTGTGCATGAATCTCCTCTGGCGAAAGCCTCAGGTGGAACTCGTTAAAGTGTTGCACGCGCTCGTGCGCGTCTTGCATGCCGGCGTCTTTGCGTGCGATTGAGATAAAGCCAGTTGTTTTGTCCATTATGCTTGCTCCACCCGCTCACCTTCGGTGCGGCGTACATTGCGCTCCACTTTCTTCATTTGGCCCAGCGCGCGGCGATACTCCATGGGGAACACCTTCACGAACATGCGGCGGACGATGTCCCAGTCATCCAGCATTTCGCGGGCTTTGGCGCTGCCTGTATAAAGCCAGTGCTTTTCGATCATGGCGTGCAGTTCCTCGATGTCTTCCGGGTCCGTCAATGGGTCCAGATCGACCATGTCGTGGTTGCACTGTATATCTACGTCCTGGGTTGGGTCGTAGAGATATGCGATGCCGCCGCTCATGCCGGCGGCGAAGTTCACGCCGATTGGTCCCAGCACAGCCACCACGCCGCCCGTCATATATTCACAACCGTGGTCGCCCACGCCTTCCACCACGGCTCGCGCGCCCGAATTGCGCACGGCGAAGCGTTCGCCGGCCAGCCCGCTGAAGAAGACCTCGCCGCCGGTGGCGCCGTAGAGCACCGTGTTGCCGACGATGACGTTTGCCGACGGATCAAACGGCGCATTGCGCGGTGGGCGGATGATCAGTTTGCCGCCCGACAGACCCTTGCCAACGTAGTCATTGGCGTCGCCTTCCAGCGTCAGCGTCATACCGTGTGAGGCAAAAGCGCCAAAGCTTTGCCCGGCCGAGCCGGTGAAGTGGAAGGTGATCGCGTCTTCGGGCAGGCCAACGTGCCCATGCCTGCGCGCGATCTCAAACGAGACCATCGCGCCGGTGGTGCGGTTGACGTTGCGGATTGGATATTCTTTTTCGATTGTCCCGCTGCCCGATTCGATCACCGGCAGCGCATCCTGGAGTAGTTTCTTGTCCAACACATCGGCGATGCCGTGATTCTGATCCTGTAGCCGGTAACGAGCCACTTCGGGCGGCGCGTCCACCTGGTGCAGGATGAGGCTGAAATCGATCTCGCGTGCCTTCCAATGCCGAATGTTGTCGCGCTTCTTCAGCAGGTCTGTGCGCCCGATCATCTCGTTGACGGTGCGCACACCCAGGCCGGCCATGATGTGGCGCATTTCTTCGGCGACGAAGTGGAAATAGCGGATGAGATATTCCGGCTGTCCTTTGAAGCGCGCGCGCAAGCGCGCATCTTGTGTCGCCACGCCCATTGCGCAGGAATTCAGGTGACACTTGCGTTGCATCACGCACCCCAGCACGATCAATGAGGCGCTGCCGAACCCATATTCCTCAGCACCGAGTAACGCTGCAATGGCTACGTCGCGCCCGGTGCGCATTTGGCCGTCCACTTGCAGGCGGATGCGCCCGCGTAGGTCGTTCTTCACCAACGTCTGATGTGTTTCGGAGATGCCCAGTTCCCAGGGCAACCCGGCGTGCTTGATGCTCGACAGGGGACTGGCGCCCGTGCCGCCGTCACCACCGCTGATGAGCACCATGTCGGCATGGCCTTTGCACACGCCGGCGGCAATCGTCCCGACGCCCGCCTCCGACACGAGCTTGACACTGATGCGGGCCGATGGGTTCGCGTTCTTTAGGTCGAAGATCAATTGGGCCAGGTCCTCGATGGAGTAGATATCGTGGTGCGGCGGCGGTGAGATGAGGCTGACGCCAGGGGTGGAATTGCGCGTTTGTGCAATTTCCACGTTCACCTTGTGCCCGGGCAAGTGCCCGCCTTCGCCGGGCTTGGCGCCCTGCGCGATCTTGATTTGCAGTTCGCGGGCGTTGGCAAGATATTCCGCCGTCACGCCGAAGCGGGCGGAGGCGACCTGCTTGACGCCGCTGGAGCGCGAATCTCCGTTGGGGAGCGGGGCATAGCGAGCGGAATCTTCGCCGCCCTCGCCGCTATTTGACATCGCGCCCATGCGATTCATGGCGATTGCCATCGTCTCGTGCGCTTCGCGGCTGAGCGAGCCGAACGACATAGCTGCCGTGGTGAAGCGCTTCACGATCTCGTCTGCGCTTTCCACTTCATCCAGCGGAATTGCCTGGGATGGGTCCGCATTGAAGTCCAGCAGGCTGCGCAAGGTAACGGCGCGATTTTCCTGGCAGTTGATCGCATCGGCAAACTTGCGATAAAGCGCCGCGCTGTCCTGACGGGTGGCCTGTTGAAGGGAGTAGATTGCTTCTGGCGACCACAGGTGACGTTCGCCATCGGTGCGGTAGGCGTAGAACCCGCCGCTTGGCAATGCGGGATCCACGCCACGCTGGATGCCGTAGGCAGCGGTGTGACGCATCAGTGTCTCGTGCGCCACGTGTTCGATGCCGATGCCGCCAATGCGTGAGGTGGTCTTGGTGAAGTACTTATCCACGAACGCCCGGCTGAACCCCACACATTCATATATCTGCGCCCCGTTATAGCTGCGCAAGGTGGAGATGCCCATCTTGGAGAGAATTTTCAAGATGCCGTCGCTGACGGCTTTGATGTAATTTTCGATGGCGTCTTGCAGGGTAAGCGTGCGGGGCAGTTCCCCGTTCGCGTGCAGGCTGGCAACTGTCTCGAAAGCCAGGTAGGGGCATATGGCGTCACAGCCATAGCTGAGCAGCAACGCGAAGTGATTCACTTCACGTGGTTCGCCCGATTCGATAATGAGCCCCACGCGGTTGCGAATGCCGGCGTTGATGAGGTGATGTGCTACGCCGGAAATAGCGAGCAGGCTGGGGATGGGCGCGCGGTCGGGTGAGATGTCGCGGTCGCTCAGGATAATGATGGCGTAGCCTTGTTCCACGCATTCCTGGGCTTGTTGGCACAGATCATCCATCGCGATTTGCAGGCCCTGTTCGCCCAGGCTGACGTCGAACAGGCTGCTCAACGTGACGGCCCTGAACTCGGGTAGCTTTGACGAGCGTATGCGTTCCAGATCCACCGTGGTGAGAATGGGCGCGCGTAACTTCAGGCGACGCGCATGATCCGGTTTTTCCTCCAGGATGTTGCCCTCTGCGCCCAGGAATGTGGTGAGCGACATAACTAATCGCTCGCGAATGGGGTCAATCGGCGGGTTGGTGACTTGTGCAAATATCTGTTTAAAGTAATTGAACACTAATTGTGGCCGGTCCGATAGCACCGCCAGGGGCGTGTCGTTGCCCATGGAGCCGATCGGCTCAGTGGCGCTGGAAACCATGGGGCGGATGAGCACATTCAGGTCTTCGCGTGTGTAGCCAAAAGCCAGTTGCCGGGTCAGCAGCGTGTCGGCATCGTAAGTGGTGGCGCCCGCGCCAATGCCAAAGCCCTGGAATTCGATGCGGTTGGCGGTCACCCAGCGGCGGTAGTGCTGCTGGCGGCAGATATCGGCCTTCACTTCATCGTTGCTCAAGACGCGCCGCTTGGCCGTATCGACGATCATCATCTTGCCGGGGCGCAGGCGACCGCGTTCGCGGATGTCCTCGGTGGGGATGTCCAGCGCGCCGGTTTCGGAGCCGAGCACGAGCAGATCATTGCGCGTGATGGTGTAGCGCAGTGGGCGCAGGCCGTTGCGGTCTAGAATACCGCCCGACTGGTAGCCATCGGTGAAGAGGATGGCGGCAGGGCCATCCCAGGGTTCCATAATGTTGGCGTGATACTCGTAGAACCCGCGCCGGTCATGGCCCATGTAGTATTTGTCGCCCCAGGCTTCGGGGATCATCATCAAGATGGCGTGGGGGAGGTTGCGCCCGCCCAGGTAGAGCATCTCCAGCATGTTGTCGAACGCGGCGGAGTCGCTCATACCTTCGATGATGATGGGCATCAACTTCTTTATATCATCGCCAAATATCCTGGTGCCCAACATCGAGCGGCGCGCCATCAGCTTGTTAATATTGCCACGCAGGGTGTTGATTTCGCCGTTGTGGCACATGGCGCGGAAGGGTTGGGCCAGGGGCCAGCTTGGGAAGGTGTTGGTGCTATAGCGCGCGTGGACAATTGCCACGGCCGAGGCCAGTTGCTCGTCGTTCAGCTCGGGGTAGAACTTGCCTAGTTGATGCGCCATCATCATGCCTTTGTAGACGATGGTGTGGCTGCCCAGGCTGGGCACGTAGAACCGGTCGGCGACCAGCCCGCCTTCTTTAAGGGCCGTGTTCTCGGCCACGCGGCGAGCCACAAACAGTTGCCGTTCAAAGGTCAGGTAATCCATGCCGGGGTTCTGGACGAACACCTGCATCACCTCCGGCACCGTGCTACGCGCCGTGACGCCCACGGCGGCCGGGTCGGTCGGTACCGATCGCCAGCCTAACACTCGGAAATCTTCGTCACGCAACGCCTTCTCGAAGATTTCCATGCTGCGTCCGGGGTTCCCACGAGGAGTGTATAGCATACCGACGGCATACTGTCCTGGATCGGGCAGGTGTATCCCCATGTCGGCGCACGCGGCCTTATAAAAGGCATGGGGAATCTGCATCAAGATTCCGGCGCCATCGCCCGTATCGGGGTCGGCACCAACCGCGCCGCGATGGCTGAGGTTCATTAGCATCTCCAGGCCCATTCGCACGATATCGTGCGAACGTTCGCCTTTGATGTTGGAAATGAGGCCGACGCCACACGCGTCGTGCTCAAGTGCCGGATCGTACAAACCTTCTGGTTTTGGAAACTGCGAATGATCGTCCGAGTCTTTCATAACGGCTTCTGTATTGGGATCTTGCCCAGGGTTTAATGTGCTTACCTGTTCTCTGCGTGGAGAAAGAAACACGACTAGAGCTGCCTGGCTCCGGTGGAGGGGACTCCACTTAAGGGTGCATGTATATCACATTTTCTGCTGGGGGCAAGTGACTTTTATCATGCGGAGGGGTGGTCAAAGTCCAGGTATACCTAAAAATGGACAGAAGATGTGCTTGGTGCTCGCTTCGACGTGTCGGCGCAATGTCATGGTCATAACATGATTATTGTCACCTGAATTTTCATGAGCCTATAATCCAAGTTTTGTAGCTTCCCTTATGAGTTGAAGCTAGAAGGAAGGAGAGTTGCATGATCAACGTTAAAGAAGTCACCAAGTCTTATGGCGACGTGCAAGCCTTACGCGGCGTTAGTTTTCAGGTGGCGGACGCCGAAATCGTTGGTCTACTCGGACCGAATGGTGCCGGCAAGACGACGATAATCAAGATCCTGACGGGTTACCTACAACCAGACGAAGGGATCGTCGAAATCGATGGGCTGGATGTGTTGGCGGAGCCGATAGCAGTACAATCTCGCATCGGTTATCTGCCTGAAAATGCCCCCGCATACCCCGAATTAAGCGTTCAGAGCTACCTGAAGATGATCGCTGAATTACGGCAAATCCCCGAAACCGAGCAGGCGCAACGAATCAGCCAGGCGGTGATCGACACCTCGCTCGAAGAATATCTGACCCGGCCGATTGGTAAGCTCAGTAAAGGTTTGCGCCAGCGCGCTGGTCTGGCACAGGCAATATTGCACCGGCCAAAGCTATTGATCCTGGACGAACCCACCGTCGGCCTCGATCCCACCCAAATCGTAGAGATTCGCCGGCTCATCAAACGATTAGCCAGGACCACCACAATCCTGTTCTCCAGCCATATCCTCTCAGAAGTGGAAGCGCTGTGTGATCGCGCCATCATCATCATGAATGGCCAGATTCGGGCGGATGCGCGCCTAGCGGATTTGGAGGCAACCGACAATGCCATTCTGGTCTTGCAGCGTAAGGTGAGCGGGGTGGAATCCGCGATCCGGCAGATACACGCCGTCAGCAGCATTGAAACAGTTGCTTCACAGGATGGGGCGATCAGTTACCGCGTGTACGGCAAGAAAGGCGCCGATTTGTGCCCCTTGCTCTATGATGCCGCTCGCCAAAATAGCTGGCCGTTGCGTGAGTTGCGCCGCGACGCGCGCACGCTGGAAACGGTATTCAATGAGTTGGCAACTGCTGCGTGATTTTTAAGGGGTGCTATGAAAACGGTTCTCGCAACAGCTCGCAAAGAGCTGAATAGTTACTTCAGTTCGCCGCTCGCACTCATCTTTGTGGGCGTTTTCCTGGCGGCGACTCTTTTTTCATTCTTCTGGATTAATACTTTCTTCGCACGGGGCGTGGCAGATGTACGGCCCATGTTCAGCTCCATGCCGATTTTGCTCATCTTCCTGGTCGCTGCGCTGACAATGCGCCAGTGGAGCGAGGAACAACGTTCCGGCACGCTGGAAATGTTGTTGACGCTGCCTGTCCAACCCGTGAAGTTGGTGCTTGGGAAGTTCCTGGCGGTCATCACGCTGGTGGCCGTTGCGCTGGCGCTCACGTTGCCGTTGGTCATCACCGTGTCGCTCTTGGGCAACCTGGACTTTGGACCGGTGATCGGCGGGTATCTCGCGGCGATTTTGCTGGCCGGCGGCTATGCTGCGATCGGCCTGTTTGTCTCGTCGCGCACCGATAACCAGATTGTGGCGCTCATCGTCACGATGTTGATCGGCGGGTTGTTTTACCTGGTGGGCGATAGCACCATCACAGGCTTGTTTAGCAGCAACATTGCCGACATTTTGCGCGATATTGGCACGGGCAGCCGCTTTGAGAGCATCGAGCGCGGCGTGATCGACTTTCGCGACCTGTTGTATTACCTGTCGCTCACGGCTGTGTTTCTCACACTCAATACGCTTGCGCTGGACCGCAAGCGCTGGTCTACAGGCAAGCGCACCGCTGCCTATCGGCGCAACATGAACCTGACGGGGGCACTCATCGCCGTGAACCTGGTTGTGCTGAATGTCTGGGTCACGCCGTTGCAGGGGCTGCGTGCGGACCTTACCGAGCAGCACGAGTTCACGCTCTCACAGGCCACATTGGACCTGATTAACAACCTCCAGGAACCGTTGACGATACGAGCCTACATCAGTGAAAAGACGCACCCGCTGCTGTCGCCGTTGATCCCGCAAGTGCGCGATATGCTGAGCGAATATCAAATCGCCAGCGGCGGGAAGATTCAGGCCGACGTCGTAGACCCGGCCAGCGACTCGGCCATTGAAGAGGAAGCTGTGCGCACCTATGGCATCCAGCCGACGCCGTTGCAGGTTTCGGGGCGCTATGAGGCTTCTGTGATTAACGCCTACTTCGATATCCTGGTGCGCTATGGCGATCAGAACGTGGTGATGAACTTCAGCGACCTGGTGCAGGTGGACCAACAAAACGACGGGAACGTAAACGTTTCTTTCCGTAATCTGGAATATGACCTGACGCGCTCGATCAAGAAGGTTGCCTATGGGTTCCAGAGCATCGATTCGGTGTTCGCGTCGTTTCAGAATCCTGTCACACTTTACCTGATTGTGACGCCCAACACACTCCCGACGACGTACAAGGACGCGCCCGCTACTATGTTGAAGGTAGCGAACGACCTGGCACAGCATTCGGGCGGAAAATTGACGGTGCAACAGATCAACCCGGATGACTCCAGCAGCCCGCTGACTCGCCAGACGCTCAGCCAACAATTCAACCTCAATGCGACGCAAGTGTCATTGTTCTCCAATGATACGTATTACCTCAACATGCTGCTCGTGATTGGTAACAAGGGCCAACTGGTGTACCCGGAGCAGGACTTCAGCGAGAGCAGTGTTCGAACAGCGCTCGAGTCTGCGTTGAAGCGCAACGCGACCGGCTTCCTCAAAGTGGTTGGGATATGGTCTCCCCAGCCGCAGCAAGATATGTACGGCCAGACGCAAGCGAGCCTGGAAAGCTACCAGATGATTTCGCAGCAATTGCAGCGAGACTACAGCGTGAAAACAGTGGATCTTTCTTCCGGCCAGGTGCCACCCGACGTGGACGTGTTGTTCCTGATCGGCCCGACGAATTTGACGGATAAGGAACGCTATGCCATCGACCAGTACTTGATGGGCGGTGGCTCGGTTGTCGTGGCGGCGGGGAACTATGCAATC
>DAOUFG010000182.1:0-10194 GCA_034430115.1 Thermoflexales bacterium | reverse complement strand
GCGGGGAGGTTCCAATTACTACGGTCAATGGCCTTCATTTTCTCCGCGCGTTGCGTGTTGGCGTTATTTTTGTCGTGACCGATGATTTCTGCGTCCTTGTAGACGTTGCGCATTGCAAGCGCAATTGCAGTGCCGATAAAACCGCAGCCGACGATGGTGATGCGCATTTTTGCCATAATTCCTTCCTTGGCAATTAGATGCCTAGCAAAAAGATAGTGATGTTGCTCGCAGGGGTGATGATGAGTGGGGTGAGTAACCCGGAAACACTAAGCAGCAAAACGATGAATAGGCCGTACCGCTCCAACTGGTCCATGATGCTCGCGCCCGAATCGGGAATGATCGCAGCCAGGATTCTAGACCCGTCCAGTGGTGGAATAGGGATGAAGTTGAAAAGCGCCAGGATCATGTTTAAGAAAACGGCGATTTGTAGCGCATAAATGATGACCGACGACAATGCCGAATTCGATGTATTGAGAGATGGCGATAAGAGACGATAGATCAGCGCGAAAATGACCGCTAGAATGACGTTCGACACCGGCCCCGCGATTGAGACCAACGCGAAACTGGTTCGGGCATTCCCGTTCAAGCGATAGGGGAGCACCGGCACTGGTTTTGCCCAGCCGAAGCCCGTGACTAGAAAAAGGAGAGAGCCAATCGGGTCTAGGTGGGCGAGTGGGTTGAGCGTCAGGCGTCCCTGGCGTTGCGCTGTATCGTCGCCAAGCATCGTTGCGGTCAATGCGTGGGCATACTCATGGACTGGAAAGCATATCAGAATGAGTAAGACACCGACGACGAGGCCTGCGAGAGCGATCTCAGGTTGGCCCTGGGTGAGCCCTTGGATGAGTTGGAGCAAAGGTCCGTTCATAAGCGGATTGATTATAGTGTATACGCTTAACGTACTGTGAGTATAATGTTTGAGGTTCCCTATATGGTGATCACGCCCTTTGAAGTGAATGATGTCGTCCACCTCCGTAAGCCTCATGCGTGTGGCGGGTATGAGTGGCAGGTAGTACGCGTAGGCGCAGATATTGGTCTGAAGTGCCTTACCTGTGGCAGACGCGTCATGCTGGAACGTAGCGAAGTTCAAAGGCGCATGACACGTCATATCAGTGCCGGCAGTAATAGGGCCACGAACATAAACTCACAATCAAGCAAGGAAGGCTTGTGATGAAACGCATTGTTATGCTCTATGGGGATGCAGGAGGAGGCCATCGCAGCGCCGCGGATGCTATTGCGATGGGCCTGCAGATGCTATATGGAAACCGCTATGAAATATGTTATTTGAACGGTTTTAAGCTCCTGCCCCCTCTGCTTCGCAATGCCGATACCGATTACCCCATGTGGGTGAATAATGCTCGCGTACTCTATGCGCTGGGGTTCCATGCCAGCAACGGGCGAAGGCGTGTCGCTGTGATCCGTAAGGCTTTTGAGACGATCAGCGACCCGGTTGCCGACGACATTGTGCGCCGATACCCGGCTTCTGTCTATGTGTCTTGCCACCCAATTTACAATGGCGCGCTTCCACAGGCGATTAAGCGAGCCGGAGCGCAATCCAAATTCGTCAACGTGGTGACGGACCTGGTGACCGGGCACGTGGCGCACTATGTGCCTACCGTGGATCATTGCATCGTCCCCACCGATGAGGCGCGCGAGGAGGCCATTGAGAACCTTGTGCCCCCAGAGAGAGTTTCTGTTACCGGCCAACCAGTATGGCCTGATTTCCGGCAGCGCATGGGCAATCGCCAGGCCACTCGCTCACAGTTGGGCCTATTTAACGACAAGCCGGTGGTGCTCCTCATGGGAGGTGGCGATGGTATGGGCGCGTTAGGCGTTACCGGACGTGAGATCGCATTCAGCGGCTTGCCGTTGCAATTGGTCGTTGTGTGTGGGCGCAATCAAGCTGTGAAACGCGATTTGGAATTCATTAACCCGCGTGTGCCCGTCATGAAGGTTCTCGGTTTTGTCCACAACATCCCCGAGTTGATGGGCGCCGCCGACATTCTCGTAACGAAAGCCGGCCCGGGCACTATCGCAGAGGCCTTTGTGGCCGGGTTACCGATCATCCTCTATGACGCCGTCCCCGGCCAAGAAGAAGGCAACGTTACCTATGTGACGAATAGGGGAGCGGGCGCCTGGTGCCCGTTGCTGCCCGCCGCTGTGGTAAAGCAACTCAAGCTGTTGATTAAAGACCCTCAGCGGCTCAACAGTATGCACCAGGCTTCGATTAATCTCGCCAGGCCAGATTCGGCACTGGATATTGCTAGGCTGGTGGCGAAGTACGCCGGCGATTGATTTTCAACTCAATAATCTTCGTCGTCGTCTTCGTCCTCTTCGTCCTCATCCTCGTCGTCCCAGAGGAGTTCATCTTCCTCCAGGTCGTCTTCCTCTTCATCTGCTTCGAGGTCTTCGAGGCTGATCTCGTCTTCGTCCTCTATTTCGTCGGCCTCATCGATAGCGTCATCGTCGTCGAGGTCGTCTTCCTCGATTTCGTCGATGCTGTCGATGTCTTCTTCATCGACATCGGCTTCCTCGTCGAGATCGTCCTCATCGTCCATCTCGTCCAGGTCGTCCAACGCCTCGTCGTCATCCGGTCCGGGCGCAGCATAGGAACGAATACGAGACAACATATCCGCATCATCAAGTGCGATATCTTCTGGGTTCTGGTTGAATGCTTCGAGTATCAGTGCCATCTGTATTCCCTCAGAATGGTTTTATCTCTTGAAAAGCAGTATTTTTCATTTCGCCGGGTTTCCAGCCGCCTTTCGACGGTGAAATTATAGCCAGGTTATAAAGGCGTGCTGGCGAGCGGTGAATGTGTCACTGCTTTCCACATCGTTATACGATCAGGCGAGTGCAGTAATCTCCAGTTGACGCAATGCCTGATTGGCGTCTTCAAAAACTGCGTCGCAAATGGGCGTCAGAACTGCGCGTTTGGCGGGTGCAGTGCTGATGCCGAACCCGTGCACGGCGACGTCAATGCCTCGTTCGCGCAAGCTTTGTCCGGCTGACAGACACGATTGAATTCCTACAGCATTGTCCTCCAACACGTAGACATGTTCCTTGTGCAACGAGGCGAAGATGGACGGCGTGTTCCCGGTCTTCCAGAAATCATAAGCGGCTTGCAGCGCGATGCGTTCCGCGGTGCCCTGGGCGGCTAACATGGCTGCCAGCGCTTGCACTGGGCTGGGTTTTGTCAGGTCGTAGACGCGCTCGCTGTGGCAATCTGCCAGCCACTGTATATGGCCCAGCGCGATCATGGGCAGGTGCTCCAGTTTCAACAAGCGCAGGCCGATTTCCGCCTCGGGCGGGTGGACGAGTGCGCAGTCGTCGTCGGCTGGCCGTATGAAAGCCCACTTGCCTGGCTGGCCCGTGTCACGCGGTGCCAAGCGATGCCCTGGGGGCAAGCTGGGGCGGGAAGTGAAGACGCATGCCCGATGCGCCAGGATGATTTCGCGGCTGAGTGAATCGATCAGCGGCTCGTCCAGTTGTTCCAGCAGCGACGCGGCATTCTGTTGGGCCGGAAGACCGTAATGCAGGGTGAAGAGATCGGACCCCAGGATCAGTTCTGCGAACAGGCGCGTGGTTGGTGCGTGAGCGACGTCTGTGACGTCATCCATGAGCGCATGTAGCAGCGGGTGTAGTTCCGCCGGCGATTCGTTGACGAGGGCACTACATGCTCGTTCATTGGGCAGCCCTTCGTATTGATCTGTTTTCAGCGTCCAGGCTTGATAATCGGGGCGGCCGGATAAGCCAATCGCCTGTGCATGGTGCAAGATGCCGGCCAAGAAGGCCACCGTATCCCACTCGTTGCTATAGCCGTGCGCGTGCAACAAGTGCACGTCGTCGTCATAGGGGGCGTAGGCAGGGAGGTGATGCTTCTGGCAATACCGGATGACAGTGGCGTCAATTGCCGCACGGTAGCCGCGGTCGTGTATCAATGTGCCGTCGAGGTCTAGAAGAATTAGCATACAAGACCGCAATCTTACAACACTGGCGAAATAACCCTCCGCAGTTTCGCAAATGCTGTAAAATCTTTCCTCAAGCCAAGTGCGCTGTTGCTGTTCCATGAACAACGGCGCGCTTTTTATTTTCCTGACGGAGGAGACAATTTATTATGAAACCGCTACACGTTGTGGGCTTATGTGCGTTGACCATTGCTTTCATGGCAGGATGTGGTTCGCCGGCTACTCCCGCCGCAACTGCCGTCCCCGCAGCCACGACCGCACCCGAAGCAACGACTGCGCCAAGCACGGATGCAACAGCGACCGTTGGCGATACTGCCGCAATGACCGATACGACCGCCGTGCCGGACTTGCAAGGGCGTGAAATTTCGGTCGCGCTTGAAAATGCCTACCTGCCATTCAACTATATCCGCCTGGATAATGGCAAAGCAGAAGGATGGGATTACGACGCCCTGGCAGAATTGTGCAAGCGCTTGAACTGCAAACCCGTCTATAAAGAGATTGCCTGGGATAACATGATCGCCGCTGTGGCTGCCGGCCAGTTCGACATGGCCGCCGATGGCATCACCATCAGCGATGAGCGCGCCAAAGTGGTGGATTTCTCGGATGGGTACATCAGCGTGGACCAGCGTGTGCTGGTGCGCACCGACGAGACTCGGTTCACGACTGTCGATGAACTCAAAGCCGGAGACTTCAAGGTTGCTACGCAGAAGGGCACCACCAATTATGACGAAGCCGTCAAGATGGTCGGTGAGAGCCGCGTAACAGCCTTCGACACGTTCGGCGACGCCGTCCAGGCGTTGATCGCCAAAGATGCCGACGCCGTCGTCATCGACGATACCGCCGGCCAGGGCTATGTGGGCGTCAATTCCGACAAAGTGAAGCTGATCGAGGGTGTGTTGGTCGGCCAGCAACTTGGTTTCATCTTCCCCAAGGGTTCTAATCTCCGCGAACCTTTCAATGCAGCGCTAGCTTCCATGAAGGCCGATGGCACGTTGGAAAAGCTTAACCAGAAGTGGTTTGGGCCAGACTTCAAGATCACCTATGACGAGGTGCAGGCTGGTCCCACGGCGGCCCCAACAGAGACGCCCGCCAAGTAACGCTGCACGCGATTCCCAATCACGCTGCAAGTTTGTCCATATTTGAGTGATCTCAGAGGTCGGCAAGGAGACGTATATCCTTGCTGACCTCTGGAGAAGTACGACAACGATGGCTGCCAATACTCCCGTTATAAACAAAACCTCAACTCAAAGCCAGTTTGTTCAGTGGTTGGCCCAATTACCATGGTGGCTGCTAGTATTGTTATTAGCCGGTATCATCCTTCTGTATCAATTCCTGACGAACGACCTGTACTCGCTTATTTTGAGCAAGCTGGTGCAGGGCATCACCACCACGATTTTTGTCACCCTGGTCGCTTTTAGCGGCGCCATTGTGCTGGGGCTGATTGCCGGCATGGGGCGGTTGTCGAAGAATCCGATCATTTCGAATATTGCGACACTCTACGTGCAGGTGATTCGTGGTGTGCCGATCCTGGTACAACTTTTTTATGTGGCGTTTGTGTTAACGCCCGCACTCTTTGCATTGCTCAATACGTTGGGGCACGCGTTGTTGCCGGTGCTTGGCCCCGACAATTTCATGCTGAAGTCAACGACTCAGGATATTTCACTCCTTGGGCGCGCCATGATCGCGCTTGGGCTGGCCTACGGTGGTTTTGAAGCGGAAACATTTCGCGCCGGCATCCAATCCATCGGCCGGGGCCAGATGGAGGCTGCGCGCTCCCTTGGGATGAGTTACGTTGACGCGATGCGTTATGTGATATTGCCGCAGGCTTTCCGGCGTATTCTGCCCCCGCTTGGTAACGACTTCATCTCTATGCTGAAAGATTCGTCTTTGGTATCGGCATTGGGCGTGCGCGATGTGACGCAAGAAGCGCGCCTGTATGTCTCGGCATCGTTTCGTTACCCGGAAACTTATAACAGCCTTGCCTTTGTATACCTGAGCATGACGATCCTTCTCTCGCTCGGTGTGAAATGGCTTGAAACGAGGATGAGCAAGAATGGAAGAGGCTCTTAACACAAGACGATCCATGATCGTCATCAAGAACCTGGTGAAGCATTTCGGCCAGGTCGAAGCCGTCAATGGCGTCAGCCTGAACGTGGAGCAGGGGCGCGTCCTCGTCATCATTGGACCGAGCGGCTCAGGTAAATCCACCGTCTTGCGTTGCATCAACCACCTGGAAGTGCCCACCGGAGGCGAAATATGGGTGGACGGTGTTCGACTGACGCATAACCACAAAGAGATCAATGCCATCCGCGCAGAGGTTGGCATGGTCTTTCAGCAGTTCAACCTGTTCCCACACCTGACGGTGATGCAGAACATCATGCTGGCGCAAAAGGTAGTGCGCAAGCGCAGCGCCGAAGAGGCGGAAAGCATCGGCCGCAAGCAGTTGGAACGTGTGGGTATCCCGGAGAAGGCTTCGTTCTATCCCGGCGAGTTGAGCGGCGGCCAGCAGCAACGTGTGGCTATTGCGCGGGCCCTGGCGATGAACCCCAAAGTGATGCTCTTTGATGAGCCTACCAGCGCACTGGATCCGGAGATGATCAAAGAGGTGCTAGACGTGATGCTGGAACTGGCACGCGAAGGAATGACGATGGTGGTGGTGACCCATGAGATGGGCTTTGCACGCAATGCGGCGGATCAGATCATCTTCATGGATAAGGGCATCATCGTCGAGACGGGCTCCCCGAAATCCTTTTTTGTGAGCCCACGTGAGGCGCGCACCAAGGCGTTCTTGAACCAGATATTGCGTTAGCCTGGCAGCCACAGATGGCCGTACCCAAGTAGATTCGCGGCCAGTGAAGCCACCAGCAGGAGCACGCTCAGTGCGATCAGGACGTAATCTCGTGGGGCGTATTTCAGTTCGTACAGCCAGGTGCGCGGACGGTTGCCAAAGGCACGCAAGTCCATCGCGTCGGTGATCTCTTCGCCGCTGACGATGCTGTGAATTACCACAGGCACTAGCAGCGGCGCGAGCTTGCGCACCTGCCCGATGACGCCGCCCTGGCGATTTTCCAGGTCGTAGCCACGTGCGCGTTGCGCATCGACGGTCATGGCGAAGTCGCGCGAGAGGCTGGGGACAAAACGCATTGTCAGATCCAACGCGTAGGCGATCTTGTCGGGCATGCCCAGTTGGCGAAACGTGATGCCATACTGTGCCGGGTCAAGCGTGAAGGGGATCAAGATGGTCATCCCGGCAATGCTGAAGATGCGCGCAAATTGGCCGAGTGACAAGAAAACCTGCTCCTCACTTAGTTGCAGGCCCGGCTGCCAGCTGAAGATGCTAAACGGGGCACGCAACGAAAGGAGGATATGCTCGTCCGCGACGTTCATTAGCGTGCTGCGCCCGGTAAGCAGCGTGATGAGCGCGTAGAAAAGGACGAAGACTCCCAGCACGATCCAGGTGCGCGACGTTTCACGCCACGAAAGGCGTGCGGCCAGGATGGCTGCGACGGTCAGCAACATGAACAGCGCCAAGATGCGCAAGTCCCAAAACATGAACACGCTGACCATGAAGGCGGCCATGAAGATCAGTCGTGCGCGCGGGTCCAGGCGTTGGATGAAAGTGTTGCGAGATTTGTAGTTCCAGGTTGCTAACATACTCTTTCCGTTAAGCGTAGGGAGCCAACATTGGCGCAGGCAAAAAGCGCCCGCTGCTTGGCAGCGCCAGCAGGTTCGCTTCAAGCAGTGACGTAGGGCGGATGTGGCAGCGCTCCAGGATCGAGCGATCTTGCAGCACGGTCTGGGGCTCGCCGTCGGCGACCAACGTGCCATCGGCCACCAGCAAAATGCGATTGGCATAGCTGATCGCCAAGTCCAGGTCGTGCGTGATGAATACGACAGCGTCGAACGGATGGTTCGTGCCGGCCCCAACGATGTCATCCATGAAATGAGTGTAGCTGGCGTAATCCTGGCCGGCGCTGGGCTCATCCATCACCAGCAGGCGTGGGTTCATGCTGAGGATGCTGGCGATGCTGATGCGTTTTTGCTGCCCAAAGCTCATCGCCAGGGGGGCGATTTCCTCAGTGCCGGGCAGGTTTACGGCTTCCAGCGCGCGCATGATGTTGGTCGCGGTGGTTTGTTCATCCAGCCCCAGGTTCTTTGGCCCAAAGCTCAGCTCTTCGCGCACGGTGCGCGCAAAGAGCATGTGGCTGGGGCTTTGAAACACGTAGCCGACGGTACGCGCGACCTGCGCCACACTCAGCGTCTTGATGTCTTGCCCCTGGATCAAGACCCGCCCGCGCGTGGGTTTATTCAGGCCGATGATATGCTTTGCCAACGTCGTTTTGCCGGCGCCGTTGGGGCCAAGGATGGCGATGCGGTCTCCCTGGCGGATGGCGAAGGAGATGTCGTGGAGCACCTCCGGCCCGTGGCCATATTGGAAACACACCTGCTGAAAAGTCACAATCGGTTGGGTGATGGGCGAAGTGCTGGTTGGCTTGCCTGCCACGGGCGGTGGCAGGGCGTTTTGAGCGCGCACACGTTGTATGATGACCGGCGCCGGCAGCTTCATCTCATGCCAGTCTACCGATTGCAGCATGCCGGAGGCATTACCGGCATAGACGATGCATCCCTCGCGCATATACAGGCACTGTTCCGGATGAATGGCCAGCACATCTTCGATGCGGTGTTCGATGAGCACGATGGCGATTCCCATGTCGGCAAGCTCACGCAGTAAGGTTAGCGCTTCATAGCCGGCGGTTGGGTCGAGCAGTGCCAGGGGTTCATCCAGCAGGAGCGCCTTGGGGCGCATCGCCAGCACCCCCGCCAGGGCCACCTTCTGTTTTTCACCTCCGCTGAGCGTGAAAGTATCGCGTTCGAGCAGGTGCGAAATATGCAGCATCTCGGCTGTTTGGCGCGTGCGCTGCAATATCTCGTCGCGCGGCAGGCCCAGGTTCTCCAGCCCAAAGGCAATCTCGCCCAGGACCTGGGAGGCAACGATCTGCTGTTCCGGGTCTTGCAAAACAGTCCCCACCAATTGCGACGTCTGGGCCAGGCTCATCCCACGATTGTCCTGGCCGAAAAGCGTCACCTGGCCCTGTAATTCGCCATTCATATAGCTATGCGGGATCAGCCCATTGATGCAGCGGGCCAGGGTGGTTTTGCCGCAGCCGCTTGCCCCGGCGATCAATGTGACCTGGCCGGGATGGAATTCGGCAGAAACATCACTGAGCGCGGGTTGGGACCTGGTGCGATAGGTATAAGTCAGATGGCTGACGCGGATGCTCATCGTCGTTGCTTAGATAAGGCTGTCGTCATCGCTGCGTCCCAGCTTGCGCATGTTGCGGATATGCCTGTCGTCTGCCGAGATGGCTTCGCCGGCAAATTCGTTGTATACGTCCGGGCCATATTCCCGAGTTTGTACGACGACGGGCATGGGCACTGCGTGACCCATGATGAGCGCCTGCTGTTTACTATCCAGCGAAGCCAACACGCTGCGCAGTTGTTGCGTGCCGCTCATCCCAGTGAACACGGCGGTGATGTCCTTCTCGTCGCTCAATGCGCAGGTGATGCGCGTGCCGATTTGCGACATGACCTCCGCGTCAATCTGGCTGGGGCGTTGATCGATGATCAGCAGCGTGACGTTGTACTTGCGCAATTCCCGCGCGATCACGCCGAAAATCGTCAGCCCCGCCACGGAAGGATCCAGGAATTTGTGCGCTTCTTCGATCGCGATGACCAGTTTGCGCGGCTCCTGCCCGCTGCCTTCAGCGGCTTCTTTGAGTTGGACGTATTGTTCATGGATGCGCCGGGTGATGAAGTTGGCGACGAAGACGTAGGCCGGCAAATCATTTCCATAACGCCCAAACTCCACGACCACATTGTTGCCACGTGCCAGCGAATCGAGAATGCGCTGGACAAAGTTTTCGGTTGCGCGAGGCTTGAGAAAGTCGAACTTCAGCAGGCGCTTCAGCTTGCGTTGGATGGCGTAGTAGGTGCCCTCGGCGATCTTGTTGCCTTCGAGGAGTTCTGTGATGTCCTCGTCTTCTTCGTCGCTCATCAGCTTCTGTACCCAGTCGGTGGGGAAGCGCCGTTTGAGCGCGAACAGGGCATTTACCTGCACGTCCGTCAGGCTGAGCACCCCTTGCAGCATTTCCAGGTCTTCGGGTTCGATCTGGTCGTAGCCGATGCTGAGCGCGAACTCGTACCCGCTGTGGCGGGTGCGCGAGGATTC
>DAOUFG010000181.1:0-9585 GCA_034430115.1 Thermoflexales bacterium | reverse complement strand
TGCGCCCGCCGCTGAAGATCATCAAGACGGTGCCCGGCACCACGATCGCCGCGGGCGTCTACCTGGTGACGCTGCGCAATCGCGTGATGTTCTTCGCCGATACGACGGTGAATATCGAGCTGGATGCCACCAAGCTGGCCGAGATCGCCATCCGCACGGCGAAGCTGGCCCGCGACTTCGACATCGAGCCTCGCGTGGCGATGCTCAGCCTTTCAAACTTCGGCAGCGTGCGGCACACCAACACCGATATGGTGCGCCAGGCGGTGAATATCGTGCGCCAGCGCCAGCCGGACCTGATCGTGGACGGCGAGATGCAGGCCGATACGGCGCTGAACGAGATGGTCCTGAACGGCAGTTATCCGTTCAACCGGCTGCGCAAAGAGGCCAATGTGCTGATCTTCCCCAGCATGGAAGCGGCCAACATCGCCTATAAGCTGGTGCAGCAATTGGCGAACGCAGAAGTCATCGGGCCGATCCTGGTGGGCATGCGCAAGCCGGTGCACATCATGCAGCGCGGCGACGAGGTGAAGGATATCGTCAACCTGGCCGCGATGGCCGTGGTGAAGGCGCAGAACAGAGAATAGAGACTGGGGATTGTGAGGAAATGAAACCACGGATGACACGGATTTCACAGATTGAATGTTGAATCCGTGAAATCCGTGGTTAAACTCCAATCTCTAATCCCCAATCTCTGATCTCGCTTTTGCCGCGTGTTACACTCATGGCGAGGCGAGAAATGAAAAATGTAGTGACTGAACATATTGAAGTAACGCCGGGAATCGCAGGTGGCAAACCTCATATTGTCGGTCATCGCATCACCGTGCAAAACATCGTCATTTGGCATGAACGCATGGGTCTGAGCCCAGATGAGATTGCCACAGAGTACAACCTGACATTGGGAGACGTATTTGCGGCGCTAGCGTACTATCACGACCATCGTGCAGAGATTGATGCCGCCATTCAAAGGGATAACGCCTTCGTGGCTGAACTACGCACCAAAACGCAGTCACCTCTGAATACCAGATTACAAAAAAGGCTCAATGACTGAGCGCATTCGTTTCTACATGGACGAACAAGTGCCCCGGGCCGTCACAGAAGGGTTACGGCGACGTGGTGTGGATGTCCTTACTGCTCAGGAAGCCGGGCTGATAGCAACCCCGGACGAAAAACATCTTGCCTACGCTTTTCAACAACATCGCGTGCTATTTACACAGGATACAGATTTTTTACATCTCCACACAACGACTCCCGACCATTGCGGTATTGTTTACGCACACCAGCAAAGGCCTGTCGGCTATATCGTGAGAGGGCTGATGTTGATCTATGAGGTATTGAGCCTTGATGAAATGGCGGGCCAGGTGGAATTCCTATGAGTAAGCGTTCAAGATAAATCCGTGTCATCCGTGAAATCCGTGGTTTCATACCCTAACAATCCCGAATCTCCACTCCCCGATTCAGTACTAAACTTGAGAGACGGAGATGCATCATGAGACCCATCACGTTTGACAAGTTGTGCTACCGCATCGACGGCCAGCCCACCTACCTCTATTCGGGCGAATTCCACTATTTTCGCGTTCCCAAGGCCGATTGGCGCAGGCGCATGCAACTGTTCAAAGACGCGGGCGGCAATTGCATCGCCACTTATGTCCCGTGGCTGATCCATGAGCCCACCGAAGGCAACATCCGCTTTGGCGATGTTGCCTATCGCGACCTGGAAGGCTTCTTGCAAACTGCGCAGGACGCGGGTCTCTACGTGATCGCCCGGCCAGGGCCCTATCAATACTCGGAGTTGAAATACGACGGCCTGCCCGGCTGGTTGTGCGAGGGCTACCCCGAACTGCACGCCCACACCATCGAGGGCAAACCCTTCCGCACGTCGTCCATCTCCTATCTGCACCCGCTATTCCTCGAAAAGGTGCACGCCTGGTTCAGCAACGTCTGCCCGCTCATCGCGCGCTACACCGCCTCCAAAGGCGGCCCGGTGGCCTTCACACAGATCGACAACGAGATGACCGGCATCCACATCTGGTTTGGCACGCTGGACTACAACGCGACGACGTTCGGCTTTGGCAAGCCCGAAGGCCGCTACACACGCTTCCTGCGCCAAAAATATGCTCACCTCAGCGCCCTGAACGATGCCTATGAGACGCACTTCGGCGCGTTCGAAGACGTGCGCCCCGTGCTGCCCATGCCGAATGCGACGCCGGCGCACATCCGCCACGCGCAGGATTATTTCGACTTCTACCTGTCCAGCATCGCCGAATATGCCCAAAAGCTCACCGCCGAGATGCGCCAGTTCGGCATCGACACGCCCATCGTGCACAACTCGGCCAACCCGGGGATGAATGCGCACTTCTGCGAGACGGTCGCCGCGCTGGGCGACGAATTTCTGCTCGGCTCGGACCACTATTACAACCTGGACCAGAACTGGGCGCAGAACAACCCCACGCCGCAATATGCCGTCAACACCTTCTGCTCCAATGAGATGTTGTGCCTGATGGGTTACCCGCCCACGGTGTTCGAGTTGCCCGCCGGCAGCCTGTCGGATTGGCCGCCCGTCACCCCGCACGACGCCAGGGCCTGTTACATGACCAACCTGGCACTGGGTATGAAGGGCAGCAACTATTACATCTACACCGGCGGCCCCAACGCGCCCGGCACCGGCGTCACTGCCGACGTCTATGACTACGGCGCGTCCATCGGGCCATTTGGCGAGGTGCGCCCGCTCTACCAGGTGCAGAAGGATTTCGGCCAATTGGTGACCGATCATCCCTGGCTGGCCGAAGCACAAGCCGAATTCGATTGCCGCGTGACGCTGGATTTCGAGCATGTGCGCGCCGACAACTATTGGAAAGATCGCGGCGACGTGCTCTTCGCCAATTGCGAAGCCTATAACTTCTTGCGCAAGGGCGTGTTGAGCACCGCCTTCTGCGCCAGCCTCTCGCCGGCGTTGTGCGACCTGGGCTCCGACGACTGGCTGAGCGACACGCAGACGCCCGTGATCGTCGTCGCGGCGGCCGGCATGGCACGCAGCAAGCAGGAGCGCATCGTGCGCTTCCTCCAGTGCGGCGGGCACGTGCTCATCACCCCCATCCTGCCCACGCTGGACGAACATCTGCGCCCTTGCAGCGTGCTGGCCGATTTCCTGGGCAACCCCGAGATCAGCGCCAACGCCGGCCAGTTCACGCGCATCACGGTGGAGCGGGTGATAAATATCTGGAATAATGGGGACTGCTTCCCGACGCGCCGCCTGCCGGCAGGAGCAAAAGTCGTCGGCACCGACGAGGTCAGCGCCAACCCCATCGCCTGGAAGCAAAGCATCGGCAAAGACGGCCAGGCCATCCTGTTAGGGTTGCGCTGGTATCATGCCAAGCGCGAACATGAGCAGATGCTGCGCGCACTCTTGCTAAACCTGGGCCTAAAACAGAAGATTGACTGTTCCAACCCGAACGTATGGACAAGCCTGCGCACCGCCGGCACGCATTCGATGCTATTCATCATGAACCTGCTATCGTCACCGATGGAAGCGCGCGTCGATTGCCGGCCCGCATGGAGCGAAGGGATTCTCGAAACCGGCAACCATGAGCTAGGGCCGATGTCCGTCAAGACCTTCGAGATTGAATAGGAGAACGAAAGATCGCTATGACAGATCAAACCGTTGCCGGGCTGATCAGACAAACGACGCCACTTGCCGACCTGACCATCAGTGATTCGGACCGCGAGGTATTGCGCAGCCTGGCGAGCAAAGTGGCTGAACTGGCCGCCCGACCGCTGGAAGAGCAAAAACGCGAGCTATGGTATCGCCATAACATGCTTCAGCCCACTCGCCCGGTGATCTTCTGTGACCCCGAAAACGGCTGGAACGAGATCATCACCCCCGGCCTGCTGGCCTGCGAGGGCAAACTGGCGCGCGAATGGGAAATGACCCTGTGCAAGGAAGTGTTCTGGGGCGAGCAGATGCGCGACGACCGCGTGATCACGTCCACCTTCGACGTGCGGCACATCTACGAAGAGACCGACTGGGGCATGCACGAAACCAAGATCGGCGGACAGGAGGGCGGCTCTTACACCTGGGAGGCCCCGCTGAAAGACTACGCCACCGACCTGGCGCGCCTGCGCTTTCAGCAGATCATCGTGAACGAAGAAGCCACCCAGCGCGCGGTGGAACTGGCCCAGGAGACGCTGGGCGACCTGCTGACCGTGCGGCTGAAGACCGCGTGGTGGTGGACGCTGGGCATGACCTGGACGCTGGTAAACCTGCGCGGGCTCTCGCAGATGATGTACGACATGGTCGATTACCCCGACCAGTTGCATCAACTGATGGCGTTCTTGCGCGATGGGCACATGGCCAAGCTGGACTACCTGGAGCAGCACAACCTGCTGAGCCTGAACTGCGACGGCACCTACGTCGGCTCGGGCGGGTTCGGCTGGACGCACGAGCTGCCTCAGCCGGACTTTTCGGGCCATGTGCGCACGAGCGACATGTGGGGCTTTGCCGAAAGCCAGGAGACGGTGGGCGTCTCTGCGGCGATGTTCGAGGAATTCGTGTTTCCCTACCAGTTGCCCCTGCTAGAGCGCTTTGGCTTGAACTGCTACGGCTGCTGCGAGCCGGTGGATAAGCGCTGGCACGTGCTGGAGCGCATTCCGCGCCTGCGGCGCGTCTCGGTATCGCCCTGGGCCAGCATCCCCGGCATGGCCGAGAAATTAGAGGGCCGTTACATCTTCTCGATGAAGCCAAACCCCTCGTACCTGGCGATGGATTCGTTTGACGAAGACGTGATCCGCCAGGGCCTGCGCGAGGCGATGCAGATTTGCCGCGCGCACAATTGCCACATGGAAGTCATCATGAAAGATTGCCACACCATCCGCAACGACCCGCGCCGGGTGGTGCGCTGGGTGCAGATCGCCCGCGAGGAAGCGGAGCGCGTGTAGAGCGCGGGAGCATCGGAGTTGGGGAGAATAGGTGAAAGAGAGGTGTGGCCTTGATACACACCTTCTCTCCCCTCATCTCTTGCTGAGTCGATTGTCCTACTGCCACGCTTGGGATGACGAAGTATTTGACGATTGCTTAATCGAAAATCGGCAATCGAAAATCAAAAATTTATAAGTAGCCGCCGCCGGATTGCTGCCAGTCGTGATAGTCTTCCAATTCTTCGTCGGTCACTTCATCGCGCGTGATGTACACCGCGTGCATGCCGGCGAAGGTGGAAGCCAGTAAGGGCAAGTGCCCAACGCTCAGCGGCCACTCCTGGCCGGCGTCTTCGGGCGCGAGCGAAATGAAGGGCGAAGTGTCTAACAGGTCGGGCGCGACGGTGCTGGGCCGGCGGGCAAAGGAATTGCCATACAACCGCACGTGCACACCAAAATCATCCACCACCAGCACCTTGAGCACCTGGAACGTGTCGGGCAGGCTGCCGGGGATGGAGTAGATGGCCCCGGCAGAAAGGTGCGCGTCATCAATATCCTGGGGGATGGTCTGCTCAAGCGCTTCGTCGCTAAACGTGTGCAGATATTTCAACAGGCGCTGGAGCGTCTCTTCTGCGGCACGCCGATATTCTTCGGTCGATTCGTCATCGTCGTCGTCATCGTCTGGCAGTTCATCATCCGGGTCGGGCGCGAATTCTTCCAATGTGTTCACCTGCGGTCGTATGATAACCCATTGGCGCGGTGATGAATGAACCGCCGATGAACACAGATGAACGCAGATATAGAGGACCCATCCATCTGCGTTTGTTGGCGTCCATTTCGTATTCATTCGTGAAGATTCGTGGATGCCCTCAGCGGGTGCTACACTGGCAACATGGATATTCCAGACCAAATGAAGGCCATGCTGCTGGAAGCCCAGCACCAACCCTTGCAAGAGAAGCTGGTGCCCACGCCGCGCCCGGGCGCGAGGCAGGTGCTCATCCGCGTCGGCGCTTGCGGCGTATGCCGCACCGACCTGCACATCGTGGACGGCGAGCTGACCCAACCCAAACTGCCGCTCATCCTGGGGCACGAAGTCGCCGGGACGGTGGTGCAAACGGGTGAAGGCGTCACGCGCTTCAAGCCGGGCGATCACGTGGGGGTGCCGTGGCTGGGGCAAACCTGCGGCCGGTGCGTCTATTGCCGGCGCGGTCAGGAAAACTTGTGCACCAATGCGCGCTTCACCGGCTACACGCTGGATGGCGGCTACGCCCAATATATGACGGCTTACCAGGATTACTGCTTCACGCTGCCGGGCGGCTATGCGGATGCGGAAGTCGCGCCGCTGCTGTGTGCGGGGCTGATCGGCTACCGCTCCTACCGCATGACCGGCGCGCGCAACGAACGGCTGGGGCTGTATGGCTTCGGCGCGGCGGCGCACATCATTGCGCAGGTGGCGTTGCACCAGGGCAAGCGCGTTTATGCGTTCACCCGCCCCGGCGACGCGACCACACAAGACTTTGCCCGCCGGTTGGGCGCGGCGTGGGCCGGCGGGTCCGATCAGTTGCCGCCCGAACCACTCGACGCGGCGATCCTCTTTGCTCCGGTGGGGGCGCTGGTGCCGGCGGCATTGCGCGCCGTGGATAAGGGCGGCACGGTGGTGTGCGGCGGCATCCACATGAGCGATATCCCGGCCTTCCCCTACGGATTGCTGTGGGAAGAACGCTCCGTCAAGTCGGTGGCGAACCTCACCCGCCAGGACGGCGATGAGTTCCTGGCGCTGGCCGGGCAGATGAAAGTAAAGACGACCGTCACGCCGTTCCCGCTGGCACAGGCCAACGCAGCACTGGATGCCATCCGGCACGGCAAGATCGACGGCGCGGCAGTGTTGATCCCGTGAGGAAAATGAATCCGCGAATCAGCACGAATGAATGCGAATATAGATTCGCGGATAAACCTTCTACCAGCCGATGGCGTAGCCGATGTTGCCCTTGGGCGACGCGCCGCCCAGGATGACCCCGCGCTCGCGGTCGAAGCGGATGCCCATGCACTTGCCCATCACCCAGCCATCCACCACGCTCACGCGGTGCCCGCGCTTCTCAAGCTCGGCGATCACCTCCGGCGCGATGCGGTTCTCCGCCTCCATCACGCCCGGCTCCGCGGTGCGCGGATAGAACGAGGAGGGGAAGTGCAACGAATCCACGGCGGGCGCGTCCAGCGCGGCCTGGATGTCCATGCCAAAGTCCACGTAATTCAAAAAGACCTGTAAGGTCCATTGATCCTGCGCGTCACCGCCCGGCGTGCCAAAGGCCAGGTAGGGCTCGCCATTGCGTGTGACCAGCGTGGGCGTCAAGGTGGCGCGCGGGCGCTTGTGCGGCGCAAGCGCGTTGGGGCGCGCGGCGTTCAGGTAGAACATCTGCCCGCGCGTGCCCATCGGGAAGCCCAACCCCGGAACCACCGGCGACGAGCCGATCCACCCGCCGCTGGGCGTGCTGGCGACCATGTTGCCCTGCCGGTCGATGGCGTCCAGGTGCGTCGTATCACCCAGGTGCGCCCGGCCGCGCAGGTCATCGGGCAGGTCGTCCACCCGCGCGCGCGGCGCGGCGCCGGCTGCGCGCGATTGCAGGCCCAGGCGGTTATCGGCCAGCACGTCGAGCGTGGCGTAGGCCGGGATGCCATGTCCAACGTCGCCGGGGCGCAACTCATACGATGCGGCAGCGCCGATCAACTTGCGCCTCTCGGCGGCATATGCCTTGGAAAGCAACACATCCAACGGCACATCATCAAACAGCGGGTCGCCGTAATAGGCTTCGCGGTCGGCAAAGGCCAGCTTGGTACATTCGATATAGGTGTGCAGATAGTTTGCGCTGTTGTGGCCCAGCGCAGCCAGGTCGAACCCTTCCAGCAGGGTCAACTGTTGCAAGAACACCGGCCCCTGAGTCCAGGTGGGGCACTTATACACGTCCAACCCGCGATAGTTCACCGTGGCCGGCGCTTCCACATCGGCATGCCACTGCGCGATGTCGGCGTAGGTCAATAGCCCCGCGTGCGCTTTGCCGCTGGCGTCCATCACGCGGGTGTTAGCCAGGAAATCGGCCATACGGTGCGCAGTCTCACCCTCGTAGAAGGCATTCCGCGCGGCCTCGATGCCAGCGACGCGCCCTTTGCCCTGCGCGGCGGCCTCGGCGTCGCACAACTGGCGCAACACGCGCGCGTAATCGGGGTTGCGCCACACCTCACCCGTCTCGGGCGCGCGACCATTGGGATAGTACAGCGCAAAGGTGGAAGGATACTGCTCTTCGAAGCGCGCCTGCGCCCGGACCAGGTAATTGTGCAGCCCCTCGTACATCGGGAAGCCCTGCTCCGCCAGTTCGATGGTCGGCTGCAATACCTGGGCAAAGCCAAACGTGCCAAAACGCGCCAGCACCACGGCCCAGGTATCCACCACCGAGGGCACACAAGCGGGCAAAAAGCCGTCGCCGGGGATCATATCGATCTCGTTGGCGCGGCACCAATCGATGGTGAGCTGCTCCGGCGACCAGCCCATGCCGCTGACGGCATATGCTTTGCCCTCTTTGGCGGCGTAAATCAGCGTCGGCACCTCGCCGCCGGTGGAGTTATTCTGCGGTTCGAGCAAATTCAAAGCGAAGCACATGGCAGCCGCAGCGTCGATCGCGTTGCCGCCTTGTTCCATGATGCGAAATCCTGCGGCAGACGCCAGGTAATGCCCCGACGTGACGACGCCGCGTGTGCCCATCACCACTGGGCGGGTGGTAAAAGTAGCCATAGGGCGAGTATATGTGAAAATGAAACATCATCCACGCATCTTCAGGAATTCATTCAACGCCGATACACGCAGACGAACGCTGATAAAGGCCGCCTGTCATTCCGAATGCGCCACAACGGCCAAGCCGCACATAGCATCCAATGGCGCATGAGGAATCCTGGCCAACCTGCACTCCGAAGTAGAAGACGTCAAGATTCCTCACTTCGTTCGGGATGACAGGTCACCGGCTACACGCTCTCTACGCCCGGTAAAAAGAAACCCGGTGTCTGGCAGACACCAGGTTTCTGCTAGATTGATTCTCTGTGCCCTCTGCAACTCCGTGGTGAACCCCTTCGTTGAACATGCAGCGCATTATGCGCGGCGTTGCCTGCGCAATGACCGGTCCGACGACCACGGCGCGTAGGGGGCCATAGTGATCGCCGCCAGCCCCAGCAGCACCGTGTCGTAGTTCACGCGCCAGCCCACGAAGTCATGCCAGGATTGCTCGCGGTCGGGCTTCAGGGTGATGCCCTGTTCGATCAGCCGCTCGCAGGCCGTGTCGTACTCTTCGCGGCTGATGCTGATGCCGTCGGCGGCAGTGGGGTTCGGGTTATAGGGGATGCGAAACGAATCGGCGATGCGGCGCAGCGCCAGGTAGCCCGCGCGCAGGCACAGGTTGCTGTGCGGGTTGCGCGGGATATCGACGGTGGAATCCACCAACGCCGCCGCATCCAGCACCGCGCCGGCCGCCGTCACCCACGACCGATCCGGCTGGGGCGAGCGGAAGAGGGCCAGCGCCGCGAGCGAGGTGTGCGTCTCTTCGATATCGACGAACCAGGCTTCCCACGTTTTCCAGACTTCGCTCAGCTCGTCAAAGCCGTGGATGCGATAGTAGCGCGCCAGCATCTCCACCG
>DAOUFG010000180.1:0-16937 GCA_034430115.1 Thermoflexales bacterium | reverse complement strand
AGGCGGGCTGCGATAGCGCATGAGGAATCTGAATTGTCATCGGCGCGTGCGTTGGATAGAACCAGGGTGCCACACGCTTTCTAATAGCTCTGAGTAGTGCTTGTGCGTGGGCTGCTACGGGTTGATGTTGCATCGCGTCAATCATTGCAAAGACGCGAGTAGAGGATGGTATCGGTAAACCGGTTGCCGTCATAGTAGTTTTCGTGCAAGTATCCCTCGCGCCGAAATCGAAGCTTTTCCAGCACGTGGGCTGAGCGCAGGTTATTTGGGTCGATCTGTGCCTCGACGCTGTGCAACGCCATTTGCGTAAAGCCGAACTGGATGATCGACTCCAACGCCTCTGGCATGATTCCCTGTCCCCAATATTCGCGCGCGAGCTCGTAGCCGATCTCGGAGCGAAAATGACGCTTCACCAAGCGCCAGTGCCCGCAACTGCCGATGAACCCACCGGTCTCCTTAAGCGTAATCGCCCAACGGATGCCTTCCTGCGCCTCATAACTGGAGGAAAGCTCGGCAATCATCAGGCGTGTTTGATAAATGGTGCTGTGAGGTGGCGTGCCCCAGTAACGCATCACTTCCTCATCCGAATAGATGCGGAAGACGTCTTCCGCATCCGATATGGTGATTTGGCGCAGGATTAAGCGCCTGGTCTCCAGGCGCGGGAATTGGTGCCAGAAAAGTTCATTCATGATCCCAATTGATACCATGCGTTGGGGCGATTAACACTTGACCAGCTTGGTAATGCGCCCGCCGATGATCCATTCCACCACGTAGAGGTTGCCATCCGCATCGGCTGCCATCCCGTGCGGGCTGTTGAACTTCCCGGCCTGGATGTTTTCTGCGGGCAGGTTGGGCCAGCCGGGCAGCTTCACCGCGGGCTCATTTTCGCCCAGGTGACATACCAACTTGTCGTTGGCATCCAGGATGGTCAACCTGGCAAAAAGTTCCGGCACCAGCAGCAATTCGCCATGCGTGACGAAGCCATCGGGGCTGGTGAACATCTCTGCGCCAAAGCACCGCTTATAGGTGCCGGCGGGATCGTATACCTGCACGCGATGATTGCTGCGGTCGGCGATGTATAGCTCCGGCTCCTTTTTGCGCGTATCCATCCAGATGCCGTGTGGGCAACTGAAGGCGCCGGTTTTGCCTTCCTCGCCGTTGATGCTGTTCAGGTAGTTGCCCAATTTGTCGTAGCGATGGACATAGTTTGACCCATAGCCATCGGCGACCCAGATGTCCCCGTTGCCGCCAAACCGTTCCTCGTTCACGGCTACCCAGGTGGGTGCGTAGATGGCTTTTTTGTAGATGGACAGGTCGGGGCGCTGCAAGTTCAATACCGTCTGCCCATCCAGGGTCGTCTTCACTACCTCGCACGAGGTCTGGTCGGTGAGCCACAGGTACTCGGTATCGCCCTCCTTCACCAACGTCATGCCGTGCGCGCCCAGGAAACGGTCTCCCCAGCGATTGATGAGTTCGCCCGCTGAGTTGAACACCAGCACGGCCGGGTTGGCCTGGTTAAACACCAGCACGTTGCCCGTTTCGCTGACGACGACCCCATGCGTGCGCCCATTTTCTCTCCCGCTGGGAGTATCGGGAATGTGCGCCCATTGATCGACCCATTCGTAGTTCTGCCCATTGCTACCAACACGCATCTTGTCCTCCAAAGAATTACAAACGCTACGACCCAACCTGACGACCTGAAAATGCAACCTATTGCGGCCAGACCTGCGGGAAATGTGCTCCTTGCAGCTTCTGCCCATCTGCCACTTCCACGTAAGGTTTCATGATGTGGTTCCCGCTGGCGACGTACACGGTGTTCTGCGTCATGTAGTGCAAGGCAATTGCGCGGCGCGGCCGGCCACTCTTGTTTGGCCCGGACCCATGCCAGGTGAGCGCATGGTGGAAGTGAACTTCACCTTTTGCCACCGGGCAGAGTTGTACCTTCACCGCGTGGCCCTCGTATTCGCTGGGCATGGACCAGAAATCGGGCAGGGTGTGCAGGAAATCGATCTGGTTTCCCCAGTGATAAGAACCCGGCACCATGCTCATGCAACCGTTATCCTCATCGGCATCGTCCAGCGCTACCCAGGCCGTCACCTGTGCGGTGAGTGGACCGATATTGGGCCAGTAGGGTGAATCTTGGTGCCACATATTGACGCCGCCCACGGCTTGTGGCTTATATTGGATCTGGTCGTGCCACAGGCGCAGCTCCTGAGCGCCCGTCAGTTGGGCCACCTCCTGCGCAATGCGTTGGTTGCACACCAGGGCCTTGAAAGGCTCGCTGGCCTCCCAGATGTTGACGATCTGCCAGACGGGGGCGTCGGCTTTGCCGCTCAGGTTCGTGATTCTGACCGGCCGCTGCACCAGTTCCTGGTCGTGTTCGATCACGCGCGCCAGCTCATTGCGTAGCGTCTCCACCTGTTCGTCGGTCAGTACGCGCCCGCCCTTCAAAAAACCATTCGCTCGGAAATCTGCCACTTGCTGATCACTTAACATCCCAACCCTCCAAATATGACAAGACAACACGTTCTGTTTAGCCCGGCAAGATACGCGCGATTTCGCCCTCCAACTCGACCCGGTATGTGCGCAATTTGAGGGTGCGCATGCCGCGTACCACCTCGCCGGAGGTTACGTCATAACACCAGCCGTGCATCGCGCAGGTCACGTGTGCCCCGCTCAATTCGCCGCCATCGCTTAGGGGGTAACCGATGTGCGCGCAGCGGTCCTGGGTGGCATATAACGTGCCGTCCACGTTGTAGACGGCCACCGTCTCGCCATCCACCCGTACCTGGGTGATCTGTCCTGGCGCCAGCTTCGTAATGAGTAGCTCGTTCTCCTGCAACCTGCGCCCCTCGTTCAATGAAGTCACATCACCATCCATACCTTTAACGCATCCCCATCCAAAGTTGCCGCCAATTGTAATAGCGCCTGGAAAATAAAGAAGGCGTTGAAGATAAATCTCCAACGCCTTCCTCTTCGTTCGATCACGCGACCTGCGCCGGCCCGATCAGCCGTGCGTCGCTTCACGCATTGACTTGGACAGTAGCGCATACGTTTCGCCCCAGGCTTCCTTCACTTCGGGAGTGAAGTCCGGGCCGATGACCTGCTCCAGCGCCCACATCAACGCCGCGCCGAAGATGTTGTAATAACTTGGCTGTACGCCATAACCATAGTGGCGTGCCCCCAGTTCCTTGGTGGCCTGCTCCACTTTTTCCGGGTGATCCAGGTTCTGAACCGCCAGCCCGATTGCCGTCATCAGCATCTCGCCCTGGCGCTTGATGTCGCCTTTGAAAAGCGGCTTTAGTGAAGGCTCCATCTCGAACAGACGCAAGTACATCATTTCCCCTGCTTCCTGAGCGATTGGACGTACTCTCTGCTCGAATGTGCGCTGTACGAGTTCAATTTGTTTCGCATCCATTGTGTCGCAATCCTTAAAACAATAAGTGGAATGATTGTAACACCCACTTATCGCGGTTCGTGCGCCTGGGCCACCGTTCGTGCGGTGGTGCAACGCGCGAATGGCGGGTTGCACCACTCAAAGTGCACCGGTATCAGTACTTGATGTCCACCTGTTTGCGATCTCGTGCAGAGGCGAGAATGGCGTCGCAGATGACCGCGTTCCTATAGCCATCCTCAAAGTCCGGCGCGTGCGGCGTGACTGGCTTATTGTTCACGATGGCGTCGAAGAAGTGATTGAACTCGTGCACAAAGCTGTGTTCCCAGCCGATCATGTGCCCTTGCGGCCACCAGTTGCTCCAGAAGGGATGATAGGATTCGGAGACGAGCACCTTGGTGAAGCCCATCGTGTTCTTATCCACAGACCCATCCTTCCAGAACACCTCCAACTCGTTGAGTTCTTCCAGGTTGAAGCGGATGCTGCCGTGTTCGGCATTGATTTCAAACGTGTTGAAGTTCTTGCGCCCGGGGCAGAAGCGCGAGGCTTCCAGCGTGCCCAACGCGCCATTTTCATATTCGATGATGGCTTCGAAGGCATCGTCCACGGTGACCTTCTCAAGCTTGCCGTCCGCCCCCTTGCGTTCGGGGATGAATGTCTGGGTGCGGGCCATCAGGCTCTTCGGTTCGCCCACCAGGTAACGCGCCAGGTCGATGATGTGCGAGCCCAGGTCGCCCAGCGAGCCGCTGCCGGCCTGTGCCGCGTCGAGCCGCCAGACCATCGGGAAATCGGGGTCGGCAATCCATTCCTGGAGGTAAGTGGCGCGGAAGTGATAGATCTGCCCCAGCTTGCCCTGGCTGATCAGGTCTTTCACCAGGCGCACCGCCGGCACGAAGCGATAGTTGAAGGCCACCTGGTGCTTGATGCCGGCTTTTGCGGCGGCGTCCCACATTGCCTTGCACTCCTCGGCGTTGCGGCCGAGCGGCTTTTCGGAGAGGATGTGCTTGCCCGCTTTCGCCGCGGCGACGTTGGCCGCCAGGTGTATATTGTTCGGGCCGCAGTTATCGAACACCTGCACGTCGGGGTCGTCGATCATCTGTTGCCAATCGGTATAGGCTTTTGCATAGCCATAGCGCCGCGCGGCTTCCTGCACTGCATCGGCATTGCGCCCGGCGATTGCAACCAACTTGGGGATTGCCACGGGCGGATACATCATATACGGTAGCTTCTTCATGGCATTGGTGTGCGCTTTGCCCATGAAGGCATATCCCAATACGCCGACGCCGATCTCCGGCGCTGTCCCTTCAGCCTTGGGGCCGGCCATCGTCACGAAACCCACTTGTGGATCGCTCATGTGGACTCATTCCTCCATGAAAGGTCAAGTTTCATGAAACGTGAAATCTGAAACGTGAAACACTCGCTTGCCACGGCGCGTAGCGTATGTCGCTCATGGCAGATTGCTTCACGTTTCGTCCTTCACAGTTCTGTTATTTGCGCTCAAACGCGGCGTCGAACGCGACGGAACTGGGTTTGAAATCGGCCCGCTTCACGAAGGCGGCTGCTTCGGTGGCGCCATGCTCGCGGTCCATGCCGCTGTCTTCCCATTCCACCGAGAGCGGCCCTTGATAGCCGATCTCGTTGAGTGCGCGGATGATCTCTTCGAAGCGGATGTTGCCGTGCCCAAGCGAGCGGAAGTCCCAATAGCGGCGTGAATCGCCGAAGGCGATGTGTCCGCCGAACACGCCGGCCTGGGTGGGGGCGCTGGACCAGCCCACGTCCTTCATGTGCACGTGATACATCCTGTCACGGAAGGTGCGGATGAACCCGACGTAATCCACGCCCTGGTAGCCCAGGTGCGAGGGGTCATAGTTGAAGCCGAATGCCGGGCGGTTGTCGATGGCTTGCAGTGTGCGCTGTGCCGAGGCAATATCAAAGGCAACTTCGGTGGGGTGTACTTCCAGGGCGAAGCGTACACCGCACTCGTCGAACACGTCCAGGATGGGGTTCCAGCGATCCGCAAATTCCTTGTAGCCCTGGTCGATCATTTCGGCCGAGACGGCGGGGAAAGAGTATACATAGCGCCAGATGCTGGAGCCGGTGAACCCGGGCACCACTTTGACGCCGAACTTCTTGGCGGCGCGAGCGGTGTCCTTCACCTCTTCTGCCGCGCGCTGGTTCACACCTTCGGGCTTGCCATCGCCCCACACATGCGGGGGCACGATGCCCTTGTGCCGTTCGTCGATGATGTCGCAAACGGCCTGCCCGACCAGGTGTGTGCTGATGGCATAGCACTTCAAACCGTACTTGTTCAAGATGTCCCAGCGAGATTGGCAATAGCCATCTTCGCTCAGTGCGCGTTGCACGTCGAAATGGTCGCCCCAGCAGGCGATTTCGAGGCCATCGTAGCCGAAGGATTTCGCTTTTTGAGCGACGGTTTCAAATGGAAGGTCTGCCCATTGTCCGGTGAAGAGCGTCACGGGTCTAGCCATAGCTGTTACTCCTTAAATTAGCGTATTTTCAGGCAAACGAAAGTGTGCGAACTCCCTCAGTTATAACTCAAACGTGACCACAGTACAATCACGGCGATGCGCACGCTTGGCTCTCAAATCGTTCCCGCACGCGTGAATGAACTGCGACGTGTGCTGCTGGATCTTTCAGCAGAAGACATGTCGCAACTCGACCCATCCATCGGTGCGGGGATGGATAAGCCCCTGGGCCGTGAACTTTTGGCGGCGCGCCTGCCCGTTGCCGATTCCGCTTACGTGTGCTTGTATAACCTGGAGCCCAGCGGTGTGATCGTATTGCATCGCAGCCGGGTTGCCGCGCGCATCCGGGCGTTGGCGGTCAGCCCCGATCAACGTCGCAAGGGCCTGGCGCGCACCATGCTGATCGATGCCGAAGACCGCGCGCGTGAACGCGGCATGAGTTGGTTGTGGATGCAGGTGCCTTCTATGAACCAGGCGGCGACGCGTTGCGCACTGGCGGGAGGGTTCAAGCGCTATCGGCCCCAATACTTGCACCTGGGGATTGGCCGCACGCTCAACATTGAAACGCGCGCGGTCTATTTGCAGCCCGTGATTGGCGCAGAAGCAGTCGGCGCCATCGATTATTGGCTCGATATGGAGCTAAACCAGGGCGACGCCTGGGCGCAGCCGCTGGTGGCGCTGGAGTTGCTGCCGCTGATTCAGCCGGATACGGGCCTGGTATGGAAGTGCATCATCAATGGCCAGGAGGCCGGTTGCGCGCATCTGAAGGGGACGAACTTGCATCCAGTGATTACCCTGTGGCTGGAGCAGGCAGTCTGGAATACCCCCGAAGAAGTGGCTTGCCTGCGGTCGGTACTGAGTGCGCTGGAGGATAACCCGCCTGAGATCGACCTGTGGCTAGGCAGCGGCAGCCACTTGCGCGCGTCCGTGGCGCGCTATAAGGCACTTGGGTTCCTTCCGCGGCTTGACGAGTCGATTATCTTTGCCAAGAATCTGTCGCTACAATCCGAGGATTAATTTCGCAACGAGGTGAATCATGCCCCCATATGACAGCACGTGCGACGAACGCCTTTTCCCTGCCAATTTGCTACACGCGACCTGGCAGACCTTTGCGGCTGCCTCCTACCCACGCCCGGTGTGCGGTGTGGTCTATCGCGGTGAACCACGCCCGACCTGTGGCGCGCCCCTGGGTGGCCTGGACACAGGCTGCCTGGATATTGAGCCGAACGGGATGTTGGGTTATAGCACGCTCTTTAATCATTTGATTAACCCGCGCCTGTTGTTGAACCTGCCTTTCATGGGTCTGCACTGCGACGAGCAAACCTGGGTGCTGGTGACGGACACGCAGGCCAAGATCGACACACCTACGCAGAATGCCAGCATCACTTCGTTCCCGCAGACGGATTACACCCCCCGTTACCACGAGGGTGGCCTGAAGGATGTGCAACTGGCGCAGTCGATGGACTACTGGGGGCACTTCCCGGTGATCGACATGGAGTATGCCACCAGTGCACCGATCAGCGTGGGTGTGCGTGCCTGGGCGCCGTTCTTGCCGGGCGATACCGTCACGTCGATGGCGCCGGCGGCGATGTTTGAGGTGACGTTGCGAAACACGAGCGACGCCCCACATGCCGGGGCATTCGCTGTTAGCTTCCCTGGCTTTGAGTTGGCGCCCGACGACGATGCACGCAAGGCTGTGTGCCGCCGCACGCTGCAAGGAGAGAACTTGCACGGCGTGCTGGTGGAGAGCGGGCAAGAAGGCACGGCCTGGCAAATGAGCTACGTCCTGGGGCTATTGGACGAGATCCCTTCGCGCCAGGGTGGGGCGCTGAACATGGAGGGGGCTGCCTGGGCGGCAATCGGCCATGACCTGCCGGAAGTCACCCAGGGCGAGACAGGTGCTGCACTGGCGGCGGACTTTCAGCTTGCGGCGGGTGAGCGCGTGACGTTGCGTTTTGTGCTGGCCTGGCATGCGCCACACTGGCGTTCCGGCGGCGCGCCATCGCACATCGACACGCATCAATTCACGCACATGTACGCTGCGCATTACCCGGATGCCCTGTCGGCCGCACGCTTGCTGGCGCGCGAACACGTCTCGCTCTTCAAGCGCATCGTGGCCTGGCAGGATGCCATCTACAGCGCACCTGAGATCCCCGGCTGGCTGGCGGATTCGTTGATCAACATCTTGCACCTGATCCCCGAAGATAGCGTGTGGGGGCAGGCCACAGACCCCATCGGCGCATGGTGTGACCCCGAGGACGGCGTGTTTGGCATGTGTGAGTGTCCGCGCGGCTGCCCGCAGATTGAGTGCATCCCGTGCAGCTTCTATGGCAATATCCCGCTGGTCTATTTCTTCCCACGCGCGGCGCTTTCCACCTTGCGCACCTATAAGGCTTATCAGTTCGAAGATGGTCGCCCGCCATGGATTTTTGGCGGTTGCACGGCGCGTGAGCCTGCTAACCGCCCGCCGTATGAACTTGCCTTGCCCGACAAGGGCTATCAGACGGTGTTGAATGGCGCCTGTTACATCGTGATGGCCGATCGCTACTGGCGTGCGAGTGGCGACGATGGTTTCCTGCGCGAGTTTTTCGCCTCGCTGAAGCGTTGCAATGATTTTTCGATGAACTTGCGCCCGGCGTATGGCCCTTCTCAGGTGATGTCCATGCCCGCGTCCGGCACCGACGGGCACGGCATGGGTGATACGGAGTGGTTCGAGGCACCCGAGCCGGGTTGGAAGGGCTACGTGACGCATGCCGGCGGCGTGCGCATGGCACAGGTAGCCATCATGCGGCGCATGGCCGAAGCGATGCACGACCATGATTACGTGGCGCGTTGTGACGCCTGGTTGCAGTCCGGCGCGCAAGCGTTGGAACAGCACCTGTGGGCAGGCTCCTATTATCTGAACTTCAACGAACCGGAGACGGGCAGCAAATCGGATCTGGTATTTGGCTATCAGCTCGATGGGCAGTGGGTGGCGGATTGGCACGGCGTGCCGGGCGTGTTCCCCGCTGACCGGGTGCAGACCACTCTGGAGACGATTCGTGGCGTGAATTGTGCGGTCAGCCAATCAGGCGCGGTGAACTATGCCAACCCCGACGGCAGCCCGGCGCGCGTGGGCGGCTATGGCACCTTCTCCTACTTCCCGCCGGAACTGATGATGCTGGCGATGACGTATATGTACGAGGGCAAGCGCGAGTTCGGCCTGGAACTGTTGCACAAGTGCCTGAATAACCTGATGCGTTGGGGCTACGTGTGGGACGGCGTGAACACCACGCGTGGCGATATGGACACCGGCCAACGCGCCTTTGGCGCGGATTACTACCAGGACATGATGTTGTGGGCGGTGCCGGCCGCGTTGGACAATAGCCCGCTGGAAGGGCCGTGCCGGGCGGAAGGACTTGTGGCGCGGGTGTTGGCAGCAGCCAATCCTTCTGGTAACCTATAGACATACTATGACAGAGACACAACAAGTCATCTACTCGATGGTCCAGGTGGGCCGCGTCTACCCGCCCAACAAGCAGGTGTTGCGCGATATCTCGCTTGGGTTCTATTACGGCGCTAAGATCGGCGTGCTGGGCCTGAACGGCGCAGGCAAGAGTTCGCTCTTGCGCATCATGGCCGGCATCGATAACGACTATATCGGCCAGACGTCCATCTCCAAGGGCTATACGCGCGGGCTGCTGGAGCAGGAGCCGCAACTGGACCCCAACAAGACGGTGCGCCAGGTGGTGGAAGAAGCCGTGCAGTCGTTGGTGGACATGCTCAAGCAGTTCGAAGAGATCAGCAACAAGTTCAGCGACCCCGATGCGGATTACGACAAGCTGATCGAGGAACAGGGCCGCCTGCAAGAGGAACTGGATAAACACGACGCCTGGACGCTGGACAGCAAGCTTGAACTGGCGATGGATGCCTTGCGTTGCCCGCCCCCCGACATGCCCATCTCGGTGCTTTCGGGCGGCGAACGCCGCCGCGTCGCGTTGTGTCGGCTGCTGCTTACGGAGCCCGATATCCTGCTGCTGGACGAGCCCACCAACCATCTAGATGCGGAGTCGGTGGCGTGGCTGGAACGGCACCTGCGCGAATACCAGGGCACCGTCATCGCCGTGACGCACGACCGCTATTTCCTCGACAACGTGGCGGGTTGGATCTTGGAACTGGATCGCGGTTACGGCATCCCGTGGAAAGGCAACTACTCTTCGTGGCTGGAGCAGAAGCAAGAGCGCCTGCGCCTGGAACAAAAGGCCGACGAGAAGCGCATCCGCACGCTTGAACGCGAGTTAGAGTGGATTCACATGTCGCCGCGCGCACGCCAGGCCAAGGGCAAGGCCCGTGTGAGCGCCTACGAGAATTTGCTCAGCCAGGAAATGGAGCATCGCCGCGAGGATATGCAGATCTACATTCCGCCGGGGCCGCGCCTGGGCGACATCGTGATCGATTTTCAAGATGTGTCAAAGTCCTATGGCGACCGTCTGTTGTACGAGCACCTGAACATCTCTGTGCCGCCGGGCGCGATGGTGGGCATCATCGGGCCGAACGGCGTGGGAAAGACGACCCTGCTCAAGATGGTCACCGGCGCTGAACAGCCCGACGCGGGCGGCATCCGCATTGGCGAGACGGTGAAGCTGGGCTACATCGACCAGACCCGCGAAACGCTGAATGGCGAGAACACCGTGTGGGAAGAAATCTCCGGCAGTGAAGAGGTGATTACGCTGGGCCAGCGCAAGGTGAATTCGCGCGCCTATGTGGCGGGCTTCAACTTCCTGGGCACCGATCAGCAAAAGAAGGTTAAGTCACTTTCGGGCGGTGAACGCAACCGAGTGCACCTGGCCAAGATGCTCAAGACCGGCGCGAACGTGCTGATGTTGGACGAGCCGACCAACGACCTGGACGTGAATACGTTGCGCGCCCTGGAAGAGGCACTGGATGACTTTGCCGGCAGCGCCCTGATTGTGAGCCACGACCGCTGGTTCCTTGACCGCATCTGCACGCACGTGCTGGCCTTTGAGGACGACGGCAGCGTGACCTGGTATACGGGAAATGTGAGCGATTATGAAGCTGACCGGCGTAAGCGGCTGGGCACTGATGCGGATACGCCGCATCGCCTGGTACACCGCAGGTTGATGCGCTAAACTCAAGTGAGGAGTGGGTGCCAATCCATCCGGGTCACAGATATTCCAGAAACCCGATCTCTCGCAGAGATCGGGTTTCTTTTCTCAGGTGCCCTCTGTGCCGGGTAGAGCGAAACCGCCAGGCGCTATCATCTCTCATGATGCATGTTGGACAGATTCCCTGTGCGCCATTAACGCCTGCATATGCCTCGCTTACTGAGGCGCACTCGGAATGACGGGTGATGCGTTCGTGTTCAGTGTCATACCGAGCGAAGCGAGGCATCTTGGCGTCACGCTGTGCAGGGGCGTGCATTTTGTCCAGCCGCTCTGCGTTTATCTGCGTTCATCGGCGGCTTATGGATCGTTGAATGTGCCGGCTGCCTGATTACTCCCCAATGTAGTGCTCCAGTTCTTCGCGGGTGATGACGCCGAAGTTTGGCTCGGTTTTCACCACGCCCAGGTTCACCATGCACTCGGTGAACAGTTCGCGGGTGCGGAATTCCAATTCTTGCATCCCCAGGTCGGTCATCACGTGCAGGATGTGTTGCCCCTTGCGCACGTGGGTGCGTTCGTCGGCGCGCACGAAGTCGGAGACGTGTGAGAGCAAGGAGTCGTTGCGGGCCTGGGCTTTGTCCACCAGGTCGTTGATCGTCTTGAGCACGCCGACCTCGCCAAACAAGTTGATCTCGGCCATGGCATAGGCAGGTTCCATGGGGCCGCGGCAGGTGCTGGAAGTGAGCCGGTTGGGCAACTCGTAGGGATCGTAGCCAAAGGCCAGCAGCGTCTTGTGGCCGATTTCGGTATGGCGCGCCTCGTCCCAGGTGATGCGTGAAAGGTCATATTCGGCCTGGAAGTCTTTGAAGCGAATGTCCCATAGGAACGTGCCGAAGGCTTCGATGGCGTCTACCTCGTCGCGTTGAGTGCGCACGAAACGCAGCCGGGCATCTTCGTAGCTGCCTACCTCATAGCGCGGCGTGACGTCGGCGACGTTGTAATCGCCGGTGTTGCGGAAGATGTCGAAGCGGCTGTCGCGACACGGCACTGTGCCGCGCTCATAGGGCTTGCTGTCGATGCGCAATGGGGCAGGGGCTGGGGCGCGTTCGTCGGCGCCCGTCACGCCGCCGATGCTGGTCAGCAGGCGCGCCAGGTGCCAACGCCAACGTTCAAGGCGAGACTCATCGACGCCGCCGTCGATATAGGCGGCGATGGCCTGTTCCGCCCACGCCAACATCGGCTCGTAGTCCAACAATAGTTGGCGCAATAAGCGGATGGTGGGCGCGTCGGTGACGGGGCAGGTGTCGTCGATGTGATGCCGGTAGGCTACTTCCAACGCCTTGCCGGCGACTTGATGAATGCCCACCAGCAGTTCGGGGGCGTCGGATGCAGAGAGCAATTCGTCGATGAAGCGGTCGATCTCTTCGTCGCGGAAACTGTCGATAGCCTTGGGACGCATCTCCTGTTCCGTCAGCCGTTCGCGCAGTTTGCGCGCTGCGTCCATATGCCAGAAGATGTGCCGGCCTGTCTCGATCTTGACCTCAAAGTCGGGGATTGCCAGCGTCCATGAGCCAAGCCCGTGCGACAGGCGGCGTTCGAAGTAGAACCAGCGCAGCAGACGGCGCGAATTTTCTTCGACGCTATATTTGCCGCCGATTTTGCGCGCGTCGCGCGGGAAATGGAAGGAGTAGGCTTTGCGCCGCGCTTCGGCGGCCTGGCGCTGCTCGGGGCGAGAGACAGGTTCAATCGTGCGCGTATCCGGGTTATTTACAGACATCACAAATCCTCCACCGTTACAACCACAAGAATGCCCTAAGTATACGTGTTACAATCACGCCGCGCCCGGTGAGTCTCTCACCGGGTTTCTTTTGGTTATTAACTCCTACTAAATAAGTGGGTTTAATAGGATAAGTTGGATTCCATTCAGGAGGATGAGCATCTATGTTGCAGCGTTTGAGGATCGTCACTTCGCTCGCGTTGACGATGGTGTTAGCAGGCTGCGCCGTAGTGGCGACCGTAGTGCCTGACCCTTCACCGGCCACGCCGGTGACCGTTCGACTGGGCTATTTCCCCAACATTACACATAGCCAGGCCCTGATCGGCGTCGCGCGGGGAGATTTTCAGAAAGCGTTGGGCGCGAACGTCACACTGGATGCGAAGCAATTCAACGCCGGGCCATCCGTCATCGAGGCGTTGTTTGCAAACCAGTTGGACATTGCCTATATCGGTCCGAACCCGGCGATCAATGGTTACATCAAGAGTAATGGCGAGGCGTTGCGCATCGTCGCTGGAGCGACGAGCGGCGGCGCGGCATTGGTGGTGTGCACGGAGTCGAACATCGTCGATCCGGCGGATTTTGCCGGCAAGAAGATCGCCTCGCCTCAGCTTGGCAACACGCAAGATGTGGCATTGCGCGCCTACCTGGCCGATCACGGGTTGAAGACGAAGGATAAGGGCGGCGCCGTTGAAGTGGTGCCTACCGACAACCCGCAAATCTTGAGCCTGTTCAAACAAGGACAGATCGATGGCGCGTGGGTGCCGGAGCCGTGGGCCAGCCGGTTGATCATAGATGGCGGCGGCAAACTATTCCTGGATGAACGTGACCTGTGGCCGGGCGGGCAATTCGTGACGGCGCACATCATTGTCAGCACCGCCTTCCTGAAAGCGCACCCTGACCTGGTGAAGGCATTCCTTCGTGCGCACGTGGAGATCACGCAGTGGGAGCAGCAAACCCCCGACCAGGCCAAACAGTTGGTGAACCAGCAGATCAAGGCGCTTACCGGCCAGGCGCTCCCTGCAGCGGTGATTGATAGCGCCTGGGATCGCCTGTACGTGACGTATGACCCCATCTCCTCGTCACTGGTTCAGTCCGCCGATGCGGCGTACAAGGCCGGCTTCCTCAAGTCCAACCCGGATCTGGATGGCATCTATGACTTAACGTTGTTGAACGAGGTGCTGGCAGAGAAGCAACTGAGCGCTGTGAAGTGATCCTTGTTTGGAGAAGCCTATCGTGAAACTTGAATTGCGCTCAATCGAGAAGACATTCCATACCCGGCGCGGGCAGACGAATGCGCTCCAGGGCATCGACTTCGAGGTCGCTTCGGGTGAATTTGTGTGTTTGCTGGGGCCGAGTGGCTGCGGCAAATCCACTTTGTTGAATATCATCGCCGGGCTTGATCAGCCGGATGCGGGTGAGGTCTTGGCCGACGGCAGGCCGATCCATGCGCCGGGACGAGACCGGGTGATGATTTTCCAGGAGGCCGCGCTTTTCCCCTGGCTGAACGTGCGCGATAACGTCACCTTCGGCCTGCAAGACATGAGGATGCCCCGCGCGCAGCAACTGGCCGTGGCGGACCGCTTCCTGGCGATGGTGGGCCTGCGCGGGTTTGAGAAAGCCTACGTGCACGAGATTTCCGGCGGGATGAAACAGCGCGTGGCGCTGGCGCGCGCGCTTGCGTTGGACCCGCAGGTGCTGCTGATGGACGAACCCTTTGCTGCGCTGGATGCACAAACGCGCGATTTGTTGCATACCGAGTTACAGAACATCTGGGCCCAAAGCGGCAAGACGGTCCTCTTCGTGACGCACAACGTGCGCGAAGCGCTGGTGCTGGGTGACCGAGTGCTGCTCATGTCGGCTCGCCCGGGACGCATCAAGCGCGAATTTGTGTGTGGCTTGCCTCGCCCGCGCCAGATCGAAGATCATGCGCTGGTGGACCAGACGCGCGCCGTGCTGGATGATCTGCGTGAAGAGGTGATGGCTGCCCGAGAGGAGGTGGAGCATGCGCGGATGGAAGCTTAAGCTGTTGTTTTTTGCGTTGCTACTCCTGATGTGGGAAGGCCTGTTCCGGTTGCGTTTGTGGCCGCCCTACGTTTTTCCCTCCCCTTCTGAAGTGATCCTGTCCATCGTGAATGGCGTCTCCGATGGCACTTATCTGTTGGCCATCTTCAGCAGTCTGCGGCGGGTGATCGTGGGTTACATGCTCTCGCTCGGCGTAGGCATCCCGCTGGGGCTTTTGCTGGGGCGCATCCGGCTGGTACAAGATACGGTTGGTTCTTTGGTGTTGGGGCTACAGGCGCTGCCCAGCATTTGCTGGCTGCCGCTGGCGCTGTTGTGGTTCGGCCTCTCGGAAAATGCCATCCTCTTTGTGGTTATCATGGGCGCGGTGCTTTCGATCACGCTGGCCACTGCCGACGGCGTGCGCAACACACCGCCGCTCTACGTGCGCGCCGCCCGTACGATGGGCGTGCAACGCTGGCATCTTTATACCGGGGTGGTGCTGCCCGCGGCGCTGCCGGCGATCCTTTCCGGCATGAAGTTGGGCTGGTCATTTGCCTGGCGTTCGCTGATGGCGGGGGAATTGATCTATGTCAGCCAGGGGTTGGGCCAGTTGCTGAGCATGGGACGCGAGCTGAACGATATGAGCCAGGTGATTGCCACGATGGTGCTCATCATCGTGATCGGGCTGCTGGTGGATCGCCTGCTTTTCCACCCGCTTGAGCGTCGCGTGCGCGAGCGTTGGGGCTTGCAGCGGGCGGAGTGACGCGTCACCCTCTTTTGGCGGTTGACGCTATAGGGTGAGCCAATCTGCCCGGCTCACCCTGTTGATCGTTCTTCAGGCGTGCTGAAGAGGTAGCTTCCCGGCCAGATCTGGTGCAGCATGCTCGAAGCGCTGCATGATCGTTTGCAGCGCCGCTTCGTCTTTGCCCTCAAAGCGCAAGGTGATGGCCGGCTCAGTGACCGATTGGCGCGCCATGCCCCAGCCATTGGGGAAATCCGCGCGCAGGCCGTCCAGGGTGGTGAGTGTCGCTTCTGTTGCCAGCGTGTCCTTCAAATTCGCCAGCACACGCCGCGCGCTGGTTTCGTCCATCCTCAAACGGATGTCGGGCGTGATGGGGTAGGTATGGATGGCGTCGGCGATTTGGGCGAGCGTTTGGCCGCTGGCCTTGACTAGGTTCGCCATGTAGAGCGACGCGATGATGCCGTCGTCCCCTTGCAGCAGGCGGAAGAAGTGATGCCCGCTGATCTCTCCGGCGTAGGGGGCGTTCAGGCGCAGGAAGGATGTTTTGATGAACGTGTGCCCCGACCGTTCGCGCACCGGCTCGCCGCCGTTCTTGCGGATCGCATCCACCACGATGAGCGAGCACTTTTGATCGTAGACGATGGGGGCCTTCTGTTCGGTTTGCAGCACTTGCCGCGCGAAGATCACAATCGCCTTATCGCCCGAGACGGGTTTGCCTTGCGCGTCGATAAAGATCACGCGGTCGGCATCGCCGTCATACGCCACGCCCATGTCCGCGCCGCGTTCCTGCACGGCCTGGCAGACGGCGGTGAGGTTTTTGATGTTGCTTGGGTCGGGCGCGTGATTGGGGAAGTTGCCGTCGAGCGTGTCGAACAGGTAGCTCACCGTTGCGCCGGTCGCTTGCCAGATCGCGTGCGCCACCAGCGCCGCTGCGCCGTTGGCGCAATCCACGACCACCTTCAGACCGTCCAGCCGCTGGGCCTGGCCGATGGCAAAGGCGATGTAATCGGGCAGAATGTCCACGCAGCGGACAGGGGTGCCCCGTTCGGGCAGAGGGACGGGTTCGGCCTGCATGAGTTGTGCAAGTGCGCTGATGTCTTCCGGCCTGATCGGCATCGCGCTTAGTGATATCTTGAAGCCGTTGTCGGCAGCGGGGTTATGCGACGCCGTGACCATCACCGCAGCCTGGACGCCCAGGTGGCGGCGAGCAAAGTAAAGCGCGGGGGTAGGGATGATCCCCAAGTCGATCACCCGACAACCGGATTTGCTCAGGCCGGCAATGAGATGTGCTTTGAGGGTGGGGGTGGAAAGGCGTCCATCGCCACCGACGAGAATGTCGATCGTTCCACAATATTGGGCAATGGCCTGTCCGAGGCGGGTGGCGTGCTCCTCACGCAACTCATCACCATAACGGCCACGAATGTCACACGCTTTG